>NZ_JAKTNQ010000044.1 GCF_022760835.1 Thermus altitudinis
ATCGTCCCCACGTTCACGTGAGGCTTCGTACGGATAAACTCGCCCTTGGCCATCTTCGCTCTCCTTTCTCCATGCGGGGTAGGCCCTAAGGCCTACCCGAAAGGCATCCTTACTGCCCCTTGATGAGCTTCTCCTGCACCTGCTTGGGGACTTCCTGGTAGTGGTCAAAGAACATGACGAAGGAGCCCCTACCCTGGGTCTTGGAACGCAGATCGGTGGCGTAGCCGAACATCTCCGCCAAGGGCACATAGGCCCGGATCACCTGGGCGTTCCCCCTGGGCTCCATGCCCAGGATCTGGCCCCGGCGGGAGTTCAGGTCACCGATGACGTCGCCCATGTACTCCTCAGGAGTGGTGACCTCCACCCGCATGATGGGCTCGAGGATCACCGGATCCCCCTTCTGCACCGCCTCCTTGATGGCCATGGAGCCGGCGATCTTGAAGGCCATCTCGCTGGAGTCCACCTCGTGGTAAGAGCCATCGTAGAGGGTGACCTTGACGTCCACCACGGGGAAGCCGATCAGGGGACCCGACTGCATGGCCTCCTCAATCCCCTTCTGGACGGCAGGGATGTACTCCTTGGGGATCACCCCACCCACGATGGCGTTGACGAACTCAAAGCCCGAGCCTCGAGGCAAAGGCTCGGCCTTGATCTTCACATGGCCATACTGGCCACGGCCACCCGTCTGGCGGATGAACTTGCCCTCCACGTCCACGGGGCGGGTGATGGTCTCGCGGTAGGCCACCTGGGGCTTGCCCACGTTGGCGTCCACCTTGAACTCCCGCTTCAGGCGGTCCACGATGATCTCCAGGTGGAGCTCCCCCATCCCGCTGATGATGGTCTGCCCGGTCTCGGGGTGGGTGGAAACCCGGAAGGTGGGGTCCTCCTCCGCCAGGCGGGCTAGGGCCTGGGAAAGCTTGTCCTGGTCAGCCTTGGTCTTGGGCTCAATGGCCACGTCAATGACGGGTTCGGGGACCTCAATGGACTCCAGGACGATGCGAGGCGCATCCTCACCCACCAAGGTGTCCCCGGTGATGGTTTCCTTAAGGCCCACCACCGCCCCCAGGTCCCCGGCCCGAAGCTCCTCCACCTCCTCCCGGTGGTTGGCGTGCATCCTTAGGAGCCGGGCCACCCGCTCCTTACGGCCCTTGGTGGTGTTGTACACGTAGGAGCCCGAAGTGATGGTGCCGGAGTAAACCCGGATGAAGGTGAGGCGGCCCACGTAAGGGTCGGCCATGATCTTGAAGGCCAAGGCCGCCAGGGGACCCTCGGGGTCGGGGTGGATCTCCACCTCGTTCCCCTCGGGCGTGGTGCCCTTGATGGGGGGGATGTCCAAGGGGGAGGGCAGGTAGTCCACCACCGCATCCAGAAGAAGCTGTACGCCCTTGTTTTTAAGGGCCGAACCCAGGAACACGGGGGTGATCTGGATGTCAATGGTGCCCTTGCGGATGGCCGCCACCAGCTCCTCCTCGGTGGGCTCCTCGCCCTCCAGGTACTTGAGCATCACGTTTTCATCAAAGTCGGCGGCCACCTCGATGAGCTTCTCGTGGTACTCCCGGGCCTGGGCCAGGTACTCCTCGGGGATGGGCACCTCGCGGATATCCGTACCCAGGTCGTTGCCGTAGGTGTAGGCCTTCATCCGGAGGACGTCGATGATCCCCGAGAAGGTGTCCTCCCGGCCAATGGGCAGCTGCATCACCACCGGCCTGGCCCCCAGGCGCTCCTGCATGGTGCGGATCACCAGCCAAAGGTCGGCCCCCGTCTTATCCATCTTGTTGGCGAAAGCAATGCGGGGCACCTTGTACTTCTCCGCCTGGCGCCAGACGGTCTCCGACTGGGGCTCCACCCCCTGGCTGGAGTCAAAGACCACGAT
The DNA here is from genome assembly GCF_022760835.1 of Thermus altitudinis. Lineage (GTDB taxonomy): Bacteria > Deinococcota > Deinococci > Deinococcales > Thermaceae > Thermus > Thermus altitudinis. Next base: position 1,874 of record NZ_JAKTNQ010000044.1, read on the forward strand.
GGCCCCGTCCAAGACCCGCATGGAGCGCTCCACCTCAATGGTGAAGTCCACGTGGCCCGGGGTGTCGATGATGTTGATGCGGTGGTCCTTCCAGAAGCAGGTGGTCACGGCGGCGGTGATGGTGATGCCCCGTTCCCGCTCCTGCTCCATGAAGTCCATGGTGGCCGCACCCTCGTGCACCTCACCGATCTTGTGGATCTTGCCGGTGTAGTAGAGGATGCGCTCGGTGGTGGTGGTCTTACCGGCATCAATGTGGGCGGCGATGCCGATGTTGCGGAGCCTCTTTAGGTCGTACTCTACCTTAACCGCCATGGCTTACCACCGGTAGTGGGCGTAGGCGCGGTTGGCCTCGGCCATGCGCTCCACGTCCTCTTTCTTCTTTATCGCTCCGCCCTTGCCCTCGGCTGCGTCCATGAGCTCATGGGCGATGCGCACGGCAGCCCCCCGCTCGGAACGCGCATTGGCCGCCTGGACCAGCCAGCGTAGGGCCAAGGACTGCTGCCTTCTGGGGGAGACCTCCATGGGCACCTGGTAGTTGGCCCCACCCACGCGGCGGGAACGCACCTCCATCCGGGGCTTCACGTTCTCCACCGCCTGCCTAAAGACCTTCAACGGCTCCTGCCCGGTCTTTTCCTGGATGATGCGGCAGGCCTCGTAGAAGATGCGGGCGGCCAGGTTCTTCTTGCCCTCCCGCATGATCTTGTTGATGAAGGCCGACACCACCACATCCCCGTAGACCAGGTCGGGCTGGAGTTGGCGTACCTCTGCTCTTCTTCTCCGTGCCATAGTTCACCTACTTCTTCTTGGCCGGAGCCGCGCCCTTGGTCTCCTTGGGCCTCTTGGTCCCGTACTTGGAGCGGCTCTTCTTGCGGTCCTTCACCCCTTGGGTGTCGTAGACCCCACGCACGATGTGGTAGCGCACGCCCGGCAGGTCCTTAACACGGCCACCCCGGATGAGGACCACGGAGTGCTCCTGCAGGTTGTGCCCCTCCCCGGGAATGTAGGCGGTAACCTCGTACCCGGAGGTCAGGCGCACCTTGGCCACCTTCCGCAAGGCGGAGTTGGGCTTCTTGGGGGTTACGGTGCGCACCACGGTGCACACTCCCCGGCGGAAGGGCGACCCCTTCAAGGCCGGAACCTTGCTCTTCTTCTGGACCTTCTCGCGGCCCTTTCTGACCAGCTGGTTGATCGTCGGCAGTGCCACCACTCCCTTCTTCTTGGACTTGCCCCCGTGTTCTCAAGATCCACCCGGGGGAGTTGCCTTCCCCCGGCTTTTGCCCACACAGGGCACCACCCTCAGGGCCAGGGGCTGGCCCTGAGGGCCCTCAACTTGATTAGTGTACAGGGCTAGGCCTCTTTTGGCAAGCCGGGGGGCGAAGAAAAACCCAGCCCTCGAGGGGCTGGGGGGTTCTGGAGCCGGTGGCCGGATTTGAACCGGCGGCCTACCGCTTACGAGGCGGTTGCTCTACCGCTGAGCTACACCGGCCCGCCCTAAAGAGTCTAGGGCAGGACTCCCTTTTTGCGCAACTACCGCAAGACCACCCCGGGCTGGACCCTGAGGGCCCGGAAGAGGGGCAAAAGGGCGGAAAGAAAGGTGGCGGCCAGGCTTGCGCCGCTCACCCAGAGGAAGTCGGACAGGCGCATCTCCACGGGCAGGTGGGTGAGGAAGTAAAGCTCCCCAGGCAGGTCCACGGGGCGGAGGGCCAAATAAAGGGAAAGGAGATAGCCGAGGAGGTTGCCTAGGAGCACGCCGCCCACGCCCAAAAAGATCCCCTCGAGGGCAAAGACCAAGCCCACGGTGAGCCTCGAGGCGCCCATGGCCCGAAGGAGGGCGATCTCCGGGGTCTTTTCCACCACCTTGAGCACCAAGAGGTTGGCCACCCCTAAGGCGGCCACCGCCACGATCAAGAAGATCAGGATGCCCAAAACCCTCTTCTGCAAGGAGAGTTGCTCCAAGAGGGTGCGCTGGGTGTCCTGCCAGGCCTGGGGGAAGAACCGGGTACCCGCCAGTTCCCCACCCAGCTCCTTGGCCCGCCAGGGGTCCTTGAGGCGCACCTGGTACCCTTGCGCCCTGATCCCGGAAAGCCTTTCCACCGTCTTTAGGTCCACAAAGGCATAGGCGGAATCCAGGAGGTAGTTACCGGTACGGAAAGCCCCCAGGACCTTAAGCTCCACCCGTTCCTGGGTGGCGGACATGGCGTAAAGCCTATCCCCCACAAAGGCCCCCAAGGACTGCTGCAGGGCCGAGCCCAGGTAGATGCCCCCGGGCTCCAGCCTTAGGCCCAGCTCCGGGTAAAGGGCCTCCCCGCCTGCGCCCAGGCCCACCAGGGTGGCGAAGTCCACCCCCGGGCCCCTGGCGCCCTCCGCCGGGCGGGTTAAAAGGGCCTTGGTGGCGGCAAAGGGGGCGTAGGCCTCCACCCCGGGATGGTCCCGCCCGGGAAAAGGAGGCAGCTCCTCGCTCAAGCTGAAAAGGACCAGATGGGGATAGGCCTTCAAGGTGGCCCGCACCAGGCCGCTGACAAAACCGTTGGTGAGGGAAAGGGCGGTGAGGAGGACCGCCACCCCCACCCCTACCCCCAAAAGGGCGAGTCCGGTCTGCAAGGGTCTTCGCCTGAGGTGGGCCAGGGCCAGGAAGAGGGCAAAGCGCACGCCCTTAGGATACGGACTTTAGCGCCTGGGGTACTCCACCACCTGAAGCTCCACCAGCCTCCGGCCAAAGCGCAAGGCGGTGGCCCGGTCGGGAAGCCAAACGTCCACCTTTTCCCGCATCCTGGGGTGCATCACATCGGCCACCACGAAGACCCGGTCCCGAAAGAGGTAATCAAACTGCCCCCGGCCGCGGCCATGGACCGAACCCAGGTCGCGAAGCCGCACCTTGGTGCCGTAGGGCAACACCTTAAGGAGGTCGGGGCTCACCGCCAGAACCCCCAGGCGGGTACGCATGCCGGTGGCGGTGATGAAGGGGGTGGAGTCGGTCTCCCGCACGCTGGAGGTGTAGGCGGTGGCCTCGAGGAGCATGCTTTTTCGTACCCCAGACTGGGCCCAAGCCCCGGCAACGGCCAGGGCGAAGAGGAGCAAAATCAGGAAACCCCGCATAGCGCCCTTGAGTATGCGGGTAAACCCTTTAGCTTTCTGAGAAGGATGAGGGGGCTGGCTCATCCAAGCCAGCCCCCAAGGGCCATGGAATTGTTCCGATCACTAAGCGGCTGGCCCGCCAAGGGACGTTATCGGAAAATGCCGGATTAAAAAATCCTTAGGACCCTTTAGCTTGCTCTCAATCCGCTCCCACCCAAACCCTAGGGGCAAGGGGTGGAGGAGATCTCCAGGCGGTAGCGGCCGCTATTCTCCTCGTCAAACCCCGCCCGGGAAAGGCCCCGATCCCGCACCACCAAAAGGGTGGCGGGGGAGATGGGGGCACAGGCCATCACCGGGTCCAGGACCAAAGGGGAGGAGTCTGAGGGGCCCGTGTACAGAAGGGCCACCAGGTCCAAGGGGCCGGAATAGGTGAGCCTTAGGTACCCCGTGGCGGAAGAGACATTGTAGTGGTCAAACTCCCCCACGAACTCTATGGCCCCCTGCTTTACGCCGGTGGTGAAGGCTTCCCCGTCTCCCGCAGGGTTGGGGGTAAAGGCATTGGCGTACAGGGTAACCCGGTCCGGGCTTAGGGCGTAGTTCTCCACCCGCAGATAAAAGGCCTGGCCCGACCGCCCCTTGAAGCTGAGGCGGTACCCGGGATCGGTGGTGATCTGGGGACGCAGGGAGAGGGGCGCAAGTTCCTGCCTAGCAGCAAACCAGTTCCGGGCCACGCTCACCGCCTGCACTACCCCCTTATCGTCCAAAAGCACCAGGCGAAGCCGGGCCCTTAGTCCCAGATCGCTGGAAACCGCACTCACCCGCACCGCCCCATCTTGGGAAAGGACCATGCGGTACACCCTCACCCCGGGACGGAGCTCCCCGCCGCTTTCCTGGGCAGGGGGAAGCTGGGCCACAACGTACCCCCCCACAGGTAGGTCCCCGCTCACCGGTGGGGTGCCCTGGAGGTTGCAGGCCACTAGCAACCCCCCGGCAAGCACCGCAAGCCACCCTTTGGCTAGTCTCCCTTTGTCTCGCCACATAAAACCCCCCTTTACTCCCAGGATAGCCGGGAAGGGAGGAAGGGAGGCTTAAGTTTTCTTTAGCCTACTCCAAGACCCCCAGATAGGCGTAGAGGTCGGGTCCTCCGGGGAGGATCTCCACCACCAGGCCCGGGAACTTGCCCGCCAGTTCCTCCGCCCTTTGCCTCTCGGCGTTGGGGCCTAGGAAAAGGGTAAGGATCTCCTTACCCTCCTGGGCCAGGCGGATAAGGCCCTCCAACACCTCCTCCGGGGTCTCCCCCATCAGGACCAGCCTCCCGTCCAAAAGGCCGATGGGTTTGTCCTTCAAGACCTTAACCCCGTCCACCTCCGCGTCCCGGCTGGCCCAGGTGACCTCGAGGGTCACCGCCCCCCTCATGGCCTCCTCCATCTCCGGAAGGAGCTCCTCGGCTTCCACCTCGGGGAGGTAGCGCACCGCGGCCGCCAGCCCCTGGCCCAGGGTGCGGGTCTTGATCACGTACACCTCCTTGCCCAACTCCTTGGCCAGTTCCGCCGCCTTCTCCGCCGCCAGGAAGACGTTGGGGTTGTTGGGGAGGAGGATCACCTTAGGGCTCGCCACGCTTCTGATGGCGGCAAGCAGGTCCTCCACGCTAGGGTTTTGCGTCTGCCCCCCCGCCACCACCCGGGCCCCCAGGCTGCGGAAGGCCCGGGTGGGCCCATGCCCCAGGGCCACGGCCACCAGGCCCGTGGGGGGCGGGGCCTCCTCCCCCGCCCCCGCCATGGCCAGGATCTCCGTGTGCTGCTCGGTCATGTCCTCCACCTTGGTGCGCACCATGCGGCCGAAGCGGGCCACGGTGGCCAGGAGGCCATCGGGGTCATCGGTGTGGATGTGCCCCTTCACGTACCCCTCGGCCCCCACCACCAAGAGGGAGTCCCCAAAGGGGGCCACCGCCTCCCGGATCCTCTCAATGGGCACCTCCACCCCCTCCATGAGGAACTCGGTGCAGTAGCCGAACTCCTCGGTGGCGAAGGCGGTCTGGGCGTAGCGCTCCACCTTGGGGGGCTCGGGCAGGGGTAACCTCAGGAGGTACCCCCGTAGGCCCTCCAGAAAGCGCACGTACCCCGCACCCCCAGCGTCCACCACCCCCGCCTGCTGCAAAACGGGAAGGAGCTCCGGGGTCTTTTCCAACGCCTCCCGGGCGGCCTTAAGGGCATGTTCCAGGACTTCCTCGAGGACCTCCCCTCTAGCCCCTTCCCCCGCAGCCCGGGCCACGGTGAGGATGGTCCCCTCCACCGGTTTCATCACCGCCTTATAGCCGGTTTCCGCCCCCAGGCGCAGGGCCTCGGCCAGGGTGGGGGCATCCAGCACCTCCTTTTGGCGGATGGCCTCGCTGAACCCCTTCAGGATTTGGGAAAGGATCACCCCGCTGTTTCCCCGGGCCCCAAGAAGGCTCCCGTAGGCTATGGCCCGGGCCACCTCGGGCATCTTGGAGGTGTCCGCCAGGTCCAGCTCCCGCCGGGCCGACTGCAGGGTGAGGTGCATGTTGGTCCCCGTGTCCCCATCGGGAACCGGGTAGACGTTGAGGGCGTTGAGCTCCTCCACGAACACGGAAAACCAATCCGTGGCGTAGCGGAAGGCCTCGGCAAGCTCCTCCGGCCTCAGGCTAGCCACGCCCCACCCCCACCACGTGCACCCGCACCTGGGAAAGCTCCACCCCAGCGAGCTTTTTGGCGGCAAAGGCCACCCGCTCCGCCAGGGACTCCACCACCGTGGGGATGCGGGTCCCCACCGCCACCACCACGTAGAAGTCCGCGGTGTACTTACCCGGGTTGGCCGGGTCTTGGCGCACCACCACGCCCTCGCTGGCCTCCTGCCGGCCTAGGATGCGCACCACCTGGTCCTTAAGCCCCGCGGGGGCCATCCCCACCACCCCCGGCACCTCGTGGGCCGCCAGGGCCAACAAGGAGGCCAAGGCCCCTTCGGTTACCGTCACCCGTCCGGGCATCCTACCTCCTTAGGGCCTCCTCGGGGGGAGTATAGGGCAAGCCGAAGGCCTCGGCCACCCCGGGGTGGGTGAGAAGCCCCTTGTGGGTGTTCAATCCTTTAAGGAGGGCGCTATCCTCCAAGAGGGCTTCCAGGCCTTTTTCCGCCAGCTTGAGCACGTAGGGCAGGGTCTGGTTGGTGAGGGCGAAGGTGCTGGTCCTGGGCACCGCCCCCGGCATGTTGGCCACCCCATAGTGCACCACCCCCTCCACCATGTAGGTGGGTTCCGCATGGGTGGTGGGGCGGATGGTCTCCACGCACCCCCCTTGATCCACGGCCACGTCCACGATCACCGAGCCCTCCTTCATGAGGGGGAGCATGTCCCGGGTGACCAGCTTGGGGGCCTTTGCCCCCGGCACCAAAACCGCCCCAATGAGAAGGTCTGCGTGCTGGATGCTCTTCTTGATGTTGGCCTCCGTGGCGGTGAGGGTGACTACCCGGCCCCCAAAGATATCGTCCAGGTACTGCAGGCGCCTATGGTTCACGTCCAGGATGGTCACCTGGGCCCCCATGCCCAAGGCGATCTTGGCGGCGTTGGTGCCCACGGTGCCGCCCCCCAGGATCACCACGCTGGCCGGGGCCACGCCCGGCACCCCGCCCAGGAGCACCCCCCGGCCCCCATGGGGCTTCTCCAAGAACTGGGCCCCCACCTGGGGGGCCATGCGCCCCGCCACCTCGCTCATGGGTACCAGGAGGGGCAAGGAACCATCGGGAAGCTGCACGGTTTCATAGGCGATCCCCGTGACCCCGCTTTGCAGCATGGCCTCGGTAAGGGTGCGGTCGGCGGCCAGGTGCAAGTAGGTGAAGAGGATAAGCCCGGGGCGCAAAAAGGGGTACTCCTCGGGAAGGGGCTCCTTCACCTTGACCACCATCTCCGCCCCCCAGGCCTCCTCCCGGCTCACCAGCTCGGCCCCCGCCCGCTGGTATTCGGCATCGGATAGGCCGGAACCCACGCCCGCCCCCCGCTCCACCAGCACGGTATGCCCCCTTTTGACCAGGCTCTCCACGCCACCCGGGGTCATGGCCACGCGGTTTTCCAGGGTCTTGATCTCCTTGGGTACGCCGATCACCATACTAGGCCTCCTTTACAAAGACACGCCGTATCTTGAGCTTGAAACCGTCGCCCTCAGCGATGGCCAGAAGCCTCCTACGGGAATCCACCAAGGCCACATAGCCCAAAGCCGGGATGGGCAAGGGAACCCCTTCCAGAACGCGCCGGGCCTCGGTGTGGGAAAGCTCCACCGCGGGAAAGGGCAAAACATCGGTTTCGGGGATGGCCTTTTCCGGGGAGAGTTCGGAAAGCTTCACCGCCCGCTCCAACCCCACCTTGCCGATGCGGGTGCGCACCAGCCCGGAGAGAAAGGCCTTGGTCTTTAGCCTCTCCCCCAGGTCCCGGGCAAAGGCCCGCACGTAGGTGCCGGGGCCCACCACCAGGCGGATCACCGCGGTGGGGTAGGACCCCAAGGGCTTGGGAAGCTCCACCTTGCGCCCGCCCTTTTCCGCAAGCCGCCAGCCCTTGGCCGAGGGGGCGATGGGATGGGGGATGGGCCCGGGGTCCCAGGCCAGGAGTTCCACCTCCAGGTACTTTACCGGCCTGGGGCCCAGCTCCAAGGGCTTTCCCTCCCGGGCCACCTCGTAGGCCCTTTTCCCCCCCACCTTGATGGCGGAGTAGAGGGGAGGCACCTGCTCTTTCAGCTTCAAAAACGAAGGGAGCACGCTCTCCAGGTCCTTGCGGTCAAAGCGCACCGGGGCCTCCTCGCTTATGGGACCTTCGGCATCCAAGGTGGGGGTGGTGGCCCCAAAGGAAACCCAGGCGATGTACTCCTTCTCCTCCCCCGAGAGGAAGGGGACCAGCTTGGTGCTCTCGTCGGAAACCAGGAGGAGAAGGCCCGTGGCCAAGGGATCCAGGGTGCCGGTATGCCCCACCCGGCGGGTGGAGAGAAGGCGCCTCGCCTCCTCCACCACGTCATGGGAGGTGAGGTGGAGGGGCTTGTCCACCGCATAGAGGGCCATGCCTAGGGGATTGTATCACCACCCGGTGGGGAAAAGAATGGAGGCATGGACCTGCAAGACCTTTACCCCAGCCTCGCCTTGGCCTGGCCCCGGCCCGGGGTGCTGGAGATCACCCTAAAGGGCGAGAAGTTGAACGCCTTGGGCCCAAGGGCCCACCGGGACCTGGCCCGGATCTGGCGGGACCTCCGGGAGCTGGAAGAGGTGAGGAGCGTCCTCCTAAGGGGCGAGGGTGGGGTCTTCTCCGCCGGGGGCTCCTTCGCCCTGATTGAGGAGATGCGCGCCTCCCACCGGGCCCTCTTGCGGGTCTTTTGGGAGGCCCGGGAGCTGGTCCTAGGACCCTTGGACTTCCCCAGGCCCGTGGTGGCGGCCGTGGAAGGGGTGGCGGTGGGGGCGGGGCTGGCCTTGGCCCTAGCCAGCGACGTGGTGGTGGCGGGCAAGGGGGCCAGGCTTCTGGACGGCCACCTGCGGCTTGGGGTGGCCGCCGGGGACCATGCGGTCCTCCTTTGGCCCCTTCTTTTGGGCATGGCCAAGGCCAAGTACCACCTTCTCCTCAACGAACCCCTCACCGGGGAGGAGGCGGAAAGGCTGGGCCTGGTGGCCCTGGCGGTGGAGGACGACCAGGTGTACGAGAAGGCCCTCGAGGTGGCCACCCGCCTGGCCGAAGGCCCCAAGGAGGCCCTGAACTTCACCAAGCACGCCCTAAACAACTGGTTCCGCACCTTCCTGCCCCATTTTGAGGTCTCCTTGGCCCTGGAGTTTCTGGGGTTCCAAGGGGAGGAGCTGGAAGAGGGCTTAAGGGCGCTTAGGGAAAAGCGAAAACCCCTGTTCTAGCCATGGAGAAGCCTCTGCGTCTACAGACCTTTCTGGCCCGTGCGGGCGTGGCGAGCCGCAGGAAGGCGGAGGAGCTGATCCGCCAGGGCCGGGTGCGGGTGAATGGGGCCGTGGCCACCTTGGGACAGAAGGTGAACCCAGGGGACGTGGTGGAGGTGGACGGCAAGCGGGTGGAACCCTTGGCCGAGAGGGTGGTCCTGGCCCTGCACAAACCCCGGGGCTACACCACCACCCGCCATGACCCCCACGCCCAAAGGACGGTCTTCCACCTCCTGCCCCCTATCCCCGGTCTCCACCCCATAGGCCGCCTGGACCGGGATTCCGAGGGGCTCCTCCTCTTCACCAACGACGGGAGCCTGACCCTCCGCCTCACCCATCCCCGCTATGGGGTGAGGAAGGTCTACCGGGTCTGGACGGAAAGGGGTACCCTGCCCAGGTCCGTCTGCCAGAGGCTTCTAGAGGGGGTGGAGCTGGAGGATGGCCCCGCTCGGGCCCTGGCCTGCCGCCCCGCCCCCGGGGGGGCCCTCCTCACCCTGGCGGAGGGCCGGAAGCGGGAGGTGCGCAGGATGCTAAAGGAGGTGGGCTACCCGGTAAAGCGCCTCCTAAGGCTCCAGGTGGGGCCCATCCGCTTGGGCCAGCTTCCCCCGGGCAAGTGGCGGCGGCTATCGCCGGAGGAGGTAGAGGCCCTTCTTCAACAAACTTCGGTAGAATGAGGGCCATGTTCACCGCGGGAAACGGACCCGTGCAGATCCCTGCCGAAACCCTAGCAAACCGGGTAAAGGAGCTGGGAGCCCAGATCGCCCAGGACTACCAGGGGAAAACCCCGCACCTCATCTGCGTCCTGAATGGGGCCTTCATCTTCATGGCCGACCTGGTGCGGGCCATCCCCCTTCCCCTCACCCTGGACTTCATCTCCATCAGCTCCTACGGCAACGCCTACCGCACCAGCGGCGAGGTGGAACTCCTAAAGGACCTGCGCCTTCCCATCCATGGCCGGGACGTGATCGTGGTGGAGGACATCGTGGACACAGGGCTTACCCTTTCCTACCTGCTGGACTACCTCGAGGCCCGCAAGCCCGCCTCGGTGCGGGTGGCGGCCCTCCTCTCCAAGCCCAGCCGCCGCCAGGTGGAGGTGCCCATCCACTACCTGGGCTTTGAGATTGAGGACGCCTACGTCTACGGCTACGGCCTGGACCGGGCCCAGTTTGACCGCAACCTGCCCTTCATCACCTCCCTTCATCCGGAGGAGGAATGAAGTACCTGGACCTGATCGCCGTGCTCTTCACCGCCGTCCTCTTGGTTTCCAACGTGGCCTCCACCAAGCTGGTGATCCTAGGGCCTTTCACCTTTGACGGCGGTACCCTGCTTTTCCCCTTGGCCTACATCTTCGGGGATGTGCTCACCGAGGTCTACGGCTACCGGCGTAGCCGCCGGGTGATCTGGCTGGGATTTTTCGCCCTTCTCCTGGCCACCCTCACCTTCCAAGGGGTGGCCGCCCTCCCCGCACCCAAGGACGGGGAAAGCCAGCGCTTTGCCGAGGCCTTTGGCCTCCTTCTGGGCCTTACCCCCAGGATCGTCTTGGGTAGCCTGCTGGCCTACTTCGTGGGGGAGTTCGCCAACGCCTATGTGCTGGCCAAGCTGAAGGTGAAGACCGAGGGGCGCTTCTTCTGGCTGAGGGCCATCGCCTCCACCCTGGTGGGCCAGGGGCTGGACACGGGCATCTTCCTCCTGGTGGCCTTCTACGGGGTCTTCCCCCCGGAGGTGCTCCTCACCGTCTTCCTTTCCAACTACGTCTTCAAGGTGGGCGTGGAGGCCTTCATGCTCCCTATCACCTACGGGGTGGTGGGCTTCCTCAAGCGGGTGGAGGGGCTTGACGTCTACGACCGGGACACGGACTTTAACCCCTTTCGTTTGGCGTGACGACACCCTGCTCTAAAGAGCAAGGCTTCTCGGCTCCGGGTGTAAACCCGTCCCCGAAGGCTCCGTCCGAGCCTTA
>NZ_JAKTNQ010000045.1 GCF_022760835.1 Thermus altitudinis
ATCGTCCCCACGTTCACGTGAGGCTTCGTACGGATAAACTCGCCCTTGGCCATGGTTCCTCCTTCCTTCTTGCACGCAAAAGCCGCCCTGGGGACTTGGGGCCCAGGGCAGGCAAAGGGATGGAGCTCGCGGCCGGGCTCGAACCGGCGACCTCACCCTTACCAAGGGTGTGCTCTACCTGCTGAGCTACGCGAGCTCGTGGAGCGGGAGACGGGACTCGAACCCGCGACCCTCGGCTTGGGAAGCCGATGCTCTACCAACTGAGCTACTCCCGCATGGGGGTGTGCTTGGGCACACCTTTGGTGGGCAGGGCTGGATTCGAACCAGCGAAGGCATACGCCAACGGTTTTACAGACCGTCCCCTTTGGCCACTCGGGCACCTGCCCACGCCCGCTTGGAGCCACCCAGGGGAGTTGAACCCCCAACCCCCCGATTACAAGTCGGGTGCTCTACCGGTTGAGCTAGGGTGGCAGGACGGGGGATAGGACCCTGTCCGAGGGAATAGGCTAACACACCTGGGGGCAAGTGTCAAGATAAGGGCATGCGCATCGTACCTTTTGGCGCCGCTAGGGAGGTCACGGGAAGCTGCCACCTCCTTTGGGCCGAGGGCAGGAAGGTCCTTCTGGACTGCGGCATGTTCCAAGGGCGGGAGGAGGGGAAAAACCACGCTCCCTTTGGCTTTGAGCCCAAGGCGGTGGAGGCTGTGGTCCTCACCCACGCCCACCTGGACCACGTGGGCAGGTTGCCCAAGCTCTTCCGGGAAGGATACCAAGGGCCCGTCTACGCCACCCAGGCCACCTTTTTGCTGCTAAGGATCATCCTCGAGGACGCCCTCAAGGTCATGGAGGAACCCTTCTTTGACGAAGGGGACGTGGAGCAGGTCTTCCGGCACGCCCACCCCATGGAGTACGGGGCGTGGCTTCGCCTGGGGGACCTGACCCTCTCCTTCGGCCAGGCGGGGCACCTGCCGGGAAGCGCCTTCGTGGTGGCCCAGGGGGAGGGGAAAACCCTGGTCTATAGCGGGGATTTGGGTAACCGGCAGAAAACCGTCCTCCCCGACCCCTCCCTACCCCCTAAGGCGGATCTGGTCCTAAGCGAGGGCACCTACGGCGACCGGCCCCACCGGTCCTTCGCCGCCACGGTGGAGGAGTTTTTGGAGATTTTGCAACAAACCCTGGGCCAGGGCGGCAAGGTCTTCATTCCCTCCTTTGCCGTGGAGCGTGCCCAGGAAATCCTCTTCCTCCTCTACGAAAACGGCCACCTGTTGCCCGAGGCCCCCATCTACCTGGACTCCCCTATGGCCGAGCGGGTCCTGGACCTTTACCCCTCTTTGGTGCGGTACTTCAGCGAGAAGGTGCAGGCTTACTTCCTATCCGGCAAGAACCCCTTCCGCCCCAAGAGGCTAGAGGTGGTGGAAAGCGCCGAGGAATCCAAGGCCCTAAGCCGCCAACCTGGCCCCATGGTGATCATCGCGGGAAGCGGCATGCTTACGGGAGGACGCATCCTCCACCATCTCAAACACGGCCTTTCCGATCCCAAAAACGCCCTGGTCTTCGTGGGTTACCAGCCTCGAGGGGGCCTGGGTGCGGAAATCATCGCCAGGCCCCAGCGCATCCGCCTCCTGGGCCAGGACGTGCCCCTAAGGGCCAGCGTGCATACCCTGGGCGGCTTCTCAGGGCATGCCGGGCAGGATGAGCTTCTGGACTGGCTGGAGGGGCAGCCCCGGATAGCCCTGGTGCACGGGGAGGAGGAAGCCCTGGAAAAGTTGGCCTCCCTTTTGGCCCCAAGGGGGCAGGAAGCCCGGCTGGCCCGCTTTGGGGAGGCCATAGAGGTATGAGGCCACCCCCTGGGCCCTCAAGCCGGTCTAAAGCCCAGCCTCTCCAGGACCATGCGGGTGGCAGGGCTTTTGTTGAGGGTGTAGAAGTGCACCCCCTCCACCCCCGCCTCTAAGAGCTCCGCCACCTGGCGGGCGGCGTGCTCCACCCCGATCTCCAGAATGGCCTTGGGGTCCTCCTGGTGCCTCTCCAGTTGGGAAAGGAGAGGACCAGGGATGCTGGCCCCACAGACCTCGGTAAAGCGACGAAGCTGAGGGTAGCTGGTGATGGGCATGATGCCTGGGAGGATGGGGATTTGAATGCCCACCCGCCTGGACCTTTCCAGGAAGCCAAAGTAGTGGGCGTTGTTGAAGAAAAGCTGGGTGATGGCGAAGTCCAAGCCCGCCTCCACCTTGGCCTTGAAGTGGAGGAGGTCGGCCTCGAGGCTCGGGCTTTCCGGGTGCCCCTCGGGGTAGGCGGCCCCACCCACGGAAACCCCTTCCCCATAGCGGCTCCGGATGAAGGCCACCAGCTCGGAAGCGTAGCGGAACCCCTCGGGATGCGGCGTAAAGACCTTTTCCCCTTGGGGAGGGTCCCCGCGGAGGGCCAGGATGTTCTCCACCCCTGCGGCCACGAACCGGTCCAGAACCCCCTCCACCTCCTTCCGGCTCTGCCCGGCCACGGTGAGGTGGGCAAGGGGGTTTAGCCCCAAGTCCCGTATGCGCTTAGCCCAGAGCACACTCCGATCCCTCGTGCTGCCCATGGCCCCGTAGGTGATGGACACGAAGGCCGGCCGGAAAACCTTAAGCTCCTCCATGGTGCGGAAGAGGGCCTCCTCCCCTTCCGGGTTTTTGGGGGGGAAAAACTCAAAGGAAAAAAGCGGCCCCTCTCGCATCTTCAGGAGGTCCCGTATTTTCATGCGCAAGAGTGTAGCCCCTCCTCCCCCCCAGGTCAAGGTGGCAAAATAAGGGTATGGTAGAAGTTCCGGAAATCCCCAAGGTGGAAGGTTTGGAGCTCCCGGCCAAGGAGACTGCCTTAATCGTGGTGGACATGCAAAACGACTTCGCCCACCCCCAGGGGGCCCTCTTCGTGCCCGATGCCCCCAAAAGCGTCCCCGCCATCCAGCTCCTCCTGGAAAGGGCGCGGCGGGCGGGGGCGCGGGTGGTCTACACCCAGGACTGGCACCGGGAGGACGATCCCGAGTTCCAGATCTGGCCCCGGCACGCGGTGGCCGGCACCTGGGGGGCGGAGATCCTGGAGGAGCTACGCCCTGAACCGGGGGACCTGATTATCCAGAAAGTGCGCTACGACGCCTTCTACGGCACCCCCTTGGACCATTACCTCCACCTTTGGGGGATTAAAAACGTGGTGGTGACGGGCACCGTGGCCAACATCTGCGTGCTGCACACCGCGGGCTCCGCCGCCTTGCGCTGGTACCGGGTGGTCCTGCCCGAGGAGGCCACCAGTGCCCTTACCCCCTTTGACCTCCAGGCCGCCTTGCGCCAGATCACCTTCCTCTACCAGGGGCAGGTGACCCGGGCCGAGGGCGTGCGCTTCCGCTGAGCCCCAGGCGTGGACCCAGGACTCCTTCCTCTAGCCCAAGCGCAAGGCCAAGGGGAAATCCGGCTTCTCCAACGGGCCCAGTCCCTGGGCTTTCCCGTGGTGGAAAGCTGGGTGGTGGGGCTATGGGAGGAGTTTGCCCGGCTCAACAACCTTTCCGAGCGCATCCAAAGGCTTTTCCAAGGCGTCTTCGGCGTGCGCATAGACGAGGAACGCCTCCTCCTGGCAGCCGAAGAAGCGGAAAGGGCGGTGCGGGAAAGCTACCTGTTGCCGGAACGGGCCGAGGCCTTTCTCCAAGCCCTCCAGGGGAAGGGTCCCTTCCTCCTCCGCCGGCCCGGTGAAGGCAGCTACCGGCTGGCCCATACCCCCCAGGAAGCCCTCTTCGCCCTAAAACGGCTTTGGGCGGAGGCCTTTAGGGTGGAGGCCATCTGGGAGCGCTATCCCCTCCTCTTTCCTCCCTCGGCTCCCGTCCTGGTTCAGGCCCTGGGCACCCCCGGCCAGGACCCTCTCCTCGAGGTCCAGGAAGACCCTTTCCTCTCCTTGGATCTCTTTGGGGCCTTGGGGGAAAGGGTGGTCGCCTACACCTGGGGAGGCCTCCTCTTGCGGATAGAATCCCAACATGGTGGATAGCCACCTCCATACCCCCCTTTGCGGCCACGCCCATGGAGCCCCTGGGGAGTATCTCTTCCACGCCCGCAAGGCCGGGCTAAAGGGCGTGGTCTTCACCGACCACAGCCCCATGCCCTCCTGGTACGACCCCCATAGCCGCATGCGCCTCGAGGCCCTCCCCTTTTACCTCCTGGCCCTGGAAAGGATCCGGGAGGAACACCCGGACCTCTACCTAGGCATTGGCCTCGAGGCCGACTTCCACGAGGGGACCCAGGGCTTTGTGGCCACCCTTCTCAAAAGCTACCCCTTTGACTACGTGATCGGGAGCGTCCACTACCTGGGGGCCTGGCCCTTGGACCACCCCGACCACCAGGAGGAGTACACCTGGCGGGAACTGAGGGAGATTTTCCAAGCCTACTTCCAGGAGGTGGAGAAGGCCGCCAGAAGCGGGCTCTTCCACGCCATCGGCCACCTAGACCTGCCCAAGAAGTTCGGCCACCACCTACCCGAGGAGGCCCTCTTGGACCTTGCCGAACCGGCCCTTCAGGCCATAGCGGAGGAGGGGCTTTTCCTGGACGTGAACACCGCCGGGCTCCGGAACCCCGCCAAGGAGATCTACCCCGCCCCCATCCTTCTCAAGCGGGCCCAGGAGCTGGGGATAGGGGTGGTCCTGGGCTCCGATGCCCACCGGCCAGAGCAGGTGGGGCACGCCTTCCCGGAAGCGGTGGCGCTTCTGCTGGACCTGGGGTATCGGGAAGCCCACTACTTCCAAGGGGGAAAGCCCCTAGCCTACCCCTTGTCCAGGGCCTCATAAACCCGCCGTCTCAGGGTACCCAGGTCCAGGTCCTCCCGCCGTCCCGAGGCTTCCTCATACGCCCTCACCGCCGCCACCAACCGGGAAAAGGCCTCGGCGCAAGGGTCGGGAGCAGGGGCCTCATACTCCATAAAGGTGACCCGCTCGTAGTCCTCGGCGTACTCCTCTTCTTCCGCCTTCACGCACTCCCAGTAGCGGCGCAAAGCCTCCTCCACGTGGAGACGGAACTGCTCCAAAGACGTCACCCCTCCCCCCCTCCTTTCCGGCTTTGAAACCTCAGGCTTGCCGCAGGGATAGGGCCTTCCTGGAAGCGCTCCTCCCGCCAGGGGTCGCCCCGGAAGTGGTAACCCAGCTTCTCCCAAAAGCCTAACTCCAGATGGTCCAAAAGCTCTATGCTCCGCACCCACTTGGCGCTTTTCCAAGCGTAAAGGTGGGGCACCAAAAGCCGCACCGGCCCACCGCGTTCCAAGGGCAGGGGCTTGCCGAAAAGGGTATGGGCCAGGAGAACGTCCTCCCGCAGGAGGTCCTCCAGGAAGAGGTTGGTGGTGTAGCCCCCATAACAGCGGACCAAGGCGGCTACTGCCTGGGGCTTAGGCTTGGCCTTCAGCAAAAGATCCTTCACCCGCACCCCCTTCCAAGCCACGTCCAGGCGGCTCCAGCGGGTCACGCAGTGGAAATCCCGGGTGAGCTCCACCTGGGGTAGCCCCAGAAGCTCCTGGTAGGTGAGGGTAAGGGGCTCTTCCACCAGGCCGAGAAGGGAAAAGCGCCACTCCCCAGGGGAAATCCGAGGTTCTTCCCCATAGGTGAGGATGGGGAAGCGCTCCGTCACCACCTGGCCGGGGGGGATACGGTCCATACCCCCAGGTTAAGACCCGCTCCGGGGGCTAAAAGCAACCTGGCTCACCGGCTTTGGTAGCGGATCACCTCCACCTTCTCCAGGGTGACCAGCCCCTCCCGCACCATCCCATCCAGAACGGGCAAAAAGGCCCGGATCTTCTCCTCCGTATCCACGATCTCAATCATGACGGGCAGGTCCTCGGAAAGCTGCAGCACCTTGGCGGTGTGGATGCGGGAGTGGCCGCCAAAACCCATGAAGCCCTTAAACACCGTGGCCCCGGCCAGGCCCTGGCGCTTGGCCTCGAGGACGATGGCCTCGTAGAGGGGTTTCCCCCCATGCCGGTCCGACTCCCCCACGAAGATGCGCAGGAGCTTGGCCTCCCCCTCTAGCTTCATACCCTTAGGCTACCAGGGCCCCGCCCAGGCGGTAGCCCAAAAACACCAGGAAAAGGCCCAGGAAGATGCTGAAAAAAACGTATAGAAAGGCCCTCCCCACCTCCCCATCCTGGAGCAGGGCCAGGGTCTCGTAGCTGAAGGTGGAGAAGGTGGTGAACCCCCCTAACACCCCCACCGCCAGGAAGAGGCGCCCTTCCCCGGAAAGGGCCCCCTCCAGGGATAGGCGGATCACCACGCCGATAAGAAAGCTACCCAAGGCGTTGATCACCAGGGTGCTATAGGGGAAACCGGGCCCTGTTAGGGCTTGCACCCAGGCCCCAAGCCCATAGCGTAGGGCGGAGCCCAAGGCCCCGCCCAAGGCCACCAGCAAGTACCGCTCCACCCCCCAAGTATATTGGGACCATGAAGCCCAAGACCCTTTCCCCCATCCTCACCGCCAAGGGGGTGCGCCTGGCCATCGCCGTGGGCCGGTTCAATGAGCGGGTGACCAAGATGCTCTTGGAAGGGGCCCTCGAGGCCTACGCCCGCCTGGGGGGGGACCCCGGCGAGGTCCTGGTGGCCTGGGTACCGGGTTCCTTTGAGCTCCCCCTGGTGGCCAAGCGCCTGGCATTGCGCCCCGACGTGGATGCGGTGGTGGCCCTAGGGGCCGTGGTGCGGGGGGAAACCCCCCACTTTGAGTACGTGGCTGGCCAAGCCGCTTCCGGCCTGATGCAGGCCATGCTGCAGACGGAAAAACCCATCGTCTTCGGCGTCCTCACCACCAACACCCCAGAGGAGGCCCAGGAAAGGGCCGGGGGCAAGGCGGGGAACAAGGGAGCCGAGGCGGTCTTCACCGCCATTGAGATGGTGCGGCTTCTGGAGGCTATTTCCCGGTGAAAAGGGCCCGGGCGTAGCGCAGGTGCAGGTAGAGGAAGCACCCCAAGCAGAAACCGAAGGCCAGGTTGATGAAGGCCAGGAAGGCCACCAAAAGGGCCAGGCCATAACCGACCCCCTTTAGGCCGAGAAGGAGGAACAAGGAGGCCAGTCCCAAAAACACCGCCCCCAGGGTACGGGCGAAGCGGTGGGGCCTGGGGTCCTCCTCTACCAGCTTGGGGGGGATGCGCAGGGCCCGCTTGAGGGCCACCATCAAGTCCCAAGGCGTATGCTGGCTATACATCAGGAGGAAAAGGAGATAGACCAGAAGGGGAAGGTCCAAAAGCGCCGCCAAGGGCAGAAGAAGGGTAAGCAGCACCTGGTTAAAGCGGAGCTGGTTCCGGTCCGTCTTCATGGGACCAGTATACACCTGAGCCCGTGAAACTAAGGGGTACGGTTTCCCCCGAGCCTGGCCTCTAGCAGAATGGGGCCATGGTCCCTCTCCTCACCACCCCCTTGCCCGTACCCCATGGCTTCACCACCCGTCTGGGGGGGATTTCGGAAGGCCCCTTCCAAAGCCTGAACCTCTCCGCAGCCACCGGGGACGCCCCCGAAAGGGTGGCGGAGAACCAGAGGCGGGTCCTGTCCCTCTTTGGCCACCCCCCGGTGGCCGGGCTTAGGCAGGTGCACGGCACGGAGATCCATCGGGTGGAAGGCCCCGGGGTTTGGGAAGGAGATGGCCTCCTCACCCAGACCCCTGGACTCCTCCTCCGGGTGGGGGTAGCGGACTGCTACCCTCTTTTGCTTTACCACCCCAAAGGCGCGGTGGCGGCCCTGCATGCCGGCTGGCGGGGGGTGGTGGGGGGTATCCTGCCGCGAGCCTTAGAGCTCCTAGAGAGGCTGGGGCTGGATCCAAAGGAGACCCACCTGGCCATCGGCCCTGGCATTGGGGGCCGGTGTTACCAGGTGGGGGAGGAGGTGGCGGAACGGTTCGCCCAAGCGGGTCTAGACACCTTTACCCCGGACCCCACCGCCCCCGGGAAGTACCTTCTGGACCTGGAAAGGGCCCTCCTCCTCCAGGCGGAAAGGGCGGGGCTCCTTCCGGAAAGGATCTACCGGGTGGGCCTTTGTACCCACTGTGAACCCACCCTCTTCTCCCACCGCCGCGACCGGGGGAAGACCGGGCGGATGTGGGGGCTCATCATGCTCCCCCGTTAAGGGCTCGCTAACCCCGCCGTGGCACAATGGAAGCATGCTCTTCCCCCGGGCGGTCCTGCCCTCCCTCCTCCACCTCACCCCCCAGTGGCTAAAGGAACGGGGCCTTAAGGGGGTAATCCTGGACCTGGACAACACCCTCCTGCCCTACGGGGAGGAGACACCTTTGCCGGAGCACCGGGCCTGGTTGGAGGCCTTAAAGGCTGAGGTTCCCGTTTATCTTCTCTCCAACGCCTTGCCCGAACGCTTCCGCCGCATCCAAGAACAGCTGGGCCTTCCCGGCCATGCCCCCGCCTTAAAGCCTTGGTTGGGGTTTAAAAGGGCCCTGGAGGTCCTGGGATTTCCCGCCCGGGAGGTAGCGGTGGTGGGGGACCAGGTTTTCACCGATGTCCTTGGGGGCAACCTGGTGGGGGCCTACACGGTTTTGGTGCCCCCCTTGCGGGAAAAGGAATTCTTTTACACCCGTTTCATACGAATGTTGGAAGCTCCGTTTAGAAAGCCGCGGGGAGGACTGGGATGAGCGTGTTGACCATTGGGGACAAACGGCTAGGGGCCATCCTGTTGGATGCCGGCCTCCTCACCGACGAGGAGCTGCAAATGGCCCTGGAGAAGCACCGGGAGGTGGGGGGCTCGTTGGCGGAGGTCATCGTGGACTCGGGTCTTCTCTCCGAAAGGCGCATCGCCCAGGCCATTGAGGACCACTTCGGCATCCCCTTGGTGGAGCTTCATACCTTAGATATCCCCCCCAGGGTGAAGGCCCTTTTGCCGGCGGAGAAGGCCAAGGAGCTCCAGGCTATCCCCTTTGCCCTGGACGAGGAGGCCGGGGTGGTGCGGGTGGCCTTCGTGAACCCCCTGGACACCCTGGCCCTCGAGGAGGTGGAGGACCTCACGGGGATGGTGGTGGAGCCCTACCAGGCCACTAAGAGCGCCTTCCTCTATGCCTTGGCTAAGAACTACCCGGAGCTCGGCCTACCCCTACCCCCTCCCCCCAGTGGCCCCAGCCGGGAGGAGCTGAAGGTGGGCGAGCTTTTGGTGCAAAAGGGCCTTTTGGACCGGAACACCCTGGAGGAAGCCCTGGTGGAGCAGGAAAAGACCGGGGATCTCCTAGGCCGCATCCTGGTGCAAAAAGGCCTACCCGAGGAAGCCCTCTACCGGGTTTTGGCGGAGCAAAAGGGAATGGGGTTCCTCCCCTCCACCCAAGACCTCTCCCCCGACCCCACCGCCGCCAATCTGCTCCTTCGTTCCGACGCCCTGCGCTATAGCGCCGTACCCGTGGGGTTCAAAAACGGGGAGGTGGAGGTGGTCCTGGCCGACCCCCGGCACAAGGAGGCGGTGGCGGAGCTATTAGGACACCCTGCCCGTTTCTTCCTTACCCCACCCAAAGAGTGGGAAGCCCTTTTCCACCGGGCCTATCCGGAGAAGAGCCGCCTGGGGGAGGTCCTGGTCCAGGAGGGCCGCTTGAGCCGGGAGGAACTAAGGGAGGCCCTGGAGGTGCAAAGGCGCCTGCCCAAGGCCAAGCCCCTGGGGGAGATCCTGGTGGAACTGGGCCTGGCCCGGCCCGAGGATGTAGAGGAGGCCCTGAAAAAGCAGCGCCAGGGTGGAGGCCGCCTGGAGGACACCCTGGTGGCCTCGGGCAAGCTAAAACCCGAGGCCCTGGCCCAGGCGGTGGCGGCCCAGCTGGGCTATGCCTACATTAACCCCGAGGAAAACCCCCCGGACCCCGGGGCCGCCCTCCTCCTCCCCGAGGACCTGGCCCGCCGCTATGGGGTCTTCCCCCATCACCTGGAGGGCAAGTCCCTGGTCCTCCTCATGAAGGATCCCCGGAACATCCTGGCCCTGGACGACGTCCGCCTGGCCTTAAAGCGCAAGGGCCTGGCCTACGAGGTGGTGCCCGCCGTGGCCACGGAGGCCGCCATCGCCAAGCTGATAGAGCGCTTTTACGGCAAGGAGGAGCTGGGCGAGATCGCCAAGGAGCTCTCCAAGGGCTACCAGGAAGAGGAGACCATTACCCCCGAGCTGGACGAAAGCGCCGCGCAAAAGTTCGTCAAGCAGGTGATCCGGGAAGCCTACCTCCAGGATGCCTCCGATATCCACATAGAGCCCAGGCAGTCGGACGTGCTAGTGCGCCTGCGCATCGACGGCACCTTGCGCCAGTACACCACCCTGCCCAAAGGGGCCCTAAACTCCATCATCAGCGTGGTCAAGATCATGGGGGGTCTTAACATCGCCGAAAGGCGCCTGCCCCAGGACGGGCGGGTGCGCTACCGGGAAGGGGCCATCGACGTGGACCTCCGCCTCTCCACCCTGCCCACGGTCTACGGGGAGAAAGCGGTGATGCGCCTTTTGAAAAAGGCCGCCGACATCCCGGAGATCGAGGGGCTGGGCTTCGCGCCCGGGGTCTTTGAGCGCTTCCAGGAGGTGATCTCCAAGCCCTACGGCATCTTCCTCATCACAGGGCCCACCGGAAGCGGCAAGAGCTTCACCACCTTCTCCATCCTGAAGCGCATCGCCACCCCCGATAAGAACACCCAGACCATTGAGGACCCGGTGGAGTACGAGATCCCCGGCATCAACCAGACCCAGGTGAACCCCCAGGCGGGCCTCACCTTCGCCCGGGCCCTTAGGGCCTTCTTGAGGCAGGACCCGGACATCATCATGGTGGGGGAGATCCGGGACTCGGAAACCGCCAAGATCGCCACCGAGGCCGCCCTCACCGGGCACCTGGTCATCGCCACCCTACACACCAACGACGCCGCCCAGGCCATCACCCGCCTGGACGAAATGGGCGTGGAGCTTTTCAACATCTCTGCCGCCCTCATCGGGGTCCTCTCCCAACGCTTGGTGCGAAAGATCTGCGACGGATGCAAGGTGGAGGTAAAGCCTGACCCGGAGGTCCTGCGCCGCCTGGGCCTTTCCGAAAGGGAAATCCAGGGAGCTAGGCTCTTTAGGGGTATGGGGTGTGAGCGCTGTGGAGGCACCGGTTATAAAGGAAGGTACGCCATCCACGAGCTATTGGTGGTGGACGACGAGATCCGCCACGCCATCGTGGCCGGAAAGTCGGCCACGGAGATCAAGGAGATCGCCAGGAGGAAGGGGATGAAAACCCTACGGGAGGATGGCATCTACAAGGCCCTCCAGGGGATCACCACCCTCGAGGAGGTCCTGGCGCGTACCATTGAGTGAAGGAGGGCACCATGGCTAAAACGCCTGACATCGTAGACCTTTTGACCCTGGCCGCAGAGCGGGGGGCCAGCGACTTGGTGATCACCGTGGGCCTTCCCCCCATGATCAAGGTGGACGGGGAGTTCCACCCCACGGAGTACGAGCCCCTCTCCCCCCAGGACACCCGCCGGCTGATGTACGCCCTCATGGACGAGAAGCAACAGCGGATCTTTGAGGAGGAAAAGGAGCTGGACTTCTCCTTCAGCCTCCCGGGAAAGGGCCGCTACCGGGTCAACGTCTTCTTGCAACGGGGGAGCGTGGGCGGGGTCTTAAGGGTGGTGCCCGCCACCATCAAGAGCTTTGAGGAGCTGGGCCTGCCCAAAAACATCGCCGAGATCGCCATGGCCCCCAGGGGCCTGGTCCTGGTCACGGGGCCCACGGGAAGCGGGAAGAGCACCACCTTGGCCTCCATGATCGACTACATCAACGAGCGCAAGCCGGTGCACATCGTGACCATTGAGGACCCCATAGAGTTTTTCCACAAACACAAGAAGGCCATCGTCAACCAGCGGGAGATCGGCTCCGATACCCACGGGTTCCATAAGGCCCTAAGGAGCGTCCTCCGCCAGGCCCCAGACGTGATCCTGGTGGGGGAGATGCGGGACTATGAAACCATCGCCGCCGCCATCACCGCCGCGGAAACCGGGCATTTGGTCATGGGCACCCTGCACACCAACTCCGCCCCCGAGACCATCGACCGCATCATCGACGTCTTCCCTGAAAACCAGCAGGAGCAGGTGCGGGTGCAGCTTTCCAACAACCTGGTGGCGGTGCTTACCCAGCAACTTCTTCCCAAAGCCTTCGGGGGCGGAAGGGTCTTGGCCTATGAGCTCATGATCGCCACCCCGGCGGTAAGGGCCTTGATCCGGGAGGGGAAAAGCCACCAGCTCCGCAGCGTCATCCAAACCGGAGGCCAGTACGGCATGGTCACCATGGACGCCTGCCTGGCCGATTTGTATAAGCGGAAGCTCATCACCTACGAGATGGGCCTGAACCGGGCGGTGGACCCCAAGGAATTCATGCGCCTGGCCGGAGTGCAGGAGGGAGCCAAGCGCCCGTGACGACTCCCCGCTCTAAAGAGCGGGGCTTCTCGGGGACAAGTTTAAACCT
>NZ_JAKTNQ010000046.1 GCF_022760835.1 Thermus altitudinis
TACATCATCTTTGTCTGTGAGGTGGACCCTAAACCCTTGCCTGAAAGCCATGAAGCCATTGGCATAGACCTGGGCACCAACCCTCACTTTCTTGTCACCTCCGGTGGGGAGATGGTAGAAGCTCCCAGGTACTACCAGAAGACCCAAGAAAAGCTGGCCAAAGTACAAAGGGAGCTTTCCCGGAAGGAGAAAGGAGGTGGTAGGTATAAGAAAACCAAAAAACGCTTGGCCAAACTGCACCGTAAGATCGCTAATCAGAGGAGGGACTTCCACCACAAACTTGCCAGGAGGCTTGTAAACCGTTATGGCACCATAGTTCATGAGGACCTAAACGTTTCTGGCCTAATGCGTTCTCGTGTCTCTAAAGGTGTACAAGACGCTGGTTGGAGACAATTTCTCCAAATCCTCGCCTACAAAGCGGCGGAGGCTGGTAGGCGGGTTATCAAGGTAGACCCTAAGTACACGAGCCAAGACTGCCCTGTCTGCGGTCACCGGGAGAAGAGGCCCCTGTGGGCTAGGGAGTCCACTTGTCCCTCTTGTGGCACTCTTCCCCATCGGGACGTGGCAGCGGCAGTAAACATCTTGGCCAGGGCTCGGACGGAGCCTGCGGGGATAGGTGCTCTAACCTAGAACCGCGAAGCCCCGCTCTTCAGAGCGGGGAGTCGTCACGCTTGGCGTATGCGCATCCTAGTTTCCAACGACGATGGCATCTTCTCTCCCGGAATCAAGGCCTTGGGCCTGGCCATGCGGGAGTTGGGCCAGGTGTATGTGGTGGCCCCCGATGTGGAGCAGTCCGCGGTGGGCCATGGCATCACCGTAAGGCGCCCTTTGCGCTTCAAACACACCGCCAGCGCCGGTTTCGGGGAGATCCCCGCCTACCGGGTGGACGGCACCCCCGCCGACTGCGTGGTATTGGGGGTGCACCTTCTGGGCCGGCCTGACCTTTTGGTCTCCGGTATCAACATCGGGGTGAACCTGGGCTTGGACCTCACCCATTCGGGCACGGTGGCCGCCGCCTTGGAGGGTACGTCCTTGGGCATTCCCTCCATCGCCTTCAGCCTGGATACCTCGGGGGAGGAGTTGAACTTTTCCTTGGCGGCGGAATGGGCGGTAAAGATCGCCCGCCTGGTGCTACATAAGGGGCTTCCTAAGGGAGTTCTTCTCAACGTGAACTTTCCCGCGGGGGTGCCCAAGGGCCTCATGGTCACCCGGCTTTCCACCCACCACTGGGAGGACACGGTGGTGGAACGTCTGGACCCCGAGGGGAAGCCCTATTACTGGATCGCCGGCACCCCGGTGGGGGAGGAGGAGGAGGGCACGGATCTCCATGCGGTGCGGCGGGGGTACATCTCCATCACCCCGGTGAGCCTGGACTTCACCGCCTTGGACCTTCTGGAGGAGGTGGGGCGCTGGGTGGAGGAGCTATGACCACGGGCGTCCCCTCCCTTAGCCCCAGGGCCTCCTGGGCGCTTCCTCCGTTGATGCCGATCTCCAAAAGCCCGGCGCTTCCCAGGTAGGCCACGGCCTCGCCTTTTTCCACGTCGGCAAAGGTCTTGCGGATGGGGATCCTCTTCCCCGCCACCTCCACAAACCCCCCTAGGGGGGCCCTGAGAAGGGTGGTGATGGCGTTGCCAAAGCGGTCAAAGGTGAGGACCTCCCCTTGGGGTCCTGGGGTAAGGGAGAGGGGGAGGCGCACCAGGTCCCGTACGGGCACCTCCGGTCCGAGCCCCTCCGGAGCCAGCCCCAGGGCCAGGTGGGCCGCGGCAGGGGCGAAGAGGTCGCGGCCGTGGAAGGTGTGGCCCCCCGGGGCCCAGCCTGGCAGGGGGAGGATGCCCTTGGGGCTAGGGGGGGAGGTGCGGGCGATCTCATGGGCTCGGATGGGTGGGTCCAGGAGCCAGGCCAGGGTGAAAAGGCCGTTGTCAGGCCCCACGTAAAGGCGCCTTCCCAAAGCGGCGATGGCCCGCCTCCTTGTGCCCACCCCGGGGTCCACCACCGCCAGGATCACCCCGCCCTCGGGCAGATAGGGCACAGCCTCAAAGAGGGCATAGGCCGCCCGGCGCAGGTCCTGAGGAGGAAGGGCGTGGGCCAGGTCCAGGACGGGCACCCCGGGGGCCTTTTCCCAGAGAACCGCCTTCACCACCCCCACGTAGGGGTCCTCGAGGCCAAAGTCGGAGAGGAAGAAGATGGGACGCATACCTTGAGGGATTCCCCACCCGACCGAGCCGGGGTGGCCTTAAAAGGCCCGAAGCCAAGGGGCGGGGAAGAGGGCCAGGATCACCCCCGCCACCACCCAGCCCAGGGCTAGCCCCAAGGTGCCCTCCGCCCGCTCCTTAGCCCAAAGGAGCCCAGCCCCCAGGAGGATAAGGAGGAAGGTGGGCCCGGGCACGGCCAGGGCGAAGAGAAGGGCTGCCAGGTAGGGGTGGAGGTCCTTGTACCGCTCCCTGAGGACCAGGGGAACGAGGCCTCGGAAAAAGGGCTCCATGAGGGCCAGGCCCAGGAAGGCCAGGAGGTTTAGGGGCAGGGTGCCCAGCTCCAGGGCTTCCCGGATCCAGCCATAGAGGAAGAGGAGAAGGACCAAGGCCGGCCCCACCCAGAACCCTTCAATCCAGGTGGACCAGGAACCGAGCAGGTTAGGGAGGCGCTGGCGGAACCCCTTTACCAGCAAAAGGCTCGCGAAGAGGAGAAGGCCATAGATGAGGTAAAGGTTGGGGAGGAGGAAGTCCTTCTGGTAGGGGGTGAAAAGGGCTAGGGCGTTGGCGAACAGCGCCTTTCCCAGCAAGGCGGCCAACAAAAGGGAGAGGAGGAGGCTACCCAGGAGGGTGAGGTAAAGGCTTCCCGGCCCCGGCAAGGGGTCCTCCACCACCTCGAGGGTGCGCAGGGGTTCAATGCGGCTTTCTCCCAGGAGGACGAGGAGCAAAAAGAGCAAGAAGACGAGAAGCCACGGCCAGGCCCTGGCCAGGAAGCGAGCGGGGAGGTTTTCCAGGGTGGCCAGCTGCCTTAAGGCGGCCTGCCCTTGGGAAAGCTGGCCCTGCCCCAGGTAAGCCAGGACCAGGAGGGAAAGGGCCTCGCTTTGCATCCGGGGCTGGGCGGAAAGCTCAGGGAGAAGCCCCTCCAAAAGGGGGATGGCCTCCTGGGGTTTGCCCGAAAGAAAGAGGAGGCGTCCCCTTTCCAGCCTTTCCCCCAGGGTAGGGCCCAGGACCTTTAGACCCTCCTGGGGATGCCCCAGGGCTAGGTAGAGCTGGGCCAGGAATAGCCGGGCTTCGGGGGTGGGGGGTAGATTCTGGGCAAGCCCCAAGGCCTCCTCGTACCGGCGAAGGGCCTTGAGGGCCTGGGCCTTTAGCAGGTTGGCCTCGGGTCCTGGAGGCAGGGAAAGCTTGAGGACCTCCGCGGCCTGGCCCTTTTGCAGGAGGATCCGGGCGCGAAGGAGCTGGGCCTCCGGTTCGTCGCCCAGTTGCCCCAGGTAGCTTTCCGCCTGCCCAAGGTCCCCCCTTTCCAGATGGATGCGGGTAAGGAGAAGAAGGCTAGGCCGGTGTTCGGGGTCGCTTTTAAGGGCCAGTTCGCAGGTGGCCTGGGCGCTTTCCAGGGCTCCTTGTTGGAAAAGCCGCTGGCAACGGGTGAAATAATCCTCGGCTCCCTGGGCCCATGCGGGGAGGCCCAGGAGCAACAATCCCAGGATAAGCCTCATGCCTTCCAGTTTACGCCGGGCAGGCTTTAGACCCGGTATAATCCCAGCGGGTGAGACCCGTGAAACACTGGATACCCTTTCTTTTGGTGGCGGCCCTTGCCTTGGGCCTGGCCCAGGCCCCGCAGGTGGCGGCCTTGCTGGATGCGGGGCGGTTTCAGGAGGCCTATGAGCTGGGCTTGAAGCTGGGTACCCCCGAGGCCCTGGCCTTAGCCGCCAAAGGAGCCAGCTTCTACGCCCTTTACCAGGCCAAGCCTGAGGAGAAGCGGGCCTGGTTTGAGAAGGCGGAGAAGGCCGCCTCCCAAGCCATCGCTAAGGCTCCCGATTTTCCCGAGGGTTACTTTGAGCGGGCCCGGGCCTTGGGGCGGCTTTCCCAGTTCAAGGGGATCCTCGAGGCCCTGGCGGAGGGCCTAGCCCCTAGGATCAAAGGCGATCTGGAAAAAACCCTGAAGCTCAAACCCGACCACGCCGGGGCCATGGTGGCCTTGGCCTTGTGGCACTTTGAGCTGGTGCAAAAGGGCTGGCTGGTGGCCGCCACCCAGGGGGCGGAGGGCTCGAGGGTGGAGCCCCTGATGCAAAAGGCCATAGAGCTGGAGCCCGATGGGATCATCCACCGGGTGGAGTACGCCAGGGTCCTTGCGGCCTGGGGCAAGAAGGAGGGGGCGAGAAAACAGCTGGAAACCGCCCTCTCCCTTCCCGCCAAAACCGCCGCCGACCGCTACGATCAGGAGAGGGCCCGGCAGGAGCTGGCCAAGCTGAAGTAGCCTTAGGGGGTTCAAGGGGCCGGGCACGCCCGGCCCCTTTTTACTTGGGAGTGGCAGCCCTAAGACCAAGCCGCCTCCCAAAGAGGCGCAAAAACACGGTGGCCAGGGCCCCGGCGAAAAGGGCTCCTTCCGGATGGGTGCCGTGGAGGGCGTAGACCACAAGCGCTTCCACCAAGGCTGCGAAGGCCTAGAGGTCCCCTGCCCGGTAGAGGATGCCCGGCACCTCTTCCGGAAAGCTCGTCCCGTAGCCCGCCTCCTCCCACCCCTGAGAGGGTGCCCGCCAGGGCCACCCCCAAGGGGCCAAGCCCAGGGTATCCAGGTGGTAGATGAGCCGTTCCCGGGCCTGTACCCTGGGGTGGAAGCGGAAGACGAGAAGCCCCGTGGGGATCACGCTCCACAAGAGGGGCTCGTTGAGCAGGGCCCTTGGGGGGAGGGTGCCCACCAGGACATCGCGGAGGGACCCGCCCCCCACCGCGGTTACCGTGGCCGGGATCAGGAGCTCAACCATCTAAAAGCGCCATGGCTCGAGCCTGCACGTGGGCTACGGCCAGGCCCTCCGAGGTCTTAAAGGTGAGGCCGATCCGGTCCAGGGGCAGGCCCAGGAGCCGGGAAAGGTTTTCCTGGAGGCCCTGCCGGTAGGGGGAAAGCTTGGGCTGGTCCAGGATGATGGCCAGGCTTACCTGGATCAGCTTTCCCCCCCTTTCCTCAACAAGGCGGAGGGCCTCCTTTAGAAAGACCTCGCTGCTGGCGCCTCGCCACGCGGGGTCGGTGTCGGGGAAAAGGAGGCCGATATCCCCGAGGCCATAAGCGGAAAGCAGGGCGTCGGTGAGGGCGTGTAAGGGAGCATCCCCATCGGAATGGGCTAGGGCCCCGTGGGGGCTTGGGATCAAGAGGCCGCAGAGGTAGAGGGGCTTGCCCTCCACAAGGCGGTGGCTATCCTCCCCGTAGCCTAGGCGCATGGCTATACTTTAGGGCATGCCGAGCTTTGCGGAAGCCCTAGCCCTCATGGAGGCCTGGACGGAAAGCGAGTCCCTAAGGCGGCACATGCGGGCGGTGGAGGTAGCCATGCGGGCCTACGCCCGCCGCTTTGGGGAGGACGAGGAGGTTTGGGCCATGGCCGGAGTCCTCCACGACATGGACTACGAGAAATACCCTGAGGAGCACCCCTACCGGGGGGTGGAGGAGCTGAGGCGCCTGGGTTACCCCGAGGAGGTCTTGGAGGCCATCCTGGGCCACGCCTCCTATACGGGCGTACCCCGGAGGACCCTCATGGCCAAGGCCCTCTTCGCCGTGGACGAGCTCACCGGCCTCATCACCGCCGCGGTTTATGTGCGGCCAGACCGTTCCATCCTGGGCCTCGAGCTTCCAAGCCTCAAGAAGAAGTTCAAGGACAAGGCCTTCGCCAAGGGGGTGAACCGGGAAGAAATCGTCACGGGTGCGGAAGACCTCGGATTCACCCTGGACGAGCACATGGCCTTCGTTCTTAAGGCCATGAAGGAGGAGGCCGAGCTTTTGGGCCTCAAGTAGTTGCCTTCCCGACCCCTATTCCGCTAGGGTGAAGGCGTGGAGCTACCCGACCTAAGCCCCTACCTGGGCCAGATGACCTTTGGCGGTTTGGCCGGGTATGCGGTGGGCTATGCCCTGAAGAAGGTGGGCCGGTTCCTGGCCATCGCCTTGGGCCTCCTTTTCATCGCCCTCCAGCTCCTGGCCCAGGCGGGTTACATCCAGGTGGACTGGACCCGTATCCAAAGGGATGTGGAGCCCCTTCTGCAGCAACCCGGCCTGCAAAGCCTCTGGGATAGGCTCCTAAAAACCCTTACCTATAACCTCCCCTTTGGGGCCAGCTTCGTGGGCGGGCTGCTCCTGGGCCTGAGGGCGGGATAGATCTAGAGCCAGGTGAGGTCCAGCTGGGCCTGGAGGTGGCCTACCTGTAGCCCGCGGTAGTTCCTTAGCTCCGGCTGGTCCCAGGGGGTGGGGCCTGGGTCCAGGCCCAGGAGGCGCACCAGGGCCACCACCGCCACCTCCCGGGCTTGGGCCGAGCCATCCTCCACCTTCAAGGCCACGCCCAAGGGCCCACGGGGGCTTTGCAGAAAGGCTAGACCGTAGTAGCCATCGGCTCCCCGCTTGGCCACCACCGGCAGGCGCTCCATGAGGAGGGTGTCCACGCTTCCCGGTCCTGCCACCAGCTCCGGGTAGCGGCGCATGGCGGCCCGGACTTGGCGCAAGGGCTCCCGGTAAGTTTCCGTGGCCACCTCCGGCTGGGCCAGAAGGAAAAAGGCCCGGGCGGCCCGGGAAAGGGGCAGGGCAAAGGTGGGCACGCTACAGCCGTCTGTGGCCAAACGGGGCTCGGCCCCGGAAAGCTCCCTCAGGGTTCTTTGGTTTAGGACCTGGACCGGGTGGGCGGGGTTCTCGTAGCCCTCGGGGCTTGCCCCTAGGGCTAAGCTGGCGGCCAGCATGCCTGCATGTTTCCCCGAGCAGTTGTGGTGGAGGGGGGTGGGGCGCTGCCCGGCCACCTCCAGGGCCTTCCGGGCCTCCTTGGAAAAGGGAGGGTGCACCCCGCACACCAGGGCCTCCGGGCCCAGGCCCAGCTTGGCCAGGAACCTCGAGGCCACCTCCACATGCCGGGGGGTGCCATCGTGGCTGGCGGTGGCCAAGGCCACCTCCTCCTCCGTAAGGCGGAACCGCTCCACCGCCCCCGTGAGGTAAAGGGCCAGGGCCTGGAAGGGTTTGGCCGAGGAGCGCATATAGCTCCATAAGCCGGGGTTTCCCGCATAGGCCAAAAGGCCTTCCTGGCCGTAGACGGCCAAGGAGATGCGGTGCCGGTTTTCCACCTCTTGGCCGCGGTAGACGTAGACCCAAGCGTTCACGCCCCAAGTCTACGCCGGGCCTCTTGCCAAAGGGGCCTCCAGTCTAGGCCTAGGAACGGGGAGGGGAGGCCGAGAAGCTTCCCCTCGGCCTTCTTTAGGTTTCGCATGCCCCCTCGGCCCAGCTTCCCCTGGTGTAGGGCCGCGGCCAGCAGGATAAGCCCTTGGAGAAAGCGCTTTTCCTCCCCTTGGGCCTCTCGCCAGGCCCCTTCCAAAACCTCGTGGGCCTCAAAATAGCGCCCCGCCTCCCAAAGGCTGCGCACCGCTTCCCACAAAGGGGTGGCTTCCCTGGCCACGGGGCTTTAGCCCCCTCCCCGGGCGGCGGCCAGGTGGATCCTTTGGAACCAGGCCTCGGCCTCTTCCCCTTCCACCTCCACCCGAAGCTGGCTGATGGAGAGGCTTCCCACCCTGAGGGGCTCCTCTTCCTGGAAGCGCACCGTGGCCCCAGGAAGGGCATAGACCCCTTCTTCCATCTTTTTCCCGCCCCATTCCAGCAGGTACCTCTCCAAAAGCCAGGGGGGCAGGGCCCCAAAGCGCTGGACAAACCCTCCCCCCGCCACCGGGGGGAAGAGGTCCAAGGTGGCCTCCTCGGCCAAAGGGGTGGTGAGCCCTTGCAGGTAGCGCACATCCCGCCCTTCCAGGAAGAGGGAAACCCCCTCGGAAAGCCCTTCCCCCTCAAAGAGCTCCGCCCTTAGGGCCGGGTAAGCCCGCACCAGGGCTTCCAGGACCTCCCCCACGGTTTTGCCCTCCACCCGGACCTGGGTTTGGCCCGTGAGATCGCGGAAGGTGGCGTAGAGGTTTACCTTGGGCATACCGTGATTCTATGGGAAACCCTGGCCGTGGGGGCCAGGGTTGTGGACGCTAGGGCCCACAAGGCCTAGTCGGCGGCGGAGGGGAGGATGCCCAGGGCCTGGAGCTTGGCGGGGGGCACCACGCCCTTCTCCCAGCCCCTTTCCCGGTAGTACTCCTCCAGCATCTGTTCCAGCTCGGTGAGCTGGCCCTTGGAGCCGGCGCAGTCGGAGGGTTCCTTCAGGAAGCGCTCGGGCAGGTAGTCGGAGCCTTCCCCATGGCCTGCCAGGTTGTTGTAGTAGCGCTCCAGGTTGTAGATGCGCTCCCCGATGAGGAGGATCTCCTCGGGGGTCACGGGCCGGCCCCAGTAAGCGGCAAGCTGTTTGGCGTACTCCTCGAGGCCCTCGGCGAACTGGCTGAACTTGCAGAGGTCCAGGGAGTCGGTGAAGGCGGAAAGGTCTTGGAATAGCTTGGTGAGCTTGCCCTTGCCCTCCCAGGCCAGAGGATCGGTCTTGTAGGGCACGCCTAGGATCTCCGAGGCCGGGGTGTAGGCCCTAAGGTGGCAGGCCCCCCGGTTGGAAGTGGCGTAGGCGATGCCCATGCCCTTGAGGCCCCGGGGATCATAGGCGGGGATGGACTGGCCCTTGACCTCGAGGGAAAGCTCCGGATGGCCGATGGCCTTGGCAAAGCGCGCCGGACCCTCCGCCAGGCTGTCCCCCACCCCCCGGCGGTGGGCGATGGCCTCGAGGATGCGGATCTCCCCCTCCTTGTCGCCAAAGCGAATCCCGTCGGGGCCCTGGTAGTAACCCTTCTCCGTGGCCTCCATGAGGACGGCGATGGCGTTTCCGGTCTCTATGGTGTCCATGCCGTAGGCGTTGCAGAGGTAGATGGCGTAGCCCGTCCAGTCGGTGTCCGTGCTCCCCACATGGGCGCCTAGGGCCCAGGCGGATTCGTACTCGTAGGATTCAAAACGGATGGCCTTGCCGTTGAGGTGCACCTCCACCATCTTCTTGCAGGCCACGGGGCAGGCGTGGCAGGTATTGTCCTTGATGAGGCGGTGTTCGCGGACGTACTCCCCGGAGATGGTCTCCACCCCTTCAATGCAGGTGTGCTGGCCGTTGAAGGTGGGGAGGGCCCCCATGACGTTGCAGATGTTCATGAGCACGTTGGTGCCATAGAGGGAGAGACCCCCCTTCTTGGGAGCGGTCACGTTCTTAGGGTCGTTGATGGTGGCCGAGGCCTGCTGGTCCGCCTCCCGCCAGAGCTCGGGGTCCTTGGGCTGGGGCATCTTCTCCTGCTTGCCCACCACCACAATGGCCTTGAGCTTCTTACTTCCGGCCACCGCCCCGGTGCCGCCCCGGCCTGCGGCCCGCTCGTCGTTGTTGATCCAGTTGGCGAAGCGCACCAGGTTTTCCCCCGCGGGGCCGATGGCCATCACGTCGGCGTCCTCCCCGTGCCGTTCCCTTAGGATGCGGTGGGTCTCGTGGGTGGTCTTGCCCCAGAGGTCGGAGGCGTCGTGGAGGGTGACCTCCCCGTCCTTGACCAGGAGGTAGACGGGTTTTTCCGAGGCCCCCTTGATGAGGAGCCCGTCAAACCCCGCCCATTTCAGCTTGGCTGCGGTCCAGCCCCCCATGTGGCTGTCGGTGACGGTGCCCGTGAGGGGGCTTTTGGTGACCACGGCCAGCCGCCCCGACATCTTGGCCCGGGTGCCGCTCAGGGGGCCATTCATGATGCAAAGGAGGTTATCGGGACCCAAAGGATCCACCTTTGGGCCGTTTTCAAACACGTACTTGACCCCCAGGCCCCGGCCCCCCACGTACATCTCCAGGTCCTTGGGGTCGGGGGCAAAGTACTCCACCTGGCCGCTGGAGAGGTTGATACGGGCAAGCCTATGCGCATATCCGCCAAGCATCTGCCACCTCCTTCTGGGCTTTAGGAAAGCACGCCCATAGCCAGGGGAATCGCACGATACTGCCCAGGTTCTCGGGGATTATACCACGGGGCCCCAGGGGGATTGTAAAGGGGATGACAGGCATAATGGAGCCATGCTGGCCCTAGCTGGGGAGGTGCTGGTGGACCTGGTTTTGGAAGGCCAGGACCCCTTGCGCTTCTCTGGGGTTTTAGGGGGCTCGGTGCTGAACACCGCCACCACCCTAGCCCGCCTCGGCTTTCCCGTGCGCTTCCTCTCGGAGGTGGGGGAGGACTGGGTTTCCGCCTGGGGCGAGGAGGAGATGCGAAGGCGGGGTCTAGGGTTAAGGCTTTTCCGCCATCCGGCTCCCATGCCCTTGGCCCTGGTGCGGCTGGATAGGGAGGGGAACGCCAGCTATAGCTTTCACCGCCCCTTCCGGGAGCCCTACCATCCCGAGCCAGGGAGCCTAAAGGGGGTTAAGGCCTTTCATTTCGGCTCCCTCTTCGCCCTCGAGGACCGCACGGAGGAGGGCTTGGGGCTTCTTCTGGAGGAGGCGGAGGGGGAAGGGGCCCTCCTCTCCTATGACCCCAACCTCCGCCATCCCCCTACCCCCAAGGAGCGAAAGCGGATGGAAGCCTACCTGGCCCGGGTGGACCTGCTGAAGCTTTCCCTGGAGGACGCAAAGCTGCTTTTCCCTCAGGACCCCGTGGGGGTGGTGAAGGCCCTGGATCCACCCTTAAGGGTCCTCACCCTGGGGGAGGAGGGGGCGATGGCCTTCTTGGGGGAGGAGGAGGTGCGCCTTCCTGGGGAGCGGGTGGCGGTGAAGGATACCGTGGGGGCGGGGGATAGCTTTACCGCGGGGCTTCTTGCCCTTCTCCTCCAGAAGGGGTACGGGAAGGGAAGCCTCCCCCGCCTTTCCCGGGAGGAGCTCAGGGCCATCCTGGAGGGCTCCATCGCCCTTTCCGCCCTGGCCTGCACCGTGCGGGGGGCCTACCTGCCGGAAGAGGGGCTTAGGGCCTGGAAGAAACGCTATTTAGGGGAGTAAGAGGACCTTGCCCGTGGTCTTTCGCCCCTCCAAGGCCTCGTGGGCTTCCCGGGCCTTTTCCAGGGGGAACTCAGCCCCGATCCGCACCCGTAGCCACCCTTCCCGCAGGGCCTGGAACACCTCCCCCGCCCGCAAGAGGAGCTCCTTGCGGGTGGCGGTGTAGTGGTGGAGGGTGGGGCGGGTGAGGTAGAGGCTTCCCTTCCGGTTCAGCACCTGGGGGTCCATAGGGGGCACGGGCCCCGAGGACTGGCCGAAGAGGACCAGATAGCCCCGGGGCCTCAGGGCCTCGAGGCTCCCGGCAAAGGTACTTTGCCCCACCCCGTCGTAGACCACATCTACCCCTCCTCCGGATAGGGCCTTCACCGCCTGGGCGAAGTCCTCGTAGGGGAGGGCGTAATCGGCCCCCGCTTGCAGGCAAAGGGCCCGCTTCTCCTCCGTGCTGGCGGTGGCGTAGACCGTGGCTCCTAAGTGCTTGGCCCACTGGATGAGAAGGAGCCCCACCCCTCCGGCCCCTGCGTGCACCAACACCTGATCCCCTGCCTGCACGGGGTAGGTGCTTCGGAGGAGGTAGTGGGCGGTCATCCCCTGAAGCAGGCTGGCCGCCGCCAGCTTGGGGTCAAGCCCCTCGGGCACGGGCACCAGCCTTTCCGCCGGCACCACCTGGTACTGGGCATAGGCGCCTTGCACGTTGGCGAAGGCCACCCTATCCCCGGGGCGCACCCCCATCACCCCTTCCCCTACCTCCTCCACCACCCCGGCCCCCTCCTCCCCCAAGGTGAAGGGAAGGGGCATGGGGTAGAGGCCTCGGCGCTTGTAGGTGTCAATGTAGTTGACCCCGATGGCGAGAAGCCTGACCAAAACCTCCCCCGGGCCCGGCTTGGGGATGGGGAGGTCCTCGACGGTCAACACCTCTGGCCCGCCCACCTGGTGTACCCGTATGGCCTTCATGGCCTTCAGTTTAGCGGTGACGACTCCCTGTTCTCAAGAACAGGGCTTCTCGGGAATCATGAGACTGTTTGCACAGCGCCCACTCCCGAAGGCTCCGTCCG
>NZ_JAKTNQ010000047.1 GCF_022760835.1 Thermus altitudinis
CGGACGGAGCCTTCGGGAGTGGGCGCTGTGCAAACAGTCTCATGATTCCCGAGGTCACGGGCGAAGCCCGTATCTTGCAGCCTCGTTCTTCAGAACGGGGAGTCGTCACGCGGTAGGGTCTGGGATTGGGGCCTGACCCCCTGGTGTTCTTCGTCGCCTTGGTCTAGGGGAAAAGCGCCCTTCTTGGGGCTCTACTCCAGGGTGGGAAGGCCTCTAGATGATGGGCGGAGCACCTTGGCCTAGGGCCAAGGCCTTCCGTGCCCGGGGCAGGGCCTCGGCCACCTCCCGGGCCAGGAGGCCCACCCCCTTTTCCTCCGCCAGGAGGTCCCCCGCCAGGCCGTGGAGGTAGACCCCAAGCCGGGCGGCGTCAAAAGGGGCCAGGCCTGCCGCCAAGAGGGCGGCGATGGCCCCGGAGAGCACATCCCCCGTTCCCCCGGTGGCCAGGGCGGGGTTGCCGGTGGGGTTGAGGGAAAGCCGGCTTCCCTGGGCCACCACGGTGGGGTTCCCTTTGAGGACCAGGGTGAGCCCGGTGCGCTCCGCCAGGGCCCGGGCGGCCCTTATGGGGTCTTCGGCCACCTCCTCCGGGGGCACCCCGAGAAGCCTTCCCGCCTCCCCCGCGTGGGGGGTGAGGACGGTGGGTACACCGGTTTTGCGGTAGGCCTCGAGGACCTCCAGGTGCAGGGCGTCGGCGTCCAGCACCGTGGGAAGCCGGGCCTCCAGGGCGGCCAAGGCCCATTCCCGTCCCCAGGGTCCGCCCCCCATGCCCACGGCCAGGGCCTCCACCCGCATGGAGGGGAGGGAAGGCGTGGGCACGGGGTGGAAGACCGCCTCGAGGGGCTCTAG
The DNA here is from genome assembly GCF_022760835.1 of Thermus altitudinis. Lineage (GTDB taxonomy): Bacteria > Deinococcota > Deinococci > Deinococcales > Thermaceae > Thermus > Thermus altitudinis. Next base: position 844 of record NZ_JAKTNQ010000047.1, read on the forward strand.
GGGTGGGCCCTCAGGGGCTACCAGGTGCACCAGCCCCGCTCCCATGCGGTAGGCCCCCAGGGCGGCCAGCACCGGGGCCCCGGCGTAGCGGAGGCCTTCGCCACGAAAGCCCCCCAGGACTCCCACCCGGCCCACGCTGCCCTTGTGGGCGGTGAGGGGGCGTTTGGGCAGGAGGGGAAGGAGGGTTTCGGGGGTGGCGATCTCGGGCAGGTCCTCCCGCGCCAAAAGGGACCTAGGTAGGCCGATATCTGCCAGGAAGAGTTGCCCGCAGGCCTCGCGCTTGAGGAAATGGGGGGGTTTGAAGGCGGCGAAGGCCACGGTGGCCGTGGCCCGCACATGGGGGAGGAAGGGAAGTCCCGAGGGCAGGTCCAGGGCCAGGATGGGAAGCCCGGAGGCGTTCATCCTGTCCACCAGGCCGCCATAGAAGCCTTCCAGGGGCCCTTTCAGCCCGGTGCCGAAGAGGGCATCCACCAGAACCTCCTCCCGGTTCCAGAGGGCCTCCTCGAGGGGGCGGATCTCTAGCCCCTGGGCCAGAAGGGCTTGCCGCGCGGAGAGGGCATCCCCCCCTTGGCCCTCCGCCGCATAGACCCGCACCGGTACCCCTCCCAAAAAGAGGTGCCGGGCCAGGACCAGCCCGTCCCCGCCGTTATTGCCTTTGCCGGCCAGGACTACGGCGGGCCGGTTTCCAAAAAGCTTCCGGTAGACCCATGCCGCCTTCATCCCCGCCCACTCCATGAGGAGGAGGGAGGGGTAGCCCATTTCCACCGCCTTCTCGTCGGCTTCCCGCATGGCCTCGGGGGTGAAGAGCCTCAAGGTGGTGGCCATGGCTTCTAGAATACTCCTGGAGGGGAAGGCCCCATGGAGCTACGGGAGGCCCAGTCCAGGCTCAAGAAGGCCCAAAGGGTAGCGGTCCTGACGGGGGCGGGCATCTCCAAGCCCTCGGGCATCCCCACCTTCCGCGATGCCGAGGGGCTCTGGCAGGAGTTCAACCCCCTGGACTACGCCACCCCGGAGGCCTACGCCAGGAACCCGCAAAAGGTCTGGGAGTGGTACGCCTGGCGCATCGCCAAGGTGCGGGAGGCCAGGCCCAACCCCGCCCACCTGGCCCTAGTGCGCCTCGAGGAGCAGGTCCTCTCCCGGGGCGGGGACTTTCTCCTGGTGACCCAGAACGTGGATGGCCTCCACGCCCTGGCGGGGAGCCGGAACCTGGTGGAGCTCCACGGCAATATCCTAAGGGCCCGGTGCGAGGCCTGCGGGCACCGCTTTCCCCTTCCCGACCCCTTTACCCCCCCTGCCTACTGCCCCCTTTGCGGGCACCGGGCCCGGCCCGACGTGGTTTGGTTTGGGGAGTTTCTGCCGGAAGGGGCTTGGGAAAGGGCGCAAGGGGCCTTTTCCCAAGCGGATGTGGCCTTGGTGGTGGGCACCAGCGCCGAGGTGGAGCCCGCCGCGTCCCTGGGGCGCATCGCCTACGCCGGCGGGGCTTACCTGATTGAGGTGAACCCCGAACCCACCCCCCTTACCCCCTTGGCCCACCTCTCCTTGAGGATGGGAGCCGTGGAGGGCTTAGGGGCGCTTTTGGCCCAGGACGGCCCCGATCCTTCGGCCTCTGGCTGATCCTGCCACCTTAGGCCGGGCTGGGGTGGTGCTCCTCCTATGGGTGGGGGCCCCGAGGTCTTGGCCGGCGTGGCGCGGTGGGACCTTGGATGGGCCCGATGGCCTTCTGGCCCGGGCCTCGAGGCGGCCCCCACCCCCGGCTGCCTTTAGCCCTCCTCCCTCCGTCCGCGGAAGACCAAGCGGAAGGGCACCTCTTTCAGGCCCAGGTCCTCACCCACGCGGTTTCTCAGGTAGTTTTCAAAGGCCCGGGTCACGAACTCGGGGTGGTTCACAAAGAGGACAAAGGTGGGTGGGGCCACCTCGGGCTGGGTGGCGTAGAAGATTTTCAAGGGTTTGCCCTTGAAGTTGGGGAGTTGCACCTTGGCCGTCCAGACGGAAAGCCAACGGTTGAGCTCGGCGGTGGGGATGCGGGTGTGGTTGAGCCCAAAGAGGCGCACCGCCTCGCTGAAGATCTTCTCCAGGTTCTGCTTGGTGAGGGCGGAGGTGTACACCCGGGGCAGATGCTCCAGATGGGCAAGCTTTTCCTTGAGTTCCCGGCGCACCTTGGGGGCCTCCTCCTTCCTCACCAGGTCCCACTTGGTGATGACCAGAAGCACGGGCTTGCCCTTTTCCCAGGCATGGTTGGCCAGCTTGAGCTCCCGGTCCCCCACCTGGAAGGGGTCTAGGACCAGAAGGACCACGTCGGCCTCCCCTATGGCCTTAAGGCTTCTCCGGATGGCCAGCTCCTCCACCAGGGTTTCCGGGCGCTTGCGGATGCCGGCGGTGTCCACCAGGATGAAGGGTTGGCCGCGGAAGGTGAAGTGGACGTCAATGGCGTCCCGGGTGGTGCCGGGTTCCTCGGAGACGATGACCCGCTCTTCCCCTAGGATGGCGTTGAGAAGGCTGCTTTTCCCGGCATTGGGCCGGCCCACGATGGCGAGCCGGATGCCCGCCACCTCCGGTTCCGACTCCATGTGCCTAACGGGAAGCCTGGCCCAGATGGCCTCGAGGAGCTCCTCGAGGCCCCTATTGTGCTCGCTGGAGGTGGGGATGGGATCGCCAAAGCCCAAGGCGTAAAGGGGGCCCAGGTAAAGCTCGTGCTTGGGGTCGTCCACCTTGGTGGCCACCAGGACCACGGGCTTACCCTTTTTGCGCAGGTACTCCGCCACCTCGTAGTCCGCCTGGGTGAGCTCCGAGCGGCCGTCCACGGCAAAGAGGACCACCTCGGCGTCCTCTAGCGCCTGGTCCACCTTTTCCTGGATCTTCTTCTCCCAGCGGTCCCCCGACCATAGCCCTCCGGTGTCCACCAGGAGGAAGCGGCCCTGGTCGCTTTCCACCACGCCCTCCTTGAGGTCGCGGGTAACCCCGGGCACATCGGCCACCACCGCACTCCTTTTGCCCAGGAGGCGGTTGAAGAGGCTGGATTTGCCCACATTGGGCCGGCCTACGATGACCACCTTATGCATCTTCACCCCAGCAAATAGGGGTGGGGAAGCCCCCACCCCGCCTTCCCTCAGTGTAGCACAAAGGGTATACTTCCGGAGTATGCGGCAGCTTGCGGGCTTGGTCCTCAAAGCCTTGGGGTGGCGGTACCACATGCCCCCGCCCCCCAGCAGGAAATATGTGTTGATCGGTGCGCCCCACACCTCCAACTGGGATTTTCCCGTGGGGCTTCTCGCCCTTTGGGCCTTGGGCATCCGTGCCCGTTGGCTTGGGAAGAAGGAGCTTTTCCGTCCCCCCTTGGGCTGGCTCTTGCGGCTCTTGGGCGGCATCCCGGTGGATCGGTCTCGCCGGAACAACCTGGTGGAGGGCGTGGCGGAGATCTTGCGGCAGGAAGAGGAAATCGCCATCCTCATCACCCCTGAGGGCACCCGGGGGAAGGCGCCCTATTGGCGTTCGGGTTTTTACTACATGGCCCTCAGGGCGGGGGTTCCCATTGCCTTGGGCTACGTGGACTTCCGCAAAAAGGAGATCGGGATTGGCGGCTACCTCTGGCCCAGCGGGGACCTGAGGCGGGATTTTGAGGCCATCCGGGCCTTTTACCAGGACAAGGTGGGCCTCAGGCCTGAAAAGCAAGGGCCTATTCGCATCCGAGAGGAGGAGGCCGAGGAGGTGGCCTGAGGGGGTTCGGGGTAGACTAGTCCCATGGAACAACCCACCCCCTTGACGGATCCAGAGCGCACCTGGGCGGCGGTGGCCCACCTGGCCCCCTTGGTGGGGTATTTCATCCTCATAGGGCAGATCCTCTTGCCCTTGGCCATCCTCCTATGGGGTCCCAAGAGCCCCTTTGTTCAGGCCCACGCCAAGGAATCCCTAAACGGCCAGATCAGCTACACCCTTTACGGCCTGGCCCTTTTCCTCCTGGCCATCACCGTGGTGGGGCTAGTGGTAGCCTTTCCTTTGGCCTTGGCCCTCTTGGTTCTGGTCCTTTGGAATATGGTCCGGGGAGCCTTGGCGGCGGGAAGAGGGGAACATTACACCTACGCCCTTATCCTGCGCCTGGTGCCCTAGCCTCCAGGACCACCAGCGCCAGGGCATAGCCCCTCTCGTGGCTTAGGGAAAGGTGGGGCACTAGGCCCTGGGCTTGCAGGCGGGCTTGGAGCTGTGGGGCAAAGCGTAGAACCGGTTTCCTCCCTTCCATCCCCACCCAGACCTCCTTCCAGGAAAGGCCCTCGGGCCAGCATTTCTGGAAGGCCTCCTTGGCGGCAATGCGGGCCGCTAGGCTTGGAGCAGGGTCTTGGTGGCCCAGGGCATAGCGTAGCTCCTCCTCGGTGAAAAGCCTCCTTAGGGCCTTCTCCCCGTGTCGCTTGAGGAGTTTCCGCACCCTATCAATCTCCACCAAATCGGTGCCGATGGCTTGGATCATGGTTGGGACGCCTTTCCTTCCCTAGCCTACCTTTTCCCGCAGGGGCCATCGTGCCCAAGGGGCATTGTAGCCGGAAAGGGCCCTTGAGCCTGGGGGGCTTTTCGTGCTAGGGTACGCGGGTGTTGCCCAAGGCCTTTCTCTCCCGCATGGCGGCCCTTTTAGGGGAGGAGTTTCCCCTTTTCCTAAGAGCCCTTACGGAGGGGGAAAGGAGCTATGGCCTTAGGGTGAACACCCTGAAGCTTTCCCCTGGGGACTGGAAAAGGATTGCCCCCTGGCCCCTAAGGCCCATCCCCTGGTGCCCGGAGGGGTTCTACTATCCCCCGGAGGCCAGGCCGGGGCCCCATCCCTTCTTCTACGCTGGGCTTTACTACATCCAAGAGCCCAGCGCCCAGGCGGTGGGGGTGCTATTGGACCCTCAACCTGGGGAGCGGGTTTTGGACCTGGCGGCGGCCCCCGGGGGGAAGACCACCCACCTCTTGGCCCGCATGGGGGGAAAGGGCCTTCTTTTGGCCAACGAGGTGGACGGCAAGAGGATCCGGGGCCTTTTGGAGAACGTGGAGCGCTGGGGGGCGGGGCCGGCCGTGGTCCAGGCCCCACCCAAGGCCTTGGCTGAGGCCTTGGGTGCCTACTTCCACCGGGTCCTTCTGGATGCCCCTTGTTCCGGCGAAGGCATGTTCCGCAAGGACCCAGAGGCCATCCGCCACTGGGGTCCTGGGGCCCCTAAGAGGGCTTCCGAGGTGCAAAAGGCCCTTCTGGCCCAGGCGGCCAGGCTTCTTGGGCCAGGGGGGGTGCTGGTCTACTCCACCTGCACCTTCGCCCCCGAGGAGAACGAGGGGGTGGTGGCCCATTTCCTGAAGGAGCATCCCGGGTTTCACCTGGAGGAGGCCCGCTACCATCCCCTCTTTGCCCCGGGGGTGCCGGAGTGGGGGGACGGAAACCCCGAGCTTAGGAAAACCGCCCGGCTTTGGCCTCACCGCTTGGAAGGCGAGGGCCACTTCCTGGCCCGTTTCCGCAAGGGGGAAGGCCCTTGGGGCACGCCCCCTAAGGAGCGCATCCCCCCCCTGGGCCTGGAAGCCCGAAGGGCCCTGGGGGGTTTCTTGGAGGAGGTGGGGCTGGCCCTGGAAGGCCCCATCTGGGAGCGTGCGGGCCACCTTTACCTGGTGCCGGAGGAGCTACCCTCCTTGGCGGGGATCAGGGCCCCGGCTCCCGGGCTTTACCTGGGCCTGGTACAAAAGGGCCGCTTCCGCCCGGCCAAGGCCCTGGCCCTGGCCTTCGGCGCCACCTTGCCTTGGCCCCGACTTCCAGAGGTGGCCCTGTCTGCGGAGGACCCCCGGGCCTTGGCCCTAGCCACCGGGGAAGGGGTGGCCTGGGAGGGGGAGGATATCCCCTTGGCCCTGGTGGTTCTCAAGACCGAGGTGGGGAGTTTTCCCCTGGACTTTGGCAAGGCTAAGGCGGGGGTTCTTCGTCCGGTGGGGGTGGGGCTTTAGGCTCGTTAACGCCTCAGGCACGGGGTGTGGGAGGCTTCCCCATCCATTGCCCCCAGGCGGTTTTACCCCCTTCCCCCAGGATCCAAGCGGGCCAAGGGGCGGCCGTAACGGAGGACGACCCGCCCTTCCCTCTGGCGCACCACCCAAAGGGGCTTGGAGAGCTTGGCCTGGGCCTCATGTCGCGCCCGATTAGGCTAACGGGCTTGGAAAAAACCCAGGCCCTCGAGGACCTCCCCCCAAAGGCCAAAGGCTTCCCTTAGGGTTTCCTCGGGCAGGGGTTGGACCACCAGCCGGCCCGGGGCCAGGGGCACCACCCAGTGGAGGCTTTGGGAGCGCTTCTTCTTATCCCTTTGCAGGTAGGGAAGGAGGTCCTCCCAAGAAACGGGGGGAAGGGGAGGGGGGTTAAGCCACCTGAGGAGGCGGAGGACCAAGGGGGTAAGGTCCTCGCCCCCCAGGAGCCTGCCCAGAAGGGCGGCGTAGAGGAGGCCATGGGCCACCGCGGCCCCGTGGGGCAGGGCGTGGCGGGTGTAGGCCTCCAGGGCGTGCCCCAGGGTGTGCCCCAGGTTTAGGAGCCGTCTTTCCCCCTTCTCCAAAGGGTCCCGCTCGGTGATGGCCACCTTCACCGCCACCGCCTGGGCCAGGTAGGCCTCGAGGCGGGGGCTTTCCGGGCCTAGGTCTTCCACCTGTAAAAGCCCTTCCTCCCCGGAGATGAGCCCGTGCTTGAAGGCCTCCACCAGCCCCTCCTTGAAGGTGAAAGGAGGAAGGGTGGTGAGGATTTTGAGCTCCGCGTACACCCCTTGAGGAAAGTGGAAGGCCCCCACCAGGTTCTTCCCTTCGGGGAGGTTGATGCCCGTCTTGCCCCCCACGCTGGCGTCCACCACGCTTAAGGTGGTGGTGGGGAAGGAGAGGTAGGGGATGCCCCGCAGGTAGGTGGCGGCCACGAAGCCGCCCAGGTCCGTAAGGGTGCCCCCCCCTACCACCAGCAAGGTGGCGTTCCGGGGAAGGGCCCTTTGCGCCAGGAAGGAAAGCACCTGGCCATACACGGCGAGGGTTTTGGCACCCTCCCCCCCTTCCACGCCCAGACGGTGCTCCACCCCAAGCCTCTCAGCCAACTCCCGGGCGAAGCCTTCCACCTGGCGGTCGTAGAGGAGGGCCAGGGGGCCTTCCAGGGGGGGTATCTCCTCCAGAACCCCTTCCCCAATCAGGATGGGGTAGGCAACCGGTTCACGTACGCTTAGTCTTCGCATATTCCCAAAGTTTCGCCACGATTTCCGCCACCACCTCTTCCACCCGCCGCCCCTCTGTGGAAACGTGGATGTGGGCCTCCCGGTAGATGGGGGTGCGGGCCTCGAGGAGGGTCCTTATCCTTTCTAATGGGTTTTCCACCTGCAAAAGGGGCCTTTCCCCGGGTTTGCGGGAAGCCCTTTCCAGGATGGTTTCCGGGCTGGCCCATAGGGCCACCACCGGGCCCCTCTGGAGAAGCCTTTTGCGGTTTTCCGGGTCCATGAAGGTTCCCCCGCCCAAGGAGAGGACCAGGTATTCCTTCTGCATAAGCTCCCCCACCGCTTCCCGTTCCATTTTTCGGAAGGTCTCCTCCCCCAGGTGGCGGAAGATATCGGGGATGGAGATTCCCGTGCGCCTTTCAATGTAACGGTCCAGGTCAATGAAGTGGAGCATGAGGGTGCGGGCCAGCTCCCGGCCAATGCGGCTTTTCCCCACCCCCATGAAGCCGGTGAGGCTTATGAAGGTGGCGGGGCGGGGGATTTCTAAACGGGCCATTGACTTATCCTATCTCGCCAGGCCGTCCTCCCGGGTCCACCCGGGACGGAGGGGGTAGGGCCATTGAGCTCCCCCCAGGTCAGGGCCACGGTGGGGCGGTATCAGTAGGCCAGAACCCGGGCCTTGTACCGCTCCACCCTTTCCTGGATTTCCTCCAGGGTATCCCCGCCAAACTTTTCCAGGTAGGCCTGGGCCAGCACGATGGCGGAAAGGGCGCAGAGGATCACGCTGGCCGCGGGCACCGCGGTGACGTCGGAGCGCTCCCTGGCGGCATCCGCGGGTTCATGGGTCACCACGTCCACGGTGGGCAGGGGTTTCATCAGGGTGGCGATGGGCTTGAGGGCGGCCCGGAGGATGAGTTCTTCCCCCGTGGTCATGCCCCCCTCGAGGCCCCCCGCCCGGTTGGTCCGGCGGTAAAAGCCCCGCTCGGGGCTCCAGTAAATGGCGTCGTGCACCTCCGAGCCCCGCTTCATGGCGTTTTGGAAGGCGGGGCCGATCTCCACCCCCTTTACCGCGGGGATGGAAAGGGCCATCTGGGCCAGGCGGCCATCCAGCTTGCGGTCCCAGTGCACGTGGCTCCCTAGGCCGGGTACCAGGCCACGGAAGCGGGCCTCAATCACCCCGCCTAAGGTGTCCCCTTCCGTCTTGGCCTGGTCTATGAGGCGGATCACCTGGGCCTCGGCCTCGGGGTCGGTCATGCGCAAGGGGCTTTCCTCAATGCGGGGGAGGAGCTCCCAGGAAAAGGGCACCTGGCTCCAGACCCCCGCCATCCCCGGCACGTACCCCACCCCCTCCACCCCTAGGAGGCCTAGGAGCTTTAGGGCCACGGCCCCCACGGCCACCCGCATGGCGGTCTCCCGGGCGCTGGCCCTCTCCAGCACGTCCCTTAGGTCCTTGTGGCCGTACTTGATGCCGCCAGACAGGTCGGCGTGGCCTGGGCGGGCGGCGGTGAGGGCCTTTTTGCGGGGTTCGTTCCCCGGGGCCGGGTCCATGATCTCCACCCAGTTGCGGTGGTCGGCGTTCCGGATGGCCAAGGCCAGGGGGGCTCCCGTGGTCCGCCCGGCCCGAACGCCGGCCCGGAACTCCACCCGGTCGGTCTCTATGGCCATGCGCCTGCCCCGTCCGTAACCCTTTTGCCTCCTCTCCAGCCAAGGGTTGATGTCCTCCTCGGTAAGGGGGATGCCGGCGGGTAGGCCCTCAATGATGGCCAGAAGCTCCGGGCCATGGGACTCGCCTGCGGTCAAAAACCTCATGGGCCCATTGTGACGACTCCCCGCTCTAAAAAGCAAGGCTTCTCGGTTCAGAGTACGGACTCTTCCCCGAAGGCCCCGTCCAGGCCTTAGCCAAGATGTTTACTGCCGCTGCCACATCCCGATGGAGAAGAGTACCACAAGATGGACATTTAAACTCCCTGACCCACAGGGGCTTCTTCTCCCGGTGACCGCAGAC
>NZ_JAKTNQ010000048.1 GCF_022760835.1 Thermus altitudinis
CTACGGGGACTATCTCAGCTTGCTTATACGGCCCCTTCGGGGCCGGCGGGGGGCGCACCCCCCGCACCCCCGCCTGTATACCCTGATAGCCACCAGGCTTGTGGACACCCTTCCGCCACGTGCTGGACAGCGAAAACCCCGATTTTTGGGGGGCCCTTTAGCCATCCACACTCAACCCTGTCCCCGCATCCGCTTGAGCCAGTTGGAGGCCGTGGTGGGGCTCACCCCCGCTTCCCTGGCTAGGGCCCGGGCGGTGATGGCCTCGTCCCGGCTCTGCAGGCGCTTCAGGGCCTCCGTGAGCTTCTCCTCGGCCTCCTGCCTGCGCCGGGATCCGCGCTTCCGCCCCCCGAGGGAGGCCCCCGTCTGCACCGCCTCCTGGAGCTCCTCCCCCTGGAGGGGCGGGATCAGGGCCCGGGCCTGAGGAGAGAGGCGGCTCCGGTCCGGCCGCCCCGTGGAGGAGACCGCGTACACCCGTCCGCCCTGGTAGCGGTCGTAGGTCCACTTCGCCACGCTCTTGGCCGTGTGGTGGACCTCCCGGGGGCTCAGGAGCCCCTTGGGGTGGTCCCGGAAGAGGGCCTGGTTCAGGGCGTGGGCCCTCTGCTCCACCCAGGCCCGGAAGGCCTCCCGGCCCCCGGGGACGCCCCGGAAGAGGGCCACGTGGGCGTAGGCCTCCGCCCGCAGGCGGTCAAACAGGGCGCAGTTCCGCCCGTAGGAGGCGAGGCCCGGGCTCAGCCGCCTCCGGGTCCCGGGGGGAAGGAGCCCCTGGAGCTCCCGGTGGAGGTCCCGCAGGCTCCACCGCTTCCCCCCGCCCCAGGTCCACTCCGGGGGGTGGAGAAAGGGGTTCCGGGAGAGGAGCCCCGTGTAGCCCGGGTCCGCCCCGTAGTAGGCCTCCAGCAGGGCCTCCACCTCCGCCAGGAGGGCCAGGGCCCCCTTCAGGCTCTCCTCCCGCCCGGGCGGGGGCTTGAGGGGGATGGGGTCCAGCTCGTACCAGGCGTGGAAGTGGCCCGATCGCGGGTTGACCAGGACCAGGGAGGGGGGGAGGGCACGAAGCCTCTCCTCCGCCTGGGGCCAGGGAAGGTCCACGTCCACCACGAGCCGCAAGACGGCGTGGGGGTAGTGGCCCACCTGGACGTGGACCCTCTTGAGGGCGTTCTCCCGCTTGTAGACGCGCACCCCCGCCTGGGGATCGTCCGTGGCGTAGGGGTAGCGGGGGAGGGTCTGGGCGAAGTGGGCGAGGTAGGGCCGCTGGAAGGCCTCCCGGGCCCGCTCCGAGCGGGGGGGAGGGGCCAGGAGGTGGGCGCGAAGGGCCTCCAGGGGGAGGCCGTAGAAGGCCGCGAAGAGGGAGAGGGCCCTCTCCCCCAGGGCGCGGTCCTTCTGGAGGAGGTTCAGAATGCTGGCAAGGGTTTTACGGGCTTCCTCGTGATGAAGGCTTCCCGGCCGGATTGGAGTTTCCACGCTTGCCTCCTTCCCCCGGCCGGGTTAGGATGGAGGCCTCCTGGGGAGGAGAGGCCTCGGCTGTTCATCCGGCCGGGGTCTTTGCACATAACCCCCATTCTAGGGCAAGCTCCCAGGGCCAGGTTCCCAAGAACCCCAAGGAAAGGCTTCCCCAAAGCTCAAGGCGTAGGCGGGCCAGGTGCGAACCCCCTGGCTCACCGCCCCCAGAACCGCCACCAGGGCCGCCTCCTCAAGGTAGCTTCGCTGACCGGGGGCTCCAGGGCCTTCAAGGCCTCCCTGAGGCAGGCGTTCTCCTCCCGCAGGGCCCGGAGTTCCCCCTCCACCCGCTCCAGCCGCTCGGCCAGGGCCCGGAGGAGGGCCAGGGCCTCCCCCTCGGAGGGGAGGGCGAGGCCGGCGGCCGGGAAGTCCCCCTGGACCCGGGCCAGGGCCTCCTCCAGGGGGAGGCCTTCCCGCAGGTGGGCCTCCCGGGCCGCCTGGAGGCGGGCCAGGGCCTCCTTGGGCCAGAGCCGGCCCCCCCGGGGGTCCCGGGGCAGGGGGCCCACCACCCCCTCCCACAGGGCGGCGTAGCGCCGGAGGGTGGCCGGGGAGACCCCCAGGGCCCGGGCGGCCAGGTGGGGGGGCAGGAGGGTCTGGCCGAGGTCTTCCCCTTCCGAGTGGTCCATGACCGCAGTCTACCCAGGCGCTCAGGGTGAGCGCTTACCGCTCACCCCCGGCGCTGAGCGGGCGCTCACCCCCCGAGAAGCCGCCGCACCCACGCCCTCCGGGCCTCCCGGTAGGCCTCCCGCTTCGTCTGGCCCCGCGCGAGGACGGTTTCCGGGCCCACCTCGGCGCTGGCGATGTACCCCTCCCCCTCGGGATCCCGGGCGGCCGAGGGGGCCCCGTACCGGTCCCACCCCTCGGCGATGGTCTCGGCGATGAGCTCCAAAAGCCCCTCCTCCCAGACCTCGGGGGAGAGGTCCAGGGCGTGGCGGCCGTACTTCTGGCGCAGGTAGGTGCAGAAGGGCCCCAGGTCGGGGTCCCGCTCGGGGTCGGGGAGAGTCTGGGCCAGGGCCCAGAGGACCCCGGCGAGGCGCCGGATCACCCTCCGCCCCCCTTCCGGTGGGCCTCCCACCACTCCCCGAGGGTCCGGGGAGGCTCCTCGGGGTAGAGGCGCATCCCGATGGGGGAGAGGGGGGCCTTGGGCCACTCCTCCACGGCCTTCCGCCAGGGCGGGGCCTTCCATTGGCCCGAGGGATCCCGCAGGTGCCGGTCCCCCCAGAGCTTCTGCACCCTGCGGCGGATCTCCTGGACCTGGCTCCACACCCCGCTGAACATGGGCAGGTTCCCCAGGGCCTTCATGTGGCCCACGAGGGCCCTCCAGTCCCCCTCGGCGGCGTAGGCCAGGGCCTCCTCCAGGAGGGCCCGGTGAAAGGAGGGCTCCAGGAACCAGGTCCACCGCCCCCGCTGGTCCTTCCGCAGGACGTACGTGGGCTTCCACTCCCCCTCCCGCCAGGCCACCCAGTAGAGGGGGCGCTTGGGTTCGAGGGAGGCCTCCACCCGCCGCATCCCCTCCCCGGGGAGGGGGTGCGGGGCCAGGAGCATGAGGGGCCAGGTGGGAGGAGGGTTCTCCGGGGGCATCACGCTCACCGGGGCCAGGAGGAGGTGGGCCACGGGGAGGCGGGCCTCCTTCCGGATGGCCCGGGCCTTGGGGGCGATGAGGACCGCGTGTTTCTCGTCCAGCTTCTTCACGGCGGCCAAGACCTTCTCCACGGGGGCCGTCTGGACCTGCCACCAGGTGTACCCGTCCCGGCTCACCAGGCGCAGGGCCTGGGCCAGGAGGGCGGACTGGCTCCTGAGGAGGGGGTAGTCCTCGGGGTCGGTCATGGCGGTCTACTCCTGGGCGGCCCCGGAGAAGAGAGGGGGCGTGTCGGAGGGGGGCGTGTCGGAAGGCTCTTCGGGTTGCTCGTTAGGCGGCTCTTGCGCCTTCTCTTTTGTCGCCCTAGCTCGGTACTCCTCCGCAAGCATCGTCAGGGCCTCTCGGGCGAGCTCGGAAAGCGTCATACCGTGCTCCCTGGCGAGGGCTTCCAGAGCGCTATGGGTGGCGGGATCCAGGCGCAGGGTGAGGCGCTCCTCGAGGCGGGGCTTGGCCTTATCTCGTAGGCGCTTCTCCAGGCGGGTCAAGACAGACATGATGGCCTCCTTTGAGGCGAGGGTAGCGCGGGGGGGCGGGGGGTTGTCAAGGGATTACGCTTTTTTTCACGCGTTCCGGGGCGTTCCTGGGCTCTTAGTGAGGTTCCTTTGGGCGACCCGCTTGACCTGGGGCGGGGAGGCCGCGTAGGCTGGTGGTGAACCCTAACCCGGGTGGTGCCGGGGCCGGACAAGTAGCCTAGGAGCTGCCACTCCGATGGCGAACGCCGGGGAAGCGGGGTGCCGGGGGAAAATCCTGGCTCGCCCCGCACTCAACGCGGCGCTCCAGGGGCACAGCCTCCGGTTCGACCGCAATCCACATACCCCGAGGGATCGGGGGCGAGATTGGGCGACCCGGAAAGGGTCCTGGGGGCGAACCCCCAGGGCTGACCGCGGGAAAGTGGGTGAAAGGCCCACCCACGGGATGGGGTGAACCCATAGCCCCATCACGTGTGCGGAGCAGGCCGGTGCTGAGGGTGCCGCGAGGCACCAGGGGGCTGAGGGAGACTGGAGGCCCCGCTGACCCGGGACAACCGGGGGCGCACGATAGCTAGGCCTGTAACGGGGGGGGTGCGACTCCCCCTCTGCTCCGAGCCCCCCGCCTGGGGTCCGTGAAGTCCTGGCCGTGCCCGGAGTACCCCGAGCTCCGGAACCTCGTAGGGGGAAAGGGCCACGCAAGCGGCCAGGGCGTAGCGAAGGCGGGAAGGTGGCAGGTACCGCGGTCTAACGGGGGAACCTCTCGGCCTGGACCCCGGACCTGTGGCAGCAGGGACGAAGGGGGACAGGTGAGCCGTGGGGAGTAGCCGTGCGGCGTACGGAGGCCAGGCCTCCCGAGGCGGCGGCGAAAACCCGGCGCGCGAGAGGGGGAGACTGCCCGAGTACGAGGGGGGAAGCTGCGGTGGGGGCCCCGTACCCGCCGTGGTGGAACCTGGCCTAAGGGCCTAGGAAAGGGCAGACCGGCTTACCCTGGGGCTTCCACCCCAGGGGGCCTCGGCACCGCTTCGGGGGCGGGGGGCAACCCCTGCCCCGACAACCGGGAGAGGGATCCCGAGGGGAAGGTGGAGTACCCGAGGGGACGTTGACGATCACGACCACAGGCGCTTACCCCCACCGGGGGAAGCCTCCGGGAGGAGGTGGATCCTGGCCACAGCACAGGGGGGAGCGTGGCGGCCACGGGCCTAACCGTGGCGGCGACCGCCAGGCGGCGTCCCAAAACGCCAGGGGGCGACAGGGCCGAGAAGGGGTTGACCGGGAGGTCGGCCTGGCCGAGAAGGTCGCCCCGAGAGGGCGCAGCGGGAGTCGCCGTGGTCCCCCGGCCTCACAGGGGGGGAAGGGAACTGCCAGAGTGCCGGCTGGCCGCGGGCCTCAACGCGGTGGTGGCCACGGGCCTAACCGTGGCGGCGAAGGCCGGCCAAACGGGCCAGCCACGGCGTCCTCCGGCCGTACAGGAGGGGGCGTTCCCGGGCCCAGAAACCGGGAGATGGGAAGCCCGGAGCTCCCCGCGGGGGGTTCCCGGGCGGTGGCCGGAAGGGCCTGCGGGCCCGGAAGGACACGAATCTCAGGGCGAGAAGCCCACCCTTACAGGGGGACACCCTTATCCCCCACCCCCGGCTGACACCTCAGCCGGGGTTTTCTGTTTGCCCCTCAAGCCGCCTGGAAGGCCCCTGGAAGGCCGGGGAAGGGGTGGGGGGCTACTTCCCCTTGGCCCTCGAGGGGGCGGCCTTCTAGGGCCCTTAGAGGCCGGGAGAGGTGGTCTTTTGCAAGTCCATGCCCTTCCCACCCCCCGGGGATCCCGGGGGGTGGGGTGCATAAACCCCCCAGGTCTTCCCTGGATCCCCGGCAAGCCTATGCGGTCCGAGGGGTCATTTTGGTCGCTTTTCGCCCTTTCCTGCGCGAAAGTTCGCCTTCGCGCAAAGAGGGCCTAGGCCCCCGAGGCCTCCGCCGGCAGGGGAAGCCCGGTGCCTAGGGCCTGGGCGTAGAGCACCAGGGGGTCCAGGTCCAGCCCCCCGGGCCAGACCGGGGCCCCGAGCTCCGGGTCCACCCGCACCTGGGCGAAGAAGCCGGGATCCCGGAGGCGGGAGAGGAGCCCGGGAAGCTCCAGGGCCGAAAGGTCCACCACCCCCTCCTTCCCGTCCGAGAAGCGGAGCCGGAGCTTTAAGACCTCCAGGGGCCTGGCCTCCACCACTTCCACCACCATCCCCTCCAGACTACTCCAGGGGTGGGATGGGCCTCAGGGGCTCGCCCCGCCGGGCCCGCTCCCAGTTCTCTAGGAGGGCTTCCCGGTGCAGGGAGGCCCACTCCACCACCAGTCCCAGGGCCCTGGGAAGCCCGGGGGAGGGGCAGGAGGCACTCCCCTTCGGGTGGAAGGCCTTCTAGGTCCCTTAAGGACCGGGAGAAGAAGGTAACTTGGGGCGATGGTCCGTAGGCGGGAAGTGGTCATCGGCCCCGACCGGCGCCTCCGGGTCACCTTGGAGGTGGAGCGGGGGAAGTTGCGCTCCTGGGCGGTGCAGCTGGAGTGGTGGGACCCCGAAGACGGCCGCTGGGTCTGGGTGGCCCGTTACGACACCGCAGGGGGCAGGGCCCACCGGGACCGGAACCGCGTCGCCGCCCACGAGCCCGTGGACCTTCCCGAGGATCCCGGCAGGGCGGCGAAGGTGGCGGAGAAGGAGCTCTCCCAGCGGGCCGAGGAGTACATTGAGGCCTACCGGGCCGCCAAGGCCCAGGGGAGGTAAGCGTGGTGAACCCCGCGGAAAGGCTGGCCGAGCTGGACGGGATCCTCATGGACCACCTCCTGGAGGCAGGCCTCCTCCAGGAGCTCCCCGAGGCCTACCGCCTGGTCCTCCTCCCCCTGGACGAGCCCGAGGTGGCGGCGAAGGCCCTGGCCTGGGCCCGGGAGGCCCCTAACCCCGAGGGCTGGCCCCTGGTCTACGCCCTCTTCCTGGAGGGGAGGCCCGTCCGCCTCCTCCTGCCGGGCAGGGAGGTGGAGGTGGCCCCCAGGGCCGCCTAGGGGGGCGGGAGAGGCCCCGGAGAGCTCCGAGGGAGGAAGGGCAGGCGCAGGACCGCCTCTCCCAAGCCTCCCCCACTCCACCACCCCCAGGACCAGGACCAAGCCCCAGGAGGCGGGGAGGAGGTGGGGCCTCCGGGCCATGAAGCGCACCACAAGGGGCCTCACCGGGAAGCCGCACCCGCGCCCCCTTCCATGGCCCACCAAATTCTCATGTTGGAGAGCAACAGTTAGGGTATGGGTGGAATCAATCACAAACCGACCAAAAAGATAATGCTCGTTTCTTCCGCAGCTCGTGTGAGTCGGGTCGTTGGTATGACGCTTGAAACCCTTCTCGCTGCGAACACCGCATATGAGGAAGCCATCATTGCAGCATTTAACGGTTCGTACGACGAGGCACTTTCTCACCACAACCAGAGCCTGGACCTTGCGGCAACCGCAAAGCAGCGCTTGCGCGACATTGATGCTGCTTACACCATGATGCTCGAAGACATCGCTATTGAGAAATATCCGGGTAACCCGCTGGCTCCAAAGCTCGAACCTGATGTGCTTCGCAAAGAGCTTTCAGGAAAGGTGCTACTTGATTTGAACACAGTTCTCTTTGATGAAATGGCCAGTGCGATCAAAGCACAAAACCTCGTGGAAACCTTCAAGAAGGAACAGGCGCAATTCGCCAAAGTCAAGGAGTACTTTGGACCCTACCTCGATGCTCTAAGGGAATCCAAGGATCGGCTCGAGAGCAGCGCGCACGATCCCCGGGTTTGGGTACGGGCGGTGGATGACGGTGAGGTTCCCATACGCTCCACATACCTCGCCCTTCTGACGGGTTTCCTGGGGGCCTTTCAGCGATTTGTCTACAGTACGGCGATTTCGACGGATCTCTACTACAAGACTGAGGGCCGTGGCGGTCTCATCAACGAAGGGGCAGCCGTACGTCGTTGAAGCTAAAGGTGTCGTGAAAACCTACCCCGGGGGGACACCTGCCCTCCGGGGAGTAGATTTTTTCCTGCGGACGGGGGAGCGGGTAGTTCTCCTCGGTCCGAACGGGGCAGGCAAGACCACGTTGGTGAAGATCATCGCTGGGTTGGTGGAACCAGATGCCGGCGAGCTTAAGGTGTTCGGAAGCCGCCCTACTCCGGGCAAACGGCGCTGGCTAAGCTTTCTTTTTGAGGAGGCCGAGAACCTCTACGGATACCTGACAGCCTGGGAGAACTTGCTTTTTTACGGCAGGCTCGCGGGTGTCCCCGAACGCACCATCCGTGAGAAAGGCTTAGAGTTGCTGTCCGCGTTTGGTCTGGGGGAAGCGAGAGACCGGTTGGCCCAGAACCTCTCGCGTGGACAGAAACAGCGACTCGCCCTTGCCAGCACCCTGATACAGGAAGCTGCGGCCTATGTCCTCGATGAACCGACCTTGGGGCTCGATCTCCAATCGCAAAACGACCTCATTGCGCGTATCAAGGAACTCCCCACGGTTCTCATTACCACGCACGACCCGGTTTTGGCCTGGGAAGTTGCCGACCGTTTCATAGTGCTGAAAGGAGGTGAAGTTCGCGAGATCGCGGTTCGTTCGGATCTCGCAGCCAAAGGGGTCCATGACCCAGAAACGCTCCGGAATTGGCTTTTGGAGGTGTACCGGTGACTCCCCTTTTTCGCGCTTTTCTGGCACGCAGCTTTGCCCTTCAGAGGCGCTATTTTACCGATTATGCGCTTGGACTTTTAGTGAAGGTGTTTTTCTTTACCGCCATTCTGTATACCAGCCAGGGGTATTCAGCGCGACCGGCCTACGTAGCCGGATTTTTACTCTGGTATCTCGCCGCGCACTTGCTGGCAAGGATGGCCAACTTCTTTCTGGAGGAAGCTTATCTGGGCACGCTAGGCCGGTTGCTCGCCTCGCCCCACTCCCCCGCGGCCCTTGTCGTTGCGCTCTCCCTCGCTGAGCTTTCGATGGCCCTGCCCTGGGTCGCTGCCCTAGCAGTTTACGCTAGGCTGAGCGGTGTTTCGCTGGCTGGCCTCGGGCCGGAAGCGCTGGCCGCCAGCTTGCTGGCGCTGACAGGCGTTTGGGGGCTCGGCCTTTCGTTGCTCGCAGCCTCACTGCGCTACAAGCAAGTGGGGAGCTTTACCGAGATGCTCACCTTTTATCTTCTCCTTTTTTCCGGGTTCTTCGTGCCAGGGGAAAAGTTACCCTTAGCCTTACGCACATTGAACACGCTGAATCCCTTGGAATGGGCGGTTAGGGTTTTTCTAGGAGAGGGGTTCGGGCCGCTACTGGCTGTAACCGTGTTTTGGGTGTTGGTTGGCGGCGTGGCATTTGCCCACAGTTATAGCTGGGGAAGGCGCAGCGGCCGGCTCCTCGATTATTAGAAACTTCTGGCGCTGTCCTCTGCGAGAAAGCCAGCTGAAACTTGCACTTCTACGGTTCCTCGGAAAAGGCCCGGGCTTTTGGTCCCGCATCTTCGTTCCCCGCCGCACCTCTCCATGAGATTCTCGGTGAGGCCACACCGCACCCCCGAGGGGCCCACGGCCCGCCCTAAGGCCCCTAGAAGGCCGGGGGTGGGGGAGGGGGCTATTCCCCCTTGACCCCCTCTCCCCCCCCGCCTCAAAAGCCCGCTCAGGCCCTTCCAGGGGGGTAGGTGCACGAAAGCCACCTTTCGCGCAAGAAAGGCCGTCAGGAAGCCGGAAAACCGGGGGCCGGGTGCATAGGCTTGCGGGGAAAGCCCCAGGATCGCGGCAAGATTATGCTGGGGAAAGGCCCGGGATCCTAGGCCTCAAGGAGTGTGGGGTTTATGCGGGGGTTCCCCCGCCGCCCCGAGTAGAGGCCCGGCCTCCCTCTTCTCCGGGTCCCACCCTCCCCCGGGAAGGGGTCCCTGGCCCGTCCTAAGACCCCTAGAAGGCCGGGGGGCGGGGGGAGGGGTAAAGGGGGTGCCCCCCGTCCACCCCCCGCCTTAAAAGCCGTTTTAGGGGCGGTCCTCGAGGGGGAAACCGAGGTTTTTGTCGTCCTGGACGATGAAAATCGCGTGCGGGCGGGGTAAATATGTGAGGTATCTCACTTTTTCTCGGATCTCGGGTTATCTACCCAAAGGAAAAGGGAATTTTTGCAGTTTGCGGAAAAAGAGGGGGGACTTTAGCCGTTAGCTACGCTACGGGGACTATCTCAGCTTGCTTATACGGCCCCTTCGGGGCCGGCGGGGGG
>NZ_JAKTNQ010000049.1 GCF_022760835.1 Thermus altitudinis
CACCCTGTTCCACTGGTGGCCTAGGACGAAGGAATTAGCATAAAAGGGTATAAATCCTCCGCCGCAAGCGCTGCGGTTCATTTGGGGTAGGGGCCCCAAAGCGGACGTCTTGACCGAGGCTTAAGACCGGCAAGGCCCTCTTCCTTGAGGCGTTTCCGCGAGCGGTAATAGGTGGCCCGGCTGATCCCCAAAAGCTCCTGGATCTCGGGCCAGCCCACCCGGTATTTCCTGAGCGCCTCCACCTGTTTGAGCTTCCGTAAGCGGTCCTGAACCGTGGGATCGCCGGCCCCGGCCCCAAGGTACGCTTCGCGTGACCTTGGAGTTCCCGGGCCTTCAAGGTAGCCCTTCGGGCTGACCCGCGCTCCCCGCAAAACCTCTTTGCCAACCGTGGTAAGCTGCATCCGTGGGGACCCCCTCTCTTCTGGAGTGGTCCCCACATTTTTACTCGTCCAGTCTCACATGTGTCTGGCCGGGTTCAGCGGTGAGGCAGACGGTGACCGAGGTCTTGCAGATTCTCCTGGACGCCGACCGGGAAGCCTTCTTGCGCCAGCACGGGGGACGCAAGAACGGCTACTACCCCCGCAAGCTGGAGACCGCCTTTGGCCAGGTGAAGCTGGCCATCCCCCGGGATCGGGAAGGGAAATACTATCCCAGCCTCCTTCAACCCTATGCCCGCCGTCAGGTGGACGTGGGGGAGGTGGCCATTGCCCTTTACGCCGCTGGGGTGAGTCAACGCAAAGCGGCGGAGGTGATGAGCCTCTTGCTGGGCCACCGGTACACCCACGAAACCATCAGCGCCATCACCGACCAGGTGCTGGAAGCGGCCGAGGCTTTCCAGAAGCGGCCTTTGCCGGAGGAGATGGCCTTTGTTTACCTGGATGGCTTTTTCTTGAAGGTGCTCAGGGAGGGACTTGGGGTGGAGAGGGCGGCCGTATACGTGGCCCTGGGGGTGACCCCCAAAGGGGAGAGGCAGGTTCTGGGCTGCAAGATAGCCTTCGGCTGACCTGGCTCCTTCCCACGGAGAACGCCCATGCCTGGGGGGAGGTGCTGAAGGAGCTTTGGGAAAGGGGGCTAAGGCGGGTGTTGCTGTTGGTCACCGATGGTCTACCTGGGATAGAGGAGGCCATCAGGAGGGTTTATCCCATGGCGGGGTGGCAGCGGTGCGTGGTGCACATGGTGCGCTCCAGCCTGGCCCAGGTGCGTGCCCGGGACCGGGCCTTGCTGGCGCAGGACCTGAAGGGGATTTATGGGGCGAGGAGCCGGGTGGAAGCCCTTGAGGCCTTGGAGAGGCTCAAGGAGGCCTGGGGGTCTCGGTATCCTTCCCTGGTGGCCTCCTGGTGGGAGAACTCGGGGGCCCTGCTTCGCTTTTACGATTACCCCCAGGTGCTCTGGCCCTATCTTCGCAGCACTAACCTGATGGAGCGGTTTATTCGGGAAGTGAGGCGTGGGACGAAGGTGCGGGACCACAAGTTTCCCAAGGGAGAGGCGGTGTACAAGCTTTTGTACCTGGAGTCCGAGCGGCAGGAAGGGAGGTGGGCGGAGCGGAGGTTGAAGGGTGTTGCCGAGGTGCAGGAGGTGTTGGAAGGGATGCTTCGGGAGAGGTATGCCCCCCGTACACAGACGCTTACACATAACAGGGCTTTACCCAAAACTCCTTCCTCGCCCTCCCTTAGCCTGCTTCAAGAGTTCTTGGGTGACTTCATAGTTGAGCAGGCGAACCAGGCCCCTCAGGAGCAGGTACGGACCATCCCTCTCGCTGGGCAGCCCCAGCTTGCCCCCGAGCTGCAAAAGAAACCCCTTGAACGGATCCCCCAACCGCTCAACTTCCCAAAGGAACACCGCCAGCCCCAGCAAAACCGCCACCACCTTCCGGATCCGGGCAAGCCCCCGCACCTGGAAGGTCTCAAGCCCCAGCCCCGTCTTCAAAAGCCGGAAGAACCGCTCCACCTCCCACCGCCTGCGGTACGCCTCCACCACCTGCGCCGCCTCCTCCCTCCCCCTCACCGGCAAGCTGGTCAGTAGCCACCACTCCCCACGCCGCCCCAGGGCTGGCACCCGGCAGACCACCAGGTGGAGCCGCCTCCCCTCCACCTCCACCTCCCTCCATCCGAAGTGGAGCCGCACCCGCTGGTACCTGCCCCCTACCCTCAGCTCCACCTCCTCCCCACAGGGAAGGGCCAGGGAAGAAGCCACCTTCGCCAGAGAACCCCCCTCCCCAAGCTTCCGGTCCCGGTAGACCCGCACCACGAACTCCTCCCCCAGGGCCAGCACCTGCCCAAACACCTTCCGGTCGTCAAACCCCCGGTCCGCCACATACACCAGCCTCCTGCCCACGCCCCCCAATCGCTCCCGGGCCGCCTCAATGGCTCCCTCCACCTCCTTGGGCAGGCTGGCAAACCCCCTCTCCCCGTAGGCCACCAGGTGGGCGTACCCCAGGGCCAGCCGCCCCGCGGGGTCCAACCCCAGGGCGGTGAGGAGCTCGTACCCGGGCCGCCTATCCTTCCCCACCCGGGCTATCCCCTCCAGGGCCCGGGCATAGGGCTTGGCCACCGGGCTCAGGTCCAGGAGGACCAGAACCTCCTCACCCTCCAGGGCAGTCGCGCTCTCCTGATAGACCCGGTCAAGGAGGGCTTCTGCCTCCACCCGTGGGTTGGACAGGAAGCGGTAAAGGGCTTTGGCCTGGTGGAAGCGGTTCTGGAGGGGAGAAGGGAGCGAGGCCACCATCTCGCTCACCCGGGCTGAGCCTGCGGCCAAGGCGCCCCGCACCACCTCTTCAAACCGTCGGTGGAGGCGCTTATCGGGGGAAAACGCTCGCAAAACGGCCCGTGAACTCCTGGAGCCTGGCCTCGGCCACCTTGAGCATGTCCATGGATCACTCCCGGTACCAGATACGGGCTGCGCCCGCAAGGGGAGATTTACCACGAAACGGAGATGTGGGTAAAGTCCTGCATCTGGGCTTGACGACATAATGACGATTGTGTAAGCTCTACCGTAGCCAATGCGCAGTTTGGGCGCATTGACTACGTAGCGTCAGAAGGAAGTCGTGTATGCGCAAGTTGAGGGCGATAGTCCTTTCTGGGGTGTTGTTGGCCGGTGGTTTAACCTGGGTAGGTGTAACCCCTTCTATAGCCTATGCATCCAATACACCGACAGAGCAGGCCCAGGCTATTGAGCCTGAGATTTGGCCGGCAGTGGTCGCAGCGGCCGTACAGGTAGGTCGCTGGGCCGCCGAAGCGGCAGTTAAAGCGGTAGCAGGCTACGTCGCCATTAAAGTTGCTCAAGCTGCTCTTAACGGACAAGGGTCTGCTCACGTGAGCGAAGCTTTGCTACCCGAGGCGGCACTTGACTGAATTACTTTGCCGGGTCGAGCTAAAGACTTTAGCTCGACCCGGCTCACGGTGCGGGATATGCGCCTCCGGTATGCAATCTACACTCTAGCTCTAGGAGTGTTGGCCGTACATTTCGTACTTACATTGATTTACGTATCGCCACCAAACCCTATCAAGACACTCACCAACCTACCACAAAAGTATGTTGGGCGTTTCTTTTATCAAGATTGGGGCCTCTTTGCACCTAACCCCATTAGCATGGATATACGAGTGTTGGTAAGTTGCTTAGCAGATGGTTATGACCCGACACCTCCTCTCGACATAAACCGGGGTTTTTTAGAACGTCGTTACTTAAACGGTTACGACCGAGTGAACCGGGTCGCTGCCAATTACGCGTACAGTCGTATTACCCTCTACCGGAGTCAGATGCCCTATACGAAATTGTGCACCCAGACTCCAGATCATCCTGACTGTAATGTATTCAGATTTACAGATGAGGAACGCAAGAATGCTGCCGAGGAAGGTTTGAGGCGCGTCGCTTCAGCATTTTGCGCTGATATCTCTAAAGCCAAATCCATTAAATATGAAAAGGCTCATCTTTGGATCATATTGTCAGAAGTGCCGCGTTGGTCAAAACGTCACACAGAAGGCCGCAAAGAATCCGTGCTAGACCTTGGGGTAGTCAAATTAGAAGAGTCTCGGGCGTTTGGGATATGGAGAGGATATGAGTAGTTTGTGGAGTTTTTATAAAACTTTAGAATCACAACCCTTTAATCGAATTGGCGCACGACTCTTGCAAATCGGGGTGGGTGCGGTCATATTGTACCGCACAGTTACCGAGCTGCCCTTCGCGCAATATCTCTATGGTCCGGACGGCCCGGCTATAGGATCAACTATAACCTGGTTAGGTCCCATAGGCGTTTGGGTTGACACGGTCTTTTATAGTGCTTGGGGTGTTTATTTAACTCTTGCCCTTTGGGGATTGGGAGGTCTAGGCCTAATACTGGGTTTCCGACCCCGGCTTAGCACACTGCTTGCTCTGATAGGTAGTTTGTTGGTTGAGTTAAGGGGTAACACCGGTGATGGCGGTGATAACATTTTGCGTCTATTGCTTTTGTACATGCTCTTTTTTCATCCCCGCATCGAGCAGCTCTCGGCGACAGCGTCGGGTACCGCAGTTTTCTCTCATAACATCGGAGTTATAGCAGTTTATGCCCAACTGATCATCCTATACCTGGTTTCTGCAACTACCAAGCTGCAAGGGGAAGTATGGATCAACGGCACTGCCGCCTATTACGTAACTCAATTAGATAGTTATGGTCCCCCATGGGCTTCGGTTCGTGAACTCTTCAAAAATCCGTGGATTACGACGTTAACCACCTACAGCACCATCTTTTATCAGCTGTTCTTTCCGGCTATGCTATTGGCTCCTCCTACATGGAAGATCTCATGGACAGTATTCGGAATTTTACTTCACCTAAGTTTTGCGATTCTTATGGGTTTAGTGACCTTTTCCGCAGTAATGATCTCCCTTCTTCTATTTACCTTAGGTGACAAAGAGTGGGCTCTGCTCGCTCAGGTTACAAAGCGTTGGATCCCAAAACTTATCGTTTTCGTGGATAGCGACTGCCCCTACTGTAGTTGGACCGGTCGTTGGATCAAGCGTATGGACCTGCTTGGTCTCTTCCTGGTGACCCCCTACCGAACGGACATGAGCTTCAGGCGCTATAACCTGGATTTAGAAGCTGTAGACCGGGAGATGCACGTAGTAAGACAATTGGGGGATAAATACAGGATTTTTCGAGGTTTTGACGCAGTTGTCGCAGTGATAAAACACCTTCCCCCGCTTTGGCCGGTTCTGCCGATAGCTGTTCTACTCCAGTTGTCTGGACTTGGGCCGAAGCTGTACCGCTGGCTGGCAGACCACCGGATATTGGTCACGGCAGGAAGCTGCCAGGGTGAATCCTGCCCTATTAAGAAGTAGAACAATGCGATTGCCACCGTGGTTGGAAAAGGGTTTCTACCTGGCGCTGCTGTACTCCTTGCTGCTTGAATTCCTTGTCCCCGAACTTAAAAAAGTGTGGGCAATAAAACTCGGCCTATACCTTGCATACGCAATCTTGTTGTTGTACCTCCTGATATGGGTGCTACAGTTCCTGATGTGGCCGCTACATCTAGTCCTAAAGCGGCGGTATACCAGAGCGGCTATAAGCTTGATAAGCTTGCCGTTGAGCCTCATCTCCCCACCTATGCTTGCAACGAGCCTCCTCCAGCTTATCGGTGAACTCGCAGTCCGAGCCCGCTACCGCTTCCGCCCACCCACCCCAGAAGCGTACAGGCAGCAGGTTAGCTACACCCTTCCTTTCAAGGGGGTGTGGTGGGTCGGCAACGGTGGGCCAGACGCGTCTACTTCCCACTCCTGGCATCTCGTAGGCCAGCGCTACGCCTACGATTTCCTCATCACCGATGAAAGTGGGAAAACCTATCGCCACGACGGGTGGCGACTTGAGGATTACTATGCCTTCGGGGCTCCGGTGTTGGCACCGGCAGATGGGGTTGTGGTGGCCGTCCAAAACCGCCACCACGATTGCCCATGGCCAGGGGTACTTGACCCTTTTGCCTGGAGCATTCTTGGTAATTACGTGTTGATACGCCATGCGGATAACGAGTACAGCCTTCTCGCTCACCTGCGCCGGGGGAGCGTGAAGGTACGTCCTGGGGATCGGGTGCTGCGGGGGCAGATCGTTGGGGAGTGTGGGAATTCCGGGAACTCTAGCGAACCCCATTTGCACTTTCAGGTCCAGGACCATCCCAACTTCTTCCTGGCCGCTTCCCTCCCCGTACGCTACAGCCGATGGTCTCGCGTTAAGGGAGAGGATTGCCAGCGGGTGGAGGAAGGGTTTCCCGTTCGGGGGGAGCACGTGGCAAACTGCGAAAGCGCGCCTAACCCTTAAGGGCTATACTGCCGGCCCTTTCGGCCGGTGAGGGATGGGGTCAGCGTACTGGGACCCACTCCATGGAAGGCTACCCGGGGGACAGGGGGCCTATCCCTCCCGTTGGGGGGGAAGAGAGGTGAAGGTCCATGCGGGGTATGGGGGTGCAGGTTTTGAGGAAACCAAAAACGAGCCCGCCCCCGGTTGGGTGGCGGGCTAAACCCCTGCTCGGGGCACCGGCCGGTAGGCCGGCTCGTTTCCACCATCGCAGGCCGGCGCCCGCGGGCGCCTTGCTCTGCGGCCCGCATGGGGGTTCCGCAGAACCCGTAGCGGACTTCCCCGTTCTCGGGCGGGGCCCCCGGGCCCGTGAGGTGGGCTATCCCCCTGCCGTAGGGCGACAGGTCCCGTGGCTGGGTCCGTAAGGTGGACCCCCCCGCCTGGTGAGGCCCAGGCCGGCCAGCCCGTGAGGTGGGCCATCCCACGCGAGGAGATCCTGAGAGGTGTCAAGTGAGCTTTACATTTTTTGCTCCTTTGGGCTAGTATAAGAAAAGCTTTTGCCCACCTCTTATGGAGCTATGGTAGCCCTGAAGCCCCTACGCCAAGCCCGCAACCTCACCCAGGAAGACCTGGCCCGTCTCCTCGGGGTCTCTCGCCAGGCGGTGCACGCCTGGGAGGCGGGCAAGGCTGCCCCAAGCCTCCTCCAGGCGGTGCGCCTGGCCCGGGTCCTGGGGGTGCCCGTGGAAGCCCTCCTTGGGGAAGAGGCCTCTTCCCTCCCCCTCCTCTTCCGGGCCGAGCCCGGGGAGGCCTTGGGGGAAGGCGAGCTGCAGGCTCTGGCTGCCCGGGCCCGGGCCTACCGGGAGGTGGAGCGGCTCCTGGACCTCTCGGGCTGGCTTCCCGAGGCCCGGCCTTTTCCTCACCTCGACCCCAAGGGAAAGGAAGACCGCGAACGCCTGGAGGCTCTGGCCCTGGAGGTGCGCCGGGACCTGGGGGCGGGAGACGGTCCCCTGGGGGACCCCATCGCCCTCCTGGAGGACAAGGGCCTCAAGGTCTTCCTTCTGGACCTGCCCGAGGGAGTCTCGGGCCTTTCCGCCTACGCGGAGGACCTGGGCGGGGTGGTCTTCCTCCACCGGGGGATGCCCGTGGAGCGGCAGTACTTCACCGCCCTGCACGAGCTGGCCCACCTGATCCTCCACCGCGGGGAGTACGGGCGGAAGGCCCCGGAGCGGGACGCCAAGGAGCGGGCCGCAGACTACCTGGCGGGGGCTGTCCTCCTGCCCCGGCAGGTGGTCCTGGAGGAGCTTAGGCCCTACGCAGGGCTCTCCTACCTCCCCGAGGGGGTCTTGCGCCACCTGAAGCGGCGCTACGGGGTCTCCATGCGCACGGTCCTGGTGCGGGCGGCCCAGGTGGGGATCCTGCCCAAGGATAGGGCTTTTGCTCAGAAGCGAGCCCTGGACCGGAGGTACGGGGAGCAGGGAGAGCCCGAGCCCCTGGAGCGGCCGTCCACACCCTCCCGCCTGGAACGCCTGGTCTTTGCCGCCCTGGCCCAGGGGAAGCTCACCCTTTCCCGGGCAGCGGAGGTTCTGGAACTCCCCTTGCGGGAGGCGGACCGCAGGGCGTCGGCCTGGCTCCAGGAGGTTCCCGCTTGAAGGCGGGTTTCCTGGCCGACGCCACCCTGCTCATCGACCTGGAGAAAGTGGGGGGGCTTTCCCTTCTCCCCCGCTTGGGGCGGATCCACGTCCCCGACCTGGTGTGGGAGGAGGTGGCGGAGGGTGCGGAAGCGGGGACCCTCGAGGCCCTCTCCCCTGTGGTGGTTTTGGCAACGGGGGCGCACGAGGACCAGATCCTCGAGGCCCACCGGCGGTACGAAGGCCTGAGTCTAGCTGACGCCTCTTGCCTGGTGTTGGCGAAAGCCCAAGACCTCGTCCTCCTTACGGGTGATAGGCGTTTACGGACGGCGGCAGAGGGGGAAGGCCTCGATGTGCACGGAGCTCTCTACGTGGTGGAGTACCTGGTGCAGGGATCCCATCTCCGTCAGGAAGATGCCTGCCGCTGGCTGAGGGTGTGGGAGCAAGGGGCGAGGAGGCTTCCAAAAGGCCCTCTACAGGAACTCCGGATGCACCTTCGTTGTCCATAGTTGCATCTTGCATTGCTATAATGCGGCTATATGCGCCGCATTATGTTGCCACTATTGCCCCTCTGGGCCCTGGCCCTGGCCCAGACCTGCCAGGTGCGGTACACCCCTCCCGACTACCCGGAGCTTCCCTTTTACCCGCCTTCCCTCTACTTAACCGTCTCCCCCAGTCCCCTCACGAGCCCGGGGAGCCTGAGCCTCCAGGCCACCACCTCCCACCCGGAGGCCACCGCCTGGGTGCGGGTGCGCTGGCAGGGAGGGCAACTTGCTACTCGGGACGTGCCCACGGGCGGGTACACCCCCCTCCTCATACCCTTTCTTGTTGTATTCTTCGTCCATGACCGTGGCCGACCACCTGACCC
>NZ_JAKTNQ010000005.1 GCF_022760835.1 Thermus altitudinis
AAGCCCTGGAAGGCTTTGTCCACACGGTCTATAACGTTCTGTAGGACCTGGGAGTGAATGCCCTTGTACTCCGGCAGCTCGGTCCGTATCTCGGGCAGATACCTCTTCTGCTCGTAGAACCCGATGGTCTTTTGGGCCTTCCTATAGGCCTCTCTACGTTCCTGAAGGGCTGCGTTGTAAAGTTGCCTACACAAGCGGAGAGTACGCTCCAGGTCTTTTCTCTGGGGCTTGGTCGGGTACAGGCGGTATTTGAAGGCTTTTGTGATCACTGTACCTCCCTCCTATGGTAGTACATCTATCGCTTTGGGGTCCTTGTCCCAAATGAACCGCCGGAGGACGTGGGGGTCCACCTATCCCCGGTTTGCAAACCGGGGGACTGTAGCCCCCCACGCCCCCTTTTCTCTAACCCTACCCTTAAACCTCTTGACCCTGGGGCTTTTCACCTTGGTGGTCAACGGGATGGTGCTCTACCTGGTGGCCCAGGCCACCGCCCTCGAGGTGCACGGATTCCCCGGGGCCCTGATTGGAGCCCTGATCCTATCCCTGGTGAGCCTTTTCCTTACCTGGTTGTTGCGCGATTAGTGGTTTTCCATCACGTAACGAGAAAGCTCCTCAATCAGGACCTCCTGCTCGGTGATGATGGCCTTGACCGCATCCCCAATGGAGACCACGCCCACCACCTTGCCTTCCTCCAGAACCGGAAGGTGCCGCATGCGGTGTTCGGTCATCAGGCGCATGGCCTCCTCCAGGGAGGTCTCGGGGGTCACGGTGACCACCTCAGGGGTCATGACCTCCTCCACCCGGGTGTCCTTGGAAAACCGGCCCAGGAGGACCAGTTTCCGGGCATAGTCCCGCTCGGAGAAGACGCCAAGAAGCCTCTCCCCCTCCATGACCAAAAGGGCCCCGATGTCGTGCTCGGCCAGCTTCCTGAGGGCCTCCAACACCGTGGCCTGGGGGTGGACGCTATAGACCCCTACCCCCTTGCGCAACAGGACCTGACGAACGGTCATAGAACCCCCTTTCCTTTAGGGGTTCATTATACCAGAGCGCAACGCAACTTAGCGCACGGTGAGTACCGGCCCCACCGCGTGTCGCACCACGTGTTCGGCGGTGCTCCCCAGGACCAGGCGGCGCACCGGCGCTCCCAAGGCCAAGAGATCCGTGGGCCCCTGCAAGGACAAAAGATGCTCGGCGGGATCCCCGGAGAAGGCCAAGGATTCCACCCGTATCCCCTGGTCTTCTAGGTAGGACTGGGCCTCGAGGGCCCAAGCCCCCGCCTGCACAGGATCGTCGTGGACGCTCACCACCCGCACGGGAAGTCCCAGGGGCTTGGCCAGACTGGCCAAGGTGTGCAAAGCCCGCACCGCACTCTCCGAGGCGTTATAACCCAAGATGGCGCCCGCAATCTCCACGTAGTCGCTGGGAGCCACTAAAACCGGGGTGGGCGAGGTTCTCAGAACCCTATCCACGGTACTTCCTAACCCCACGAAGCTACCCCCATGGGCCTCCCCACTCCGGCCCATCACCAGAAGATCCGCCGTCCGGGCGTGACGGAGGATCACCTCGTGAGGCAACCCGGTTTCCAGGAAGACCTCCACCTGAAGCCCTGCCTCCTCGGCGCTTTTGCGAATGCGCTCCAACACCGCCTCACCGTGAGCGGATAGGGCCTTCTCCAACTCCTCCCGGTGGGCAGGAACGGGCACGGTAAGAGCCCCGAAGTCCAAAAGCTCCAGCACCCGCATCAGGCGGATATCCCGCACGTAAAGGGCCACCAGCTTGGCAGGGAGTTTGTAGCACAGCCACTCCGCCAACACCTCCGCCCCCCGGGCCTGGGGCGAGCCGTCCGTGGCCAGAAGAATCCTCATGGGACCATCTTAACGCCCCCCGCCCTGAGCCAAGCCCGGCTCCCTTACCCCTTGGGCCAAGGCCCAGGCGGGCAGGATCAAGACCCCTAGGGCCAGGAGGACCGGCATCACGCCAAACACCTCTATCAGGTGCCCTATGGGGGCGTAGAAAAGCCCGGCAAAACCCCAGGTAAAGCCCATGAGAAGACCTGAAACCGTGGCCGTCTGGCCGGGTTCCAGCTCCTGGGCCAAGGCCACGGCCACCGGAATGCCTGCGTTCATCAAGGCCCCGGTCAGGGCCAAAAGCACCAGGTAGGACGCACCTCCGGGGGGCAGGAAAAGAAGGCCCAGATACAGGGGAAGCCCGAAGGTCAAGGTCCCCACCAACACCGCCTTCCGTCCCAGGCGGTCAGAAAGGGTGCCCCCCAGGAAGGCGCCCAAGGTGGCGGAGAAACTGTAGGTGGATAGGCTTAGGGCGATGTAGGCATCGGAAAGGCTCCTCTGGGTAAACCAGTAGGGCAAGGTGGTGGAAAAGCTCATGAACACCAGGCTCCGCAAGGTGGCCATCCCCCATAGCCGGGCCACGTCCCCGCGAAACACCCTTAGGAAGTCCTCGAGGCTTGCAGGCCTCCCTTGCCGCCGCACGGGGGGGAGGCGCAAAAGCAACAGGGCTGGAAGCAGGGCCAAAGGGGTAAGCCAAAAAAGCCCCTTAAGCCCCCAGACCCCCACGGCAGAAAGGGCCACCACCGGCCCCAGGGAGAGGCCCAGGTACCCCGCCGAACCAAAAAAGGAAAGCCAAAACCCCCTCCGCTCCTTGGGGGCGAACTCCCCCACCAGGCTTGCCCCCGAGGCGTGAAAAAGGGCCGAACCCAAGCCGGAGAGTCCCAGGACCAAAAGGAGCGCCTCAAACCGGGGCCAGAGGCCCAAAGAACCCATACCCAGGGCCACCAGCACCGGTCCCAGGGCCGCCAGAAGCCTCCGGTCCAACCGGTCGGCGATGAGGCCAGCCAAAGGCTGGAAAAGGCTACCCGTTAGGGAATACACCGACACCAAAAGCCCCACCGTGCCCAAGCCCACGCCGAAGTGGGCCATCAGCTTGGGCAAAAGGGGGGTGAGGAAGTTAGAGAAGAGGTCGTTGACGGTGTGGAGCCAGGCCAGGAGAAGAGGCAGCACCCTCCCATGCTAAACCCCTTTCTCATGGGGAGTGTGTTACAATCCCTTCGTGCTTGTGGGCTTTCCGGTTGGCGGGGGAAAAAAGAAAATGGCGCGCCCGAGAGGACTCGAACCTCTGACCTTCGGCTCCGGAGGCCGACGCTCTATCCAGCTGAGCTACGGGCGCACTCAGCGGGAAGTATCCTAGCACGCTAAGGAGGAGGCGGTCAAGTGTTCGGTATCAGCAAGAAAGCCATCACCATCCTTTTTGGGCTTCTGGCCTTGGCCTTCGCCGTGGGGGCCATCCTCCTTTTCACCCCCCAAGCGGGGCAGCAGGCGCGGGGCAAACCCGTGCTGTGGGTGAACGGGAAGGCGGTTTACGAGCTGGACCTGCTAAGGCTCCAGGGGAATGACCCCCTCTACGCCGCGAACCCCCAGGGGCTTCTTAAGACCCTGGTGGACACCCACTTCCTGGAGCAGGTCATCCTCACCGAGGCCCTCAAGCAGGACGCCGCCCGGATCCGGGTGGGCAGCGCCGAGGTGCGCAAAGAGGTGGACCGCATCCGGGAACAGTTTGGCCTGAAGGACAAGAAGGTCTACGAGCAGTTCCTGAACCAGGTGGGGTACACCGATGCCCAGCTTCGGGGAGAGATCAAGACCCAGCTCCAGATCCAAAAGCGGCTGGAGCAGGTTCGTTCGGCGGCCAAGGCCACACCGGAAGAGGTGCGGTTTTACTTTGAGGTGCACCAAGAGGACTATAAGGGCGAGCCCCGGGTCAAGGCCCGGCAGATCGTGGTGGACGATGCCAAGCTGGCAGCGGAGCTCCTGGCCAAGGCTAAGGCTGGGGAGGACTTCGCCGCCTTGGCCAAGCAGCACTCCAAGGTGGGCGCCGAGCAAGGCGGGGCCCTGGGAGCAGCACCGGGGGAAAGGGAGCCCAAACCCGTCACCAAGGTGGTCTTCCCCGAAAAGGTGGCGGAGGCGGTTTTCGGCCTGAAGGGGCCCGGGCTGGTGGGGCCCATAGAGGCCGGGGGTCGCTACTACCTGGTGCAGGTGGAGGAGTACCTCCCGGCAAAGGCCCCCACCCTCGAGGAGGTCAAGGACCGGGTAGAGAAGGATGCCCAGGAGGCCAAGGGGAACGGGGCCCTCGAGGCCTACCTGGAAGAGCTGCGCAAAAAAGCCCAGGTCCGTTTTGCCGAGGATAGCCCCTATAGCTACCAGAACCCCCCCGTAGCCAAGGTCAATGAGCAGGAAATCCTCCTGGCCCAGGTCCTCCAGCCCATCTTCTCCAATCAACAGACGGCGGCCCTCATCCAGCAAGGCCTGGGGGAGCTGGCGGTCCAGTTCTTCCTGCCCCAGACCCTGGAAAGCCTCATTGAACGAGAGCTTCTGGTGGAGGCGGCCAAGAAAAGCGGCAAGCCCTTCATCGGAAACAAGGACGGGATCGCCCAGGCCTATCTCCTCTACGAGACCCGGGGCCTTACCGCCACCGAGGAGGAGGCCCGTAGGTTCTACGCGGAAAACCCCGCCCTCTTCACCATCCCAGCCAGCGCGGAGGTCATAGGGGTGGTCTTCAAGGCGGAGGCCAAGGCCAAGGCCTTCCGGGAGGCGGCCTTGAAGGGTGGCGACCTCCAGGCCCTGGCCAAGGCCCAGGAGGGCAGCCTCACCGAGTACGGCACCGTGAACCCCAACCAGCTCCCCGCCGTCTTGGACCGCCTGGTCTTCAAGGTGAAGGAGACCTTCCCCAAGGGACCCTTAGGCGAAGTAAGCGAGGTGGTGAAGTTGGAAGATGGCACCTTCGCGGTGCTTCTCATCAAGAACCGCAAGCCCGAGGTGCTCAAGCCCTTCAACGAAGTGGTGGAGGAAGCCAAGCAAAGGGTCATCCTCAGCAAGCGCCAGCAAAAGGCTCAGGCCCTGGTTCAGGAGCTGCGAAAAGCGGCCAAGATAGAAAACCGCCTAAGCCAGGTGCTGGCGGAACTGACCCCCAAGACCCAAGAGCCTGAGACCCCCCCTGCCAAAGAAACCCCGGAGGAGGCTCCGGCCAAGCCCTAAGCAGGTGGGCCCTCGAGGAGGTCCCCATTATGCGGACCTCCTCGTTTTTTTAAGATGGGACCATGGATATACCCAAACTCCTCACCCTTTATTACGAGGAACGCCCCGACCCCACAGACCCGCTGCAACGGGTGGCCTTCGGCACCAGCGGCCACCGGGGCACCAGCCTCAAGGGCACCTTCACCGAGGCCCACGTGCTGGCCATGGCCCAGGCCATCGCCGACCTCCGGGCCTCCTTTGGGGCCACGGGGCCCCTCTTCCTGGCCAAGGACACCCACGCCCTTTCCGAGCCCGCCTGGGCCACGGTCCTCTCCGTACTGGTAGCCAACGGAGTGGAAGTGCGCCTCGAGGAGGGCTACACCCCCACCCCCCTGGTCTCCTTGGCCATCCTGGAGCACAACGCCCAGCACCCCGCCAAGGCGGACGGCATCCTCCTCACCCCCAGCCACAACCCCCCGGAGGACGGCGGCCTCAAGTACAACCCTCCCACGGGTGGCCCCGCCGACACCCGCATCACCAAGGCCATAGAGGAGAGGGCCAACGCCCTTCTCGCGGAAGGGCTAAAGGGGGTCAAGCGCCTTCCCTTCCGGGAAGCTTTGCGGCAAGCCAAGCCTTACGACTACACTGGTCTTTACGTGGAGAAGGTGCGGGAGGCCGTGGACCTAGGGGTCATCCAGGCGGCAGGCTTGCGCCTGGGGGTGGACCCTTTAGGGGGCGCAAGCCTTAGGGTGTGGGAACGGCTTGCCGAGGCCTACCATCTCAACCTGGAGGTGGTGAACCCCACCCTGGACCCCACCTTCCGCTTCATGCCCCCCGACCACGACGGCAAGATCCGCATGGACTGCTCCAGCCCCTACGCCATGGCCGGCCTCCTGGCCCTTAAAGACCGCTTTGACCTGGCCATCGGCAACGACCCCGACGCCGACCGCCACGGGATCGTCACCAAGATGGGCCTTATGAACCCCAACCACTACCTGGCGGCCGCTGTCCATCACCTCTACACCACCCGCACCTGGCCAGGGGCCAAGGTGGGCAAGACCGCGGTGACCAGCGCCCTTTTGGACCGGGTGGCCAAGGCCTTAGGACGGGAGGTCTACGAAACCCCCGTGGGCTTCAAATACTTTGTGGAAGGCCTCCTGCAAGGCTGGCTAGGCTTCGGCGGGGAGGAAAGCGCCGGAGCCAGCTTTTTGCGCTTTGACGGCAGGCCCTTTTCCACGGATAAGGACGGGATTCTCCTGGGGCTCTTGGCGGCGGAGATCCTGGCCAAGCGGGGGAAGACCCCCGATGAGCTCTACGAGGAGCTGGCCGAAGGCCTGGGCCGGCCCTACTACACCCGCAAGGACCTTCCCATCTCCCCCTTGGCCAAGGCCAAGCTGGCTCGCCTCTCCCCCGAGGACGTGAAGGAGAGGGAGCTTGCCGGGGAGCCCATCCTGGCCATCCTCACCCGGGCCGCCGGGAACGGGGAGCCCCTAGGCGGCCTCAAGGTGGTGACGGAGAACGCCTGGTTCGCCGCCCGCCCCAGCGGCACCGAGGATGTGGCCAAGGTGTATGCGGAAAGCTTTAAGGGGGAGGAACACCTGAACGTGGTGCTGGAAGCCGCCATGGCCCTGGTGCACAAGACCCTGGGGTAAGCCCTCAGCCCTTGACGGCGCCCGCGGTTAATCCGGCCACGATACGTTGCTGGAAGATCAGCACCAGCACCACCAGGGGCACGGTCACCACCACGCTGGCCGCCATGATGGAACCCCAGGG
Source organism: Thermus altitudinis (assembly GCF_022760835.1). Classification (GTDB taxonomy): domain Bacteria; phylum Deinococcota; class Deinococci; order Deinococcales; family Thermaceae; genus Thermus; species Thermus altitudinis. The sequence continues at coordinate 6,798 of NZ_JAKTNQ010000005.1, forward strand.
GATCTCAAAGGGCGTGGCCCCCCCAAAGCTGGCGATGGCTGGGGGGACCGTTTTCACCTTATCCCCTACGGTGAAGGTTAGGGCGAAAAGGTATTCGTTCCAGGCAGCGATGAAGGCCAGAAGTCCCGTGGTCACCAAACCCGGACCCGTAAGGGGCAGCATGATGCGCACCAAGGTCTGCAAAGGGGTGGCCCCGTCCACGTAGGCCGCCTCCTCCAGCTCCCGGGGTAAACCTTTGAAGTAACCTACCAGGACCCAGACGGTAAAAGGGAGGGTGAAAAGAAGGTAGCTGAGGATAAGGCCCATATGGGTGTTGAACAAGCCCGCTTGGCGGAGCAGCATGAAAAGCCCTCCCAAGACCGAGATCTGGGGGAACATGGTCATAGCCAGAACCAGGTAGAGCACAGCATTCCTGGGAGGGAAAGGCAACCTACCCAAAGCGTAAGCAGCCAGCACCCCAAGGACCAGAGAAAGGAGGGTGGCCCCGCCGGCGACCACCACGGAGTTCAGCAGGTTGCGGCCAAAGTTGGCCTGGAGAAACACGTTCTTGTAATGGTCCAGGGTGAAGGGCAGCGGCAAAAAGTTGGGATCGCTGGCAAAAAGGGCGTCGGAGGGCTTGAAGCTGGAGATCACCGCCCAGTAAAAGGGAAAGACGCTATACACCACCACGAATACCACCAGTAGGTAAAAGAGCAGGCGATTTCCAAGGCGAAGCCAGGTCCTCATCGCAGAGCCTCCCTACCTAGGGTCCGCATATAGGCCACCACAAAAAGGAAAATCAGGACCAAAATCGCCACGCTTATGGCCGAGCCATACCCCAAGTCCTGGAAATCTATCAAGGTCTGGCGGTTGTAGACGGCCAGGGTACGGGTGGCCGGGTTCACGCCGCTCATAACGAAGATCACGTCAAACACCCGTAAGGCATCCAGGGTACGGAAGATGAGGGCTACCACCAAGGCGGGAGTAAGAAGGGGGAGGGTAATGGTCCAGAACTGCTGCCAACGGGTGGCCCCGTCGATGCTAGCTGCCTCGTAAAGCTCCTCGGGAATTAGCTGAAGGCCGGCCAGGAGGAGAAGGGCCATGAAGGGCGTGGTCTTCCACACATCCACGGCGATGATGGCGGGCAGAACCAGCTCGGGCCGGGCCAGAAAGGCCACCTTTTGCGACAGAATGCCCAGCTTCACCCCCAGGATGTTGATCACCCCGTAGACATCGTGTAGCATCCACTGCCACATCTTGGCGGAAACCACCGTGGGGATAGCCCAGGGAATAAGGATGGCGGTACGCACCAAGCCCCGACCCTTGAAGTTGGAATGGATGACCAAAGCAATAGCTAATCCCAAAAGAGTTTCCAGGCTAACAGAAAACACAGTGAACTTCACCGTGTTCCATAGGGCTTGGCGGAAATCAGGGTCCTGGAGAAGGTAAAGGTAGTTCTTGAACCCCAAAAACTCCGGGGGCTCTACAAAGGCGATATCGGCCCGGAACAAGGACCAGTAAAAGACCTGGGCCAAAGGGTACCCCGCCACCAACACCACCACCAAAAGGGTGGGGAGAACCAATAACCAGGCCAAGCGTACCTGCCGTTGCGTCAGCATGATTTGAGGATAAGCCCCGGGGGGAGCACCCCCCGGGGATGGGAGGAAGGCTAGCGCAGAATGCGGCGCAAGCGGCCCTCGAGGTCCCGCACCGCCGCCTCCCCGGTCTTCTTCCCGGTAAGGACGCCGTGCACCTCGGTCCAGATAGCCTCGGACACTTGATTGTACTTGGCCCCCGCCACATCAGAAGGCCGGGAAACCGCATTCTGGAAGACGGGAAGGAGGTCGCGGAACCAAGGGTTCTTGGCCAGGACGTCCCGGTCGGTGTAAAGGGCCATCCGAGTGGGCAGGCGGGAAAGCCGCACGGCGTTATCCTTCTGCACCTCGTAGGAGGCCAAGTACCTCACCAGATCGGCCGACTCCTTGGGATAGCGGCTGTAGGCGGAAACCATGAGCTGCCAGCCACCCAGGGTGGCGGCGTTGGGCGCATCGGCTCCGCCCTTGGGAAGCACCGTGACCCCAAACTTGCCGCGGATGGGGCTTCCCTCCGCCTGGCCCAGGGCGTAGGCGTAGGGCCAGTTGCGCATGAAGAGGCTATTGCCCTGCTGCCAGACGTTCCTCGCCTCCTCCTCGGCATAGCTGGTGACCCCTGAGGGGGCGATGGTCCCCACAAAGCGGCGCACGGTGTTCAGGGCTAGGGCTGCACGGCCGTTGTTGACGCTGATGGTACCATCGGGTTCCACAATGCGCCCACCCTTGTGGGAGTAAATCCATTCTAAGGCGTCGCAGGTGAGGCCCTCATAAGCCTTGCCCTGGAAAACAAAGCCCCAAAAGTCCCGGCGACCCGCACGGCGCTCCCCCTCCATCACCTTTTGAGACATTTGCTCCAGCTCCACCCAGGTGCGGGGCGGGTTCTTGAAGCCGTACTTTTCCAGAAGGTCTTTGCGGTAGTAAAGGATGCCCGCATCAGTAAAGAAGGGAATGGAGGTGAGTTTGCCGCGGATGGTGTTGTTCTGGACGATGCGGGGAAAGAACTCCTTGAGCTCGTTATCCGAGAAGTACTGCTTCAGGTCGGCCGCATGGGGAGCAACGATGCCCGGCCAGATGACGTCGATCATGTAAACGTCCACATCCGGGCTCTTGGCCGCCCAGTACTGCTGGTAGAGGGCCAAGCGGTCGTTGGTGTCCGCAGGGGAGTCAATATACTCTACGCGGGTACCCGTTTTTTTACCCCAGGCCTCCACCATCTCCTTCATCCAGCGGCCACCCTCGCCTACCGCGGTGGAGTCCCCAGCCACCCGGATGACCGGACCTGTCTGGGCCCGCACCAAAACCGACCCCCAAAGAGCGCTAGCAGCCAGCCCAACCCCAGCCTTTTTGAGAAACTCCCTACGCCTCATACAAACCTCCATGGAAGCTTTTCCAGGCGGATTTTAAACCTGGTTTACCCCACCTGTCAAGCCCAAGCAAGGAGCAATCCCGCAAAGGAAAACCCCGGGGGCTTCCCCCCGGGGCGGTAATCCAGGGAAAGGAAATCAGAGGGCCGGGAAGGCAAAGCTGGCATAGCCCAGCTCCGCCACCCCAAACCAGCGGTACTGCTCCTCGCGGAACTTCTTCCAAGCGGTGTAGACCTTGCGGTAGGTGGCGTCCTTGGCCGCCTCCTCCTCGTACCAGTCAAAAGCCGCTTTCTGGGCTGCCTTCATCACATCGGCAGGCCACTTGCGCAGGCGCACCCCCGCCTTAATGAGGCGTTGCAGGGCCGGGGGGTTCACCTGGTCGTACTTGGCCAGCATGGCGAGGTTGGCCTCGGCCGCGGCCACCTCGAGGGCCTGCTGGTACTCCTTGGGCAGCTTCTGCCACTCCTTCAGGTTCACGTAGAAGGAAAGCATGGGCCCCGGCTCATGCCAACCGGGGTAGTAGTAGTACTTGGCCACCTTGTAAAAGCCCAGCTTCTCGTCGTCGTAAGGGCCCACCCACTCGGCGGCATCCACCACGCCCCGCTCCAGGGCCGGGTAGATGTCCCCACCCGCCAACACCTGGGGCACCACCCCAAGCCGGCTCATCACCTGGCCGCCGGGACCGGGGATACGCATCTTAAGGCCCTTAAGGTCCGCTACGCTCTTGATCTCCTTGCGGAACCAGCCCCCCATCTGGGCCCCGGTGTTGCCACCGGGGAACTGGATGATGCCGAAGTCGGCGAAGATGGGGCGGAAAAGCTCAATACCGCCCCCGTAGTACATCCAGGCATTCTGCTGCCTTGCGGTGAGGCCGAAGGGTACCGCGGTGTCAAAAGCAAAGACCGCCGCCTTCCCCACGTAGTAGTAGCTGGCGGTATGGCCCATTTCCACCGTACCCTGTTGCACGGCATCCATCACCTGTAGCCCGGGCACGATCTCGCCGGCTTGGTAAGTGCGGATCTGGAAGCGCCCACCGGTAAGGGCGTTTACCCTCTCTGCTAGCACATCCGCCGCTCCGAAGATGGTGTCCAGGCTCTTGGGGAAGCTGCTGGCTAGCCGCCACCTAATGGTGGGCTGGGCCTGGGCAAAAACTGGGCCAAAGGCCGCGCTGGCCGCTACGCCGATACCTGCTTTCTTCAAGAAGTCACGCCGCTTCATCCTTGACCTCCTTAGTGGTCCGGGGGGATTATACCCCACCTGGGGGTAGGAGGCGCAAGCCCCTTCCGCAACTTCTTGCAGTCCAGCGGCTAGCGGATGTAAAAGTAGGTCTCCGCCACCTGGTAACGGCGGGCCCCGGAGGTCTCCAAGTAGACCCTAAGCCGGGCATCCCAGTCGCTGTATACCCCTTCCAGGCGCAGGCTCCCGGGATGGGTATCCGTGTAGATGGCCCGCACCCGCTGGAACCCTCGAGGCGGCGTGACCGTGTAGCGGTAGGCCCCCGGGGGCAGGACATGGGTGCCCCGGCCCAGGTAGAAGCGGTCAAACTCGTAGGTGCGCCCGTCGGGATCTATGGCCACCAGGCTTATCCAGCCGGCTTCAGCCAGGGTGAGGAGGAAGCGCACCTCCTCCCCCACGTAATAGGTGGCCCCTGCCCCCCGGTCCGGCTCAAAGCGCAGGATGGCCGGGGTGAAGTCCAAGCGGTAGCTTACCGTTATGCCCTCCAGAGTCACGGTGCAGGCAGAAAGTAGCCCCACCAAAAGAAGGCCCAAAAGCCGCATACCCACCTCCTCCTCCAGCTTAGCCCTAAGGGCACCTACTCCCCTTCAGAAAACCTTAAGGGAGCCTGGGCCACAGGGGAAAAGCGCCTGCGGTGCACAGGGGAGGGCCCCAAGGTCCTAAGGGCTTCCCGGTGCTCTGGGGTGCCGTATCCCTTGTGCTGGGCAAAGCCATAACCGGGGTAAAGGCGGTCTAGCTCCTCCATGAGCCGGTCCCGGTGCACCTTGGCCAGGATGCTGGCCGCAGCCACGCTGGGGCTATGCTGGTCCGCCTTGGGAGGAGCCAGGAGGGGCAAGGAGGTGGCCACTTGGAGGTAATCGGTGACCAGGGCCTCCGGAGGAGGGTGCAGGAGGGCCAAGGCCCTTTGGGCCGCAAGGAGGGTGGCCCTTAGGACCCCCAGTCGGTCCACCTCCGCCACCTCCGCTACCCCCAAGGCGTAGGCCAGGGCCACCCCCTTCACCTCCTCCGCCAGGCGCTGGCGTTCCTTGGGCCTTAGGAGCTTGGAATCCCGGAAGGGGTAGCGGCCAGGCGGCAGGATCACCGCCCCTACCACGATGGGCCCCGCCCAGGCTCCCCGGCCCGCCTCGTCTATCCCGGCCACCCTTAGGCCCAGGGACCAGAAGGACGCCTCGAGGCCCTCCATCCCTTGGCATTATGCCTCGCCCCCAGGGTTGACACCCTCGGGTATATTCTGGATACGATTTATATATGCCCCCCCTTGCCCTCCTTATGGCATCCGCGCTGGCGCTGGGCCTCGCCCTAGCCCAGGAGGTGGTGGTCCAGACCCCCTTGGGCCCCGCCCAAGGCCAGGTGGAAAAGGGAGCCATCGCTTTCTATGGACTTCCCTATGCAGAGGCGAGCCGCTTCCAAGCCCCTAGGCCCGTGGCCTCCTGGCCCAAAGGGGTGGGGAGGGAGAAGGTGGCCTGTCCCCAGACCCCAGGAACCACCGCCCGGCTGGGGGGGTACATCCCCCCACAGCGGGAAGACTGCCTGGTTCTCAACCTATTCCTGCCCTTTGGACCCCCGCCCCCAGGGGGGTTCCCGGTGATGGCCTATCTGCACGGGGGCGGCTTCACCTCAGGAAGCGCCGCTGAGCCCCTTTATGGGGGGCACCTCTTAGCCCAGGAAGGGGTGGTGGTGGTCTCGGTGAACTATCGCCTGGGGCCCTTGGGGTTTTTGGCCCTCCCCGCCTTGGCCCAGGAAGACCCCAAGGCCGTGGGCAACTACGGGCTTTTAGACGCGATAGAGGCCCTCCGCTTTGTCCAGCGCTACATCCCCTACTTTGGCGGGGATCCGCAAAACGTCACCCTCTTTGGGGAATCGGCGGGGGCCATGCTGGCCTGCGCCCTGCTGGCCACCCCGGAGGCCCAAGGGCTATTCCACAAGGCCATCCTCCAATCGGGAGGGTGCCAAGAGGTGCGCCCCTTGGAGGGGGACCTCGCCTTTGGGCAAAGGTGGGCCAAGCGCCTGGGCTGCCCACCAGACGACCTGGTCTGCCTGAGGAGCCCTCCCCTGACGCACCTTTTCCCCAGGGAAGCCCCCCCGGGGCCCCCCGACATCACCGCTTCGGCCCTGGGCTTTCCCCTTTCCCCCTTTAAGCCCCACCTGGGTCCCCTGCTTCCGGAAAGCCCCGCGGAGGCCCTAAGAAAGGGTCGGGCTCGAGGCATCCCCTTCCTTGTGGGGGCCAACGGGGAGGAGCTTGGCTTCCCCGGCCTGGCCAGGCTTTTGGGGCCCAGGTCCTGGGAGGAGTTCGGCCAAAGGCTCGCTGCCCAAGGCCTTTCCCAAAAGGCCCAGGAAGCCCTAGTCGCCGCCTACCGGAAACGCTTTGCCGATCCTCAAAGGGCCTGGGGGGAGGCCCAGACGGACCTCCTCCTCCTTTGCCCCTCCCTAAGGGCTGCCCGGCTCCAGCTCCCCTTTGCCCCCACCTACGCCTACCTCTTCACCTTCCGCGTACCCGGCTTTGAGGGCCTGGGGGCCTTCCACGGCCTGGAACTGGCCTCCCTCTTTGGAAACCTGGAGGAGATGCCCTTTCTGCCCCTTTTCCTCAGCGCCGAGGCCCGGGACAAGGCGGAGGTTCTGGGGAAGCGCATGCGCCGCTACTGGGCCAGCTTCGCCCGGGAAGGGGAGCCTCGAGGCTGGCCCCGCTGGCCCCAGTATGGGGAAGGGTACCTCCTACGGCTGGACGAGCCCACAGGCCTCCTCCCCGATCCTTACGGGGAGCGGTGTGGCCTCCTCGAGGCCTTAGGGCTACTATAGGCCCATGAAGTCCCGCGCCACCTGCCCCCTGGACTGCCCGGATGCTTGTAGCCTTCTCCTCACTCTGGAAGGGGGCCGCCTCACCCGGGTGGAGGGCGACCCCCGCCACCCCATCACCCAGGGCTTTGCCTGCGCCAAAACCTACCGCTACCCCGAAAGGGTACGGGAGCGCCTCCTCTACCCCTTGCGCCGGGTGGGCAGGAAGGGGGAAGGCCGCTTTGAACGGGTCTCCTGGGAAGAGGCTCTGGAGGAGATTGCCGAAAGGCTGAGGCTCATCCTGGACGCCTACGGGGGCGAGGCCGTTCTTCCCTACCACTACGCGGGCACCATGGGGCTCATAGAAAACCAGCACCCCTTGGCCTTTTTCCGGGCCATCGGGGCCAGCGAGCTAGAGGAAACCATCTGCTCGGCCGCGGGAAGCGCCGCCTGGGAGATGACCTACGGCCCCAGGCTGGGCCCAGACCCTGAGGAGGTGCCCAACGCCCGCTACATCCTCCTATGGGGCATCAACAGCCTCACCACCCACAGCCACCTCACTCCCTTCCTCAAGGAGGCGCGAAGGCAAGGGGCCAAGGTGGTGCACCTAGACCCCTACGCAAACCACACCAGCCGCTTCGCCCATGAGCACCTCAAGCTCCGCCCCGGCACCGACGCCGCCTTGGCCTACGCCCTAGCCCACGTGCTCTTCCGGGAAGGGTTGGTGGACTGGGAGTACCTAAGGGAGGCCGCCACCGGGGTGGAGGACTTCCAAAGGGAGGCCGAGGCTTGGCCTCCAGAAAGGGCCGAGGCCCTTACCGGGGTGCCCAAGGAGACCATAGAACGTCTGGCCCGGGAGATGGGGGAGGCCAAACGGGTTTTCCTAAGGGTGGGCTACGGCATGACCCGGCACCCCGGAGGGGGGAATGCCCTAAGGGCCGTCATCCTCCTCCCCGCCCTCCTGGGGGCCTGGCGCTACCCGGGGTGCGGGGCGTTGCTTTCCACCAGCGGGGCCTTTGCCCTCAACAAACGCTTCCTCGGGGGCAGGCACCTTCTAGAAGGAGATCGCCCCCACAAGGGCTACTTCCGGCCCAACCCCAGGGTGCGCCGGATCAACATGAACCAGCTGGCGAGCGCCTTAACCCGGCTTATGCCTCCCATCCGGGCCCTTTTTGTCTTTAACTCCAATCCCCTGGTGGTGGCCCCCAACACGGCAGGGGTTAAGGAGGGCCTCCTGCGGGAGGACCTTTTCACGGTGGTGCTGGAGCAGGTCCAGACGGAAACCGCCCTTTACGCGGACTACCTCCTGCCCGCCACCTTCTTCTACGAGCACCCCGACCTCTACACCAGCTACGGCCACTACTACCTCTCCTGGAATGAGCCCTTGGCCGAGCCTCAGGGGGAGGCCCGGCCCAACACCTGGGTCTTCCGGGAACTTGCCCAGCGGCTTGGCCTCGAGGAACCCACCCTCTACTGGACGGCGGAGGAAGTGGCCAGAAGCCTCCTGGCCACGGACCACCCTTACCTGGAGGGCCTCACCCTGGAAAGGCTAAGGGCGGAAGGCTTCGTGAAGCTTAAGGTTCCCAGGCCTTTCCTCCCCTTCCAGAAGGGCCCCGTGCGCTTTAGCCCACCCCCTGAGGTCATCCCCACGGAGGCCCTTCCTGGCTACCCCCTTATCCTCCTCACCCCCCCGGCCCACCGCTTCCTCAACACCACCTATGGGAATCTCCGGGCCCTGGTGGAGGCGGAAGGCGGCGAGCCCAGGCTCCTCATCCACCCGCAGGACGCCAGGGAACGGGGGATCACCGACGGTATGCTGGTCTACATCCACTCCCCCCAAGGGAGGGTGGTGCGCAAGGCCCAGGTGACGGAGGCCCCCATGCCGGGCACGGTGGTCCTCGAGGGCACCTGGTGGGAAAAGTGGGCCCCGGATGGCAAGGGCATCAACCACCTCACCGCGGAAACCCTCACCGACTTAGGGGGCGGCAGCACCTTCCACTCCACCCCGGTGGAGGTGGAGCCCCTCCGCCTGGCCTGATTGCCGCTTGGGCTACGGTTTTGCTACCCTGGTTGGGTGCAGGTACCTAAGCCCCTTAAGCACGCCGTGGCCCTGGCCGCCTGGTCCCATAAGGGCCTCCTCCTGGTGAAGCGCCCCGAGGAGGACCCCGAGCTCGGCGGGGCCTGGGGCCTGCCAGCGGTGAGCCTAAAGGAGGGGGAAAGCGTGGAAGAAGGGGCCTTGAGGGTGGGCTGGGAAAAGCTGGGCTCCCCCGTGGAGGCTCTCCAGCCCGTGGCCTTCGGGGTGGAGGAGCGGAGGGCCTACACCCTAAGGCTTTGGGTGGTGGAGGCCAGGCTCCTAACCGAGCCCCTCCTGCCCGAGCCCCAGCCCGGGAAGACCTACTACCGGGCCTACCGTTTCGGCACCCCTCAAGACCTTAAGGAGGCCGCCCAAGAAGGCTCCTTGTGTAGCCGCCTCTACCTGGCGGTGAAAGGCCTTTGCCCATAAGCCATGGAAACCCTGCTTCTGGTCAACCTTTTCCACGAGCTGGCCCTAAAAGGGGGCAACCGCCCCCATTTCCTCAAGAAGGCCAAGGCCCATGTGAAGGAGGCCCTAAAGGGCCTGGGGGCCAGGCTGGAGGCAGCGTGGCCCATGGCCCTTCTCTTTCACCTGCCCGAGGAAGCCTGGCCCGAGACTAAGGAACGCCTACAGGACACCCTGGGGGTGGAAGGCTTCGCCCGGGTCCTGCGCACGCCTCCGGACCTGAAGGCCCTCGAGGCCGCCTTGGAAAGGGTTTTGGAAGGAGAGCGCTTTTTAAGCTTCCGCATCACCTCCAAGCGCTCCGACAAAACCTTCCCCCTCACCTCCCCGGAGATGGAGCGCCTCCTGGGCGCCTTCGTGAAGGAGAAGACGGGGGCCAAGGTGCAGCTAAAGGGGGCGGAACGGGAGTTGGTGGTGCGCGTCCTGCCCCATGCCGCCCTTCTGGAGGTGGAGCGCCACCCAGGGCCCGGGGGGCTTCCCCCTGGAGTCTCGGGAAAGGTGGTGGCCTTGCTCTCTGGGGGGATTGACTCCCCGGTGGCCGCCTACCGCCTCATGCGCCGGGGGGCCGAGGTGGTCCTGGTGCACTTCCACCCTTTTCCTCTCCTCTCCGGGCAAAGCCGGGAAAAGGCCAAGGCCATCGCCAAGCGCCTGGCCCGCTTCCAGCACCGCATCCGCTTGCACCTGGTTCCCTTTAGCGAGGTGCAAAGGGAGATCATCGTCAAGGCCCCCAAGGCCTACCGGGTGGTCCTCTACCGCCGCTACATGCTCCGCATCGCCGAGGCCATCGCCCAAGAGGAAGGAGCCTTGGCCCTTTGCACGGGGGACAGCCTAGGCCAGGTGGCCTCACAAACCCTGGAGAATCTCTATGTTGTAAACCAGGCCGCCACCCTTCCCGTATTCCGCCCCCTGATCGGTTTTGACAAGGTGGAGATCAAGGCCGAGGCGGAGCGCATCGGCACCTACCCCATCTCCATCCTCCCCGACGAGGAGTGCTGCACCCTTTTCGCCCCCAAGCACCCCGTGACCCGGGCCCAGCTTTCCGTGGTCCTCGAGGCGGAACGCCACCTAGATACCGAGGCCCTCATGGCCTTGGCCCTGGAGGGCCGGGAGGTGGTGCGCTACACCTGGCCAGGGCAAAAACCCCTACCGAAGGCCCAAGAGGAGGCCCCTATAATGGGGCATGGACCTCTTGACGGCTAAAGCCCTTCTGGAAAGGGGCGAAACCACCCCTCTGGCCCTTTTGGAAGAGGCCCTGGAAAGGGCCCGGGCCTTCCAGGACCGCAACGCCCTAGCCTACCTGGACGCGGAAGGGGCCAAGGAGGAAGCCCAGCGGCTTACCGAGGAGCTGAGGGGGGGAAAAGTCCGGGGACCCTTGCACGGCATCCCCCTCACGGTGAAGGACCTCTTCCCGGTAAAGGGCATGCCCACCCATGCCGGAACCCGGGCCCCCCTGCCCCCCCTGCCCGAGGAGGCCCAGGCGGTGAGGCGCCTGCGGGAGGCCGGGGCTCTCCTCTTCGCCAAGACCAACATGCACGAAATCGCCCTGGGTATCACCGGGGAAAACCCCTGGACTGGCCCCGTGCGCAACGCCGTAGACCCCAGCCGCCAAGCCGGGGGAAGCAGCAGCGGGAGCGCCGTGGCCGTGGCCCTGGGGATCGGCCTGGCCTCCTTGGGCTCGGACACCGGGGGGTCCATCCGCATCCCCGCTGCCTTCAACGGGGTGGTGGGCTTCAAGCCCTCCTACGGCCGGGTGAGCCTGGAAGGGGCCCTGCCCCTATCCCGCTCCACCGACCATGCGGGGCCCATCGCCAAAACGGTACGGGATGCCCACTTCCTCACGGAGATCCTGGCAGGGGAGAGCATTCCTTTAGAGGGCCCGCAAAACCCCACCTTCGGCGTGCCCCTGGACTTCCTGGAGGGCCGTCTGGGGGTGGGCGTGCGCCGGGCGTTCCAAAGCCTTTTGCAGGATCTGCCCTCCCTAAGGGCCGAGGTGAGGGAGGTGTCCCTACCCCTTCCCGGGGTCTATGAGGTCTACACCCGCCTGGTGCGCTACGAGGCCGCCCGCATCCACGAAAAGGCCTTAAAGGAACATCCGGAAGGTTTTTCGCCTCAGGTGCGGGAGGCCCTTTTGGCGGGGCTTTCCCTCACGGAGAAGGACTACCGGGATGCGGTGGCGGAAAGGGAGGCCTTGCGCCTGCAGTTGGTAAAGGCCCTGAGGGGGGTGGATGCCCTCCTCCTTCCCACCCAGCCCCTACCCGCCCCTCCCTTGGGCACGGAGGAGGTGGAGCTGGAGTCGGGGAGGAAGAGCCACCGGGAGGCCTTCATCACCCTCACCCTGCCCTTTAGCCTCCTGGGGGTGCCCACCCTCACCCTGCCCTTCGCCCGGGTGGAGGGGATGCCGGTGGGGCTTCAGGTGGTGGGCCCCTACGCCGAGGATGGCCGGGTGCTGGCCATCGGGGGCTGGCTCGAGGCCCGGCTAAAGTAGGGCATAGAGCAGGCCCAAGGTCAAAAGGGTTAGGGGCAGGCCCAAGCGGAGGTGCTCCCAAAGGCCAATCCTCACCCCCTCCCTCCCCGCGCCCTCGGCCACGATGAGGTTGGCCACGCTGGCCAAGAGGGTCAGGTTCCCCGCCAGGGTGCTCCCCCCCGCCAGAAGAAGCCAATCCCCGGGGTCTTGCACCAAGGGGGCCAGGAGCAACACCGCCGGCACATTGGAGACCAAAAGGGAAAGAAGGGCAGCGCCCAGAAGAAGCCCCAAAGGGGTAGCGGCCCAGGGCAGAAGGTGCTCCACCAAGCCCAGCCTCCGCACCCCCTCGGTGACCACAAAAAGGCCCGCAAACATCACCAAAAGCTCCCAGTCCACCCTTTGGAAGTACCGCTCCGAACGAAGGCGGCGGGTGAAGAGGAGCAGCCCCGCCGCCGCCAGGGCTCCTTGGGCCATGGGGTAGCCCAGGAGAAAGGCCAGAAAAAGCCCCAAGGCCACCCAAAGCCCCTTGGTCAAAAGGGGGCGGTGCAACCGGTAGCGCAAGGGGGGCATGGGGGGAAGGGGTGCCAACGAGCGTACCTCCGGGTAGAGGAGGGCCAGCAGGGCCACCTGAAGAAAGAGGCCCAAGAGGGTCACGGGCCAAAGGGCGGAGACAAACCCCAGGTAGGGAATGCCAAAAAGGCTCGCCACCACGATGTTCTGGGGGTTTCCCGTGGGGGTCAAGAGGCTTCCCGTGTTCACCGCCGCCATGAGGGCGAGGAGGTAGGGAACGGGATGGAGCCCCAGGCCCCGGGTGAGGGAGAGGACCAAGGGGGTGAGGAGGAGGGCCATGGTGTCGTTGAGGAAAAGGGCGGAAAGGAGGCCGCTTCCGAAGGTGAGGAGAAGGAGGAGGGAAAAGGGCGTCCTAGCCCATCGCAAAAGCCCCTCCGCCGCCAAGCCGAAGAAGCCGGCATACCCCAGGTGGGCATTAAGCACCATGATGCCGAAGAGGAAGGTGAGGGTCTTGGCGTCCAGGGCCTCCCAGGCCTCCTCGAGGTCCAAGGTCCCCAGGAGCACCAAAAAGCTGGCCCCCACCAGGGCCACCCCCGCCCGGTTCATGCGGTATCCGGGAAGCCCCCCTAGGGCCAGGCCCAGGTAGGTGAGGAGAAGAACCAGGAGGCTAAGCCCTTCCCGTATCTCCTGGGAAAACGCCATAGAGCTTCTCCTCCAACCTAGCCCTTACCCGGGGCCACTCCTCCCGCAGGAGGCTATAGATGACGTCATCGCGGAAGCGGCCATCCGCCAAAAGGCGGTTTCGCCTTAAAATCCCCTCCCGCACCGCCCCCAAGGACTCTAAGGCCCCTTGGCTTCGCAGGTTCAAGGGGTCTACCTTGAACTCCACCCTTTCTGCAGAAAGCCCCTCAAAGGCATGGACCAGGAGAAGATACTTGGCCTCCTTGTTGGCTGGGCTACCCCAGAAGGGCTTAAAGATGAGGGTTCCAAGTTCAAGCTTGCGGTTTTTGGGATCGGGAGCGATAACCGAAATCCGCCCGGCCAGCTCCCCTCCCAAGAAGATCGCCCAGTTCACCCGGCCCGGCTCGGAAAGAAGGGCCTCGAGGTGGGCCTCTAGGTCCTTCGGCCCCTCCACCCGATGGCTCATGTAGCGGTAGACCTCGGGGTCAAACTGGGCCTGAAAGCTAGGGAGGTGGGCAAGGGACAAGGTCTCCAAACGCACGTACCGGCCCCTAAAAACTTCGGGGAAAACCCACATGCTACCCATTATGGGACCCGCCGGGCCCCATGCGCGGCAACCCACCTGGAACCGGGTTGGCCTTGGCAATCCGCGAGCTTGCTAAGGTTTACCTGGGAAAACGCATCCGGATCATTTGCCAAGGCCCGTAGTAGAATGGCAGCGAAAGGAGGCTAACCATGAAAAGAGCCCTGGTTTTGCTTTTCCTGCTGTTCTCTATAGCCTTAGCCCAAAACATCACCATCACCTATTGGCAGTACGAGTTCCGCAGCAAGGTGGAGGCCATCAACGAGCTCATCCGCCGGTTTGAGGCCCAAAATCCGGGCATCAAAGTGGTGCACCAAACCTTTCCCTACGACGCCTTCCAGCAAAAGGTGGCCGCTGCTATACCTGCGGGCCAAGGGCCGGACGTGGTGAACCTGTACTATGGCTGGGCCCCTACCTGGGTCAAGGCCGGGTATCTGGTGCCCCTGCCCGATGACTGGATCCAGCGCCTGGACCGAGACTTCGTGGCCATGGCCCAGGCCGCCAAAGTGGGCGGAAAACTTTATGGAGTACCCACCGCGGTACGGAGCCTGGCCCTTTTTTATAACAAGGACCTTTTCCGCCAGGCGGGGATTGCCACCCCCCCCAAAACTTGGGAGGAGTTTATCGGTATAGGTCAAAAACTCACCGTAAAACAAGGTGGGCGCTTCGCTCAAATCGGCTACGGGATCGCCCCCGATGGGCAGGACCATCACCTGGTCCGGGAGGTCTTGGTGCGACAGTTCGGAGGCAAGCCCTACTCCGATGACGGAAAACGGGTCCTTTACCAAAACGAGGCTGGGCTTAAAGCCCTCAGCTTCTATACCGACTGGGTGCGCAAACACGAGATCGGGGTCCCCGGTTTCTTCCCCGGAAACAACGGCTACCGGGACGGGTTCATCGCAGGTAGGATCGCCATGATCGTGGACGGTTCTTTCGCCATCGGTACCATCCAACAAGGAGCCCGCTTCAACTTTGGGGTGGCGGAGTTGCCCTTGGAACGGGCAGGAGGGCGAAAGGCCAACTTCGGCTCCTTCTGGATGCACGGCCTCACCCCTTTGGCCACCGGGCCCAAGCGGGAAGCCGCCCTTAAGTTCCTGGCCTTCATCACCTCCGAGGAAACCCAGCGCTACTGGCTGGAGAAAGTGGGGGAACTCCCGGCCAGCAAAAACCTAATCCGGGACCCCAAGCTCTCCCTCCATCCCATCTATGGCCCCTTCGTGTTGAGCCTGGCCTACGCCAAGGCTACCCCCTTTGTGGACGAAGCTGCCCAGCGCAAGGTGATGGTGGACGCCATCAATCGGGTTCTGCTCCAAGGCATGGACCCCGCCCAGTCGCTTAGGATAGCCGCCGAGGAGGAGCAAAGGATACTGGACCAGTTCTGGAGGTAGGGTGCGGCTCACCCTGGCCCAGCGGGAAGCTCTTTGGGCCTTTGTCTTTCTGGCCGTTCCCCTAGCTTTTTTCCTCTACTTCCGTATCCTTCCTGCCTTCCAGGCCCTTTGGCTTTCCCTTTATGAGTGGCACGCCGACCCCGCACAAAGGCGCTTTGTGGGCCTCGAGCACTACGTCCGGCTCCTGGAAGACCCCCTTCTCCGCCGGGCCCTTTGGAATACCCTCCTCTACACCCTTCTGGGAGTTCCGGGCCAGATCGTCTTGGGCCTTATAATCGCCCTCCTCCTGCAAAGAACTCCTCTTGGTCGAGACCTGTTCCGGGCCATCTACTTTGCCCCGTATGTGACCCCAGCGGTGGCCGTAGCCTGGGTTTGGAGCTGGATGCTTTCCCCCCATTTTGGACTCGTCAACGAGCTTTTGGCCCTGTTGGGAATCCCCCCGCAGCCCTTTTTGCAAAGCCCGAGCCAAGCCCTGCCCACTGTGACCTGGGTGGTGGTCTGGCAGAACCTAGGCTTCCAGGTGGTCCTCTTTCTGGCAGGCCTGGAAAGCATTCCCCGGCAGTATTACGAGGCTGCCCGCATAGACGGAGCTGAAGGGTGGAAGCTGTTCCGCCACATCACCTGGCCCCTTCTGAACCCCGTCCTAGTGTTCTCCGTGGTCATTGGCACCATCGGTTACCTGCAGCTTTTCACCCAGGTGGTCAACCTGAACTTCACCGATCAAGGAGGCCCCCTTAACAGCACCCTGACCCTGGCCCTCTACATCTACCAGCTGGCCTTCCTGCGCTTCCAACTGGGATATGCCGCAGCGGTTACCGTCCTCCTTTTTGCCCTCATCCTCCTCATCACCCTGGTACAGCTCAGGCTCCTCACCCGGAGGGTGGAAGTATGAAGAGCCAAGCCAGGCTTACTAGCTTTCTGGTTCTTTTTCTCCTCCTCTTGGGCAGCGGGGTCATGGTCCTACCCTTTCTCTGGATGCTCCTTACTTCTTTCAAACCCTTCCCCGAGCTCTTCGCCCTTCGGTTCTTTCCCCAAGAACCCACCTTGGAAAACTACCGAGTAGTGCTCCGGGAAACGGGTTTTTTGCGTTGGTTTGGGAACAGCATCCTGGTAGCCTCCCTAACTACCCTTTCCGTGCTTTTCTTCGATAGTCTCGCCGGCTATACCCTGGCCCGACTGCGATTTACTGGAAAAAATCTGATCTTTATCCTTATCCTCTCCACCCTCATGGTTCCCACAGAGATGCTGGTCATCCCTTGGTATGTGATGAGCGCGGAGAAGGGTTGGATCAACACCTACTGGGGGCTTCTCTTTCCCGGGCTCATCACCGCCTTTGGGGTCTTCCTTATGCGGCAGTTCTTCGCAACCCTACCCCAGGACCTCTTTGACGCCGGGCGAATGGATGGGCTCTCCGAGTTCGGGGTCTTCTGGCGTATTGGCCTACCCCTGGTACGCCCGGCCCTGGCAGCGTTAGGGATCTTCACCTTTTTGGGCAACTGGAACGCTTTCCTTTGGCCGCTCATCGTGGTCCAAACCCCAGAGATGCGCACCCTTCCCGTAGGTATTGCCCTTTTTTCTGGGGAGGCAGGCACCGCTTGGAACCTGATCATGGCCGCTTCGAGCCTAGCGGTGCTACCGGTACTCTTGGTCTTTTTCTTCTTCCAACGGCAGATCATTGAAGGCGTGGTTCTCACGGGGGTAAAGGGCTGAGGGAGCTTCAAAAAACACAACCATACGCTAATACGCTACCCCCCACCGGGAAGGGCCACGGCCCTCGAGGACACCCTGCGCTACACCCGCACCCTTTTGCAAAGGGTCTTCCAAAGGGTAAGCTCTTGACAAATGTTCCGCGTGGGCATCCTAACCGTTTCCGATAAGGGCTATAGGGGCGAGCGGGAGGACACCACCCACCTGGCCATCCGCGAGGCCTTGGAAGGAGGGCCCTTTGAGGTGGCCGCCTACGAGATCGTCCCCGACGAGCCCCCCCTCATCAAGAAGGTCATCCGGCTTTGGGCCGACCGGGAGGGCTTGGACCTCATCCTTACCAACGGGGGCACGGGCCTAGCCCCCAGGGACAAGACCCCCGAGGCCACCCGGGAACTCCTGGACAAGGAGGTGCCGGGCCTTGCCGAGCTCATGCGCCTTAAGGGCCTGGCGAAAACCCCCATGGCCGCCCTCTCCCGGGGCCTTGCGGGGGTAAGGGGGAAAAGCCTCATCCTGAACCTGCCGGGAAGCCCCAAGGGGGCCCGGGAATCCCTGGAGGCAGTGCTTCCCGTCCTGCCCCACGCCTTAAGCCTCATCACCGGCAAGGCCTGGCGGGAGGGGCACCATGAGTAGGGTCCCCGAGGCCTCGGTCTTCCTGGTGGTGGACGAGGCCAAGAGGAAGGCCCGGGAGAAGGGCCTAAGGCTTATAGACCTCTCCATCGGCTCCAGCGACCTCCCGCCCCCCCTCGAGCCCCTTCAGGCCCTAAGGGAGGCCCTTTCCGACCCCAGCACTTACGGCTACTGCCTGAAAAGTTGCACCCTTCCCTTTTTGCAGGAGGCCACCCGCTGGTACCAGGACCGCTATGGGGTACGCCTGGACCCCGGCCGGGAAGCCCTGGCCTTGATCGGAAGCCAGGAGGGCCTGGCCCATCTCCTTCTGGCCCTCACCGAACCCCAAGACCTCCTCCTCCTTCCCGAGGTGGCCTACCCCAGCTATTTCGGCGCCGCCCAGGTGGCCTCCTTGAGGACCTTCCTCATCCCCTTGCGGGAGGACGGCCTGGCGGATCTCTCCCGGGTGCCGGAAGAGGTCTGGAAGGAGGCCAAGGTCCTTCTCCTCAACTACCCCAACAACCCCACGGGAGCCTTGGCGGACTGGGGTTACTTTGAGGAGGCCTTGGCCTTGGCGGAAAAACATCGCCTCTGGCTGGTCCACGACAACCCCTATGTGGACCAGGTGTACGAGGGCCAGGCCCCCTCCCCCTTGGCCCTTCCCGGGGGCCGGGAGCGGGTGGTGGAGCTCTTTAGCCTCTCCAAAAGCTACCACCTGGCGGGCTTCCGCCTGGGCTTCGCCTTGGGGAACGAGGAGGCCATCGCCCGGCTGGAAAGGGTCAAGGGGGTTATAGACTTCAACCAGTATGCCGGCATCCTGCGCATGGGGATCGCCGCCCTCAAGACCCCCAGGGAGGTGACCCAGGGCTTCGCCCAGGTATATCGGCAAAGGGCCTTAACCATGGCGGAAGCCCTGAAGGGAGCCTTGGACCTCCTCCCCCCCAAGGCCACCATGTACCTTTGGGGGAAGCTTCCCCCAGGCGTGGACGACCTGGAGTTCGCCCTAAGCCTGGTGGAGCGGGGCGTGGCCGTGGCCCCGGGGAGGGGGTTCGGCCCCGGCGGGAAAGGGCACGTGCGCCTGGCCCTGGTGCAGCCCGTGGAGAAGCTTCTGGAAGCCGCCCGCATCCTAAAAGAAGCCTTGGATTGAGCCTTCTCCCTGCCCGCCAACCAAGCCGCCGCCTCCGCCGGGGCGCCCAGGACGGCGCCGCCCTACTGCCACCTTTCCTCCGGGGGAAGCCCCAAAAGGGCCCGCTTCACCTCCCCCACCAGGTACAGGCTTCCCGCCACCACCACCCGGTCCTCCAGGGCCAAGGCCTTCTCCAGGGCCTTTAGGGGTTCTTCCTCCACCAGGGCCCCGGGGAAAAGGGGGAGAAGGGCCTTGGGGTCTTGGCTCCTAGGGGAAGCGTAGCGGGTGAGGACCACCGGCCCCAATCCCCCAAGGGCCTCGGCCATGGCCCGGTGGTCCTTCTCCCGGCTGAAGCCCAGGACGAAGGCGGCGGGCAGAAGCCTGTGAAAGCGAAGGGCTTCCCGCAAGGCCCAAGCCCCTTCCGGGTTGTGGGCCCCGTCCAGAAGAAGCTCTTTGCCCTTAGGCCAAGGAAGCCGCTCTAGCCTTCCCGGGTTTTCCACCCGGGAAAGGCCCCTCTCCACCGCCTCCCACCCCGCTCCCAAAAGCCTCCCCGCCACCGCCGCCAGGGCCAGGTTTTCCGCCTGGTGCGGGCCAAGAAGCCGTGTGCGGAAGGTTCTCTCCTCCCCCTTAAGCCCCAGGCGGAAGGCCAGGCCCTCCCCCAGGGCCTGCACCCCGGAAAGGGAAAAGGCCTCGCCCAGGATCCAAAGGGGGGTACCCAGGGCCCGGGCCCTCTCCCGAAGCTCCTGAAGCCCCTCCCCCCTGGCGGCGGTGAGGGCCGGCACCCCTTTCCGGAAAATCCCCGCCTTCTCCCGGGCCACGTCCCTCAGGGTGGGGCCCAAAACCTCCAGGTGGTCGGAGCCCACGTTGGTCACCACGCAAAGATGGGGCTCGGTGGCGTTGGTAGCATCAAGGCGTCCTCCCAGGCCCACCTCCAGCACGGCGAACTCCACCCCCTCCTGGGCAAAGTGCTTAAGGGCAAGGGCCGTGGCCACCTCAAAGAAGCTGGCCTCCAAAGCCTCCGCGTGGGGACGGACCTCTTCCAAAAGGGCCAACAGCCTCGCCTCCGAAAGAAGCTGGCCCTGGACGGCCACGCGTTCCCGGAAGTCCACCAGGTGGGGGCTGGTGTAAAGCCCTACCCTTAAACCC
Organism: Thermus altitudinis; assembly: GCF_022760835.1. Taxonomy (GTDB): domain Bacteria; phylum Deinococcota; class Deinococci; order Deinococcales; family Thermaceae; genus Thermus; species Thermus altitudinis. The sequence goes on from NZ_JAKTNQ010000005.1 coordinate 26,488, forward strand.
GTTTCCTCCAGGATCGCCGCCAGGGCCCGGGCGGTGGTGCCCTTGCCGTTGGTTCCCCCGATGAGGGCCACGGGGTAGGCCTCCTGGGGGTGGCCCAGGCGGGCCAGGAGGGCTCGGATACGCTCCAAGCCAGGCTTCACCTGGCCCTGCCGGGCGTAAAGCCAGGCCAAGGGACCCATCTATCCTTTAAGGGCCGCCTTGCAGGCGGGGCAAAGGCCCCTATAGGTCACCTCCACCCCCCTTACCTCCAACTGGGGATAGGCCTCCTGGGCGGGGGCGAGAAGGTCGGGAAGGGGCACCTCCAGGTCCACGATCTCCCCACACCTCTCGCAGACCAGGTGCAGGTGGGGGTGCAGGTTGGCGTCGTAGCGGGTGGCCTCCCCGGCCTTGGTGATGGGGATAAGGTAGCCCTCCTCCACCAGGGCCTCGAGGGTGCGGTAGATGGTCCCCAGGCTCACCTTGGGCACCACCTTGCGCACCTCCTGGTAGATCCAGGCGGCATCGGGGTGGTTGTGGGCCTTCCTCACCACCTCCAAGACAGCCTTGCGTTGGCGGGTCAAGCGCTTAAGCGCCATCTACCCCACTATACCCCAGGCCAGGGGGAAACTCCAGCAATCCTATCGGGTTTGGGCCAAAATCTCCCGTCCGCCCTGCTCCAGCACGTCCTGGGCCAGCTCCAGGCCCAGCTCCTCGGCCTCGGAAGCGTCGCCTTCAATCTCCGCCCGGATAAAGCTCTTGCCGTCGGGGGTGAGGACCATCCCCTCCAGAAGGAGGGTGCCGTCCTCCGCCACCTGGGCCAGGGCCCCCACCGGGGCCAGGCACCCGGCCCCCAGGCCCTTCAAAAAGGCCCTCTCCGCCCGTACCCGGTCGTGGGAGGGGTGGTGGTGGAGGGCATAGCAAAGCTCCTCCGCCAGGTCGTCCCCCACCCGCACCTCCAGGGCCAAGGCCCCTTGGCCAGGGGCGGGAAGCATCACCTCGGGCTCCAGGAACTGGTCAATGCGGTTGCGCAAGTCCAACCGGATGAGCCCCGCCGCCGCCAGGATGATCCCGTCGTACTCCCCATTGCCCAAGGCGGCCAGGCGGGTGTCCACATTGCCCCTGAGGTCCTTCACCACCAGGTCCGGCCGGTGGGCCAAAAGCTGGGCCTTACGCCTTACGGAACTGGTGCCCACCACGGCGCCTTGGGGAAGGTCCTCGAGGCGCTTATACACCTTGCCCAAAAAGGCATCCCGGGGGTCCTGCCGGCGGGGTATGGCGGCGATCTTAAGCCCCGGGGGTTCCTCCGTGGGGAGGTCCTTCAGGGAGTGCACGGCGATGTCAATCTCCCGGGAAAGGAGGGCCTCCTGCAACTCCTTGACAAAGATGGCCTGCTCCAGGGGGCTTGCCCCCTGGTCCCCCCGGGTCTTGATGGTTTTCACCTTGAACTCCGCCTCGGGCCAGCTTTCCTTAAGACGCTCCACCACAAAGCGGGTCTGGGCCAGGGCCAAGGCGCTGCCCCGGGTTCCCACCACGATGACGCGCATACTTTCCCATACTACACGAGAACCCGGGGCCGGGCACCCCCTACTCCAGGGCCAAGCCCAAAGGATCCTGCAAAAGCGCGGCCAGATGCCGGCAGAAGCGGGCCGCCTCAGCCCCGTCTATGAGGCGGTGGTCATAGGTGAGGGCGTAGGGCATGATGAGGCGGGGCTGGAAAGCCTCCTTCTCCGGATCCCACACCGGCTTCATCTGGGAGCGGGAAACCCCCAGAATGGCCACCTCGGGCCAGTTGACGATGGGGGTGAAGCCCACCCCGCCAATCCCCCCCAGGTTGGAGAGGCTGAAGGTTCCCCCTTGCATCTCCTCGGGGGAAAGCTTCCTTTCCCGGGCCTTTTCGGAAATCTCCTGAAGCTCCTGGGCCAGGCGCAGGACCCCCTTTTGCTCCACATTCCGGATCACCGGCACCAGGAGGCCAAAGGGGGTGTCCACCGCCACCCCGATGTGCACGTAGTCCTTGTAGATGACCTCCCCCTTTTCCGGGTCCAAGGAGGCGTTGAACTTGGGGAAGGCCTTCAGGGTCAGGGCCAAGGCCTTAAGGAGGAAGGCGGTGAGGGTGAGCCTAAAGCCCCGTTCCTCCGCCCTTTTGGCGTAGCGCTTCCTTAGGGCTTCCAGCTCGGTGATGTCCGCCTCGTCAAAGTGGGTGACCATGGGCACCTGGGCCCAGGCCCGGGCCATGGCCCGCAGGGTGGCCTTGCGCACCCCGCTCATGGGCTCGGTGCGCACCGGACCCCACTGGCTAAAGTCAGGGAGCTTGGGGCTTGGGGGCGGTGGGGCCTCGAGGGCCACGGGGGGCTGGGCCAACCCCGCCGCCCGCCTCACATCCTCAGCGGTGATCCGCCCCGCAAGGCCCGTGCCCTGCACCTGGCGGAGGTCCACCCCAAGCTCCCGGGCCAAGCGCCGCACCGAGGGAGCGGCGGGGATGAGCCGGCCTTCCTCCTGCCCTACCGGGGCTGGGACAGGGCTCGGGACCCCTGGGGAAGGCGCGGGCTGGACCTCCTCCTTAGCTGGGGTGGGAGCCTCCTGGGACAAGGGGGCCGCCACCTCCCCCGCCTCCAGCTCCAAGAAGGGCTGCCCCGGGCGCACCTCGTCCCCCACCTTCACCAAAACCCGCTTCACCACCCCGCCCGCCTCCGCGGGCACCTCCATCACCGCCTTGTCGGTTTCCAGCTCCAAAAGGGGCTGGCCGGGGGCCACCCGGTCCCCCTCCTGCACCAGCACCCCCACCACGGTGGCCGCGCTCACGTTGTCGCCCAGTTCGGGAAGCCTTAGCTCCATCCTGCCCTCCAGAATACCCCCTACCTCCGGTGGGGCGGGGTCTCCCTTAGCTCAAGCCCCAGCTCCTTCCGCGCCTTGGCCAAGACCTTGGCCGGCACCTGGCCTTCCTCAGCCAGGAGAACAAGGGCGGCGTAAGCGATGTGCCGGGCATCCACCTCAAAGAAGTCCCTTAGGGCCTCCCGGGTATCCGAGCGGCCAAAGCCGTCGGTGCCCAGGGCGCAGAAGGGCCGGTCCAGATACCCCCTTATAAGGTTGGGCAGGGCCTTCAGGTAGTCGCTGGCAGCCACCACCGGCCCCTCGTGCCCCTCCAGAACCTCCGCCACGTAAGGCTTGCGGGCCTTGCCCAAAAGCCTCCGCTCCCTTTCCGCCTCGAGGGCATCGTAGTAGAGGGCCTTGTAGCTGGTGGCGCTCCAGACATCCGCCACCACCCCGTAGCCCTTCAGCAACTCCTGGGCCTTCGCCGCCTGGGGCAGGATGGGCCCGGAACCCAGAAGTTGGACCCGGGGGCCTTCCCCCTCCCCGGGGCGGAAAAGGTAGAGGCCCCTCAGGATCCCCTCCTTCACCTTCTCCCGGGGCCCGGGCATGGGAGGGTGGGGGTAGTTCTCGTTCTCTATGGTGATGTAGTAGAAGACATCCTCCCCCTTCTGGTACATGCGCCGTAGACCGTCTTCCAGGATGACGGCGAACTCGTAGGCGAAGGCGGGGTCGTAGGCCAAGAGGTTGGGGACCGCTAGGGCGTAGACCTGGCTTTGCCCATCCTGGTGCTGCAGGCCTTCCCCCTCCAGGGTGGTCCGCCCGGCGGTGGCCCCCAGAAGGAAACCCCGGGTGCGCTGGTCGGCGGCCGCCCAGACCAGGTCCCCGATGCGCTGTAGGCCAAACATGGAGTAGGTGATGAGGAAGGGGATGGTGGGGATGCCCCAGTGGGCGTAGGCGGTGCCGGCGGCGATGAAGTCCGCCATGGCCCCCGCTTCGGTGATCCCCTCCTCCAGGATCTGCCCCTCCTGGCTCTCCTTGTAGGCGGTGAGGGTGCCGGCATCCACCGGGATGTAAAGCTGCCCCTGGGGGGAGTAGATGCCCACCTGGGCGATCAGGGCCTCCATGCCGAAGGTGCGAGCCTCGTCGGGCACAATGGGCACGATGAGTTTCCCGATCTTGGGGTGGCGCAGGAGCTTGGCTAGGATGCGCACGAAGGCCATGGTGGTGGAGATCTCCCGCCCCCCCGTACCCTCGTAGAACTCCTGGAAGAACTCCTCCCCCGGCACCTCCAGATAGCCTTCCGGCTGACCCAGGCCCCCGGTAAACCGTACCCGGCGCTCGGGGACAAAGCCCCCCAGGGCCTTCCTGCGTTCTAGGAGGTATTTCACCTCGGGGGAGTCCGGCCCCGGGTGGTAGTAGGGAAGCTCCGATAGCCTTTCCTCAGGGATGGGGATGCCCAAAAAGGAGCGCGCCTCCTTTAGGTCCTCCTCGGTGAGCTTCTTAACCTGGTGGGCCACGTTCTTGGCCATGGCGGTGGGCCCCATGCCGTAGCCCTTGATGGTGCGGGCCAGGATAACCACCGGGCTTCCCTTGTGCTCCACCGCCGCCTTGTAGGCGGCATGGATCTTCAGCAAGTCGTGTCCACCCCGGCTACGGGTGAGTTCATCCAGCTCCTCGTCCGTCATCCCCGCGATGAGCCGCTTGAGCTCGGGGGTGTTGAAGAAGCGCTCCCTGAGCTCCTTGGCCCCAAAGGCGGCATAGCGCTGCGACTCCCCGTCCACCAGGGCCTCAAAGCGCCTCAGGAGGTGGCCCTCCTGGTCCTTGGCCAGGAGCCGGTCCCAGGCGGAACCCCAGACGATCTTGATCACCCGCCAGCCCGCACCCCTATACAGCCTCTCCAGCTCCTGGATGATCTTGGAGTTGCCCCGCACGGGCCCATCCAGGCGCTGCAGGTTGGCGTTCACCACGAAGATCAGGTTGTCCAGCCTCTCCCGGGCCGCCAGGTGCAAGGCCCCCACCGTTTCCGGCTCGTCGTGCTCCCCGTCCCCCAAGAAGGCCCAGACCTTGGCGGTGCTCCTGGGCTTCAGGCCCCGGTCCTCCAGGTAGCGCATGAACCGGGCCTGGTAGATGGCCTGGATGGGGCCAAGGCCCATGCTCACCGTGGGAAACTCCCAGAAGTCCGGCATCAGCCAAGGATGGGGATAGCTGGAAAGCCCCCGGCCACCCGGCACCGGAGGGTGCACCTCCCGGCGGAAGTTCTCCAGGTCCGTTTCGCTTAACCTCCCTTCCAGGAAGGCCCGGGCGTAGATGCCAGGGGAGGAGTGCCCCTGGAAGAAGACCAAATCCCGGTCCAACCCCGCCTCAGGCCCGCGGAAGAAGTGGTTGAAGCCCACCTCATACAGCTCAGCGATGGAGGCGTAGGTGGAGATATGCCCCCCGATCCCATCCGCCTTCTTGTTGGCCCGGGTGACCATCATGGCCGCGTTCCAGCGCAGGATGTTGGCGATGCGCCTTTCCAGATCCAGGTCCCCTGGGTAAGGAGGCTCCTTTTCCTTGGGGATGGTGTTGAGGTAAGGAGTGGAGAGGCGGTTTGCAGGGGTGTAGCCCTTCAGGTAGAGAAACTCGTCCAATAGGCGCAAAAGCTCCTCCACCCGGGCCAACCCCTCCACCCGGAGCACATACTCCAAAGACTCCCGCCACTCCCGGTTCTCCTCCTCCTTGAGCCGGGCCAGTTCATCTGGGGAAAGGGCCTCTAGGGCTTCCTTGAGCACATCCTCCGTCATCTTCCCCCCTTTTGCGCAAAACTACACTACACCGACTCCTCTTCCCAGTCTGGGGCAGAGGCGACCCTTTGTCCAATAGAAAAGCCTGGGGCGTGATGATAAGCTAGCCTTATCATGGACCTGCGCCGCCTGCGGCTTTTCCTCCTTCTGGCCGAGGAAGGGAACTTCCACCGGGCCGCGGAGAAGGCCTACCTTTCCCAGCCCGCCCTTTCCCAGCACATCCAGGCCTTGGAGAAGGCTCTAGGCGTCAAGCTCCTTGAGCGCAGGCCCTTCCGCCTTACCCCGGCGGGGGAGGTGCTGCAGCGGGAAGGCAAGCGGCTGTTGGCGGAGGTGGAGGCCCTAAAAGAGCGGGTGCGCCAAGCAGGGCGGGGCCAGCCCGGGAAGGACTACCTTGGGGAGCTCCGCTTCGGGGTGCCGGAAAACCTCCTTCCCGATCTCATGCCCCTTTTGGACCACCTGCGCCGGGGCTTGGGCCAGCCGGTGGAAATCCTGGAGATGCACACCCCTGAGCAGGTAAAGGCCCTCAAGGAGGGCCAGCTGGACTACGGCCTGGCAGGGCTTAGGGTGGAGGACCCCGCCATAGGCCAGGAACCCCTCTTGCCGGTGCCCATCGTAGTAGCCCTGCCCGAGGGGCACCCCTTGGCCTCCCGAAAACGGGTGCCCCTCAAGGCTTTGCGGGAGGAACCTTTCCTCCTCCTCCCCAAGGAGGTGCTACCGCCCCTTCACGAGGCCTTCATGGCGGTCTTCCAGCAGGCGGGCTTCACCCCTAAGGTGGTCCGGGAGGTGGCCCGGTTCTCCCAGGCGGTAAGCCTGGTGGCGGCGGGGGTGGGGGTCTACCTCACCCTGGCTCCCTACCGGGTCTTTCCTCATCCCGGGGTGGTGCTTAAGCCCCTGGAGGAAGAGGCGGCCTTGCAGGTTTCCCTCATCTACCGCACCCATCCCCCTCCCCCCAGGCTTTCGGAGGTGCGAGCACTCCTAAAGGCTTTGGTCCTTTAGGCCTGAAGGCCCGGGGCCTCCGCCTCCCCCCAGGCCAGTTCCACCAGGCCGATGAGCTCCTCCACCGGCAGGCCGTAGTCGCGGGAAAGGCGCGTGATCTCGTGCCCCAGCCTTCTCAGGTGGGCCAGCTGGGAAGGGCTGGCCTCCCGTGCCAGGTCCAAAAGCCAGGAGAGAAGGGCTTCCGCCTCCTCATCGGTGAGGCCGTCGGTCAAGGCTTCGTCCTCCAGAAAGAGTGTCGCCGGGTCTTCCCTCATCGCCTCTTTAGTATCTCCTCTTGCCGCACAAAACCCAACCTGCGCACCAGGGCCTCGAGGTGGGCGGGGTCCCTGGCCGCCTTCACCTCGGCCTCGAGGCGGGCCACCCGGGCCTCCGCCTGCCGCAAGGCTTCCTCCAGCCTGGCCCTTTCCCGGGCCAGCTGGTAAGCCCTAACCCCTTCCTGCCCCAAGAGGAAAAGGGCATGGGCCAAACCCAGGGCAAAGACCAGATGCAGGATACGGTAGATGGGCCGCTCCAAGGTGGGCCCATTATACCTTCTCCTTAGGGTTGGTGTAGCCTTTAGGAACCCACGCGGTAGGGGAAGCCATTGGAACCCGGAGAAAATCCTTCCCCAAGAGGGAAATGGGGTGGATACTACCTTTTGGTGGATTTGGGTGTTGCATTTGCACACAGGGGATGTATACTGGAATCGGAAAGAAGGAGGAGCCATGCCAAGGATGAGGGAAAAGGAGAACTACCGGGCGCGGCTAAAGGCTGTGGGGCTGAGGCACACCCTGCCGCGGGAGCGGATCCTGAGCTATCTGGACCGCAAAAACGTCCACCCCACCCCTGAGGAGCTTTATAACGGCCTTAAGAAGCGGGGCTACGACATCGGCCTTTCCACCGTTTACCTCAACCTCCACGTCCTGCGGGAGCACGGCCTCATCTACGAGTTCCGCGACCCCAAGGGCCTGACCCGCTACGATGGCTACACGGAGCCCCACGTGCACCTGGTCTGCACCTCCTGCGGCAAGGTGGAAGACCTCCTCTTGAAAAACCTGCCGGAGCTGGACCTTTCCCAGGCGCAAAAGGCGGCTGCCGAAAAGTCCGGCTGGGCCTTGGAGAGCTTCCGGCTGGAGTTCCGGGGGCTTTGCCCCAACTGCCAGGAGTAGGCCTGAAGGGATTCCCACCCTGCCTCCGGGCAGGGTGGGATTCTTTTAAAGGATTTAAGCGACCTCGGTCAGCCCCCGGGCTACCTCGGTCAGCCCTCGGGCTACCTCGAGGACCGTCCGCACCCCAAAACCCGTGCCCCCTTCCGGGCCCAGGGCATGGGCCTTCTTGGCGAAGGCGGGCCCGGCGATGTCCAGGTGCACCAAGGGCACCGTCACGAACTCCGCCAGGAAAAGGGCGGCGGTGATGGCCCCACCGTACCGGTCCCCCACGTTCCTCATGTCGGCCACGGGGCTTTTCAGCTTTTCCCGGTAGGCCTTCTCCAAAGGAAGGGGCCAAACCTTCTCCCCCGCCTTCCTGGCCGCCTCCTCCACCCGTTTTTGCCAGGTTTCCTCCGTGGCGAAGAGGGCCGCGATTTCCTCTCCCAGGGCCACCACCGCGGAGCCGGTAAGGGTGGAAAGCTCCAGGATGCGTTTAGCCCCTTGCCGTTCCGCATAGGCCAGGGCATCCGCCAGGGTGAGCCTCCCTTCCGCATCCGTGTTCATCACCTCCACCGTTTTGCCGGCGAAGGTCTTAAGCACATCCCCAAGCCGGTAGGCCCGGCCCGAAACCATGTTTTCGCAGGCGGCGATGTAGCCCCGGATCTCCAGCGGCAAACCCAAAAGGGCGGCGCCCTTTAGGGCCCCCAGGACCGCCGCCCCTCCGGCCATGTCGCCCTTCATGGTGGCCATGCTCTCCGTGGGCTTTAAGGAGTAGCCGCCGGAGTCAAAGGTAAGCCCCTTACCCACCAGGTCCAGCCTTTCCCGGGCGCCCTCCGGGGCATAGCGCAGGTGGATGAAGCGGGGTGGGTTCTCCGCACCCTGGGCCACCGCCAGGAATGCCCCCATGCCCAAGGCCCGGATGGCCTCCTCGTCCAAAACCTCCACCGTTAGCCCCAAAGCCCTCAGGGAAAGGGCCGCCTCCGCCAGGGCCTCCGGGGTCAAGACGTTAGGGGGCTCGTTCACCAGGTCCCGGGCCCAAAAAACCCCTTCCGCCACCTTCCTCGCCCTCTCCAGCTCCTCTGGCTTGGCGCGGGAAAGGTGGAGGGCCAGAGCCTTATCCTCCCCCTTTTCCTTGTAGCGGTCAAAGCGATACGCCCCCAGGAGGAGGCCCTCCGCCAAGGGATAGGCCTCCAGGGCTTCCACCAGGGCCTCGGGGAAGGCCAGCTTGGAAAGCATCTGGGCAAGCCTTCCCCCTGTAGCCCGGATGTCCTCGTCCAGCCCGAAAAGGAGAAAGTTCCCTTCGGAAGAGGCCAAAAGGAGGCTTTCCCCCGCTTCCCCCTTGAAGCCGGCCTCGGCCATGGCCCGGCGGAGAAACCCATCCAGGTGGGCGTCCAGGACCTGGCCTTGCGGGGTAAGCTCCCCCTTCCTGACCCACACCACCTTCAAAGGAACCTTCCCCTCCGCCAGCGTGGCCTCTGTGGCATGCAAGGTGATCACGCCTGGAAGATACCATGCCCCCGTGGCAAAATGGGAGGGATGCGGCTTCTCCTGCTTTTGGCCAAACAGGTGACCCTGGGGGGCTCGGCGGCCCTCGAGGGGGTAATGATGAAGTCCCCCTGGGCCTGGGCCCTGGCGGTGCGCCTGCCCGATGGCAGGGTGCACGTGGAGCGCCATGCGGAGCCTGCCCTGAGCCAGCGCTACCCTTGGGCCCGGCTGCCCCTCATCCGGGGGGTGGTGGCCCTATGGGACGCCCTTTCCGTGAGCTACCGGGCCTTGGCCCGGAGCGCGGAACTCGTAGGGGGCGAGGAGGAGGTGCCCAAAGGGGCCCTGTGGGGCACGGTGGCGGTAAGCCTGCTTCTCGGCATCGCCCTGTTCATCGTCCTGCCAGGGTTTTTGGCCGGCCTCCTCCTGGACCCGGCCCGTCTCCCCGTCCTCTACAACCTCCTGGCAGGCCTCATCAAGGTGGGCATCCTGGTGGGCTACCTCCTCTTCATCGGGCGCATGCCCGAGATCCGGCGGTTTTTCATGTACCACGGAGCAGAGCACAAGGCCATCCACGCCTTTGAAAAGGGGCTTCCCCTCACGGTGGAAAACGTCCTGGCCCAGCCCCGCTTCCACCCCCGGTGCGGCACCACCTTCCTGGCCTTCGTCATCGTGGTCTCCATCCTGGTCTACAGCCTGATCCCCGCTCCCGAGGTGCTCTGGTGGCGGCTACTGGCCCGGGTGCTCTTCCTGCCGGTGGTGGCGGCCTTGGCCTTTGAGCTTCTCTACTTCTCCGCCCGGCACGAGGATCCCCTTTCCCGGCTTTTGCGGGAGCTGGGCTTCCGCTTCCAAGCCCTCACCGTGGCCGAGCCCACCCCGGAGATGGCGGAGGTGGCCATAAGGAGCACGGAGGCCGCCTTGGGCGAACGGGTGGTGGCATGAGGAAGACGGTCCTGGTGGCCATGTCCGGGGGGGTGGACTCCTCGGTCACCGCTTACCTGTTGAGGGAAGCGGGGTACGAGGTGGTGGGGGCCATGATGCGCTTCTGGCCCGAGGAGCCGCCCAAGCCTTCCCTGGAACTCCAGGCAGGGCGGGCCTGGGAAAGCTGCTGCACCCCCGAGGCCGCCTACGAGGCCCGCAGGGTGGCGGAACTTCTGGGCATCCCCTTCTACCTCCTGGACTACCGGGAGGCCTTCGCAGAGGAAATCCTCCAACCCTTCCTGAAGGACTACGCCAGAGGCCGCACCCCCAACCCCTGCGCCCGGTGCAACACCTTCGTGAAGTTTGGCGCCCTCCTCAAGCAGGCCAGGCGCCTGGGCTTGGACTACGTGGCCACCGGCCACTATGTGCGCCGGGAAGGGGAGGCCCTCCTGAGGGGCGTGGACCCCCGGAAGGACCAAAGCTACTTCCTCTGGGGCACCCCCAAGGAGGCCCTTCCCCACCTCCTCTTTCCCGTGGGGGGGATGACCAAGGCCGAGGTGCGGGCCCTGGCGGAAAAGGCCGGGCTCCCCACCGCCAGGAGGCCGGAAAGCCAAAACCTCTGCTTCGTAGCCGGGGACCTAAGGTCCTTCCTTAAGGAAAGGCTTAAGCCCCGCCCTGGACCCCTGGTGGACGCCCTCACCGGGGAGGTGGTGGGGGAGCACCAAGGAGCAAGCCTCTACACCATCGGCCAGCGCAAGGGCCTGGGGCTTCACAAGCCCCACCTGGAGCGGTACGTGGTGGGCATAGACCCCGTGGCCAACGTGGTCTACGTGGGGCCCAAGGAAGCCTGCCTTTGGCAGGGCCTGGAAGGGGAGGAGGCCAACCTCCTCGCCCAGCTCCCCGAGGAGGTGGAGGTGCAGGTGCGCTACCGCACCCCTCCGGTGAGGGCCCGGGTGGAGTCCCTAAGCCCCTTGCGCCTCCGCTTCCTGAGCCCCGTGTTCGCCGTGACCCCGGGGCAAAGCGCCGCCTTGTACCAGGGGGAAAGGCTCCTGGGGGGTGCGGTAATCCGCCAGGGGCTTTACAACCTGGCGGGCTTTGCCCCCGGCCCTAGGGTTCTGACAACCTCCTGACAATGGGGGGGCAGAGTAGTGCACGGAGGGGGGGATACCCTCCATCAGGAGGTAAGGCATGAGGAAATGGTTTGTGGTTCTATCCGCGTTGGTTTTGGCTGGTCTAGCTTCGGCTCAGATCCGGTCCGACGGCTCCTCCACCGTCTACCCCATCACCCAGGCGGTGGCGGAGGAGTTCACCGTCCGTAACCCCCAGATCAAGGTCACCGTGGCCTTCTCTGGCACGGGCGGCGGGTTCAAGAAGTTCTGCCGCGGGGAGACCGACATCCAAAACGCCAGCCGGCCCATCCTGCCCGAGGAGCTAAAGGTCTGCAAGGAGAACAAGGTGGAGTTCATTGAGCTCCCCGTGGCCTACGATGCCCTCACGGTCATCGTTCACCCGAGGAACACCTGGGCCAGCTGCCTTAAGGTCTCTGAGCTCAAGGCCATCTGGGAGCCCGGCTCCAAGATCACCCGCTGGAACCAGATCCGCCCCACCTTCCCCAACCAGCCCCTGCGCCTCTTTGGGGCCGGGGCCGACTCCGGTACCTTTGACTACTTCACCGAGGCCATCGTGGGCAAGCTGAAGGCCATCCGCACCGACTACCAGCCCACCGAGGACGATAACGTGACCATCAAGGGCGTGGCCGGGGACCTTTACGCCATGGGCTTCCTGGGGGTGGCCTACTACGAGGAGAACAAGGACAAGGTGAAGGCCTTGGCCGTTGACAACGGCAAGGGCTGCGTCCTCCCCACCCGGGAAAACGTGCTGAACGGCACCTACCAGCCCCTTGCCCGCCCCCTCTTCATCTACGTGAACGTGAAGAGCCTGGAGCGCAAGGAGGTGCAGGACTTCGTGAACTTCTACCTCTCCAAGGATGCCCGTAGGGCCATCCGCTCCACGGGGTACATTGAGCTGCCCGATGAGGCCTACAACATTGGTCAGCAGCTGGTGGCCAAGAGGAAGACCGGCACCTTCTTCATGGACCTGCCCGTGGGCACGCCCCTCTCCAAGTTCATGGAGGAGCTGAAGAAGGAGCTGAAGTAAGAGGGAAGGGCTAGAAGGGGTGGGTATTCCCCACCCCTTTGCCTTAGGATAGGAAAGGCATGGAGATCCTTAGGGAAAAACCCTCCCGAAACCCCAAGGAAGTCCTCACCTTTGCCGCCTTGGTACTCCTCGCCTCCGTGACCCTGCTCACCACGGCGGGCATCGTCCTTAGCCTCTTTGGGGAGGTGCTCCAGTTTTTCCGCCGGGTACCCCTAGCGGAGTTCCTCCTTGCCCGGGACTGGACCCCCCTCTTCGCCGAGCCCCGGTACGGGATCAGCCCCCTGATTGCGGGCACCTTCTTGGTCACGGCCATCGGCCTGGTGGTGGCCATCCCCTTGGGGTTAGCCTTGGCCGTTTACATCGCAGAGTACGCCCGGGGGGAGGCCAAGGCCCGCATCAAGGGCACCCTGGAACTCTTTGAGGGCATCCCCACGGTGGTCTTCGGCTTCTTCGCCCTGCTTACCGTTACCCCTCTCCTGCAGAAGGTGATCCCCGGCCTCAACATCTTCAACGCCCTTTCCGCCGGGCTGGTCCTGGGGTTTGTCATCCTCCCCTACGTGGCCAATGTGGCCGCAGACGCCATGGAGTCCGTGCCCCGCTCCATCCGGGAAGCGGCCTACGCCCTGGGGGCCAGGCCCTACGAGGTGGCCCTAAGGGTGGTCTTCCCCGCGGCCCTCTCGGGCATTGTGGCCGCCATCATCCTGGCCGCCAGCCGGGCCATAGGGGAGACCATGCTGGTCTCCATCGCCGCCGGCCAAAGGCCCATCCTCACCCTGGACCCTCGGGAGACCATCGCCACCATGACCAGCTACATCGTCCAGGCGGCCACCGGGGACCAGCCCGTGGGCAGCACCGCCTATTACGCCCTCTTCGCCGTGGGCTTTACCCTTTTCCTCCTCACCCTTCTCTTCAACATCCTGGCCCAATGGGTGGTGGAGCGCTATCGGGAGCGGTATGAGTAGCTGGCAACAGACCTTTGGTGTGGACCCTTGGAAGGACCGGGTGGACCGGGCCTTTGCCCGGGCCTTGGTCCTCCCCCTGCTTCTAGCCTTGGCCCTCCTGGCTTGGCTTCTGGGCGATACCCTTTACCGGAGCGTTTCCGTGCAGGTCCTAAAGGCCGACGAGGGGCCGGGAAAGACCTATGCCTTTGGCCTTTCCGCAAACGAGATCCTTCGGCAAGAACTGCTGGCCCGGGGGTACACGGAGGAGGAGGTCCAGTCCGCCCTGGGAGATCCCAGGGAGCGCCGGGTGCTCCTCATGCAAAACCGGGTGGAGCTCATGTGGAACACCCACGAAGGCCCCTTCCGCTACGTGGTGACCGGCCTCAGGGATGAGCGCATCGCCGACTTCTCCCTCCTGGAAGGCCTGAGGCGCTGGCAGGAGCTAAAGGCCAACCTGAAGGAGGGGGAAAGGCTGGTCCTCAACCCTTGGCTGGACCAGTCCTTCCTCACCCGGGTTCCCTCCCGCTCCCCCCTCACCGCGGGCATCGGCACCGCCATCTGGGGTACGGTATGGGTCCTGGGGCTCGCGCTTCTCATCGCCATTCCCGTGGGGATAGGCACGGCCATCCTCCTGGAGGAGTACGTGAGGGAGGGGAGGTTAAACCGGATCCTCGAGGTCAACCTCCGCAACCTGGCCGGGGTACCCTCCATCGTGTACGGCCTCTTGGGCCTGGCCCTCTTCGTGCGGGGAATGGGGCTTGGCCCCACCATCCTCCCTGCGGCCATGACCCTGGCCCTTTTGGGCATCCCCGTGATCGTGGTCACCGCCCGGGAGGCCCTGAGGGCGGTGCCCGAATCCCTGCGCCTGGCAGCCTTCGCCCTGGGGGCCACCCGTAGGCAGGTGGCCTTCCGGGTGGTCTTCCCCGCCGCCCTCCCCGGCATGGTGACCGGGGTCATCCTCTCCGCCGCCCGGCTCATCGGCGAGGCTGCACCCCTCCTTTTGGTGGGGGCTGCCGCCTACGTCCCCTTTCTGCCCAATAGCCCCCTTTCGGAATACACGGTCATCCCGGTGCAGATCTACCTTTGGGTGGGGATGAACCTTCCCGAGTTCGCCCGGGTGGCCGCAGCCGGTATCCTGGTGATGCTCTTGGTGCTCTCCGTCCTCTACTTCCTGGCCCTTTATCTCCGGAACCGCTTTAGGAGGGAGTGGTGAACGCCCTGGATTTCCTCAAGGATCACGAGACCATACGCACCGACCCCGTGCCCGAGGCCGAAGCCTTGGTGGATGTACGCCACCTGAACCTCTGGTACGGCAAGGCCCAGGCCCTCTTTGGGATCAGCGTGCGCTTTCCCCGCAACCAGGTCACGGCCATCATCGGCCCCTCGGGGTGTGGCAAAAGCACCCTCCTGCGCTCCCTGAACCGCATGAACGACCTCATACCCGGGGTACGGGTGGAGGGGGAGGTGCTTTACGAGGGCATCAACATCTACGATCCCCAGGTGGACCCGGTGGCCGTGCGCCGGCACATCGGCATGGTCTTCCAAAAGCCCAACCCCTTTCCCAAAACCATTTTTGAGAACGTGGCCTTTGGGCTACGCCTGATGGGCGTGAAGGGGAGTGAGCTCGAGGACCGGGTGGTGGAGGCCCTAAAACGGGCCGCCCTGTGGAACGAGGTCAAGGACCGCTTTAAAAAGGAGAGCGGCCTGAGGCTTTCGGGTGGCCAGCAACAGCGGCTTTGCATCGCCCGGGCCATCGCCGTGGAACCCCCGCTGCTCCTCATGGACGAGCCCACCAGCGCCCTAGACCCCATCGCCACCCAGGCCATAGAGGATCTAATCCTAGAGCTGAAGGAGCACTACACGGTGGTCATCGTTACCCACAACATGCAACAGGCCAGCCGCATCTCCGACCGCACCCTCTTCATGCACCTGGGGGTCTTGGTGGAAGAAGGCCCCACCGAGCTTATGTTTACCAAGCCCAAGCACCCCTACACCGAGGCCTACATCACCGGCCGTTTCGGCTAAACTTGGGGGGATGTCTCCCCTTGGCCTCCTCTTCCTAACCCTTTTCAACAGCATCCTCGGGCTTTCCATCCTCTTTCCCATCCTGGGACCCCTAGGCCGGGAGTTGGGCCTTAGTGAGGTCCAGGTGGGCCTTTTCTCCACCGGCTATGCCCTCATGCAGTTTCTCCTTTCCCCCTTATGGGGAAGGCTTAGCGAGCGTGGGCGCAAGCCCATCCTCCTTTTGGGCATCCTGGGCTTTGGCATCAGCTTCCTGCTCTTTGGCCTGGTTGCCCTTCTGGGGCAAAAGGGGTTCTTCTCCCCCGGCCTCCTCTTCCTCCTCCTTCTCCTAACCCGGCTTCTGGGAGGGGCCTTCAGCTCCGCCACCCTCCCCACCGCCCAGGCCTATGTGGCGGACGTCACCGGCAGGGAAAACCGCACCGCGGGCATGGCCCTCCTGGGGGCGGCCTTTGGCCTGGCGGTGATCCTGGGGCCCGCCTTGGGAGCGGGGCTTGCGGCCTTTTTCGGCCTCCTGGCCCCGGTGTTTTTCTCCGCCGGGATTGCCCTCCTCAACGCCCTCTTTGTGGCCCTGGTGCTCCCCGAGTCCCGGCCCCAAGGCAGCATCCCTCCCGACCGGCTTTCCCCTTGGGAAGGCCACATCTTCCCTCTCCTTCTCCTGGGCTTTACCCTGAACCTCTCCAGCGTGGCCCTGGAGCAGACCATCGCCTTCTACTTCCAAGACCGCCTGGGGCTTTCCGGGGTGGAAACCGCCAGGAGCGTGGGCCTGGCCCTGGTCCTCTATGGGCTGGTGGCGGTGTTTATCCAGGGTTTTTTGGTGCGGCGCTTCTCCTGGCCACCCCGAACCCTTCTCCTCACCGGGGTGCCCCTGGGCGTGTTGGGCTTTCTCCTTTTGGTGGCGGCCCACACCTTCCCCCTTTTGGCCTTGGGCCTGGCCCTGCAGGGCGCGGGAGCGGCCTTGGCAGGACCAGGGGTGACGGCCGCCCTCTCCCTAGCCGTGGGGGAAGGGGAGCAGGGCCTGGTGGCGGGGCTCAACAGTTCCGCCCAGGCCCTGGGGCGGATGCTGGGCCCTATACTGGGTACAGGGCTTTACCGGCTCGCCCCCGAAGCCCCCTACCTCCTAGGGGCTGGGCTCTTGCTGATGGTCCTCCTCCTGCTTCCCCTCCTTTTTCGCCGGGTTAGGCTTTAGATGCGCCTCCTATCCTTTCGGCAAAGGCACTTCCGCAACCTGGCCCTAGCCGCCTTCCACCCTCCCCAGGGGCTTTTCGCCCTGGTGGGGGGAAACGCCCAGGGCAAGACCAGCCTGCTTTTGGGCCTCCACCTGGCCCTAGGGGGAGAGGTGCGCAGCCCTTTGGCCGACCTCATCCGCTTTGGGGAAAAGGAAGCTTGGCTTTTCGCCGAGGTGGAAACGGAGCTGGGCCTCTACCGCATAGAGCAAAGGCTTGGCCCAGAGGGAAGGGAGGTCTTCTTAAACGAAAAGGCCGTAAGCCTCCGGGCACTCCAGGAGCTTCCGGGCTCGGTCTTGGTCCTGCCTGAGGACGTGCAGGTGGTCCTGGGAAGCCGGGAGGAGAGGCGCACCTTCTTGGACCGCCTTATCGGGCGCTTTTCCCGGCGGTACACCGCCCTCCTTTCCGCCTACGAGAAGGCGCTTCGCCAGCGGAATGCCCTCCTAAAGGCGGGGGGCAATGGGCTTGCGGTGTGGGACCAGGAGCTCGCCCGTTACGGCACCGAGATCATGGCCCTTAGGGGGCGTTTTCTAAAACGCTTCCTGCCCATCTTCCGGTCCGTCCACCAAACCCTGGCCCCAGGGGAGGCAGGGCTCCTTTTAGAGGAGACCGCCCCAGGGGACTTCCTCGAGGCCCTCCAGGCCCGGAGGGAAGAGGAGCTCCTAAAAGGCCAGACCCTGGTGGGCCCCCACCGGGACGACCTGGTCTTCCTGCTCTCGGGCCGCCCGGTACACCGCTTTGCTAGCCGGGGGGAGGCCAAGGCCATCGCCCTGGCCCTGCGCCTGGCCGAGCACCAGCTTCTTACCGAACACCACGGGGAAGCCCCCCTCCTCCTGGTGGACGAGTGGAGCGAGGAGCTGGACGAGGGCAAGCGGGAGGCGGTTTTGGCCTACGCCCGTAGCCTTCCCCAGGCTGCCCTGGCCGGGCTTTGGGCCCCCCAAGGGGTGCCGGTATGCTGGGTGGAAGGGGGGGTGGTCCTGGGCTAACCCAAACCCCACCCTGGCGCCAGGGTGGGGGCCCCGGAAAAACCCCTCTTTGGGTCCCTCCTGGGAAGTATAATCCCCAAGGAGGCTTCCCATGCCCTGGCACCTTAAGGAGGTGATCCCCGAGGCCCTTAAGAAGGCCGGGGGGAAGGAAAAGCTGAAGCGGGGCCTGGTGCTGGCCGCCTGGCGGGAGGTGGTGGGCAAGGAGCTTGCCCGCCTGAGCGAGCCCCTGGCCCTCGAGGGGGGTGTCCTCACCGTACGCGTGGCCGACCCCGTCACCGCCCATCAGCTCACCTATAGCCGCCTGGCCCTCGTGCGGCGCTATGAGGAGCGCTTCCCCGGAGCGGTGAGGGAGATCCGCTTCGTGGTGGGCGCCTTGGAACAGGAGGCGCCTAGCCCTCAAGAGGCTCCGGAAGATCCCGAGAGGCTCCTTTGGGCAAACCGCCGGGCCCTGGAGTTGGCGGCCAAGGCGCCGCCGGAGCTGCAGCAGAAGGTGGCCCGCGCCGCCCTGGCCCTGTTAAAACAAGACCGAGGGCAACCCTGCCCCATCTGCCACAGCCCCAGTACCCAACACCCTTGCCCCACCTGCCGCCGCCTTCTGGAAAGCCCTTGGGTGCGCAAGGAAGCCGAGCGCCTGAAGCGGGGCCGGCCCACCTCCCTTGAAGGCGAAGCCCTTCTGGTGGCCCGCCATCTGGCCCGGAAATCCCTTCTTGAGGAAATGGAGGCCCTCTTTCCCCAGGCCCTGCGGGATGAGGGGCTACGTCCCCTCCTAAAGGACCTGGCTAAGCGCTTCCAAACCCTCTTCCCCCAGGAACCCTTGCCCGAAGCGGTGAAAAGCCTCTTGGCCAAGGAACCTTAGGGCTTGGCCTGTAGGGACCCATCCCGGAAGCGCATCCCCGGAACCCTTTAGCCCGCAAAGCGGCTTCCCCCCTCGGCAGCGAGGGGGGAAGTCTGGCGTGGCCATCGTGGTGGGCGGCAGAGGATTTGAACCTCTGACCTCTCGCTTGTAAGGCGAGCGCTCTGACCAGCTGAGCTAGCCGCCCGTGGTGACCCCAGGGGGAATCGAACCCCCGTTTCGGCCTTGAGAGGGCCGCGTCCTGACCGCTAGACGATGGGGCCCCGCTTTGGTGGGCCGTGCAGGATTCGAACCTGCGACCTACCGATTAAAAGTCGGTTGCTCTGCCAGCTGAGCTAACGGCCCAACAGCCTTAGTGATTATAGGCGAAGGGCAAGGGCTTGTCCAGGGCACGGACTAGGAAAGCCCCCTTAGCCGCTCTAGGAACCAAAGCCCAAAGGCCTCCTCCTCTGCCCTCTGCCGCAGGGCCTCGAGGTTGAAGGGTCTAGGTTCCAGGACCTCCAAAGCCCGTTTCGGAAGGGGAGCCTCCTCCAACAAGGCAAAAAAGGCCTCATCGGCCCAAGGGGGCACCCAGGCCCCGCTGCGGCACAGGAAGGCCCGATGAAACATCCCCTCCACCGGGCCACCAGGGTCTTTGGCCCGCACCAGGGGAACCCTGGGCTCAGGCTCCAAAGAGGGATCGCGCCAAGGAGGGTAGAACACCCGGAGCCTGGCCCCCTCCTTGGCGTAGTAGACCATCCAGTCATCGCAGGCGGGCTCCTCCCCCAAGGGGCGATACCCAGCGTCGTGATGGGCGTCAAAGAGGACCACTTCCCGTATCCCCTCGCGCACCTCGGGATGAAAGGCCAAGGCGTTGGAGTCGGCATAGTAAAGCTGGGCATCGGGAGCGAAGGTAAAGCGTTCCCAAAACCCTTCCCAGCCCTGGGCTTGGGGCAAAGGCAGCCCCCTTAGGAGAAAGGCCAAGGCCCGTTCCTCCCAGGCCTCCCCCAGGTAGTAGGGGGTTTCAAAGTGGGCCCAGGAGTAAAGGGACGCCAGGGATAGAGCTGGGTCTTGGGGCACGGGAAAAAAGTAGTCAAAGTCCACCACCAGAAGCCGCATCCTCTTCCATACATAGCAAAGCCCCCGCCCAAGGGGCGGGGGCTAGAGGGCCGAACCCTACCAGACGTAGAAGAGGACCACGATGAACAGCCAGACCGCATCCACCAGGTGCCAGTACATGCTGGCCGCCTCGAGGGTGCCGTGGTGGTGCTGGCTGATCTTGCCCCTTAGGGCCTGGAGGTAGGCCAGGATGAGGCCAAAGCCCCCGATCACCACGTGCAGGCCGTGGAGGCCCACGATGGTGAAGAAGGTGGCGGTCCAGAGCTTCTCCTGCCAGCTGGAGTGGTGGTAGAACTCATAGAACTCGTAGGACTGCACCAGGAAGAAGAGGACCCCCAGGATAATGGTGACCAAAAGGCCAAAGCGGAAGGGGCTGAACCGGCCCCGCCTTAGGTCGTGGTGGGCAAAGTGCACGGTGAAGGAGGAGCTCACCAGGAAGAAGGTGTTAAGGAGGGCAAGCCCCAAGGCCGGCCGCTCCTCCGGAGGCACGGCCGCGCCAGTAAGGCGGAGGTACAAGTAGCCGGCGATGAGGATGGCGAAGAGCCCCACTTCCGAAACGATGAACCAGGCCATCCCCATCCAGGCGTTGGACTTGCCGGAAAGGGTGTGGTGCTCCACCGGGTGGCTGTACTCGTCCTCCAGGGCCCAGCGGATGAGGCCATAGGCGAAGAGGGCCAGGAAGACCCACATCCAGACGTTGGGCACGGGCAAGGCGGCCACGCTGACAAAGAAGGCGAAGAGGGTGGCGGCAGAGTAGAAGGGCCAGAAGGAGCTGTTGGGCAGGTGGATGTGGCTGGGATCCTCCGGCTTCAGCTCCACCCCCTTCTTGGCCCAGTCGTAAAGGGGCCTTTCCGAGGGGAAGTCCTTGGGCAGGGCCACGTCAAAGTTGTGGGCCTTGGGCGGGGAGCTGGTGAGCCACTCCAGGGTGTACCCGCCCCAAGGATTGTCGGGGGCCTTCTCCCCGGAGCGCAGGCTCTTCCACATGGCGTAGATCCATACCAGGCCACCCAAGCCCAGGATGAAGGCCCCGATGGTGGAGATGAGGTTCAGTTCCGCCCAGCCGGCGATGTCGGCGTTGTAGGTGTAGTACCGCCGAGGCATGCCCAGGAAGCCCAGGGCGTACTGGGGCAAGAAGACCAACAGGTAGCCCACCAGGAAAAGCCAGAAATGGAGCCGCCCCAGACGCTCGTCGTACATGCGGCCCGTCATCTTGGGCCACCAGTAGTAAAGCCCGGCGAAGGCCCCAAAACCGGACCCCGCCATGAGCACGTTGTGGAAGTGGGCCACCACAAAGTAGGAGTCCTGGAAGTGGTAGTCCAAAGGGGTCATGGAGAGCATGACCCCGGTGATCCCCCCCAGGAGGAAGTTGAAGATGAAGCCCAAGACCCAAAGCAGGGGCGTCTTCATCTGCAAATGCCCGCCCCAAAGGGTGCCAATGAGGTTAAAGAGCTTCACCCCCGTGGGCACGGCAATGAGAGCCGTAAAGAAGGCGAAGGCGATCTGGAAAACGGTGGACTCCCCCACGGTGAACATGTGGTGGGCCCAGACCATGGTGCCCAAGACCACGATGCCCATCTGGGCCCAGACCATCTGCTTGTAACCGAAAAGGGGTTTACGGGCAAAGGTGGAGGCCACCTCCGCCAGGATGCCCAGGTAGGGGAGAAGCATCACGTACACCGTGGGGTGGGAGTAGAACCAGAAGAACTGCTGGAAAAGCACGGGGTCGCCGCCGATCTCGGGATTAAACCAGGAAAGCCCGATCTTCCGGTCCAGCAACACCAGTAGGGTGGCCGAGGTAAGCCCCGCCAAGCTGAAGAGGTTGAGGACGCTGGCGGCAAAGACGCTCCACACGTACATGGGCATCTTCCACATGCTCATCCCCTGGGCCCTAAGGTTGTAGATGGTGGCGATGAAGTTGGCGTTGCCCAAGAGGCTGGAAAAGCCCAGGAGAAGGATGGCGGCCATGTAGAAGTTCACCCCGCTACCCGACTGCACGGAGAAGGGGTAGTAGAAGGTCCAGCCCACGCTGGGAGCTCCCCCGGGGAAGAGGTAACTCATGAGGGCCAGGATGATGGCACCCAGGAAAGCCCAGTAGCTGAAGGCGTTCACCCGGGGAAGGGCCACGTCCCGAGCCCCCAGCATGAGGGGCACCACGAAGTTGCCAAAGCCCGTGAGGCCGGCCTGGATGATGAAAAAAAAGAGCATGGTGGCCCCGTGCAAGGTGAGGACCTGGTTGTACTGCTCTCCGGTCAGCAAGTGATTGTTGGGCACCGCCAGCTGGGCCCGGATGAGCAAGGAGAATACCCCCGCTAGGGCAAAGGCAAAGAAGGCGGTGGCGGTGTAAAGAAGCCCGATCTTCTTGTGGTCCACCGTGGTGAGAAGGTCCCACAGGACCGCCCAGAAACCCGCTTTCGGCTTGGTTGCGATGGCCATCTTCCTAAACCTCCTTAGAACCTAGGCAAGGCCTTGAAGTCCAAACCCTCCACCTTGAGCCCGTCCAGGTAGCGCACCAAAGCGTCCAGGTCCTCTTCGGAAAGCTGCGGAAAGCCGGGCATCTTGGCCCCCGGTTTCATAGCGGCAGGGTCCTTGATCCAGGCCTTCAGGTGCTCTGGCGTATAGTCCACAATCCCCGCCGCCAGGCTTACCCGGTTGCCGGTAAAGCCCAGCTCCGGACCGATAACTGCCGGCGGCATCTTGCCCTGGACCCCGTGGCAGGCCATGCAGTTTTGCTGGAAGACCTCCTGGCCCCGGGCATCGGCCACGGGGGGCGTGTAGCCCTTAGCTGCCTCCACAAACCGGTCAAACTCCTCCTTGGGCAGGACGATGGCCCGGAAGAGCATGCGGGAGTGGCTGGGACCGCAAAGCTCCGCGCAGAAGCCGTAGTAGTTTCCGGGCTTCTCCGGTGTAAAAGATAATAGGGTCTTTTGTCCCGGAATGGCGTCCCGCTTGCCCGCAAGCCCTGGCACCCAGAAGGAATGGATCACGTCCTTGGAAGTGATTTCCAGTACCACCGGAACCCCTGCGGGCAGGATGAGCTCGTTGGAGTTGCGGAAACCCAGCTCGGGGTAGTTGAAATCCCACCAGAACTGGTAGCCCACAACCTCCACCTTCAAGGCCCCGGCGGGGAGCTGGTTGACTTGGATAAGGCTCCGAGCGGTGAGCCCGAAAAGGACAAAGACGATAAGGAGGGGAATCACCGTCCAGATGACCTCGAGGCGGTCGTTGCCATGGACCTGGGGTGGCTCCCCCTGTTGCCCTGGCTTAGCCCGGAACTTCCACGTCACGTAGGCCAAGGCCCCCGCCACCACCCCAAAAATGAGGATGGCAAAGACCAAAACCCAGACCAGGAGAAAGTTGGTCTCTCGGTTGAAAGGGGATACGGGGTGGGTAATGGCCACCCGATGGGCCTCCTGGGCCAGGGCTAAACCTAAGAAACTGAGCGCCGCTACAACTCCTTTCATCTTCCCTCCCTAAAGCACCCGGTCCACCGCCATGGCCACGAACAAGAGGGCCAGGTAGAGCATGGAGTATTTATACAGCGAAACCGCCGTCCTCCGCTCGGGCTGGCGGTAGAGGGCAAGGCTCTTAAGGATAAGTAAAGCATTAAGGGTAAGGCTAAAGAAGAAGTAGACGAGACCAAGCTCCCCTAGAAGAAGGGGCATGAGGGAGATCAAGGCGGTAAGGACCGCATAAAGGGCGATCTGCATCACCGTAACCCGCTCCCCCAACACCACGGGCAGCATGGGCACGCCCACAGCCCGGTAATCGTCCTGGATCATGAGGGCCAAGGCCCAGAAGTGCACCGGGGTCCAGAAGAAGATGAGGGCGAAAAGGTACCAGGCAAAGAGGCTTAAATCACCGGTTACCGCCGCCCAGCCCACCAAGGGAGGAAAGGCCCCTGCCGCCCCGCCGATGACGATGTTGTGCCAAGTGCGCCGCTTGAGATAAAGGGTGTAGACCAGCACGTACCAGATAAGGCCCATAAGGGCCAGGGTGGCCGTGAGGAGGTTCGCCCCCCACCAGAGGAGCAGGAAGGAAGAGAGGGCCAGGGCAAAGGCAAAAAGGAGGGCATCCCTACTGGAGATCCGCTGGGTGACCGTGGGCCTTTTGGCCGTGCGGCGCATGCGGGCGTCTATATCCCGGTCCACCACCATGTTGATGGCGTTGGCCGCCCCTGCCATCATGTACCCCCCTAGGGCCACCACCAGGAATAGGCCCGTCCCTGGCCAGCCCTTGGCGGCGATGAGCATGGCCAGGAGGGTGGTGAAGAGGAGCAGGCTTATGACCCGGGGCTTGGTGAGGGCCAGGTAGTCCTTCCAGGTGGCCCCGCCGGTGCCGCGGTGCACCGAAGCCCCTGCGCCCTCCCCTAACTCCACCCGCCTGGCCCCTCGAGCCAGGGCTGCAGCCATAAGGAGAACAAAGATGAGCCAAACTGCGTACGCCAGGAGGAGGTGGAGGATCTGCATCCAAACGGGGGCTTTAAGCCAAACGTTCACCAAACCGGCCAAAAGCTGCACCGCGTAGAGGTAAGCCAGGGCGTGAGCCAAGCGGCGGGTGTGGGAAGAAGGCCTGAGGTGGGCTACCAGGTAACCGGCGAAGACCACGTAAAGCCCCACGCTTACCGCGATAAGGGGGTGGAGGACCCTGAGGCGCACCAGGAAGTGCTCACCAGGGGTGAGGGAGCGCTCCAGGGCCTCGAGGGTGTTCCGCACGGGGAAGAGGAGGTCCCCTAAAGCGGTCACCGCCCCGCTCATCCCCAGGAAAAGGAGGGCGAGAAGGCCCAGAAGCAAGGCCACCCCCACGGCACCCTGCCCCCTAAGGCGCAAAGGCGCACCCCCCGAGGCCCACCAGGCGGCGAGGGCCAAGGAGGCCAGGAGAAAATAGGTGTTGGCCAGGTGCACCATCTGCACCACGGCCCGGGCCGGGCTCACGTTGTGGGCCGTCCAGCCGAAGAGGACCAGGGAGGCCCCCACCAGGCTCTCGGTGATCATAAAGAAAAAGGCCAGCCCTGCCCCCAGCCGCACCGGATGGCCCTTGGGAAAGAGGCGGAAGGCCAGAAGGGCCAAAAGAAGCACGGAAAGGAAGGCCAGACCCGAGGTGGCCCGGTGGGTGAACTCGATGAGGGTCTCCACCTGGGGGCTTCTGGGGATGATCTCCCCATTGCAGGTGGGCCAGTGGGCGCCGCAGCCCGCCCCCGACCCCGTGGCCCGCACGTAAGCCCCCCAGAGGGCCACCAGGATGTTCCACACCAAGACTCCCCAGGCGTAACGGCTAAACCAGGCTTGGCTCATAACATGCCCGTCCCCCAGACGGTAGTGCCTACCATTCTGCCAGAAGACCTTATCCGGGGGTGAAGTACATTTGTCCCTTCCATTACCTGCCACTTAGGAGCCTAAGACCCCCCGGCCCCGTTTGGCAAGGGGTTGGCCCCTAAGCCCAGCCTTGCAGGCTCGCTTCTATCCCACCCTCGGCCCCGCCTGGAGCACCGCCTCCTCTACCCCGTCGGCGTATTTACGGAAGTTTTCCTGGAAAAGTGTGGCCAGCTTCCTGGCCTGCCGGTCATAGGCTTCCTTGTCGGCCCAGGTTTCCCGCGGGTCCAGAAGCTCCTTCGGTACCCCGGGCACCTCCCTGGGTACCTCAAAGCCGAAGACGGGGTCCTGGCGGTAAGGAACCCCCTCGAGGGCCCCGCTTAGGGCCGCCTGCAAGAGGGTGCGGGTGAGGGGAAGGGGGAAACGCCGGCCCACCCCGTAAGGTCCCCCGGTCCAGCCGGTGTTCACCAGGTACACCCTGGGGCCGTGCCTCTGGATCTTCTCCCCCAGCATCCGGGCATAAACCCCGGGGTGAAGGGGCAAAAAGGGTGCCCCGAAGCAGGCGGAAAAGGTGGCCTTGGGCTCGGTGATCCCCCTTTCTGTCCCCGCCACCCGGGCGGTGTAGCCGGAAAGGAAGTAGTACATGGCCTGCTCTGGGGAAAGGCGAGCGATGGGGGGCAGAACCCCATAGGCGTCGGCGGAGAGGAAGAAGATGGCCTTGGGATGGCCCGCCATACCCGAGTCCACCACGTTTTCCAGGTGGGCAAGGGGGTAAGAGGCCCGGGTGTTCTCGGTCTTGGTGTCGTCATCCCACTCCACCCGGCGGCTTTCCGGGTTCACCACCACGTTCTCCAGAATGGCCTCAAACTGGTTGGAGGCTTTATAGATGAGGGGCTCGTGCTCCGGGGAAAGGCGAATGACCTTGGCGTAGCACCCTCCCTCAAAGTTGAATACCCCCTCCCCGCTCCATCCGTGCTCGTCGTCCCCGATCAAAGGCCTTTCCGGGTCGGTGGAAAGGGTGGTCTTCCCCGTCCCGGAAAGGCCGAAGAAGATGGCCACATCCCCTCCCTGCCCCACGTTGGCCGAGGCGTGCATGGGGAAGACCCCTTGCTTGGGCATGAGGTAGTTCATCACGGTGAAGATGCTCTTCTTGATCTCCCCGGCGTACTTGGTGCCCACGATGAGCACCAGCTTTCTCTGGAAGCTGATGCCCACGAAGACCTCGCTCCGGGTACCGTCCCGCCCGGGGTCAGCCAGGAAGTAGGGGGCATGGACCACGGTAAAGCCGGGAGCGAAGGGCTCCACCTCGTCGTCCTCGGGGAAGCGGCGCGGGAGGATGAACATGTTGCGGGCAAAGAGGGCGTGCCAGGGGCTTTCCGTCACCACCCTTACCGCCAAGCGGAAACGCTTGTCAGCCCCGGCGTAAAGGTCCTGGACATAAAGCTCCCGGTCGGAAAGGTGGGCAGCCACCCTCTCCAAGAGGGCCTGGAAGGCCTCTGGGGCGAAGGGCTGGTTCACCTCGCCCCACCAGATTTCCTCCTCCACCCCAGGCTCCCGCACCACGAACTTGTCCTTAGGACTTCTCCCCGTGTAGGGGGTGGTGTCCACCACCAAGGACCCCTTGTGGGCCAAAAACCCCTCCCCCCGGGCCAGGGTGTGCTCCACCAGGATGGGGGAAACCGTGTTCCAAAAAACCTGCTTCCTCGGTTTGATGCCCAAAGGCTCCAGTCGGTCCATAGCGACCCCCTTATGCCTAGGGCATCATACACTTATTTCCACGCTTCCAAGGCTAGGCGCCGTATCCGGGACGTCCCAGAAGGGCCAAGGTTAAGCGCTTACCCAGCTCCACCCCGGGCTGGTCAAAGGCGTTCACCCCCCAAAGCTCCCCCAGGAAAGCGGTCTGCCACATGAGGTGTTGCAAAAGCCAGCCCACGGCGTAGGGGGAAACCTCCGAGAGGTACAGGATGTAGGTCCTCTGCCCCGCCTCGGCCAAGGCCTGGTAGGTGGCCTCGGCCTCGGCCCTTAGAAGCTGGAACAGGCCTTTGCCAAAGAGGTAACCCGCCTCCTCCTCGAGGCCTTCCACCCGGGGCAGGGTGAGGTCCTCCGTGGCCCTTTCCGGCACCACCAAAACGATGAGCTTGTCCAGGGGACCTTCCCGGAAGAGCTGCACTTGGGCGTGCTGGTCCTGAGGGCCCAAGGCGGGCACCGCGGTGGTGCCCACCCGGTTGCCCTCCCCGTCCCGCTTGCCCAAGGACTCATCGTGGAGCTGGACAAACCAGGCAGGAAGGTATCGGAGTCGCTCGGAGTAGACCATGAAGACGGTGATGGGCAGCTGGCGGTGGAGGTGCTGCAGGAGGGCGGTCTGCAGGGGCAGGTTCTCCTCCAGGGGAGCCAGGGCCACCTCATTGGCCTTCCTGGCCCCCATGAGGAGGGCCTCCAGGTCCATCCCAGCGAAGGCCAAGGGGAGGAGGCCCACCGGGGAGAGCACGGAAAAGCGCCCCCCCACGTTTTCCGGAATGGCAAAGGCCAAGAGACCCTCCCTTTCCGCCAAAGCCCGTAGCGCCCCCCGCCGGGGGTCGGTGGTGAGGACCAGGTGCCGCCGCCAGTCCTCCCCCAGGTTTTCCCGAAGCCAGTTTAGGAAGATGAGAAGGGCGGCCAGGGTTTCCGCGGTAGCTCCCGACTTGGAAACCGCATTCACCAGGGTCTTCCGGGGGTCCAGGCCCCGAAGGAGCCGGAGCACGGGCTCCGGCTCCACGTGGTCCGCGTAGTGGAAGCGCACCCCGCTTTCGTTGAAGGCGGTCTCCAGGGCCTTAGGCCCCAGGGCGCTCCCCCCGATGCCCAGAAGGACAAAGTCCTCCACCCAAGGGTTGGCCTCGCGGTAGCGGCGGATACTCCTTAAGGTTTCCGTGTCCTCGGGAAGGTCTATCCAGCCCAGCATGCTTTGGGGATCCTTCCGCTTGAAAAGAAGGGCCTCCCGAGCCCTTAAGAGGACGGGGGCCTGCTCCTTAAGGGCCTCCGGGAAACGGGAAAGGAAGCGGGTATCCAGCCTGAGCATGGACCCATGCTACCGGGAATCCAGGGGAAAGGCCACCAGGTTGGGTGGGAAAAGGAATAACCCCCAGGCTATGGGGAGTAGGCTAAAGGCATGGGCTATGTGCCCCCACCCACGCCCCAGTATGGCCTCGAGGAGGGCCCCATCCTCCTTAAGGACGGGCGCACCGCCTTTCTAAGGCGGGCAAGCCCCAAGGACCTCCCCCTTTTCGTGGAGTTCCTGAGGCGGCTATCCCCGGAGTCCTTGCGCATGCGCTTCTTCTCCCCCATCTCTCCGGAAAAGGCGGCGGAGCTCCTCCTTTCCGCCAAACCGGAGGAGGAAAAGGTGACCCTCATCGTCCTGGCCCAGGACCCTCCTAGGATAGTGGCCACGGGGGAGTACGTGCGCCTTAAAGGGGAGGACACCGCCGAGGTGGCCTTTCTGGTGGATGATGCCTTCCAGGGCAAGGGCCTGGGCACCCTCCTTCTGGAGCGCCTGGCCCTGATCGCCGCCAAGCGGGGGGTAAGGCGGTTTCAGGCCTTCGTCCTGGCGGAGAACCAGAAGATGCTCAACGTCTTCATGGAAAGCGGCTTCCAGGTCCGGGCCCACAGGGATAGCGGCGAGATTGAGGTGGAGTTTGAGATCCTCCTGGAGGAAAGGGTGGCGGAGCGCTTTGAGTGGCGGGAGAAGGTCTCCACCTTGGCCAGCCTCCACCCCCTCTTCTTCCCCAAGGGGGTGGCGGTGGTGGGGGCGAGCCGCGACCCGGAAAGCATCGGCTACCGCGCCCTGGAAAACCTCATCTTTGCCCGCTTCCAAGGGCCCGTCTACCCGGTGAACGAGGCCATCGGCAAGGAGGGGGGCACGGTGGGGCCCCTTCTCGCCTACCCCCGGGTGGAAAGCATCCCCGGCCCCGTGGACCTGGCGGTGATCGCCGTGCCCAAGGAGCGGGTCTGGGAGGCCCTCGAGGCCTCCGGAAGGCGGGGGGTGCGGGCGGCCATCGTCCTCACCACCGGCTTTACGGAAAAAGAAGCCCGGGAACTGGCCGACAAGGCCCGGCGCCATGGGATGCGCCTCCTGGGGCCTGGCTCCTTGGGTATGGTCCACACCCACCCTGAGGTCCGCCTGGCGGCGGGCCTGGCTCCCCTCCCCAAACCTGGACCCCTGGCCATCTCCAGCCAGTCGGGGACCCTGGGCCGGGCGGTGATGGCCTATGCGGAGGGCATGGGGCTGGGCATCTCCTCCTTCGTTTCCTTGGGGGCTAAGGCGGACATCTCCTCCAACGACCTCCTGCAGTTCTGGGAGGAGGACGAGCGGACCCGGGTGATCCTCCTCTACCTGGAAAGCTTCGGCAACCCCAGGCGCTTCTCCCGCTTAGCGCGGAGGATCGGCAAGAAAAAACCCATCCTGGCGGTGCACCCCTCCCGGGACCCTTTGGTGCGGGCCCTCTTCGCCCAGGCCGGGGTGATCCGGGCCAACAGCCTGGAGGAAGCCTTTGACGTGGCTGCCCTCCTGGCCCTGGGACAGCTTCCGGAGAACAACCGGGTCCGCCTCATCTCCAACGCCTCCGGTCCCTCCAACCTGGCCCTCGAGGCCCTACGGGAAGGGGGGCTAGTCGTGGAACACGTGGACCTGGGCTCCACCGCCAAGGCGAAGGAGTTCGCCCGCGCCCTGGAAGAAGCCATGGAAAGCGAGGCGGGAAGCGTGTTCCTCCTCTTCGTACCCATGGGCTTTGCCAGCGAGGAGGAGTTCCTGGCTCTTTTGGAAAGGGTGGAAGGAAACAAGCTCCTCCTGAGCTGCGTGATGGGCTCCCCCGGGGTGCGGGCAAGGGTTATGGGCCGGGTGGCCCTCTACCGCTTTCCCGAATCGGCGGCCATCGCCTTGAGCCGGGCCTGGGCCTACAAGGCCTGGCGGGAAGAACCCCTCCACTTCCCCGACTTCCCGGATTTGCACCTGGAGGAGGCAAGAAGGCTTTTGGAGGGCAAGAAGGAGCTACGGCGCGAGGAGGAAGAGGCCCTCCTCCGCTGCTTTGGCCTTCCCGTGGGGCAAGGAGAAGGCCTTTTTCTCAGGCTCACCGCCAAGCCCCACCCCCTCTTCGGCCCCGTTCTCGCCCTGCTCCTGCCCACCCCTTTGGGAGAGCTGGCCTTGGGGGAAAGGCTCTCCCCCCTCACGGAAAAGGATGCCCGGGAGCTCACCCGACCCCTGGGGGACCAGGTAGACCCTACCCCCTACCAGGAAATCCTCCTCCGCCTTTCCCGCCTCCTGGAGGAGTTCCCCCAGGTGGAGGAGGTGTCCTTGGAGCTTTCCGGCCCCTCCATCGCTCGCTTTGCCATCCGCCTTTCGGGAGACCCCCATGCGCATCCAAAGCCCCGCTAACCCCAAGGTGAAGGCCCTAGCCGCCCTGAAGGAACGAAAGGAGCGGGAGCGGGCTGGCCTTTTCCTGGTGGAGGGCCGGCGGGAGGTGGAAAGAGCCCTTAGGGCCGGCCTCCGCTTGGAAACCCTCCTCCTCGGCCCTAAGGCCACCCCGGAGGACCGGGCCCTGGCGGGCCAAGCCCCTGTTCTGGAGTTCTCCCAAGAGGCTATGGAGCGGGTTTCCGTAAGGGAAAACCCCCCGCCCGTCATCGGGGTCTTCCGCCTGCCCCGAAGGACCCTCGAGGAGGCCAGGCTCCCGCAAAATCCCCTGGTCCTGGTCCTCTTGGGCCTGGAAAAGCCCGGCAACCTGGGGGCCATCCTGCGCTCGGCGGACGGGGCGGGGGTGGACCTGGTCCTGGTGGCGAAAGGGGTGGACCTGTATAGCCCCCAGGTGATCCGGAACTCCACCGGGGTGGTCTTCTCCTTGCCCGTCTTTCCCGTGGCCGAGGGGGAAGTGGCCCATTTCCTGGAGGAAAAAGGGCTTCTCCTGGTGGCGGCCACCCCCAGAGGGGAAAAGGTGTACTGGGAAGAGGACTACAAAAAAGGCGTGGCCTTCCTCCTGGGCGCCGAGGACGAAGGCCTTTCCCAGGCTTGGCTTGCCCGGGCGGGGGTTCGGGTGCGCATCCCCATGCGGGGGGTGGCGGATAGCCTCAACGTTTCCGTAAGCGCCGCCCTCCTCCTCTACGAGGCCCTGCGCCAGCGGGAGGGGGGATGAGGCCCGTTCCCCTTACCCCCTTCCTGGGCCTAGGGCTTCTGGCCCTCCTACCCCTCTGGACCCCTCCTTTGGCCGTGGGCGTCTTCCTCCTCCACCTAGCCAAGAGGTTTTATGGGGGAGCCTTTCTGTGGGGGGCCTTCCTCCCTGGCCTTCTCCACGCCCTTGCCTCCCCGTTCCCCTCCTGGCTCCAGGGATGGGCCCTGACGTCTGGGCTTCTCCTCCTCTACGGACTTTTCCTGGCCACCAAGGCTCGGCCCCTTTCCAGCCTCTTTCTCCTTCCCCCAGCCCTTTGGCTAGGTCCCTTGGGCCTTTTCCTTCTAGGGCTCTTGCACGGGTTCAGCCTCCTCGAGGAGGCCCATCGGCGCGCCCAGGAACGGGGGGAGCCGTTTCGGACCTCCGCTTCCACCCTCTGGGTCCCGAGGATCCTAGGCCTCCTGCTGGCAGGCCTGGCCTTCCTCCCCCTGCGCCTCCCTGCCCTTCCCCTACCCACCCCACCCTCCCTTAGCCTCCAGGCCTCCCCCGAAACCGGGCCCGGGCCCAAGGAGGTGGTGGCCTACCCAACCCCAGAGGAGAAGCCTCCCCCGTGGGTGGCCTTCCTGAACCGGGCCTTGGCCTTGGCAGAGCCCCTGGCCTTACTCCTCATCCTCCTGGCCCTTTGGCCTCTTCTGGGCCGGGGGGAAAGGCTTCCCTACCGGGGGGTTCACCTTTTACCCCTCCTGTTAGCCCTTTTGGTCGCCGGCCTCTTCCTCCTCTACCTGGGCACCCTAGGGGGTGGGGAAAGCGCGCCGGAAAGCACCCCTTCCGCTTCCGTGCCCACCCCTTCCCAGGAAAACAGCCCCCAGGAGGCCTTACCGGGGCCCAGGCGGTTGCGCGAGGCGGGCCTAGCCTTGGCAGGCCTTTCCGCCCTTTTCACCCTGGGCCTTCTTTTCCTCTTCCTATTCCTGGTTTGGCGGTACCGGGAAAGAGGCAGGCCAGGCACCACCCCTAAGGAAGGGGTCCAAGCCTCCCAAGCCCTCCCAGAGGCCCTTCCCCAGGACCGGGTGCGGCGGGCCTACTTCCAAGCCCTAAAGGCCCTTAAGAGGGCTGGCCTCCCCCGCCAGGCCTCCGAGGGGCCCTTGGAGTACCTGGAAAGGGTTTCCCCTCTTCTCCCCGGGCTCAGGGAACCCCTTTGGGGGCTCACCGGCCTCTACCTGCCCGTGCGCTATGGGGGAAAGGCTGGGGAGGAGGAAGCGGAAAGGGCGGAAGCCTTTTTGAAGGATATCCTTAGGCTATGCTCCTCGCCCGCATCCACCGAGCCCTTTCGGGCCGGGTCCTCCTGAAGGAGGAAACCCTAAGGCTTTCCCTCGCCACCCTCCTCTCTGGGGGGCATCTTCTTCTGGAAGACGTGCCCGGCACCGGCAAGACCACTTTCGCCAAGGCCTTGGCCCGGGTCCTGGGCCTCTCCTTTAGCCGCATCCAGATGACGCCAGACCTCCTGCCCCAGGACCTCACCGGGGTCTATCTCTACCGGGAAGGAAACCTGGTATGGCAAAAGGGGCCCATCTTCGCCCAGGTCCTTTTGGTGGACGAGCTCAACCGGGCCACCCCCAGGACCCAGTCCGCCCTCCTCGAGGCCATGGGGGAAGGCCAAGTGACCCTGGAAGGGAAAACCCACCCCTTGCCCGAGCCATTTTTTGTCCTGGCCACGCAAAACCCCGTGGAGGAGGAGGGCACCTACCCTCTCCCCGTAGCCCAGCGGGACCGGTTCACCGCCCGGCTTTCCCTGGGCTATCCCGATGAGAAAGCCCTTCTCCTGGCCCTGAAGGAAAAGAACCCCCTGGAGGGCCTGGAAGCCGTCACCCAAGGGGAGGAACTCTTGGCCCTGCGTCAGGAGGTGCGCCGGGTAAAGGTGGCGGAGGAACTGCTGGACTACCTTCTGGCCCTATCCACCTGGCTTAGACGCCGGGAGGAGGTGCGGCTTGGCCCCTCCCCTAGAGCCCTCTTACAGGTGGAGCGCCTGGCCCAGGCCCTGGCCCTTTTGCAGGGGCGAGGCTTTGCCGTGCCCGAGGACATCAAGGAGGCCTTCCGGGCCGCCATCCCCCACCGCCTCCTTCTAAAGCTGGAGGCGGAGCTAGCCGGAGCCAGCTCGGAAGGGCTGGTGGTCGAGGCCCTTAAGGTGGTACCCGCCCCGGTGGAAAGGGCCTAGGGATGGAGGAAAGGGCTTTATGGAAGCGGCCTTGGCTCTCCTCTCCTTGGCCCTCCTCCTAGCCCTTTGGCGGGCGCCCTGGTTCGCCCAGGTCCGGGTCAACGCCCACGGCCTGGCCCCAGGTTTCCCCGGCCAGGAGGGAGAGGGGCAGGTAGAGGTGGAGGTCTGGGCCCCCCTACCCCTCTACGTGCATCTGGAAACCCTGCCCTCGGCTCCCCTGGGCCTCAAACCCCAGAGCCTCTCTGGGGTGGTCTGGGGAAGGATGCGGCTACCGCTTCCCCTCCCTTACCGCTACCGCCGGCGGGGGGAATACCCTTTGGGCCTCACCCTCCTCCTGAGAAGCCCCTTGGGCCTGGGGGAAAGGCTTGTAAGCCTCGAGGCGGGGAGGGCCTTGGTCTATCCTTCCCTGCGCCCCCTGCCGCCTTTTGAGCCCGCCCCCAGCTTCTTCCTGGAGGGCAGGCCCGAGCCCTTTGGCCTGCCGGATCCCCTGGAGGCCAAGGGCCTCCGCCCTTACCAAGCGGGGGACCCCTTGCGCTTTCTGGCCAAGCAGGCAAGCCTCCGGCAGGGTCGTCCCTTTGTGCGGGAGGTGGAAAAAAGCCTTCTGGGAGGCCTCTTCCTCCACCTGGACACCCAAAGCCTCCACCCCGCCTACCTGGACCACGCCACCAGCCTCGCCGCCTGGCTCCTCCTGCTGGCGGAAAAGAAAGGAGCCCAATACGGCCTTTCCGCAGGAGAGGTCCTCCCCTTAGGGCGGGGAAAGGCCCACCTGGTAAGGGCCCTCTCGCTCCTAGCCCGCCTGCAATCCACCCCAGGCCCCTCCCTTCCCCCCAAGGCCCCCTTCGGGAGCACCTACTTCCTCATCAGCCAGGGGGCGGAGGAATCCTTCCTGGAGGCAACCCTAAGGGGAGCCGCCCAGGCCCGGCAGGGGGTCCTTCTCCTGCTTCCCGAGGGATACTTCCTCTACCCGGGTGAGAAGGGCCGGGTAGCCTTTGGCAAGACCCCAGGCCTGGCCCGGGCCCTGGCCCTGAAGGGCCTTCTCCTGGCCCATGGGATAAGCCTCCGGGTGGTGCGGGGCCACCAGACCCTCACCTTATAACACCCCCCTCAACCCCCTTGACAAAAGGACGCGGGGCCAAAATAATAACCCTTGGTTTGACACTCTCGGCCTTTGAGCGTCAAAGGAGGGAGTGAATATGGCTGCGGAGGTGAAGACGGTGATCAAGCCCCTAGGCGACAGGGTTGTGGTGAAGAGGATTGAGGAGGAACCCAAGACCAAGGGCGGCATCGTGCTCCCGGATACCGCCAAGGAGAAGCCCCAGAAGGGCAAGGTGATCGCGGTGGGCTCGGGCCGCATCTTGGAGAACGGGCAGAAGGTGCCCCTGGAGGTCAAGGAGGGGGACATCGTGGTCTTCGCCAAGTACGGCGGCACCGAGATTGAGATTGACGGCGAGGAGTACGTGATCCTCTCCGAGCGCGACCTTTTGGCGGTCTTGCAGTAGGAGGTGAGGTATGGCGAAGGTCCTAGTGTTTGACGAGGCAGCCCGCAGGGCTTTGGAGCGCGGCGTGAACGCCGTGGCCGATGCGGTGAAGGTAACCCTGGGCCCCCGGGGCCGGAACGTGGTCCTGGAGAAGAAGTTCGGCTCCCCCACCATCACCAAGGACGGGGTGACGGTGGCCAAGGAGATTGAGCTGGAAAACCACCTGGAGAACATCGGGGCCCAGCTCCTCAAGGAGGTGGCCTCCAAGACCAACGACGTGGCCGGTGACGGCACCACCACCGCCACCGTCTTGGCCCAGGCCATCGTGCGGGAGGGCCTGAAGAACGTGGCCGCCGGCGCCAACCCCTTGGCCCTCAAGCGGGGCATTGAGAAGGCGGTGGAGGCGGCGGTGGAGAAGATCCGCTCCCTGGCCATCCCCGTGGAGGACCGCAAGGCCATTGAGGAGGTGGCCACCATCTCCGCCAACGATCCCGACGTCGGCAAGCTGATCGCCGACGCCATGGAGAAGGTGGGGAAGGAGGGGATCATCACCGTTGAGGAGTCCAAGAGCCTGGAGACCGAGCTGAAGTTCGTGGAGGGGTACCAGTTTGACAAGGGGTACATCTCCCCCTACTTCGTCACCAACCCCGAGGCCATGGAGGCGGTCCTAGAAGACGCCTTCATCCTCATCGTGGAGAAGAAGGTCTCCAACGTGCGGGAGCTCCTCCCTGTCCTGGAGCAGGTGGCCCAGACCGGCAAGCCCCTCCTCCTGATCGCCGAGGACGTGGAGGGCGAGGCCCTGGCCACCTTGGTGGTCAACAAGCTCCGGGGCACCCTGAACGTGGCCGCGGTGAAGGCCCCTGGCTTCGGTGACCGCCGCAAGGAGATGCTGAAGGATATCGCCGCGGTCACGGGCGGCACCGTGATCAGTGAGGAGCTGGGCTTCAAGCTGGAGAACGCCACCCTCTCCATGCTGGGCCGGGCCGAGCGGGTGCGCATCACCAAGGACGAGACCACCATCGTGGGCGGCAAGGGCAAGAAGGAGGACATTGAGGCCCGCATCAACGGCATCAAGAAGGAGCTGGAGACCACCGACAGCGAGTACGCCAAGGAGAAGCTCCAGGAGCGCCTGGCCAAGCTGGCGGGGGGCGTGGCGGTGATCCGCGTGGGGGCGGCCACGGAAACCGAGCTCAAGGAGAAGAAGCACCGCTTTGAGGACGCCCTCTCCGCCACCCGGGCTGCCGTGGAGGAGGGGATCGTGCCCGGCGGTGGCGTGACCCTCCTCAGGGCCATCAGCGCCGTGGACGAGCTCCTCAAGAAGCTGGAGGGGGATGAGGCCACCGGGGCCAAGATCGTGCGCCGGGCCCTGGAGGAGCCCGCCCGCCAGATCGCGGAAAACGCTGGCTACGAGGGCTCGGTGGTGGTGCAGCGCATCCTCTCCGAGACCCAGAACCTGCGCCTGGGCTTTAACGCTGCCACCGGGGAGTTCGTGGACATGGTGGAGGCGGGCATCGTGGACCCCGCCAAGGTGACCCGCTCCGCCCTGCAGAACGCCGCTTCCATCGGCTCCCTCATCCTCACCACCGAGGCGGTGGTGGCGGAGAAGCCCGAGAAGAAGGAGTCCACCCCCGCTCCCGCAGGCGGCGGCGACATGGACTTCTAAAGCCACCCCCACCTGGCTTCGCCAGGTGGGGGGCCCCGGCAAGGGGGCAAGTGGGGCTGGGCCTAGGCCCAGCCTCCTTTTTAAAAGGGCACCACCTCCTCCTTGGGGCTAGCCCCGCCATTCCCCTGCAAGAAGGCCTCCCGGTCCGGCACCAGGTAGGCGCGGAAGCCCTCGGCCTCGAGGGCCTCCAGAACCCCTTCCCCCACCCGGGCTTCCCGCAAGGAAAGGATGGCCTCCCCAAAGGGGCCCTGGACCCTCAGGTAGAGGGGAAGGGGCCCAGGGTGCTCGTCCAGGATGCTCTTTAGGAGGGTGACGCCTCCCTGGTCCAAAAGGGCGTGATCCACCTCCACCTCCAAGGCCTTAGGGGCCTCGGCCACCTCCTCATGGGTCCAGGCAGCCTGGGCTATTACCCTAAGCCCTCCCTCCTCCCGCTCCACCTCCGCCAGGACCAGAAGGGGGGTGTCCTCCT
Organism: Thermus altitudinis; assembly: GCF_022760835.1. Taxonomy (GTDB): domain Bacteria; phylum Deinococcota; class Deinococci; order Deinococcales; family Thermaceae; genus Thermus; species Thermus altitudinis. The sequence continues at coordinate 63,126 of NZ_JAKTNQ010000005.1, forward strand.
TGAGCTTGGGGGAGACCCCCTCATAGGCCCGGCCAAAGGCCACCACCTCCAAGGCCCCGGTCTCGTCGGAAAGGGTAAAGCGGGCCATCATCCCCCCGCTACGGGTGGGCTTGCGCACCACCTCCTCCACCATGCCCGCAAGGAGTACCCGGGCCCTTGGGGGAAGGCCCTGGATGAAATCGGCTAGCTCCTCCAAGGGGCAGCTGGCCACCTCCCTTAGCCCCGGGTAGCGGAGCACAGGGTGGCCGGAGACATAGATGCCCAAGGCCTCCTTCTCGTAGCGGAGCCGGGTGATCTCGTCCAGGGGCGAAGCCTCCAGCAAGGGGGGCTCCATGTCCGCTCCCGCCTCGGCAAAGAGGCCCAACATCCCCGAGCGCGCCCGCTTTTGGCTTTCCGCCGCCCAGCGAAGGAGGGGTTCTAAGGAGGCGAGGAGCCTCGCCCTATCCCCAAAGGCGTCAAAGGCCCCCGCCTTGATGAGGGACTCGAGGGTGCGCTTGTTCACCACCTTCTCGTCCAGGCGCTTTAGGAAATCCCCTAGGCTCTTAAAGGGGCCACCCCGCTCCCTCTCCGTCAGGATGGCCTGGGCCGCCCCCTCCCCCACGTTCTTCACCGCGGAAAGGCCAAAGAGGATCTCCTCCCCCACCACCTTGAAGTCAAAGCCCGAGCGGTTGATGTCGGGGGGGAGGACCGCAATCCCCATGGCCCGGGCGTCGCGGATGTACTCCGCCACCTTGTCGGAGTCGTGTCGCTCCACGCTGAGGAGGGCGGCCATGAACTCCACGGGGTAGTGGGCCTTCACGTAGGCGGTCTGGTAGGAAAGGAGGCTGTAGGCGGCGGCATGGGAGTTGTGGACGATGACATCCTCGGCCAGGAAGGTGTGGGTGCCCTCCACGGTGAGGTCGTAGACCTCCTCCTCCCCTAAGGGCTCTATGGCCTCCACCCGGTCCCAATAGACCTCCGCCCCTGCCAGGCGCCACAGGGCCAGGCTTCCCGTAAGGGCTGCAAGGCGCACCTGGGGGGAACGGGAAAGCCCTAAACGGCCCTTGCCGGACCGCAAAAGCCCTTGGGCCAAGGCCTCCTTGACCAGAGGGAGGAAGGCCAGGGGCAGAATATCCTCGGTGCTCCTTTCCTCCCCCTTCCAGGAGGAGAGAAGCCTCTCCAAGTCCCGCTTCCCCTTGCCCAGCAGGTAAGGCCCCACCCACCTGGCAAAACGCCAGGCGGCCTCGAGGCCCCCAAGAAGGTAGACCCCATAGCCCTTTCGCCCCCCTCCATGGGGGAAATCCTGTTCCACCAGGCGGCTTTGCAGGCCCAGGCGAAGGAGAAGGTGTTGCACCCCTTGGGCCAGGGCCTGGGAAGCGGTGGCGTAGAAGATAAGCCTTTCCTTGGGATCCACTCCCCCATCCCCCGCCCAAAGCCGCCCCAAAAGCCTGGCCACCCCCTCCAGGGGAAGGCCAAAGACCCTTTCCGGCAGCTGCTTCTCCCTGGCGGAAAGGCCCATTAGGCCCATCTCCCAAAGAAAAGCCTCCGCCTCCGAGGGCGCCTTGGGGTTCTGCCGGCCCACATGGAGGTGGGCCACCCCCCGGCGCCAGACCAAGCGGGTACGGGTGTTGGCAAAGCCCGCCAAGGCCTCCCGCATGGTCCAAAGCTCCTCTTCCGAGGAAGGGTACAGGTAAATGCCGGAGGTATGGCGCAGGCTTCCTTTGCTTAGGGCAAAGCCTAGAAGGTCCAGCTCCTGGGGCCTCAGGTCCTCCGAGGGTTGGTAGGGCAGGTACCGGGGTAGGGCGATGGAGTCCCCCGGACGCAGCTCCCCTAGGTCCCGCCAACCCTCGGGGGTGTAGAGGGGGTGGTTGGCCGTGGCCTCCAGAACCCTTCCCGTGGAGGTGCGCAAGCGGTAAACCCTGGCCCGGCCGCTGGGAAAGGCGGCCAACACCCGTCTTGGCACCAGGCGCAAGGTATCCTCGTCCAGGGAAACCACCAGGATTCCCTGGGCTTCACCCCGGACGATGGCCTCAATGGGCACCCGCTTCCCCGTGCGGTAATCCACCACCCGGGTTCTCCCGGGAAGGCATTTGTTAAAGCCGTAGTTGGCGAAGGCCTCCAGCATGTCAAAAAGCCGGTTAGCCTCCTCCTCGGGGACGCCCCGTTCCTTGGCCCCCCGCACGAAGCGCTCCCGGTGCCTTTGCATCTCCTCCACCTTCTTCTTGCCCATGGCCCGGCGGAGGAGGTCCGCCTCCCCCAGGGAGTAGCCGGCCACCTGGGAGGCGATCTGCATGATCTGCTCCTGGTAGACGGGGATGCCGTAGGTCTCCTCCAGGATGGGCCTTAGGTACTTCTCCGCATGGGGGAACTCCGCGTAGCTCACGGGCTCCTGGCCATGGTGGCGGCGGATGTAGGTGGGGATGTGCTCCATGGGCCCCGGGCGGTAGAGGGAGACCAGGGCGATGATGTCCTCGAGGCGCCGGGGCTTAAGCCCCCGCACCGTGGCGGTCATGCCCCCCGATTCCAGCTGGAAAACCCCCTTGGTCTCCCCCCGGGCAAGGAGGGCGAAGGTCTTGGGATCGTCCAGGGGCAGGCGGTCGTAGTCCAGCTCCACCCCCTTGGACTCCTTGACGATCTTCTTGGCCTCGTCCAGGAAGGTGAGGGTGCGCAGGCCCAAAAAGTCCATCTTCAAAAGCCCCAAGGCCTCCACCGCCCCCATGTCGTACTGGGTCACGGGCCGCCCCTCCTGGTCCCGCATGAGGGGGACCAGGTCCGTAAGGGGCTCCTGGGCGATCACCACCCCAGCGGCGTGCACGGAGGCGTGGCGGTTCAGGCCCTCCAGGCGCATGGCCACCTCTATGACCTCCCGCACCTTGGGGTCCTTTTCCATCTCCGCCCTCAGCTCCGGCACCAGCTCTATGGCCTCGGCCAGGGGCTTGGGCTTGCCGAACTGCACGGGGATCAGCTTGGCCAGCTCCTCCGCCTTCTTGTGGGGGATGCCGTAGACCCGGGCCACGTCCTTGAGGGCCGCCTTGGAGGCCAGGCTGCCGAAGGTGCCGATCTGGGCCACCTTGTCCTCCCCGTAGCGCCCGCGCACGTACTGGATGACCCGGTCCCGCTCCCGGTCGGAGAAGTCGGTGTCAATGTCCGGCATGGAAACCCGCTCGGGGTTCAGAAAGCGCTCAAAGAGGAGGCCAAAGCGCAAGGGGTCAATATTGGTGATCCCCACCGCATAGGCCACCAGGCTCCCGGCGGCGCTTCCCCGGCCCGGCCCCACGGAAATCCCGTTCTGCCGGGCCCAGTTGATGTAGTCCTGCACGATGAGGAAGTATCCGGGGAACCCCATGCGCTCAATCACGGAAAGCTCGTAAAGGGCCCGGTGCAGAATGGCCTCCGCCGTCCACTCCCGCACCCCCTCTAAAGGGGGCAGCTGGGCGCGAAGGGCTTCCCAGGCCTCCCCTTCCACCTGGGCCAGGGCCTCCGCCAAGGCCTCCCCGTCCCCGTGAGGGGGGATGCGGCCCAGAAGGCGGAAAACCTCCCGGTAGAACCCCTCGGTGATGCGGTCTGGATAGCGGAAAAGAAGCCCCTTAAAGGTGAGCTCCCGCAGGTACTGGGCCTCGGTCCGGCCCTGGGGAAGGGGAAAGCGGGGGATGCGGTAGACCATCTTGTCCCCGATGGGCAGGTCCACGTTGCACATGCGGGCGATCTCCACGGTGTTGTCAAAGGGCTCATCCCCCCATTCCTCCTCGGGGAGCATGGCCCGCATCTCCTCGGGGGTCTTCACGTAAAACTCGTCGCAGGGGAAGCGCCAGCGCTCGGGGTCATCCAGGGTGCTTTTGGACTGAATGGCAAGAAGCACCTCGTGGGCCCGGGCGTCCTCCTTGCGCACATAGTGGCCGTCGTTGGTGGCCACCATCCCCAGGCCGTACTTCCGGGCAAACTCCTTGAGGACCTGGTTCACCTTCCTTTGCTCAGGAAGGCCGTGGTTTTGGATCTCAAGGAAAAAGCGGTCGCCGAAGATGGCCAGGTACTCGTTCAGCCGGGCCTCGGCCAGGTCCAGGCGGTCTTGCAGGATGAACTGGGGGATTTCCGCCCCCAGGCAACCGGAGAGGGCAATGAGCCCCTCCGAATGCTCCCGAAGAATCTCCCGGTCTATGCGGGGCTTCTCGTAAAAGCCTTCCAGGTAGGCCCGGCTGGCCAGGCGCACCAGGTTCTGGTAGCCCCTAAAGTCCTTGGCCAGAAGGGTTAGGTGGAAGTAGCCGCCGTCCAGGCCCTTACCCCTTTTGCGGTCAAAGCGGCTTTCCGCCGCCACGTAGGCCTCGTAACCGATGATGGGTTTGATCCCCATGGCGGTGGCCTTTTTGTAGAACTCCACCGCCCCGAAGAGGTTGCCGTGGTCGGTCATGGCCAAGGCGGGGTCCTCGGGGGAGACCTCCTTCACCCACTGGAGGAGGTCGGAAAGCTTCGCCGCCCCATCCAGGAGGGAAAACTGGGTGTGCTGGTGCAGGTGGGCGAACTTAAGGCGGCCCATGGGGTCCAGTCTACCGGGGGCCTGGGTATAGTGGTCTAGTGGAAAGTGCCCCCGTCCTCCCCCACGCCATCCCGGGCTTTGGATCCCAGGCCACCCCAAGGAACCCATCCCCTCCCGGGGGAAAGGGCGAGGCTTTATAGCCTAAAACCCCATGACCCTAGGCCAACTCCGGGAAGAAGTCTGGAACACCCTGGCCCGCTACGACCTGGCCCTCCACCCCACACCCCCCCACGGCCACCATCCCAACTTCCTGGGGGCCAGGAAGGCGGCGGAGCGCCTCCAAGCTACCCCCGAGTTCCAGAGGGCCCGGCTCATCCTGGCGGGGATGGATGCGGTCTTAAAACCCTTGAGGGAAGCGGCCCTAAGGGCGGGGAAAGCCCTCCTCCTCCCCCACCCCGACCGGCCAGGGGAGTTTTTGCTCCTCAAGGACCTGGACCCCAGGAAGCTGAAAAGGGTACGGGAGGCCTACCGCTATGGGGCAAAGGCCAGCCTCGAGGGCCAGCCCATAGACCTGGTCCTCATCGGGGCCGTGGCCGTGGACGAGGAAGGGGGCTGGGTGGGGAAGGGCTACGGCTTCCCCCAGGCCTGGCTTTCCGTGGACGCCCCCTTCGCCACCCTAGCCCACGCCCTCATGGTCTACCCCAAGCTTCCCGTGGAACCCGAGCGCCGGGTGGACCTGATCGCCACCCCGGTGCGGCTCATCCGCCCCTAGAGGGCGAACTCCTTGAGGAGGCCCTCGAGGTCCAAAGGCTCCTGCTGGCCCAAGGCGGGGTACACCTCGGGGTAGCGGGGGAGATAGGCCTTAAGGCGCTCCTCAAAGGTAGGCACCTCCGCCTGCCAAAAGACCCCTAGGGGAATCCGCTCCCCCCACTCCACCGCCTTCTCCTGGAACTGGGCCATCTTCCTGTCCAGCTCCTCCGGGGGAAGGCCCTCGGGAACATGGGGGTCATACCCCTCGTCCTGGAGCCTATACAGCCTGGGGGCAAACCACTCCTTGGTGTGGAGGTCGTTGTAGGTAGGGCAGGGCTGGAGCACGTGGAGGAAGGCCAGGCCCTTGTGGCTTAGCCCCTCCTTGATGAGCTCCTTCAGGCCCTTGACATCGTAGGCGTAGCCACGGGCGATCCAGGTGTACCCGGAGGCAAAGGCCAGTAGGAGGGGGTTGATGCGCCCCTGGGGGTTGGGCTTGGGCAGGCTCTTGGTCTTCTCCCCCAGGCCCAGGGTGGGGCCCGCCTGCCCTTTGGTCAGGCCGTAGACCTCGTTGTCGTAGAGGATATAGAGCATGTCCACGTTGCGGCGGCCCGCGGCCACGAAGTGCCCCGCCCCAATCCCCAAGCCGTCCCCATCCCCCCCCACCGCCACCACGGTGAGGTGGGGGTTGGCCAGCTTGGCCCCCTGGGCCACGGGGAGAACGCGGCCGTGGAGGGTATGGACCCCGTAGACATTGAGGTAGTGCGGGGTTTTGGCCGAGCAGCCGATCCCCGAGAAAATGGCCGTTTGGGAAGGATCCCGCTTCAGCTCAAAAAGGGCCATCTGCAGGGCGGAGAGGATGCCGTAGTCCCCGCAACCCGGGCACCAGTCCGGCTGCTTTTCCGCCTTGTAATCCGCCAGCTTAAGCTCCAGCATGGTCAAACTCCTTTCCTGAGCACCAAGCGCTCGGGGGCCCTACCCGCAAGCACCCCTTTCAAGGCCTCCACCACCTCGTCCAGGGTGATGGGGCGGCCGTTGTGCTTCGCCACGCGGTGATGCACCCTCTTCAGGGTTTCCTGCTGCACCAGGTCCGCCAGCTGCCCCGAGTAGTTGTGTTCCACCGTGACCAGCCTTTTCCCCTCCAGAAGGGGGCCGATCTGGGGGAAGGGCCAAAGGAGCCTGAGGTGCAGGTACCCCACCCCCGGGAGATGGTCCAGGGCCTCCAGAAGGGTGCCCTTCACCGTGCCCCAGCCCAGGACCAGGACCTCCCCGTCCCGAAAGAGGGTGTACTGGTCCTCGAGGGGAATCTCCCTACGGGCGGTCTCTAGCTTCTGCATGCGCTTTTCCATCTGGTATTCCCGCAGGGCCACGTCCTCGGTGATGTGGCCTACGGGGTCGTGCTCGTCCGAGGTCATCCAGTAAAAGCCCCCGGGGGTACCGATGGGAATGAAGGGGGAAATCCCGTCTTCCGCGGGCCCATACCGCTCATAGGGGCCAAAGCCCTCGTGCCTGGGCCCAAGGCGCTTTTCCCCGTCCAGGGAAAGCACCCTTAACGCCTCCTTGGGAAGGCTTTGGGCCATGGAGGCCAGGAACTTGTCCACCAGGTGCACCACCACCGTCTGGTAGCGCCAGGCCCAGGCCAGGGCCTTTTGCGCATCCAAGAAGGCGTCCTGGATGTCCCCTGAGGCCAAGACAATCCTGGGATACTCCCCGTGCCCACCCCGGATGGCGAACATCAAGTCCCCCTGCTCGGTGCGGGTGGGAAGGCCGGTACTGGGCCCGCCCCGCTGGTAGAGGGTTACCACCAAGGGGGCCTCAATCATGCCGGCAAACCCCATCCCCTCGGCCATGAGGCTGAAGCCAGGCCCGCTGGTGGCGGTGGCCGCCTTGGCCCCGGTGAGGGCGGCCCCCACGGCCATGGTCACCGCGGCCATCTCGTCCTCCGTCTGGACCACGGCCACGTCCGCCCCGGTAAAAGCGGTGTGGGCCTCGAGGTAAGTGGACTCGTCGGTGGCGGGGCTTATGGGGTAGTAGGTCTGGAAGCGAAGCCCCCCGGCCAGCTTCCCCAAAGCAGCCGCCTGGGCCCCGGTAAGGTAGACCCGGCCCGGCTCGTAGCCGTTCAGGTGGAGCTGGAAGGAAAGCTTGGGCATTTCCTCCCGGTAGACCGCCTGGGCCACCCGTTGGTTTAACTCCAACACCTTGCCCCTAAACTGGAGGGCCAGGGCCTCCAGCAGGGGGTCTAGGGGAAAGCCCAGGAAGTGGAGGCTGGCGGCCACGGCGATGGTGTTCAGGGTGCGCCGGGCCTGCAAGGGGGGCACCCCCAGCTCCACCCCGATCCGGTCGGCCACCTCCTCGTAGGGATAAGGAAGCGGCTGAACCCCTGCCTCCACAAAGGCCGCAAGAAGGTCTTGGAGACTGGGATTGGCTTTACGAAAGCGTTCCGCCAGGGCATCGGCCACGCGGTGGTCCAGCATGGGTAGGCCCCGCACCGTGAGCCCTAGCACCTTGGGGTCGTAGAGCAAGACCCCTCCAGGCCGGACCTCGTCCAGGTGCCGGGCCAGGGTCTCCCCATCCAGGGCCACCAGCATGTCCACCTTTTCGCGGAAGGCTCCCACCGGTTTTCGCCCTAGCCGCACGTCCAGATAGGAGTGCCGCCCCATGATGTTGGAGTGGTACTCCCGCTTGGTGGCCACCCACCAACCCCCCTTGGCCACGGCCCGGGCAAACAGGGTGGCCGCCGTCTCTATCCCGCCCCCTTGGGGGCCGCCCACGCGCCAGGTGAAGTCTTCCATAAGCCCTCCTTCGCTCTTTGATACCCTACTCCTTAAGGGTGGTTCTTGGCTAGGGGCTTTTGCCCAAAGGGGGCTACTCCTCCTGGTCCGCCTGGTGGAGCCTCCGGCCCCAGAGGCTTTGCGGGCGGTGGTGCTCCAGGACCAGGGCCCGCACCTGGGGATCCCGGATGCGCTCCGCCGCGTACAGGGGGTGGTGGCGACGCACCTGGAAGGCGCCCCAAAACCCCCGCCGCAAAGGGTAGGGGGGTACGTTGGGCGCATAAAGCCCGGTGAGGATGCGCTCCAGGGGGCGGTAGGGCCTCAGGGCCTTTCCCGCATCGTGAAGGAGCGCCGCCCGGATGACGAAGGCGGGGGCGTCGGGGTGGTCCTTAAGGAGCCTTTTGGCCACCCGGACCGCATGGGCCCTATCCCGGGGGTCCATGGCCAGGTACAGGGTGCGCTCCTCCCCCTGCAAAAAGGCCAGGGCAAAGGCATCGTCCCGCCCTTCCCCTTGGGGGAAAAAGGCCCAGAAGAGGCGCCAAAGCCTCTTTGGCCAGCTGCGAAGCGCAAGGGGCTTTCCGCTAGGCAAGGGGCTAGATGAACTTCTTCAGCATGGTGGCGATTTCCTCGGGCTTTTTGGGATCCACCTTGCCCTCGGAAACCTCGGCGGCACACACGTTTAAGAACTCCTCTAAAATAAGTGTGGCCGCCGCCTCCATGGCCTTTTTGGTGGCGGTCATCTGGGTGAGGACCTCGTCACAGGGGCGCCCTTCGGCCACCATCTTCTGCAAACCCCGCACCTGGCCTTCTATACGCCGTAGCCGCTTGAGGATGTTCTCCACGGTCTCTTGCCCGAGCTCGGTGGTCTTGGTCATGGGGGCATTATATACCAGTACCCCCTATGTCGTCTTCGCTCACGGGTTCCTCGGCCTCGGGAGGCCTGGGCCTGCGCACCCAAAGGAGCCGCGCCCCCAGGAGACGGGTGATCTCCGCCAGGCGTTGGTTGGGATCCTCAGGAGGCCTGGGGGGTTCCTCCGCCGGGGCATCGGGTCCGAAAGGGACCGGCCGGCCGGGCCAAGGGGCTTGGGCAGCAGGCAGCCTTTCGGCAGGCTCGGGCCAGGCCTCCCTCGGCTTCTCCTCCCCTTCCGGCAGGGCTTGGGCGGAGGGCTCGGAGGCCTTAGGCTCTTCGGCCGGCCCACCCTGGGTGGGTTTCTCCCCAGGCAATGGCCGGTTTCGGGAAAGGGGCCTAGGGTTTAGGCTTTTTTTTTCCAGGAGGAAGACCACCTCTTCCACCCCGAAGTGGGCCCGTATCAGGGGGAGGAAGGAGGCCTTTTGCTCCTCGGCCCGCTTGTGGTGGAAGGCCTTGCTCTCGGGAAAGCGGAGCACAAGGCGCCCCTCTTCCAGACTTGGCCGGGCCTCGCGGAGGAAGGCCCTTAGGGTGGGCTTCAGGGCCTCGAGGAAGGCCCTCCACCTCCCGGCCTGATCCCCCTCCTCCCCCCCGGGGGGACCCGCCTCCTTGAGGCTCGGCGGCGCCAAGGGCTGGGTGGGGTGGAACTCGGGCAGGTCTTCCCCGGAGGCCGCGGGCTCACGCCGAGGCGTTGGCCCCTCGGGCACAAGAGCCCCCACCTGGGCCGCTTCCCCCGCAGGAAGGCCCGCCGCGGGCCGGACCACCCCCACAGCTCGCCCGGAGGGGAAAACCCTTGCCGCCTGCAGCAGGGCCGCCTCCAGGGCCAGGAGGTCCGAGCGCTTGGAAAGGCGCTCCATGGCCTCGTCCAAGGCGGTGAGGGCCCCCAGCAGGGCCTCGGGAGGGGCTTCCATCCCCTCTCCCGGCAGGCCGTAGGCCGCGTACAGGGCCTCCCGCATCACCTCCATAAGCCCCCCCACCAGGCTTCTCGGGGCAAAGCCCTGGGCGTAAAGCCCCCTGGCCTCGGAGAGCACCTCCTTGAGGTCCCCCCGGACCAGCCCCCGGGCCAGGCGGGAAAGGGCCTCCTTGGGCGGAAGGCCCAAGGCCTCCTCCACCCGCTTCCGGGTCAGGGGGCCCTCCAGGAGGAGCAGGCGGTCCAGGAGGCTTTCCGCATCCCTAAGCGCCCCGTCCGCCAGCCGGGCCACCAGGAGGAGGGCCTCCTCCTCCGCCTCCCTACCCATCTCCTGGAGGACGCGCCGGAGCTTGGAGGCGATCTCCTCCTCGGTGAGGCGGCGGAAGCGGTAGTGCTGGGTGCGGGAGAGGATGGTGGGGGGCATCCTCTCCGGCTCGGTGGTGGCGAAGACGAAAAGGACGTGGGGTGGAGGCTCCTCCAGGGTCTTCAAGAGGGCGTTGAAGGCGCTTTTGGAGAGCATATGGGCCTCGTCCAGGATGAAGACCTTCTTGGGGGCGGAAAGGGGAGCCAGAAGCACCTTCTCCCTTAACTCCCGCACGTCCTCCACCGAGTTGTTGCTGGCGGCGTCGATCTCCACCACATCGGGATGGGCCCCTCTTTGCACCGCCTGGCAGTGCGGGCAGACCCCGCAAGGGCGCACCTCCCCCTGGCACCCCACGGCCATGGCCAGAAGCCTGGCGGTGGTGGTCTTCCCCACCCCTCGAGGGCCCGAGAAGAGGTAAGCATGGGCCAAGCGCCCTTCCCCTATGGCCCGCATGAGGGGTTCCTTCACCTGCTCCTGGCCCACCACCTCCTGAAAGGTGAGGGGGCGGAGCTTGCGGTAGAGGGCGCTCACAATGGCTAGTATAGGGCTTGGTGCGGAGCTTTCTCTCCTTCCACGTGGCGGCCCCTTGGGAAGAGGTGCAGGCCTGGGCCCAGGGGCAAACCAAGGGGGCGGGGGTCTTTCTGGTCCCGGACCCCCCCTGGGTGAGCCTGTACCACGAGGCCCTCGAGGCCCAGGAAGACCCCCAGGCCATCCGGGCCTTCCTCCAAGAGCTCTCCCACCTGGGAAGGGCCCTGGCCTTCCTGGTCGTGGCCGAGGAGGAGCTTCTTTTCCTCCTTGCGGAAAAGGGGGAGATTAAGGCCCAACTGGCCCAGGGGGCGGAGCTGGGGCCCAGGCTCCAAGCCCCTGCGGACCTCAAGCCCCTGCTGGAGAAAGCCGCCTCCATGCCCCCCCTGAGCGCGGTCCAGGCCCTGGCCACCCACTTTGGCCTCCACCCCGACCACGCGGCCTTGGGCTTTTTGGACCTGTTGGAGGCCGAGGAAGAGGGAGGCCTGCCGGAGGAGGTGGTCTACCTTGAGTGAACCCTTGTTGGTGAAGGTGGGCGGAAGCCTACGGGGTGCCGAAACCCTCCTAGACGAGCTTGCGGGCTACCCAGGCCCCCTGGTGCTGGTACACGGGGGTGGGCCGGAGATCGGGGCCTGGCTTTCCCGCCTGGGCCTGGAAAGCCGCTTTGAGGGGGGCCTGAGGGTAACGCCTCCTGAGCACATGGAGGTGGTGGAAATGAGCCTTTGCCTCACGGGAAAGCGCCTGGCGGAGGGCCTTTCCCGAAGGGGAAAAAGGGCGCTTTCCCTTTCCGGGCGGGATACCCTTTGCCTAAAGGGGAGGGCCCTAGCCCACCTGGGCCGGGTGGGGGAGGTGGTGGGGGTGGAGGTGGGCGTGCTCCTGGACCTCGTGGAACGGGGCTACACCCCCCTCCTGGCCCCCATCGCCCTGGACGAGGCAGGCCCCTTAAACGTCAACGCCGACACCGCCGCGGGGGCGGTGGCTGGGGCCTTAGGGTGGCCCGTCCTTTTCCTCACGGACGTGCCCGGGGTCCTCCAGGACCCCCAGGACCCCAAAAGCCGCCTGCCCCGCCTCACGCCGAAGGAGGTGGAGGAACTCAAGGCCTCTGGGGTGATCCAAGGAGGCATGATCCCCAAGGTGGAGGCGGCCTTGAACGCCCTTAAGGCCGGGGCTCCCTGGGCGGCCATTGCCCGGGGGGAAAGGGGGGTACTGGAGGGCGTCCTAAAGGGGGTGTGGGGAACCCGCTTTACCCTTTAGCCAAGAGCTCCAAAAAGGCCCGGAGGAAGCCGGGGAGATCCTTGGGCCCCTGGGCGGTTACCAGGTTTCCGTCCACCACCACCCCGGCCTCCTGGTAAAGCCCCCCGGCGTTTTCCAGGTCGTGACGGATGGAGGCAAACCCCGTGACCCTTCGCCCGCGCACCAGTCCGGCGCTGATCAAAACCCAGCCCGCATGGCAGATGGCCCCGATGGGCCTGCCCTCTTCCGCCACCCTTCGCACCAAGGCAAGGACCTCGGGGCTTCGCCGCAGGTAATCGGGGGCAAAGCCCCCGGGGATAAGGAGGCCCACCACCTCCCCTACCTCCCGGGCTGCCACCTCCGCCTTCCAGGCAAAGCCGGACTTGGCCCTGTACTCCCGGGCGTCGGGCCCGATGACCAAAGGGGTGTAGCCCGCCTCCTGGACCCGGTAGTAGGGGTAGAGGAACTCCCGCTCGTCAAAGAGATCGGCCAAAAGGATGCCCACTCGCCTCACGCCACACCTCCAGGAACTCCTTAAGGATATTTCCGGTCACCCCCCAGATGTCCACCCCTCGCCAGGGAAAGTGCCAAACGGTCCGGCCCTGGCGCACCTCGCTCCAGGGGGTTATCCCCAGGAGCTCCTCCACTGGGACCAAGAAGGCCTCGGCCACCTCGAGGGGGTTAGGGCGTAAGGGAGGAAGGTCTTCCCGGAAGACCACCACCGGCTGGACCAAGAAACCCTGGGGGGAAAACCCTGGGGAAAGGTAGCCCAAGGCCTCCAGCCCCCCTAGCCCCACCTCTTCCGCCGCCTCCCGCAAGGCGGCCTCCAGGGGGGTTTCCCCTGGCTCCACCACCCCTCCGGGGAAGCTCACCTGGCCGGCGTGGGTGGGCAGGTGGGGGCTACGCAGGGTGAAAAGGAGACTCTCCCCCAGGAGGGGCACGGCCACCGCCGCCAAACGAAAGCCCGGAGGAAGGGCTAGCCCTCCCGGCAGGCTTTGTGGGAGCGCCGCCTTAAGGCGGTCTCGGGGTCCAGGCCCCGTTTGGCGAAAAGCCCCACCAGGTTCCAAAGCGCCTCCTCGAGGTCCCCCCTCTCCAGGGCCATCCTTAGGCCCTCCTCGCTTCCCGGATCCACGCCCTTTCGCTGCAGCTCGTAGGCCCGAAGCAGGGTGGGAAGGTGCTTGGGTAGGCCACAGGGCTCCTCCTTCTTCCCCTCCTCGGCCTTTAGCTCCTCCCAGCGGGCCTTCACCTCCTCTGGGGTCTTGGCCCTGGCCTCCCCGAAGACGTGGGGATGGCGGCGGATGAGCTTTTCCACGATGCTCCTTTCCACGTCCTCATAGGTAAACCGCCCCTCCTCCTCGCCGATCACGCTGTGAAAGGCCACCTGCAGGAGCACATCCCCAAGCTCCTCCGCCATCTCCTCGGGGTCCCCATCCAAGAGGGCATCCGCCGCCTCGCTGGCCTCCTCCAACAGGTAGGGGACGAGGCTTTCGTGGGTCTGGGCCCGGTCCCAGGGGCAACCCCCGGGCCCCCGAAGGCGGCGCATCACCTCAAGAAGCCGTTCCATGCCCCCTATTCTCCCTCAGGAGAACCCCCCCCGCCAGGGAAAGCCCCACCAAAAGGAGGGAAAGGGGGTCCAGGGAAGCCGGCTCCAGCACCCACCCCGTGGGGCCCGGGGTGGGCAGGCCCAGGGTGCGGCTGAGGAGGAAAAGGGCCAAAAGAAGCCCCACTAGAAACCGGCCCAGGCGAAGCCAGGCTGGGCCTACGGGCACCTCCAGTAGGGGCAGGAGGAGGAGGGAAAGGCCATACCCCAGCTGCAGGGCCAAAAGGCCCATGAAAAGGGCCCCGTACCAAAACCCCGGGGTCTTTAAGGCCAAGGCGGGGTTTTGTACCAGGAAAAGCTCCCCGCAAAGCCCCCCGCCCAAGGGGGTGTTGCCAAAGCCCAGGAGTTGGAGGAAGAAGGGCAGGAGGAGAAGGAGGGCGGCCAGGCGCATTACCGGGGCTCCCTTACGGGCTCCAAACGCACCGCGGTACCGTAGGCCAGGATTTCCGCCGCCCCTTGGAGCACGCTGGCCGTGGCGTACCGCACCCCCAAGACGGCATGGGCCCCCAGGCGCCTGGCCTCTTCCCGCATCCTGCGCTCGGCTTCCTGGCGGGCCTCCTTCAGCATCTCCGTGTACTCGGGGATCTCCCCGCCCACCAGAGTACGCAGGCCCGCCAAAAGGTCCTTGCCCAGGTGTTTGGTCCGCACCGTACTCCCCTTGACCACACCCAGTACCTGCACCACCCGGTGGCCGGGCACCTGGTCCAGGGTAGTGAGCAGGATCTCCATGGCCTCCATGCTACCGGTCCCGGCGGGCGAAGACCAGGGCACCCAGCAGGGCCAGAAGGACCCCCAAGAGGACCAGGTAGAAAAGCCCTAGCCAAGGCCCCACCGCCCCTAGGCGCTCCGCCACCAGGTACCCTATGGGCCCCGTGAGCACCGGGGCCTTAAGCCCAGCCAGGAGCCCCACCCGGTGGATCTCCTGGGGGTTCAGCAGGAGGGCCAGGGTGAGGAGGCCTTCCAGGGGATACTCCCTAAGGCGCACCGCCAGGGCCACCACCATGGGCCCATAGAGCACGTTGAGGAGGCCAAAAAGCCCAAAACCCAGCCCCAAGGCCCGCCTCTCCTCCAAGGTCAAGGCGGCCAAGAAGGCGGCAAGCCCGGCCCAGAAGGCCAAAACCCCCACCCCCGAAAGGAGAAGCCACAAGGTGGCCTTCCCAGAGAGGCCCAACACCCCCGCCCCCAGAAGGAGGCCGGGAAGAAGGGGCAGAAGAAGCCCCAGGAAAACCCCCACCACCCCCTCCCCAAAGCCCCGGAAGGCCCCCACGGGAAGCCCTAAGAGGAAGGCCCACTCCTCCCTCGAGGCCAAAAGGGGCAGAGCCAGGGCCAGGACCAAGGGGGGCAGGAGGAGGAGAAGCCCCGAGTAAAGCCCCACCAGCCCCACCCCTTCCCCCCGGCCCAAGAAGCCCAGGGCCAGGAGGGGAGGGAGGAGAACAAGGCCTAGGGTCCAGGGGTTACGGGTTACCTCCTTAAAGAAAAGGGGGCTCATGGGGCCTTGGAAGGGGTGAACACATCCGCAGGCACCCAAGGACGCCTTTCCCCCTCCTTCAGGGCCTGGGCCCAGGTCAGAACCCGCCCCCCCGCCCGCTCGGGCCGTTCCTTGAGGTGTTGTTCCAAGGCCTCCCGGCGGCTGAAGACCAAAAGGCCTGAGCCCATGGGGGTGCGGATCTTGGGGTTGTGGTAGAGGAGGGCCTTTTCCGCTTCCACCCATTTGGGAGCAGTTCGGGTGCTGAGGACAAAATCCGCCAGGTACACCTCCTTGGCGGTGAGGCTTGGCCCTCCCCAGCCGTTTAGCTGGTCCAGAAGGCAGGCGGGGTCGTCGTAGAAAAAGGCCTTCCCCTGGGGGTTCACCGCCTGGGCCGCATGGCGGGCGTCCAGGATGGTCATGAAGCAGTAGGGGCAGGCGTCCACCCCCACCCTTAAGGTCCGGGGGGCCGCCAAGGCCTGGAAGAAAAGGGGAAGGGCTAGGAGAAAGGTTCTGCGGTTCACAGGTCCTCCTGCAGACAAGGATAAGGGAGTCCCGGCCGGAACGAGACCCCCTTACCCGTGGGTGCGGCCTAGTGGCCTTGCCCGCGGTCTTTTGGCAGGGTGTACTCCCTCGGGTCCAGCACCGCCTGCTTGCCGGGGTAGAACTGGCTAAGGGTTTCGTCCACCTCCCTGCTCCCGTGAGCCAAAGCCCCAAAACAACCCGGGCAAAAGCCAAACCCACCGCCCCCTCGCCGCACCTCCTTAATGGCTATGCCCCCCTTCCTTCCCGTCCAGTAGCCCGGCGTGCCGAGCCAAAAGGGCTACCAGGTTCATCTCCGGTAAGGGCGCCAAGTCCCAAAGGGTTTGGAAGCTATAGAAGCGCTGGCGGCCGTGCTGGTCTTTGTTCCTATCGGCAAACTCCTGGGCCGCCTTGGCGCTGGCGAAGGCCAGAAGCTTGGCGTTCATGACCACCATCATCCTCTCCCCCCAGTAGAAGGTGGCCTGGCGGGCGGGGATGAGGCGCACGGTTTCCTGGGGCCTGGCGGGGTCGTAGGCTCCCCGGTCGGTCACGTAAAAGGTGGCCCCCTCCCCGTCCTTAAGCCCATGCACCCAGGCGTAGTTCACCATGCAGGCGATGCTCTCAAAGTGCAACGCCTCCACCACCTGCTTGGGATCGTGGGGGGCAGGCCGGGGCTTCTCAAAGGCAATCTGGCTGTAGGTCTGCTCAAAGAAGCCCTTGGGGAAGGTGCGGCCCCGCCACTGCCCTTCCGGGGTCTTGATGGGCATCTCACAGAAGGCGCACAGGGCCTCATCCCAGGGAATGGGCCGGGCGGGAACCCGCATCCCCCCAGCAGGGGCCGGGCTTTCCCCACCATGCCCCATGTGCTGGGCCAGAACCGGCCCTGCCACCACCAGTCCGCCCAAAGCCTTGAGCACCTCACGCCGGTTCCTCATAGAGCACCTCCATTAGCCAGGGGAGGCGTTCTCCCCTTGGGCCCAAAACCTGGTCCGGGGGGCCTTCTTGCAAAACCTCCCCCCCTTTCATGAGGAGGAGGCGGTCCGCCTTCATGGCCTCCTCCACGTGGTGCAGGGCGACGAGCACCGCCCCTTGCCCCTTCTCGCCCACCCAGGTCCAAAACCGCTCCCGGCCCTTGGGGTCTAGGGCCGCGGTGGGCTCGTCCAGAAGCCAGATGGGGGGATTACCCATAAGGCTTGCCGCCAGGGCCAGGCGCTGGCGCTGTCCTCCAGAGAGCTCCCCCACCCGCTTCCCCAAGAACGCCTCCAGGCCCATGCGCTCCAGGGCCTCCTCCAGGGCTTCCCGGCCCAGGCCCTTCACCCGCCTGGCCCCTTCCAGGACCTCGAGGACCCGCAGATGGGGGAAAAGCCTGGGGTTTTGGGGCAGGTAGGCCCTAAGGGGCAAGGCCCCCGGGGCCCTGGGGGGGTGGCCCAGGAGGCTGGCCCGACCCCCATCGGGCCAAAGCCTTCCCGCCAGGAGGGCCAAGAGGGTGCTCTTGCCCGCCCCGTTGGGGCCGAGAAGCCCCACCACGCCCCCCGGTACCCTAAGGCCCACCCCCCTGAGCCTCCCCGCCTTGATCAGCCCCTCCGCCACCACCATAGGACGCCTCCCAAAAGGCCCAAGAAGGCCCAAAGACCCCCGAACCTGGCCTCCCAAGCCACGGGGGCCGCCTGGGGATCGGCCAAGGCCACCAGCCTAAGCCCCGGCACCTGGGCCTCCGCGGCCTCCCAGAGGATGATCCCCGGGGAAAGGGCCAGGAGGGAAAGCTCGGGCTGCCGGGCAAGGAGAAGGGCAAAGCTCCCCGTGGGCAGGTGGGGGACCGGAAGGCCAGAGGCCCGGTCGTACCGGTTCCCCACCACCCGAGCCTTGGCCAAGGGATCGTCCACCAGGAGATCGTAGAGGTTGCCCCAAAAGGCGTTCCCCTCCACCTGGGCCGAGTTTCCCCCCTTCTCCCGGGTGATGCGCAAGGCGGTGCCGTTCTC
Source organism: Thermus altitudinis (assembly GCF_022760835.1). Lineage (GTDB taxonomy): Bacteria > Deinococcota > Deinococci > Deinococcales > Thermaceae > Thermus > Thermus altitudinis. Next base: position 80,599 of record NZ_JAKTNQ010000005.1, read on the forward strand.
CTGGAAGCGATTGCCCGCCACCCTCACCCGGGTGGCGTCCATTAGCACCAGGCCCAGGGTGTTTTCCGCAAAGAGGTTGCCCCGGACCTCGGTCCCCTGCTCGTCCTGGACCAAAAGCCCATAGCCCACGGGGCTTTTGTGGCCATAAAGCCGGTTTTCCCCTATCCGGTTCTCTGCCCCGTGCATCACCGCGTTGCCAATGCCGTTATTCCGGGACTCGTTGCCGGCCACCACCACCTGCCAGGAGAACATCACGTGGAAGCCGTAGCGCCCGTTGTCCTCGAGGCGATTCCCCACAATGCGCATCCCGGGGCTATACTCCACGTAAATGGCGTCCATATACCCCCTAAGCCAACCCCCCTCCACCCTGGCCCCAGGGCTCCCGTAGACCAAGACCCCTGGGGATTGGCCCAGGCCCTGGGCCTTCAGGCCCAGGATGGCCGCCCCCGGGGAGTCCTCCACCCGCACCGCGGTGGGAGCGCCTTCCACGGCCACATCCTCTAGGAGACAGCCCTCGCACCCCCTTAGGTAAAGGGCGGCATGGGGTTCAAAAAAATCCTCCTCAGGCCCTGCCCCCACCACCTTCAGCCCCCGCACCCGGATCCCCGGGGCCAGGAGGCTTAGGGTATGCCCCCCCTTCCCCCGTAGCACCGCCCCTTTTCCCTCCACCACCAGGTTGGGGGTGGTAAGGACCAAAGGCCCCTCCACCTCCCCCTGCAGGCGGAGTACCGGGGCCGCCCAGGCCGAGAGGAGGGCAAGGGCTAGGAGGGGGGGAAGAAACGCCCGCATTCTCCCCCAGGGTAAGAGGGGGGTATGGGACATTTGTACTTCACTTGCCGGGTTCCTTTCCCCGCCACCGCCTGGTACCCTAAGGGCGTGAAACCCCTCCTTTGGCCACGGAGTCTTGCCAGCGGTTTAACCCTCGTCGGCCTGCTCCTGGGCGGGGCCGCCTGGGCCCAGGCCCTGGCCACCCCCGGCTGGGTGCGCCTGGTACCCCCGGTGGTCAAGGACACCGCCGCCTACCTGACCCTGGAAAACCGCGGAAGCGCGCCCTTGCGCCTGGTGGGGGCGGAAACGGAGGTGGCCCAGCGGGTTTCCATCCACATGGATCACCGGGAGCACCGAGGGGGGCAGGTGGTCTTGGGCATGCGTCCGCTTCCTCACCTGGATATCCCCCCAAAGGGCAAGGTGGAGTTCCGCCCGGGGAAGTACCACCTCATGTTGGAAGGGCTTAGGCGCCCCCTGAAAGCCGGGGAAAAGGTGACCCTGGTCCTGAAGTTCCAAGACGGCAGCAGGCTTAAGGTGATCCTACCCGTGGAGATGCGATGAAGGCGAAACCCCTCGTGCCCATCCTGCTGGTTCTGGGCCTGGTGGCGGTGGCCTACCTCCTCCTGCCCAAGGGTTCCCATAGCTTCTACGGCACCCGGCTCTTAAACCCCAAGCCCGTGGACTTTGTCCTCGAGGGGCCCCAAGGCCCGGTGCGGCTTTCCGATTTCCAGGACAAGCTGGTCCTCATCTTTTTCGGCTACGTCCACTGCCCCGACGTCTGCCCCACCACCCTACTGGCCCTGAAGCGGGCCTACGAGGGCCTATCCCCCAAGGAGCAAGAAAGGGTGCAGGTGGTCTTCATCAGCGTGGACCCCGAGCGGGACACCCCGGGGGTCTCTGACCAGTACGCCAAAGCCTTTAACCCCAGCTTCCTAGGCCTCACGGGAAGCCCCGAGACCATCCAGGAGGTGGCCCGCACCTTCGGGGTCTATTACCAGAAAACCCAGTACCGGGGCCCCGGGGAGTACCTGGTGGACCACACGGCCACCACCTTTGTGGTAAAGGAGGGCCAGCTGGTCCTCCTCTTTAGCCCGGACAAGGTGGAGGAAACGGAGAAGGTGCTGGGGGACCTCCAAGCCCTGTTGTAAACTATCCCCATGGATTTTCTCAAGGATTTGTTGCAAAAGGTTTCCGAGAAGGCCCGTTCCGCTACCGGCGAGGTGGAGAAGCGCTTAATGGAGCTTCGGGAAAAGCTGGATCAGGACAAGGACGGCAAGCCCGACCTGGTGGAAAAAGCCCTTCAGGAAGCCCAGAAGGCCCTGGAGGAAGCCAAGGCCCGCCTGGCCGAGCTAGACCAGGATAAGGACGGCATCCCCGATAAGCTGAAGGAGCTTTCGGAGAAAGCCGCCCAGGCCGCCGAAGCCGCCAAGGCCAAGGCGGAGGAAGCCGCCCGCCTCCTTAAGGAACGCCTGGGCAAGGGGGACTCCCCCTCCTAACCCCCAGGAAGGGTTCAGCCTAGGGCCACGTCCAAGGCCATCATGAGGGCGAAGCCCATCATCACCCCAAAGGTGGAGATGTCCCCGTTGCCCTCCGCCTGGCTTTCCGGAATGACCTCCTCCACGATCACGAAAACCATGGCTCCTGCCGCCAGGGCCATGAGGTAGGGCAATAGGTAAAGCATCTGCGTGACCAAAAGGGCTCCCAACAAGGCCCCAAGGGGCTCCACGACGGCGGACAGCTGGCCGTAAAACCAAGCCTTTGCCGCCGGGATACCTGCCCGCCTTAGGGGCCAGGCCACCGCCAACCCCTCCGGCAGGTTCTGCAGGCCGATGCCCACCGCCAAGGCCATAGCCCCACCCAAGGTGGCGGCTCCCGTAGGGTCCAACCCCGCAGCCCCAAAGGCCACCCCCACCGCCAGGCCCTCGGGGAAGTTGTGGAGGGTGATGGCCAGGATCAGGAGGGTGGTGCGCCGCCACAGGGTGCGAATCCCCTCCTCCTGCGCCGCTGGCCCCAGGTGCACATGGGGAAGGAAGCGGTCCAGGAGGCGCAACAAAGCCCCACCCAGCAGGAAGCCCACCACCGCAGGCACCCAAGGAACCAGGCCCTGAGCCTCGGCCATCTCCATACCTGGAAGGAGGAGGGAAAAGACGCTGGCCGCCAGCATCACCCCGGCGGCGAAACCCAGCATGCCGTCCAGAAGCTTGCGGCTGGGCTCCTGCGTCAGGAACACGCTGGCGGCCCCTACCGCGGTGAGCCCCCAGGTGAAGAGCCCTCCCCAGAGGGCATAGAGGAAAACCGGGGTTTCCATGGGCCTTATTTTAGGCATACCTAAACCCGCAGGCAACCCCGCCTTGGAGTATCCTGAGGTAAGGTATGCTGGAGAAGCTTGCGCGCCTAGAAGAGGAATACCGGGAGCTGGAAGCGCTCCTTGCCGACCCTGAGGTCCTCAGGGACCAGAAGCGCTACCAGGCCCTCTCCCGGCGGTATGCGGAGATGGGGGAGGTGATCGCCCTCATCCGGGAGTACCGGAAGGTGCTGGAGGACTTGGAGGGGGTGGAGGGCCTCCTCGAGGACCCCGAGCTCAAGGAGGTGGCCAAGGCGGAGAAGGAAGCCCTCCTGGTTCGCAAGGCGGAACTGGAAAAGGAGCTGGAGCGGCATCTCTTGCCCAAAGACCCCCTGGACGAGCGGGACGCCATCCTGGAGATCCGGGCCGGCACCGGCGGCGAGGAGGCCGCCCTTTTCGCCCGGGACCTTTTGGAGATGTACCTGCGCTTCGCCCAGGAGATGGGGTTTGAAACCGAGATCCTGGATTCCCACCCCACCGACCTGGGTGGCTTCTCCAAGGTCATCGTGGAAATCCGCGGCCCTGGGGCCTACGGCACTTTCAAGTACGAAAGCGGGGTCCACCGGGTGCAACGGGTCCCCGCCACGGAAACCCAGGGGCGGATCCACACCTCCACGGCCACGGTGGCGGTGTTGCCCAAGGCGGAGGAGTCCGACTTCCAGCTCAACATGGACGAAATCCGCATTGACGTGATGCGGGCCTCGGGGCCCGGGGGCCAGGGGGTCAACACCACGGATAGCGCCGTGCGGGTGGTGCACCTGCCCACGGGGATCACGGTCACCTGCCAGGACTCCCGCAGCCAGATCAAGAACCGGGAGAAGGCCCTCATGATCCTAAGGAGCCGCCTTTTGGAGATCAAACGGGCGGAAGAGGCGGAACGGCTCCGTCAGACCCGCCTGGCCCAGATCGGTACCGGGGAGCGCTCGGAGAAGATCCGCACCTACAACTTCCCCCAGTCCCGGGTCACGGACCACCGCATCGGCTTCACCACCCACGACCTCGAGGGCGTCCTCTCGGGAAACCTCCAGCCTCTTCTGGAAGCCCTCAAACGGGCCGACCAGGAAAGGCAGCTGGAGGCCTTGACGGAAGCGTGATGCGCCGCGAGATCCTGGTGGTGGCGGCCATCCTCTTGGACCGCCAAGGCCGGGTCCTCCTGGTGGGCAACGACTGGGGCCGGCGGGGCCTGGTGCGCTACACCCTCCCCGGGGGCACGGTGGAGCCTGGGGAAACGGTATTGGAAGCCCTGGTGCGGGAGGTGCAGGAGGAAACGGGCCTCAGGGTGAAGACCATTGAGCACCTGGCCTACGCCATCCAGGTGGAGGACCGCCGCAAGAACGAACGCACCCTGGCCATGGCCTTTCGGGCCAGCTACGAGGGGCTCCTGAACCCCAGGGATCCCGACGGCCACATCGTGGAAGCCCGGTTCTTCACCCCCGAGGAGGTGACGGCCAAGCTTTCCGGCCACCGCCCCCTCCTGGAGCCCCTTTTGGACTACCTCGGAGGGGAACGGGGCCGGTTTTACGCCTACACCGGCTGGGGCCAGCCCGGGGTGAGGGTCTAAGGCCCCAGTTTGCGCCTAAGGTAAGCGGTTAGCTCCTCTATGGCCTTCCTCAGGGCCCGTTGTTCTTCCACAAGGGCCTCGAGGGGGTCCTTGGGCCCCTCGGGCGCGGAGAGGGTCTTGAAAAGCAGGGTGGGGTTGCCGCACCTGGGGCAGGTAAGGCCCGCGGGGCGGACCGAGGGAGCGTAGAAAATCCGGGACCGGCAGCGAGGGCAAAGGAGGTATTTGGCCCCCACGGCCTCCCCCTTGCGCACCGCCTCCTCCAGCTCCAGGGCTTCCTCCCGGGGGAAGCCCAGGAAAAAATCCTCTCCCGCCTGCACCAGGCCCACCTCCTCCCGGGTGGGCTTTAGCTCCCCTTGTCTCCCTTGGGGCGTTTCCCAGGTAAACCCATTCCAGCGGAAATGGCGAAGGTGCTTTTTCCCCTGAAGGTCCTCAATCTCCACGATGAGCTGGAGGGTAGGGTCCTTGGGGTAGTAGTAAAACCGCACCGCCTGCACCCCGGAAAGGCTCTTGGTGCGGGGCAGGGTGTAGGTCAAAGGCCCCTCCCCTTTGGCCGGGTAGCCCACCAGGCGCTCCAGGTCATAGAGGGTGAGACCGGGGCGCTCCATGTCCCCGAAGAGAAGGCTTTCCACATAGCGAAAAGCCGTGGCAAGATCGGGGCCTTGTCCCTGGCCAGGGCTGGGGTCCATGGGTTCAGTCTACCCTGGAGGACCCTCGTGGGGGTAGACCCCACCCCTAAGGCCAGGTGACGCAATAAGGCTTAAGGACCGCCAAGCGCCCACCCCCATATTGGGAAAGCCAGGCCTCCTGTACCCCCCTTTCCGGCCAGAGGTAGTCCACCACCAAGGGGGCATCCTCATCCCGGGCCCCACCCAGGTTCCAGGGCCCAGCCTCCCGGCCCACGGGACGGAAATGATCCGGCCCGTAGCCATCCTGGCTTCCCACCAGGACATAGAAGCAAACCTGCTGGCCGGGCTTGGGGTTAAAGTGCCTTTTTTCCAGCTGCACGATCACCTGCTTGTCGGCGGGGTTACTGCTCACCAGGATGCCCTCGGCGGTATCGGTGCCGTCCGGAAAGCCCACCCGTTGGCCGTACTGGGGCCAACCCGCGGCCTTCAGGAAAAGGTCCCAAGGGTGCTCCGGATGGAAGGCCACCTTAGCCCCTTTGGCGAACGTGTCGGTCCGGCCTCCCTCCTTAAAGTCCAGGTAGATGTTGAGGAGCTGGTGGCTGAAGCCCGCCGGGGCCCCCCAGGGGTTGGTCATCTCCGCAAAGGTGAAGACGAAGGTGTAGAGATGGTCGCTATCCAGAATGCGCATCTCCAGGAGATCAAAAAGGCCCTTAAAAGGTGCGAAGGCGGCCTCCTTGGGATAGGTGTAGGTGCCGGGGCCGTGCTCGTCGCCCTCGGGGTCTGGGATGCGCAACACTTCCTTGCCCTCGAGGCGCCTGGGCAGGCTTAAGGCCAAAGGTGCCCCGTTGGGGGCGAAGTCCAAAACACGCCCGCCCTTCTCCAGTACCAAGGCCAACCGTACCGTGTCCCCGGCCTCCACCTTGAGGGTGGTATAGGGAAGGCGAAGCTCCAAAACCTCCCCCACCCAAGCCCGCCTTCCCGAAAGGTCCGCTGGGGAGCTGGCCAGAACCCAGCTGCCCTCCCGGTAGGCGTAGCGCACCAACACCCCTTGCCCCTCCTTAACCTGGTCTAGGTCCAAGGTGATCCGCTGTTGCAGGGGAAATCCCAGGGAAACCTGCAGGCCCTCGGGAAAGGCGGCACCCCCTTCCCCTCCAGGCTGGGTGGCGTAGACATGCAGGCGGAACCCTTGGCCCACCAGGTCCCGGGCCTTGACCCCATCCCGCAGGTCCACCCGCAGGTACACGTTGGCCTCATCAAAACCCAAGTAAACCCCCTGGATGAGGTCGTCGGGGGTCTGCATGGCGGCCCCCTCGGGATCCGGCAGGTAGGCCGCCCCCTCCCACTCCCCAGGCGTCACCTGGCCGTCCAAGGTGGGCTTCACCCGGCCCGGCGTTCCTTGGGGAGAAACCGGGGGTCGCACGGCGATGAAGAGCTCCTCCGGGGCCTGCCTTCCCAAAGTCTGGTACACCGCCCTGAGAAGGCTCCGGAAGGCCTCGTCAAAGGGGGCGTGGTTGGGAAAGGCGGTGTCCTGGCCGTACCACCAGAACCAGTCCGAGGCCTGGGCCGCATAGAGGAGGGCCATGGCCCTCTCCACCACCTTAGGGTCCCCTCCGGCCTCCCGGTAGGCCATCACCGCCTGCCGGGCCCGGCTTAGGCGGTCCCAGGCCTCGTTTTCCTCCGGTTCCCCCGCCCACATGGCAAAATCCCCTGCCCAACCCCCGGTGCCCAGCCGGGCCAAGGGCAAGGAGGGCTCTTGGGCCACCTCCGAAAAGAGGACGGTCTTCAGGGTGCCCTTAGCCTGCTCTTCCACAAGGCGCCGGTAGAGCAGGCGGCGGAAGTCGTTGCCGTTATTGGGGTAGTTTTCCCAGGCGTTTTCCCCATCTAGGGCAAGGGTGAGCACCGCGTTGGGGTTATCCCCAATCACCTGGCGGCGGATCTCCAGAAGGGCGGCGATAAGGTCCTCCACCGCCCGTTCGGCAGGCATCTGGCTGTAGCTGAAACCAATGCGGTCGGAAAGGTCCCGGTGACGGAAGAAAAGGACCACCCGCTGGCCCTGCTTCTCCACGTGGTAGGTCCGGGTCAGGGTGAGGGGGGTCACGGGTACCCCGCTTTTGCCCAGGATGGCCTCATCGGTCACCAGGAAGCCGATGCCCTCCTCCGCATAGAGCTCCGCCGCCTTTTGGCTTACCGCACCCTCGGGTGGCCACATCCCGCTAGGCCTCTGGCCAAAAAGGGCTTGGAAATAGGCCTTCCCCGCCCGCACCTGCCAGGCGGCATCCTCAGGCCAAGCGATGGGCTCCTTGGGCAGGGCCAAAGCAGGGTTGGATTCCCGGATGGCCTCCTTGTCCAGGAGGATGGGCAGGATGGGGTGGTAGTAGGGGGTGGTGATGAGATCCACCTGGCCCCGTTGCCAAAGCTCCTTGTGCAGGGGCAGGATGGTGGCCATGATCTCCAGGTGCTTTTCCAGCACGTAGTTCACATCCTCCTGGGTGAAGCCCCGGTCCTGCTGGTAAAGAGCCTGGAGCCTGGGGTCTTGGCCTATGTAGTCCACGTTGATCCAGTACAGGTTCCAAAGGAGGCGCAGGTCCTGAAGGTCCTGCTCCGCAAAAGGCTCCCCCCTCGCCCTCTTGGCCTGGAGCTCCCGGTAGCGGGGGCTTTTCTCTATGAAGCGGGGGTTGATGTCAAAGAAACGCTGGACGATAAAGGCCTTTTCCTCAGGGGTAAGGGCGGCAACCGGTTTCTCGGAAAGCCGCCAGTAGGCGTCCTTGGCCTTGCCGGAAAGGTAGTCCTCTATCTGCTTGAGAAGGGTGGAGGTAAGGTCAAAGGTCACCTTGATCCCAGGAAACTCCTTAAGCACTTGGGCCATCCAAGGGTAGCTGTTCACCCCGTGGACCCGCACCCAAGGTTCCTCGTACTGCCCCGTCAAGGGGTTCTCATAGGGTGGCTGGTGCTGGTGCCAAAGGATGGCCACCCGCAAGGGCTGGGCTAAGGCCAAGGGCCATAGGAGAGCCAGACTCCAAAGGATCCGCTTCATTCCCTCACCCCCCTCGAGAACCTCGTGGAAGAGGTTCCAGCGGTTCGGCGCCCGGATTTTACCCTAGGCCCACCCGGTCCATAATGGACTCATGTCCCTCCTCTTCACCCCCTTGGACCTAAGAAGCGTCAGGCTGAAAAACCGCCTAGCCATGTCCCCCATGTGCCAGTACTCCGCCACCCTGGAAGGCATGGTCACGGACTGGCACCTCCTCCACTACCCCACCCGGGCCCTGGGAGGCGTGGGCCTCATCCTGGTGGAGGCCACCGCCGTGGAGCCCATAGGCCGCATCAGCCCCCATGACCTGGGCATCTGGTCGGAGGAGCACCTTCCGGGCCTTCAGGAGCTTGCCCGAAGGATCCGGGACGCGGGAGCGGTGCCCGGCATCCAGCTGGCCCACGCCGGGCGTAAGGCCGGGACCAGCAGGCCTTGGGAAGGGGGGAAGCCCTTGGGCTGGCGGGTGGTGGGGCCAAGCCCCCTCCCCTACGACGAGGGGTATCCCGTACCCGAACCCCTGGACGAGGCGGGAATGGAACGGATTCTCATGGCCTTCGTGGAAGGGGCCAAGCGGGCCCTAAGGGCGGGTTTCCAGGTGATTGAGCTCCACATGGCCCATGGCTACCTACTCTCCTCCTTCCTCTCCCCTCTTTCCAACCAGCGCACGGATGCCTATGGGGGCAGCCTGGAAAACCGCATGCGCTTTCCCCTCAGGGTGGCCCAGGCGGTACGGGAGGTGGTGCCCAAGGAGCTTCCCCTTTTGGTGCGGGTCTCCGCCACCGACTGGGGGGAAGGGGGGTGGGGCCTTCAGGACACCCTGGCCTTCGCCCAAAGGCTTAAGGGGATAGGGGTGGACCTCTTGGACTGCTCCTCGGGCGGGGTGGTGCCCAAGGTGCGGATCCCCCTGGCCCCGGGCTTCCAGGTACCCTTCGCCGATGCCGTGCGCAAAGAGGTGGGCCTCAAGACGGGGGCCGTGGGCCTCATCACCACCCCTGAGCAAGCGGAAACCCTCCTGCAGGCGGGAAGCGCCGACTTGGTCCTTTTAGGCCGGGTTCTCCTCAGAGACCCCTACTTCCCCCTAAGGGCCGCCAAGGCCCTAGGGGTGGCCCCGGAGGTCCCACCCCAGTATCAAAGGGGGTTTTAGGGAAGGGAAAGGGTGGGATGGCGAAAGGGCCAGCGCGCCTCCTGGCTTGGGGTTTCGGCAAGGCGAGGGCTCCCACTTCCTCCCGACTAGGCCATCCCGGTACGGGAGAAGCCCAGGACCTCACCGGCATACGGCAGCTTTGCAAGGAACCCTACGCAGAGGGCCCCTCAGGGAAGGCGTCGGGGTAGCGGGTGGGGATATAGAGCCCATCCAGGTAGCGGCCCTTCTCCACCAGGTCTTGGGGCACCCCCAGGGGAAGCGCCTTGCCAAGCCGGGTTACCACGTGCTCTAGGCCTACGGAGGCGAAGGGCTTTCACCGCCTTCTCTGCGGCCCGTTGGGCAGGCAAGCAAGCCCATTCGTGCCCACCCGCCTTTCAGGCCACCCGGGCCATCTCCAGGTCCTTCTCCTCCGGGGAAAGCCAGTCCCCTGCCCGGTTCACCTTAAGGAAAAGGGGGGTGTGGGGGGCTATAATCCCCCGGTTTCCAAACAACCGGGGATACATGGACCCCCCACGTGCCCCGCAGAGGTCCATGGCATAGTGCGCGGCAGATGTGTGGTACGATTTTCTTGGGGACAGCGTTCCCCGTGGACCTTGAAACTTGGAGTAAGGGGTTCCATCGGGTAGTCCGATGGGTAAAACTCCAAACGAACACCCGTGGCAGAGCCAGAAGCATTGCGCTCGCCTGCCGATACGGAGTCAAGGTTTTTCTGGGCTCGGACGGAGCCTTC
>NZ_JAKTNQ010000050.1 GCF_022760835.1 Thermus altitudinis
CACCGGGAGAAGAAGCCCCTGTGGGTCAGGGAGTTCACCTGTCCTTCTTGTGGTACTCTTCTCCATCGGGACGTGGCAGCGGCGGTAAACATCTTGGCTAAGGCCTGGACGGGGCCTTCGGCCACGGGTCTATACCCGGAACCGAGAAGCCCCGCTCTTTAGAGCGGGGAGTAGTCACGCTGGGGCTTTTGGTGATGATCGTCTCCGCCCTGCGCCTTTTCCTAGGCGGGGGCCTCCTCTAGCCAGCTGCGCAGGACCTTCAGGTTCCATGCGTCCTCCTCGGGGCTCCTTGGGGTTTCCAAGATGAAGACCCGGTTCCTGAGGCGGGGGTCCAGGAGAACGCGTTTAAGCCCTTCCCCGATCTGGCCTTGGAGAAGGTGGGCATGGTGGTCTATGCGGCTGGCTAGGCCCCCCACGGAATCGTTTAGGTGCACCACCGGCACCCGCTTTAGGCCCACGAGGCGGTCCAGTTGGCTCAAGACCTCCTGGGGCTCCTCCCTCACGTCGTACCCGGCGGCATAGGCGTGGCAGGTGTCCAGGCAGACCCCCAGGGGAGTGTCCTCCAAGAGCCAGGCCAGCTCCTCAAACCGGGCCCCCACCTTCTCCCCGCCTCCGGCGGTGTTCTCCACCAGGAGGGTGGGCCGTTCCTTTACCCCGGCCAGGCGCAGGGCCCTTAGGAGGCCCTCTTTTACCCGTTGGGGGTCTCCTGAGCCTGGATGGACCACCACGTACTCCAGTCCCAGGATGCGGGCCTTTTCCAGGTCGTCCGCCAGGCTCATCACGCTCTTTTCCCAAAGCTCCCCCTCCGCCCCCAGGTTCACCAGATAGGAGGCATGGATCACCCCGGGAAGCTCCCCGGCCATTTCCCGCAGGGCGCGGAAGGTTTCCACCTCGCTGGGGGAAAGGGCGCGGGTTTTCCAGCTTCGGGGGCTTTTGGCGAAGATCTGGAAGGCGGAAAGGCCCAGGGCCTGGGCTTCTTCCACGGCCCCGGCCACCCCCTTTTTCCCGGCGATGGAAAGGTGAAAGCCATAGCGCACCATCTCACTCCTCCAGCACCTCCACCCGTACCCGGGTGGCGGAAAGGGCCTCAATGGCCTTGGCGGCGGCGTAGGAGAGGTCAATGATATACCGGCCCCCAAAAGGTCCCCGGTCGTTGATGCGCACCACCACGCTTCTGCCGTTTTTTAGGTTGGTGACCCGCACCCGGGTGCCGAAGGGCAAGGAGGGGTGGGCGGCGGTGAGGGCCTGCATATCATAGACCTCCCCGCTGGCCGTGCGCTTCCCGTGGAATCCCGGGCCGTACCAGACGGCCAGGCCCTCCTGGACCAAAGGCTTCCTCTTAGGGGGTTCGCCATGGCCCAGGCGGAGGACCTGCCCTGGGGAGATGAGGTCCGAGGTGAGGCCGTTTAGCCCCTTTAGCTCTTCCACGCTCAGGCCATGGGCCTTGGCGATGCGGTAAAGGGTGTCCCCCTTTTGTACGGTATAGGTCTGGGCCAGGGCACCGGAGAGGAAAAGGGCTAGGACCAGGGCGCGCACCTAAACCTCCCGCCAGCCCCGGGGAAAGCGGGAGAGGAGTTCCATCCCCGTATCCGTGATGAGGACAAGCTCCTCTATGCGCACGCCTCCTTTCCCCGGTAAGTAGACCCCGGGCTCCACGGTGACCACCATGCCCGCCTCGAGGGTCTCCTCCGTATACGGGGAAAGCCCTGGCCCCTCGTGGACGGCAAGCCCCACCCCGTGCCCCAGGGAGTGGACGAAGTAGCGGTCCAGTTGGAAGCGCCTTAGCTCCTCCCGGGCCAGGGCGTCCAGCTCCTTGGTGCTTTTGCCTGGGCCGAGGGCGTCTAGGACCCTTTCCAGGGTGGCTAGGGTGGCCTGGAAGGCCCGCTTGAGTTCCCCGTCCACCCTTCCCAGGGCCACGGTGCGGGTCATGTCCGAGTGGTACCCCTCCACCTCCGCCCCCAGGTCCAGGGTGACCAGTTCCCCGGCCTCGAGGGCTTTCCCCGAGGCCCCGGCATGGGGCAAAGCCCCCCGTACCCCCGAGGCCACAATGGGAGGGAAGGCCACCCCAGCTCCCCGGCGTTTCAGGAAAAACTCTATCTCCAAGGCCACCTCCCGCTCCAAAACGCCGGGCTTCAGGAGGGTGAGGGCGTGGGCCAGGGCTTCTTCCGCCAGGGCCTGGGCCTTGCGAATCCGCTCCACCTCCTCCGGGGTTTTCTTGAGCCTAAGCCGTTCTATGACCCCCTTGGTGGGCACCCACTCCGCAGGGGCGAGCTCCCGCAAGCGCTCCAAGGAGGCGTAGGGAAGGTGCTCGGCCTCAAAGCCCACCCGTCCTCTGAGCCCCCTCAGAAGGGCCTCTTTTTCCTCCCGCTTCAGCACCTTAGCGGGGATGCGGCTTTCCCGCTCCGCCTCAGGGTAGCGGGGGTCGGTGAGGAGGAAGGAGCCTTCCCCCATGACCAGGACCTGGGCGTCCTCAGGGTGGGGAAAGCCCGAAAGGTAGCGGACGTTTTCCGGGCGGGTGATGTAGAGGGCATCCAGCCCCAAGGGCTCTAAGAGGGTCTTGGGCTCCAGCACGGGGCCTACTATACCACCCGTTAACCCTCTTCCAGGTTCACGCCCGGGTACCCATGGGCCACGGTCAACTCCAGAGGGGGACAGGGGAGGGGAAGGCTCCCCCCTGGCCCCAGGCGGGGGTAGGTCCCCTGGTCCTCTTCCCGCAGGTGGGCCTCGAGGCTTACCCGACGGCTATCCACCAGAGGGTACGCCCGCGGCGAGGGTAGGCCCGAATAGTGCCCTAGCTTTCTCCCCCGGTCCGGATCCTCCGTGCTCTCCGAGAGGATTTCCGGCAAAATGCCGGGGGCTTCCCCGTAAAGGAAGGGGGAGGGACCGCAGGCCACCATGAGGCCGGGGTAAAAGACGGTATCCTCCGACACCTTAGGCCTCCGGTCCCCTGCGAAGGCCTCACCCCCTTCCCCTAGGGCCTTGGGCCCCAGCTTTAGGCGTAACCGGCTGAGGATCGTGGGCCCGGTCTGCTCCCGCCATGGCCCTACCCTAGCCTTTCCAGGCTGAAGCGCACCCGGCCTTCCTCGTCCTCCAAAGAGGTGGTGTGGCCGGGGAAGAGGCCTGGCCCAAACTCTAGGGCCAAAACCTCCTCGGCGATCCAGCCGCCATGGCCTTTCAAGGCTTCCAGGTAGGCGCCTTCCGCCTCGTAGCCCACCCGGATGCGGTCGGAAACCTTGAGGCCCATCTCCTTGCGGGTTTGCTGCAGGTGGCGGATCAGGTCCCGGGCCAGCCCCTCAAGCTTCAGCTCCTCCGTGACCCGCACCTCCAGGGCGGCCACGTATCCCTCCTTCTCCAGGGCCTCATACCCCTCGGGGGCCTGGGCCTCGAGGAGCACCTCTTCCGGCTCCAGGACCACCTCCTGGCCCTCCAGGGTTAAGGGCACCCTTTCCCCTTTGAGGACCCGATGGGCCACCCTGGAGGCCTCCTTCTCCAGGGCCTCGCGGATTTTGGGGAGAAGCCTCCCGTACTTCTTGCCCAGCAGCTTCAGGTTGGGCAGGACCCGGTAGCGGAGCACTTCCTCCCCAGGTTCCAAAACCCGCACCTCCTTCACGTTGAGCTCCTCGGCGATTTCGGAGGCGAAGTGGCGTAGGCCCTCCCGTTCCAAGGGGCTAGGGGCGGTGACCAGAAGAAGGGGCAAGGGGATGCGGGTCTTGACCCCGCTTTTGGCCCGGGCGGAACGGGCCAGGTCCACCACCTTGAGCACCGCCCGCATCTTGGCCACCAGCTCCTGGTCCAGAAGCTTCGGGTCCACCTCCGGCCAGTCGGAAAGGTGCACGGAAAGAGGGGCCTCAGGGTGGACTGGGCGCACCAGGTTCTGCCAAAGCACCTCGGCCAGGAAGGGGGTGAAGGGGGCGGAAAGCTGGCTGACGGTAACCAGGGCCTGGTACAAGGTGGCGTAGGCGGACTCGCGGTCCAGGGGGTCCTCGTTTTTCCAGTAGCGCCTCCGGCCCCGGCGCACGTACCATTGGGAGAGGTCCTCCACCACAAAGTCCCGGAGGGCGCGGCTGCTTTGGGTGGGGTCGTAGGCCTCGAGGGCCTCCGTCACCCTTTGGATCAGGTCCTGAAGCCGCGCCAGGAGCCAGCGGTCCAGCTCGGGCCGTTTCTCCACGGGAGGCGGGTTCCTGAGGTCCGGCCGGTCCAGGTTGGCGTAGGTCACGAAGAAGCTATACACGTTCCACAGGGTTAAGAAGTAGTCCCGCACCGTTTCCCGCACCAGGTTGGGCCCAAAGCGGCGGTCGGCCTCCGGGGGTGCGGAGATGTAGATGTACCACCTTAAGGCATCCGCCCCGAACTCCCGGATGATGTCCCAGGGGTCCACCACATTCCCCTTGGACTTGCTCATCTTCTGTCCCTTCTCGTCCAGGATGAGGCCGTGGCAGATCACGTTCCTGAAGGCGATGGAGCCGAAGAGCATCACCCCAAGCTGGTGCAGGGAGTTGAACCAGCCCCGGGTCTGGTCAATGCCCTCCGCGATGAAGTCCGCGGGGAAGGCCTCCTGGAACTCCAGCTGGTTTTCAAAGGGGTAGTGCAAGGAGGCGAAGGGCATGGCCCCGGAGTCGTACCAGACGTCAATGACATAGGGCACCCGGCGCATGGTGCCCCCGCAGGTGCACGCAAGCTCCACCCCGTCCACGTAGGGGCGGTGGGGATCAAAGGGCTCGGGGAGGGGGTGGGTGGCCCTTTCCCTAAGCTCTTGGATACTGCCGATGGCCTCCTCTTTCCCGCAGGTGGCGCAGACCCAGATGGGAAGGGGTGTGCCCCAGTAGCGGTTGCGGCTTAGGGCCCAGTCCACCAGGTTCCGAAGCCACTCCCCGTAGCGCCCCTCCTTGATATGGGGTGGGACCCAGTGGATCTCCTGGTTCTTGCGGATGAGCTCCTCCTTGAAAAGGGTATTGCGGATAAACCAGGTTTCCGTGGCGTAGTACATGAGGGGGGTGGAGCAGCGCCAGCAGTGGGGGTAGCTGTGGAGGTAGCTTTCCTCCTTAAAGAGGAGGCCCCGGGAGCGGAGGTCTTTTAGGATGGCCCGGTTGGCCTCGCGGAAGAAGAGGCCCCTAAAGGGCTCCACCAGGAGCTTCCCTTCCTCGTCCACCGTCTTGAGGAGGGGGAGGCCGTAGGCCCTGGCCGTATCCAGGTCCTCGGCGCCGAAGGCCGGGGCCTGGTGGACGATGCCCGTGCCGTCTTCCCGGCTCACGTACTCCGCCAGGACCACGAAGTACCCCTTGGGCAAGACCTGGGGATAGGGGGGTTCATAGGCCAGGCCTTCCAGTTCCTTTCCCGTGAAGGTCTTTACGATAGGGGTTTCCTCGCCCAGGAGCTGGCGCCCCAGGGTTTCCTCCAGGATCACCACCTCCTCCCCCACGGCAAAGGCCCCATAGGTGAACTCCGGGTGGACCGCCGCCGCCACGTTTCCGGGCAGGGTCCAGGGGGTGGTGGTCCAGATGAGGAGGCTGGCCCTTTCTAACCCCACCTTCCCCGGTTCCCGAAGGGGCAGGCGCACGTAGACCGAGGGGTCGGTGATCTCCTTGTAGCCCAGGGAGAGCTCGTGGGAGGAAAGGGGGGTGCCACACCGGGGGCAGTAGGGCACCACCTTGTGGTCTCGGTAAAGGAGCCCCCGGTCAAAGAGGTTCTTCAGGCTCCACCAGATGCTTTCCACATAGGTGGGGTGCAGGGTGGCGTAGGCGTTCTTGAGATCCACCCAGTAGGCGATGCGCTCCGTAAAGGCTTCCCATTCCTTCTCGTAGGTGAAGACCGACTCCCGGCAGGCTTGGTTGAAGCGCTCAATGCCGTAGGCCTCGATTTCCCGCTTGTTTTTAAGGCCCAGCTTCTTCTCCACCTCCAGCTCCACCGGAAGGCCATGGGTATCCCATCCGGCCCGGCGGGGCACGTAGTAGCCCCGCATGGTCTTGTAGCGGGGAAAAAGGTCCTTGTAGCTGCGGGCTTGGGCGTGGCCCACGTGGGGCATGCCGTTGGCGGTGGGGGGGCCTTCGTAAATGGTGTAACGGGGCCTCCCCTGGCGGTTTTCCACGCTTCTTTCAAAGATCCTCTCCCGCTTCCAAAACTCCAGAACCTCTTCCTCCAGCCTGGGAAAGTTGGGTTCGCCGACCTCCTTGAACATACCTTCCTCCCTTAAAGAAACGCCCGCGCCCTTTGGGCGCGGACGAAAGCGCAAGGGCCTCCGCGGTACCACCGCGCTTCCTGGAGGAAGCCTCCAGGCTCTCATTGGCGCGATTACGGGCGCACCCGGCGGGCATTACTCAGGGTCTTGACCCCTTTCCTCCCGCGGCTCCGGGGTGATCTTCCCACCTTTCCTCACCACCGGGCTTCCACCCTCCCCGGCTCGCTTGGGGCTATTGGAAAGGGGTACTCTCCCCATCCTCGCCTTTACAGCTCCCGCCTCCTGGGGTAAAATCCCCCGTTGGCGGCTAAGCCCATCCTAGCAGCCCTTCCCCTTCCTTGACAACGCCCCGGTTGGGTCTGCTAGAATGGAGCTAAGCCGGTCCGCTTCCCGACAAAAGGAGTGCTCATGGAGCTGTACTTGGATACCGCCAACTTGGAGGAGATACGGGAGATCGCTGCTTGGGGAGTGCTCTCCGGGGTGACCACCAACCCCACCCTGGTGGCGAAGGAGTATGCGGGTCGCGGAGCCAAGCTGACGGAGGAGGTTTTGTTCGCCCACCTACGGACCATATGCGAGGTGGTGAAGGGGCCCGTGTCCGCAGAGGTGACCACCTTGGAGGCGGAGGTCATGGTGGCGGAAGGACGGCGGCTTGCGGCCATCCACCCCCAGATTGTGGTCAAGCTGCCCACCACCGAGGAGGGCTTGAAGGCCTGCAAGCGGCTTGCCGCTGAAGGGGTTAAGGTTAATATGACCCTGATCTTCTCCGCCAACCAGGCTCTGCTGGCGGCCCGGGCAGGGGCAAGCTATGTCTCCCCCTTTTTGGGGCGGGTGGACGATATCTCCTGGGATGGGGGAGAGTTGTTGCGGGAGATTGCGGAGCTGATCCAGGTGCAGAACCTGCCGGTGAGGGTCATCGCCGCCTCCATCCGCCACCCCCGTCATGTTACGGAGGCCGCCCTTTTGGGGGCAGACATCGCCACCATGCCCTACGGGGTGTTCAAACAGCTGCTCAAGCACCCGCTTACGGACATAGGCCTTAAGCGCTTTATGGAGGATTGGGAGAAGGTCAAGCCATGAGGAGAAAAGCGGAGATCCATCAAGAAGCGCCCCTGACGTACCAGGAACTTGCGGCCAAGATCCTGCCGGAGTTGCACCTCCTGGCCCAGGAGGCGGGGATCGAGAACTACAAGCGCATGAAGAAGGACCAGCTCATCATGGCCCTCCTGGAACGGCAGACCCAGGGGGAGGGCTTGCAGCTGGTCAAGGGTTACCTGGAGATCAGCCCGGATGGGTATGGCTTCATTACCGAAAACCTGTACAATCTGGAATCCAGGGTCGCCATCGTGTCCGCCGGGCTCATTCGCCAGTATGCCTTAAGAAGCGGGGACTACATCGTGGGCCGGGTACGGCCGCCCCGGGAGAACGAGCGCTACGGCACCCTCCTCAAGGTGGAGGCGGTGAACGACCTAGACCCCGAAGCGGCCAAGAACCGGCCCCGCTTTGACGAGCTCATCCCCCAGTTCCCCGACCGGCAGATCAAGCTGGAAACCACCCCGGATGAGCTCTCCACCCGGGTCATAGACCTTCTTGCCCCCATTGGTCGGGGCCAGCGGGGGCTGATTGTGGCCCCGCCCAAAGCGGGTAAGACCACCCTGCTTAAGAAGATTGCCAACGCCGTCTTGAAGAACGAGCCCGACATCAGGGTGATCGTGCTCCTTATTGACGAGCGGCCGGAGGAGGTCACGGACTTCCGGGAAAGCGTCCAGGGGGCCGAGGTCATCGCCAGCACCTTTGACGAGCCGCCCCAGAACCACATCCGGGTGGCGGAGTTCGTGCACGAAAGGGCCAAGCGCATCGTGGAGGAAGGGGGGCACGTGATGATCCTTCTGGATTCCATCACCCGCCTAGCCCGGGCCAACAACCTGGTGACCCCGCCCACGGGCCGCACCCTTTCCGGCGGTTTGGACTCCGCGGCCCTCTACTTCCCCAAGCGTTTCCTGGGGGCAGCCCGCAACATCCGGGGCGGGGGTAGCCTCACCATCCTGGCCACCGCCTTGGTGGAGACGGGAAGCCGCATGGACGATGTGATCTTTGAGGAGTTCAAGGGGACGGGGAACATGGAGCTCCACCTTTCCCGTCGCCTCGAGGAGCGCCGCATCTTCCCGGCCATAGACATCCTGAAGTCCGGTACCCGTCGGGAGGAGCTCCTGTTGGGTGAGGAGGTGGTCCACAAGATGTGGCTTTTGCGCAAGGTCTTGGCGGACATGGATCCGGCGGAGGCCATGGAGATGCTCCTCGCCCGCTTGGCGCGCACCAAGAACAACAAGGAGTTTCTGGCTTCTTTGGCTGCCCGCTAGGCGGGATTCTTCCCTGGGGGGCGGGGTTTCCGCCCCCCAGGGTCCTTTGCCCCTGAACCCGGACAAACACATGTGAGACTCTGGGCTGGGATAAAAAGAGGG
>NZ_JAKTNQ010000051.1 GCF_022760835.1 Thermus altitudinis
GGGATGCTGAAGTACGCCCCCCTTCTTTCCCTCTCCAAGGACGTGGCCGCCGCTTACGTCATTGGGAGAAGGGCCTTGGGGTTCAGGGAAAAGCTTCCCAGGGGGTACGGGAGGCTTCTCCGGGACCAAAGCTTCAGGGACCACGTCCAGGGCTTCTACGCCTCCAGAGTCCGGGAACTCCAAGCCAAGAAAGCGCAGGAACAAAACCCCGACCTCAGGCGCAGGCTTTCCCGGGAGATCGGGGAGGCGAAGCGCCACCTCTCCTTGCTTTCAAGCCTTCAGGGCTCGCCGGGGAGCCAAGAGGGGTCCACCGAGGGAAGGAACCTTCTTGGCGGCAATCCCTGGAGGGTCCTGAGGGTAGGCCTCTTCCTTCCCCTCCTCGGGCGCGAGGTGCCCCGCGACCTCTCCCCGCTGAAGGTCATCCTTCACCGGGGAGCGTGGGAGGGGTGGAAGGGAGGCTTAGGTCCTCCTCCTGGTGGAGGGCCGGAGTGCGCTAATGTGCGCTCTGCTTGACCAGGCCAAGGGGATCCTTGAGGACTGGCTCAGGGGGCTCCTCACCGACCGGGAGGCCCTCGAGGCCATCTTCCAGGCCGCCCGGGAGAACAACTTCTCCCCGGATTTGGAAGAGGAGGAGGGCTAGGGGGCCTAGAGGCCCCACGGGAATGAGCGGGAGGTGAAGGATGAAGGACCTAAGGCTCACCCCCGAGCAGGCGGTGGCCCTCCTCAACCTCCTCCAGGCGGAGGAGGACTGGGAGGGGGACCTCCCGAAGGCCCTCCGGGAGGTAAAGGAGGCCCTGAAGGCGTGGCTCAAGGAAGAGGGGCTTAGGAAGAGCCCCGCGGGGAGCTACTACCTGGTCAGGCGCTAAGGGCAGGGGGGGCTAAAGCCCCCCCGGAGGCCCGGCGAAAGGAGGAAAGCGAATGAAGGCGACTCTGAAGGCGTACCTGGCGAGGAAGCCCGAGCTGGTCTACACCAACCAGGGCGTGGCGATTTGGAAGACCTCCGTGGCCGTGCAGGGGCGGCGGAAGGAAGACGAGACGGTCTTCGTTGAGGTCCTGGCCTTGGGCGGCCTCGCCGAGGCCCTGGCGGAGATGGACCCGCCCAAGGGGACCTACGCCCACTTGGAGGGCAGGCTCCAGACGGAGACCTACGAGGGGAAGGACGGCAAGAAGACCCGGCTCACCCTGGTCCTGGACGACTTCGCCCTTCTGGTGCGGCCTAAGAAGGCAGAAGGGGCGGAGGGAACGCCGAGCGAGGACCTGTTCTAGAGGGCAGGGGGGCGGCGGAGAGCGAGGTGTGGGGGTTTGAGGAGCTACCGTTCTGAGGCCCCTTTAGTGCCCGGGGGAGGGTTCCCTTCCCCCGGGCCTTGCTTGGGGTAGCCTGCCCTCAGCTCTCGCAGGCTTGGCAGGAGAGGAGGAGGTCCCGGCTGTAGGCCTGGGCCACGCTCTGGCTGAACTGGTAATAGAGGGCCTTGAGGCCCGAGCGCCAAGCGTGGAGGACCAGGGCGTTCACGTCCTTGGGCGGGGCCTCCGGGTGGATCACAAGGTTCAGGGACTGCCCCTGGTCAATGTGCTTCTGCCTCGAGGCCGCCAGGTTCACCAGGGTCATCTGCGAGACTTCGGCGAAGGTCTTGAACACCGCCTTTTCCTCATCGGTGAGGAAGTCCAGGTGCTGCACGGAACCGTTGTGCTCCAGGATGCTCCGCCAGACTTTTTCCTCGTCCTTGCCCTTTTCCCTCAGCACCTCCTCCAGGAAGGGGTTCTTGAAGGGGACGCGAGCTTTCTGTAGGTCCTTCAGGTAGTAGTTGCTGGTGTAGGGCTCTATGGAGGGAGAGACCTGGCCCAGGATGAAGGCGCTGGACTTGGTAGGAGCGATGGCGAGGAGGGTGGCGTTGCGCCTTTCCTTAAGCTCCCCCACCCCGGCGAGCTCGTCCTCGGGGTGCCGCTTCCTCAGCCACCTCGAGGCCTCCTCGGCCCGCTCCCGTATGGTCTTGAAGATCTCGGCGTTCCTACGGAAGGCCTCGGGGCTTTCCAGGGGGATTCTTTGGGACTGGAGGTAGCTGTGCCAGCCCAGGACCCCGAGGCCGATGGCCCGGTAGCGCTTGGCGAAGCGCACCGCCCGCTCCATGTAGGGGATGCCCTCCGCCTTCTCAATGAAGTCGTCCAGCACGGAGTCCAGGAAAATGACCAGGGTCTCCACCGCGTCCGTGTCCTTCCACTCCTCGTAGTGGAGGAGGTTCAGGGAGGAGAGGCAACAGACGAAGCTCTCTTCCTCCGAGGAGGGGAGCATGATCTCCGTGCAGAGGTTGCTGGCCCAGATGGTCTTGCCGAGGGTTTTGAAGACCTCGGGGGCCTTTTGGTTGGCGTTGTCCCGGAAGAAGAGGTAGGGGATGCCCACCTCGGCCCGGCTCTTCAGGACCTTGGCCCAGCGGGCCCGCTTCTCCCCGTCCCCGGCGATCATCTCCTCAAGCCAGCGGTCCCCCACGCTCACCCCCCAGAAGAGGGACTGAACCGGGGAGTGCTCCCGCTGGATGGAAAGCCACTCCTCGAGGTCAGGGTGCTCTATGTCCAGGTAGGCGGCGCACTGGCCCCTGCGGGTGGAGCCCTGGTTGAAGACCTCGATCACCCGGTCAAAGAGGGAGGCGAAGGCAAACGAGCCGTTGCTCTCCCCGTTGTCCCGGATGGGGGCCCCCCGTGGGCGGAGCCTTCCCAGGTAGAGGGAGGTCCCTCCCCCCTGCTTGCTCATCATCCCCACCTCAGCCACCGCCCTCAGGATGGAAGCGGTGTCGTCCTCCACGTAGGTGCCGTAGCAGGAGATGGGAAGGCCCCGCCTGAGGCCGTAGTTGGCCCAGATGGGGGTGGCGAGGGAGTACCAGCCCCGGGCCACGTACTCCTGGAACTTGCGGCCAAACCCCTCCACCTTGGTGAGGGCCTCGGCCCGCTGGGCGATCTCCCTCACCCGCTCCTCCACGCTCACCCCGGGCAGCAGGTAGCCCCGGCGCATGTAGAGGCGGGTGTGCTCGTTGGCCCAGTACCAGGGCTCGTAGGTCCGCTTGGTCTTGGTCATGCCTCCTCCTTCAGAAAAGCTCCTCCGGATCAAAGCTTTGTACCCTGCGCGCGTAGGCCACGCTCCGCTTGTTGAAGAAGTCCACCTCCTTGTCGGCGAGGAGCTCCAGGGTGAACCACTCCGTGTCCCGAAGCCTCGCCCGGTCCACAGGGAAGGCTTCGGGGAGTCCATGGAGGGCGAGGACTTCGTTGAAGCGTCCCTTGAGGAACTCCAGGGTTTCTCCGTGCCCCACCAAAGAGGGTTCCCCCATGGCGAAGAGCCAGTCCAGGAGGTTTTCCTCGGCCCGGAAGAGCTTCTGGGCGAGGCGTAGAGACTCTTCCTGAAATTCCTCCCCCAGGGCCTCGGGGTGCTCCGTCCTGAGGAGACGGAGGAGCTCCACCCCAAAGAGGCCGTGGACGTTCTCCTCCTTGCTGGTGACCTCAATGGCGTTGGAGATCCCTTTGTAGCGGTTGCCGCGGCGGTTTAGGGCCATGAGGACGTAGAACTGGGAGAAGAGGGAGACGTGTTCCGTGAAGGCGGAGAAGAGGAAGAGGGCGAGGGCGTATTCCCGCAGGTCCTTCCCCTGGGCGCGCCGAAGGGCCTCTCCCAGGGCTTGGGCCCGATCCCGGAGGGCGCTCGCCCCCTCCAGGGCCTGTCCAAAGGCCTCCTCCAGGCCCAAAAGCTCCAGGAGGTGGGCGTAAGCGTTGGCGTGCCGTACCTCGCTCTCGGCGAAGGTGAGGCCCACCTCGGCGATCTCGGGCTTGGGAAAGCGGTCGTAGACCCGGGCCCAGAAGAGCTTGACGGCGAGCTCCACCTGAGCGATGGCGAGGAGGGCGCGCTCCACCAGGGAGCGCTCCTTCTCGTCGGCCAGGGCGTGGTCCTGAAGGTCGGACTGGAAGCTGAACTCCGTGTGCACCCAGTAGCTGTGCCGGATGGCGTCCCGGAAGCGGAGGAGCTCGGGGTACTCGTAGGGGCGGTAGGCGAGCCTAGGCGCCGTGAGGGGCACGGGCCTCACCTCCTTCCAGGGGAGGCACCGGGCTTGGCCTCCCCCTTTCGTCCACCGCCACCAGGACAAACCCGCCCCGGGCGGCCAGGTAGGCCTCCTCGCCTTCCTTCACCGGCTCCACCCACATCTCCACCTCCACCCGCATGGAGGTGCGCCCCACCTCCCGCACCCGGGCCACCAGCTCCACGATGGCCCCCAGGGGGACGGGGCGCTTGAAGTCCACCGCGTCCGCGTGTACCGTTACCACCTTCTTGCGCGCGTGGCGCGTGGCGGCCACAAAGGCCGCCTGGTCCATCCAGGCCAGAACCGTTCCGCCAAACAGGGTTCCGTAGTGGTTGGTCTCCCCGGGGAAGACGGGGTAGACCATCCGCGTCTCCCGCATAGCGCCTCCTTGGGCGGGAAAAGCTTCCTAGAGCCGAAGGGCCTCTTTCGGGCGCTGGGCCCGTGACGGGTTTTGGGGGTTAGGCTAAGGTCCCACGGGTCTCACCACCTTCACCCTTGCCTCGAGGGCTACGGGGCAGGGCCGCGAAGCGGGTACTCGGGCTTCCGGCCGGGGCGGAGGGCGCGACGCTTGGGCCGGTTACCGTTGCGGGACAGCGCCGGACTTTCACCGGACTTCCCCCACCGCCTTTGGGCGTCCAGGCCTGTCGGCCTGGCATCGCGGCCAGGACACCCTAAGTCTTGGGCGTCCTGCCCAAGACCCTACCACAGGTTGGGTAAGGGGTCAACGGGAAGGGGGGCGCCTCGAGAGGCCCTTCCGCCATCGCGTTTTTGGGCCAATCCCCTGGGCCGACCCGGGTGGGGGGCGGTCCCTCGCCGACCCCCTCGAGGACCGGCAACACCCCCCTATCCCCCGTGCGGCTAGACAGTGCGAGGTTGTGCGCCAGGGGAAGGGCGGGCCTCCCCGAAGAGGTGGAGGAAGAGGGCCTCCAGGCTCGGCGTTCCCCTGGAGACCTCGAGGACCTCCACGGGAAGAGTTCCCAAGGCCTCCCGCAGCGCCTCCCACGGCCCGAGGAAGAAGAGGACCTCGGGGCCCTCGGCGCTCCAGCCGGGGCCTAAGGCCTGGAGGAGGGCCTCCGCCTTGGGCTCGGCGAGGCGCACCCGGTACCCCTCCCCGGCCCAGTCCCGGAGGAGGGCCCGGGTGGGGCCCTGCCGCCGCACCTCCCCCCGGTGGAGGAAGGCCACCCGGTCGCTCACCCGCTCCACCACCTCCAGGTCGTGGGAGGTGAGGAGGATGCCCCAGCCCTCCTTCTTAAGCTCCAGGAGGATCCCCTCAAACTCCCTCCGGCTCACGGGGTCCAGGCCCAGGGTAGGCTCGTCCAGGAGGAGGAAGCGGGGCTTGAGGGCCAGGGCCAGGGCCAAGGCCGCCTTCTGCTGCATGCCCCGGGAGAGGGAGGCGAGGGGGGCGTGGAGGCGGTCCTTTAGGCCGAAGCGCTCCAGCCAGGCCTCAAACCGGGGGCGGACTTCCTTTGGGGGAAGCCCCCGGATGCCCCCGAAGTAGAGGGCGTTCACCAGGAGGCTCAGGTTGACGTAGAGGTTGCGGCTTCCCTCCAGGAGGACGCCGAACTCGTGGCCCTGGGGCCTGCGCCGCGCCCCGCCCTCTTCCAGGACCACCTCTCCCGCGTCGGGGAGGAGGAGGCCGAGGACGACCTTGATGAGGGTGGTCTTGCCCGCCCCGTTGGGGCCCAAAAGGCCCAGGATCTCCCCGGCCCCAAGCTCCAGGCTCACCCCCTTGAGGGCCTCCAGCTTGCCGAAGCGCTTGTGGACGTTCTGCACCAAAAGCCGCATCAGTACCTCCCTAATAGGCCCCTCCGCCGCACCGCCGCGTAGACCCAGGCCATGGCGAAAAGCCCCGCCCCGAGAAAGAGGAGGGCCTGCACGAAGGCGAGGAGGAGAAGCCCGGGGAACGCCCCCTCCCCGGTGAGGGCGAGCTTCAGGAGCTGCGTCCCTGGGGCAAAGGGGAGGGGGGTCATCCAGGGAGCGAAGCGAACCAGGGAGAAGAAGTAGGGCAGGAAAAGGAACTGGACGATGGTGAAGAAGCCCTCCACCCGCTTGAAGTGAAGGGCGAGGGCCCCCATGCCCAGAGCGAAGCCTAGGGCGGCGAGGTAGAGAAGCAAAAGGCTCAAAGGCCACCAGGGGGCGGGGGCGAGCCGCACCCCGAGGAGAAGGGCGAGGGGAAGGAGGACAAGAGCGCTTGTGGTGATGCCCTGAAGTCCCCGTACGAGGGCGCGCAGGAGGAGCTGTCGGAGAAGCCCTCCTCGGGCCAGGCCCAGGTGCTCCAGGGTGCCTAAGGCGGCCTCGGACTGGACGGAATAGGCGATGGACTGGAAGGTGCCCACCACCAGGTTGAAGGCGGCGAAGACCAGGAGGAGGGGGCCCAGGTCCAGGCCCAGGCTCGCCAGCCCCTCGGGGGTCAGGTTCTCCAGGCCGAGGACCATGGAGTAGAAGAAGAGAACGGAGGCCAGAAGCCCCGCCAGGGTGTCAAACCAGTAGCGCCTGGTCAGGTTCCACTCTAAGAGAAACTCGCTCCAGAGTTGCCAAAACACAACGCTTCCTCGAAGATAAGAAGGCAGATTGGGGATTCCCCCTCACTGCCTTCTACTCAGCCTACCTATTTATGTTAGCACCGGCGGGTTTTTTGTTGGACACGGACGCCTACCGCCGCAACCCGGGTCTCCTAAGGGTTGCACGCGAGAAGGCCTGACAATCCACCGCATCCTCCTCACCTCCTTTCCCTAGCCCGTGCAGGGGCGAGGTGCCGGCTCTGCCTCGCCTGCACGTTCGGCTAGCAAAGTAAAGGTACGCTTCCAGTTCCACTTGAAGGTGGTGCACTCCAGCTCCACCTTCCCCTCAGGCATGGCCTCGGGGAAGACCACCTTCAAGGGGCACCCCCCCATGCACGCAGGAAGCCAGGTGCAACGGGAGCAGGCGAGCTTTTCGGAGAAGGGGTCCCAGGACATCCAGCGCTGGTAAACGGGGTTCTCCGCAAGTTGCAGGGGATCGTATTCCAGGAGGTTGCCCACGGCGAACTCGGGCTGCCCCACCGTGTCCCAACACTTCTGCAGGGTGCCGTCGGGCTCCACCACGAACCCCTCCGGATGGGCGGCCACGCACCCTCCAAGCTGAAGGGAGGGGTAGGGAAGGGTGGCCAGTCCTAGGCTTTCCGCAAGGGTGAAGTACTCCGGCTCAATCCGGGCGAAGTCCTTGCGGGTAAAGCAAAACCCTTTGACCCCGTGGCTGGGCGGGGCGGTGGAGGTTACGGGGGCAAAGTAGACCCGCAGGTTCTCCTGGTGGGCCAGCCCTTCCTCGGCCAGACGCTTCAAGAGGGCGGGCACACCCTCGCGGTTCCGGACGTCCACGTTGACCCGGATGTGGACGAAGACAGGTTTCCCGAGGAAGAGGCGCAGGTTGGCCAGGATGCGCTCAAAGCTCCCCTCCCCGGTAAGGAGGTGGCGGCGCTGGTCGTGGTAGGGAGCGTCCCCGTCCAGAGTGATCTGGACCAGGTGAATGCGGTAGCGGACCATGTCCGCCACCTTCCCTTCGTCCAGGAGGTAGCCGTTCGTGATGAGGCTCGCGCTGTACTCCACGCGGTTCCTCTCGGCTATCTCCATGAATCCTTGGGATAGCTTCTGAACAACATCCCAGGCCAGGGTGGGCTCACCGCCAAACCAGGTGACGAAGAACTTGCTGAGGCGGGGGGCTTTTTGAGCGAAGACCTCAAGAAGCTTGGCCTGAACCGCTTCGGTCATGCGGCTCACCCGGTGCCGCTGGAAACAGTAGTCGCAGCCGAAGTTGCAGTCTATGGTGGGACAGATCGTTAGGCTCCAGGCTTCCGTGGTGTAGCGCTGCCGCAGGTGGAGGGTCTTAAGGTAGGCCAGCTCGTCAAAGTTCTCGAGAACGACGAAGCGGCCTTCCACGAGCCCCTGGTCTACAGGGTTCTTGGGGTCCAAGGGCTCCCCCTTGACCAGGGCCGTGTAGCGCGCCCATCCTTCTGAATCCAAGACGGCCAGGCCACCGGAGAGGGAGTTGAAGGCGAGCTTCTCGCCCGTGGGCAGGGTGTGGAAGTGGTTGAAGCGGCTTGGTTTGTAGTTCATCCCTCCCCGGGTTGGTGCCTGGGCGGGTTCCTGGAGGTTCACCACGGGTAGCTGCAACATCCCGTCTTGCATGGCTTTCACCCCTCTCGGCTATCCTCAGGCTGGCCTCAGGGTAGCAGGGGGGAGGTTACGCGAGGTTACGCGGAAGGGGTTCCAT
>NZ_JAKTNQ010000052.1 GCF_022760835.1 Thermus altitudinis
AGGGCGGAGCTGGAGGCCCTGCAGGCCCGGTTTGAGGCCGAGGTGGCCCGGCTCAAGCTCCTCCTTCTGGAGGAGGGCAGGTCCTTCCCCGAAGAGGGTAGCATGGGGGCGTGAAGGCGCTAGAGCCCCTTTTGGAGTTCCTGTCCATCCCCTCGGTATCCACCGACCCGGCCCGAAAGGAAGACCTTCGCAAGGCGGCCCTCTGGCTTGCCGAGAGGCTTAGGGAGCGGGGTTTCCACACCGAGCTCCAGGAGACCCCCCTGCATCCCATCCTTTACGCCGAGCGCTTCCTGGACCCCAAGGCCCCCACGGTTCTGGTCTATGGCCACTACGACGTCCAGCCCCCGGATCCCCTGGAGCTGTGGGAAACCCCCCCCTTCGTCCCCACGGTGCGGGAAGGAAAGGTGTACGCCCGGGGGGCCTCCGACGACAAGGGGCAGCTTTGGGCCCATGTGGCGGCCCTCGAGGACCTGCCCGCCCGGGTGAACGTGAAGCTGTTGGTGGAAGGGGAGGAGGAGATCGGCAGCCCGAGCCTTCTTCCCTTCGTGCGGGAGCACCGGGAGAGGCTCAAAGCCGACGTGGTCCTTATCTCCGATGGGGCCATGTTCGCCCCCCTCACCCCCACCCTCACCTATGGCCTACGGGGCCTGGCCTACCTGGAGGTGCGCCTGAGGGGGGCCCGGCGGGACCTGCACTCCGGAAGTTTCGGCGGCGTGGCTCCCAACCCCATCCAAGCCATTGGGTGGATTCTATCTAAGTTAAAGGACGAGAAAACCGGGAGGATCCTGGTTCCCGGCCTTTACGACCGGGTTCGGCCGGTTTCGGAGGAGGAGAAAGGGCTCTGGCCCTCCTTGGACGAGGAGGCCTTGAAGAGGGAGCTTGGGGTGGAGGTGTTGCCTGGGGAGGAGGGCTTTAGCCCCTTGGAGAGGCTTTGGACCCGGCCCACCCTGGACCCGAATGGCATCTGGGGAGGGTACCAGGGGGAGGGCTCCAAGACGGTGATCCCCGCCGAGGCGGGCTTCAAGGTTTCCTTGCGCCTGGTGCCGGACCAGGACCCGGAGGAGGTGGGGGACTTGGTGGAGGCCTATTTGCGGGGGATCTGCCCGCCCGGTTACACCATGGAGATCCTCCGCCTCCACGGGGGCAAACCCGTTCTCACCGACCCCTTTAGCCCCCCCATGCGCCTCATGGCCCAGGCCCTGGAGGAGGTCTGGGGCAGGCCTCCGGTGTACACCCGGGAAGGTGGGAGCATCCCGGTGGTGGCGGAACTCCAAGAGGCTTTGGGAGCTCCCATCGTCCTCTTGGGCTTGGGGCTTCCCGACGACAACCTCCACGCCCCCAACGAGAAGTTTGACCTGGTGAACCTGGAGAAGGGCATCGCTACGCTAAGGCGCTTCTACGGGCTTTTGGCCCAAGGGGGCTAGGCGGGGTGGGGAGCCTCTGGGAGCGCTACCAGCTTCCCCTGTACCTGGGGGCGGCCCTGCTGGGGGTGGCCTTGGGGTTGGCCCTCCCTGGGCTTGCCCCTTGGGGCGAGGCCCTGCTTTGGCCAGCGTTGGCTGTTTTGCTCTTCTTCACCTTTTTGCCGGTACCCTTTCGCGCCCTGCGCCAAGCCTTCCGCGACCGGACCTTTCTCCTGGCGGGGCTGGTGGGGAACTTCCTCCTGGTGCCCCTGGCGGTCTACGGCCTCCTCCACCTCCTGCCTCCGGAACCGGGGCTTCGCCTGGGGGTGGCCTTGGTCCTCCTGGTGCCCTGCACCGACTGGTTTTTGGCCTTTAGCTACCTGGGCCGGGCGGATATGGCCCGGGCCCTGGTCCTGACGCCCCTGAACCTCCTCCTGCAGCTTGCCCTTCTGCCCCTTTACCTTCTGCTGTTCTTCGGGGAGGGGCTATCGGCCTACCACCCGGACCCAGACATCCTGGTGGGGGCGGGCCTGGTGGTCCTCCTGCCCCTTTTCCTGGCCTTCTGGGTACAGGGCCGCCCCTGGGGAAAGGCGCTGGTGTCCCGGACCACCTCCTGGCCCGTGCCCCTTCTGGCCCTGGTGGTCTTCCTGGTGGCCCTGGGGCATGCGGGCCTTTTGCCGGGGCTGTGGGGGTATGTTCTCCCCTTGCTTGGGGTGTTTGTCCTGTACCTGGTCTTGGCCTTGGGCTTGGCCCTTTCCCTGGCCCGTCTATTCCGCCTTCCCCCCAAGGCGGGCAGGACCCTGGCCTTCAGCCTGGGCACCCGGAACTCCTTTTTGGTGCTCCCCTTAAGCCTGGCCGTACCCGAGGCGGGCCTGGCTCCCTTGGTCATCGTGTTCCAGTCCCTGGTGGAGCTACTGGGGATGGTCCTTTTCCTGCGCCTGGTTCCCCGGCTGCTTTAGGGTTTCGGGGACGGCCCGCTTGGCCACCCCGAAGGGGGCCACCTTGAAGATGAGGGCCTCCCCCACCCGGCCCGTGAGGACGGGGACCACGGCGCTCTTGGCCACCTGGGCACAGAAGGGCACGTCGGCCTCGAGGCCCACCCCTTTGAGGGCCGAGGCGGCGGCGGAGAGGGTGAGGGCCTCCAGGGGGTCCTGGAAGTGGCGTTTCACCGCCAAGGCGATCCTGGCCCCATCCTCGGGTTCCACTTCCCCCAGAAGGCCCAGGTACTCCGCCAGGACCCCGGCGGTGTAGAGGTCGTCCAGGCCCACCCGCCCCTCCTTGCCGGCAGCCAGGATGGCCACCTCCTCCGTGGCCAGCTCCCGGGCCAGGCGGGCGGCGGCGTGGGCGTTAAAGAGGGAGGCCAGAAGCACGTGCTTGGCGGTCCTTGCGGCCACGTGGGCGGCCTTGGTGCCGTTGGTGGTGCTCATCACCACGGTCTTGCCTCCCACCGGGGCCTCGAGGGCCTCCCGGGGGGAGTTCCCCAGGTCAAACCCCGGGGGCTTTAACCCCCCCACCTCCCCCGCCAGGAGCACGTCCCGGTCCTTGAAGGTCCGGGCGGCCTCGAGGCTGGGCACCAGGTACAAGGCCTCCGCCCCGGCCTCCAGGAAGCAGACGGCGGTGGTGGTGGAGCGGATCACATCCACCACCAGGACCACATCGGGGTAGACCAACCCCTCCGTGGGGAGAACGTCCACCTTCAAGCGCATGGAAGGTCCTCCGACTCGGTTTCCTCAAACCAGGCCAAAGGCCACCTCCTCCAAAAGCCTGGGGTCCGCCACCTCCACCATCCCTGTGGAGAGCCGCAGGATGCCCTGGTCTTTTAGCTGGTGGAGGACCCGGGTGGTGGTCTCCCGGCTCACCCCGGCCAGGGCCGCCAGGTCCTGGTGGCGGAGCTGGAAGTGGGGTCCCTGTCCTTGGCGGAGAAGCTTTAAGAGGGCGTAGGCCACGCGGCTTCTGGCCTCCTCAAAGGCCAGCAGGTCCAGCTCCAGGTTGAGTTCCCGCAGGCGGTGGGCGAGGATCTTGGCCAGGTTGTGGGCGAAGAGGGGAAGGCGGCGGATGAGGCCAAAGTAGGTCTCCCGGTAAAGGACCAGAAGAAGGGTGTCCTCCTCCGCTACGGCGCTGGCGCTTCGTTCCCCCCCGTCCAAAAGGCTCATCTCCCCGAAGACCTCCCCGGGCCCTAGGAACCCCAGGATCTTTTCCTGGCCTCCCAGATGGGTGCGGTAGAGGCGCACCCAACCCTCCTCCACCAGGTAAAGGGCCTGGCCCAGGTCCCCCTGGTGGAAGATGGGTTTACCCTTGGGATAGGCCAAGGGTTGGAAGTAGGAGCGGGCCAGATGGATCTCCTCCGGGCCCATATCCTGGAAAAGAGGGGATGCGGGCATCGGCCTTACTCTAACCGAGGCTTCATCTTTTGCCTAGAGGATTAGAAGGTGGACCCGGTCCTGGAGGCGGTAGGCCTGGGATTCTCCTACGGGAACGGCCACCTTTTCCGGGGGGTTTCCCTAAGATTAGGCCCCGGGGAGGCCCTGGCCGTCTTGGGCCCCTCGGGGAGCGGCAAAACCACCCTCCTCCATCTCCTGGCAGGGCTTTTACCCCTGCAGGAGGGGGAGGTGTACTGGGAGGGAGCCCCCATCCGGGGCCTTCCCGAAGGGGTGTTGGCCAGGAAACGGCTCCGTTTCATGGGCCTTGTGTTTCAGCACCACTTCCTCTTCCCAGAGCTCACCGCCTTGGAGAACGTGCTGGCCCCCGGCTACCTGGCAGGCCAGGTGGACCGGGGCCATGCCCTTTGGTTCCTTTCCCGGCTGGACCTTAGGGAACGGGCGGATTTCCTTCCCCAAAGGCTTTCGGGTGGGGAGCGACAGCGGGTGGCGGTGGCCCGGGCCCTTTACCTTAGGCCCAGGCTCCTCTTGGCGGACGAGCCCACCGCTAGCCTGGACCGCACCCAGGCCAAAGAGGTGCTCAGGCTCATGGAGGAGCTGGCTCAGGAGGTGGGGGCGGCCCTCCTTCTTTCCACCCATGACGAGGCCTTGGTGGAGGGCTTGCCCACCTTGCGCCTTTAAAATGGGGCGGTATGAGCCCCATCCACGTGCGGGGAGCCAAAGGAGATGTGGCCGAAAAGGTGCTTCTGCCGGGGGACCCGGGCCGGGCGGAGTGGATCGCCAAGACGTTTCTAGAGGAACCCCGGCTTTACACCTCGCACCGGGGCCTTTTGGGCTTCACCGGGCGGTACCGGGGGGTGCCGGTTTCCGTGCAGACCACGGGCATGGGGGCCCCTTCCGCCAGCATTGTGGCCGAGGAGCTGGTAAGCCTGGGGGCCAGGGTGCTGCTTAGGGTGGGCACCTGTGGGGCGGTGGACGAGGGCCTGGCCCCCGGGGACCTGGTGATCGTCCAGGGGGCCATACCCTTGGACGGGGCCACCCGGCAGTACCTGGAGGGCCGCCCCTACGCTCCCGTGCCCGATGCCCATCTCTTCCAAGCCCTTTGGACCAAGGCAAAGGAAAGGGGCTACCCCCACCATGTGGGGCTGGTGGCCACCGAGGATGCCTTCTACGCCACCACCCCGGAGGGCGCCCGGGCCTGGGCCCGGTACGGGGTTCTGGCCTTTGAGATGGAGGCCAGCGCCCTTTTCCTTCTGGGTAAGATGCGGGGCGTGCGCGCCGGGGCCGTCCTTGTGGTCTCCAACCGCATTGGCGATCCCGAGCTGGCGCCTCCTGAGGTGCTGCAGGAAGGCCTAAGGCGTATGGTGGAGGTGGCCCTCGAGGCCCTTTTGGAGGTGTAGCATGGCCCACGAGCACGAAGGCGAGCACGAGTTCATCCTGGAGATCCCCGAGTTTGCCCACCTTTCCTACGAGGTGGAGGAGGGCATCGCCCTGGTTACCCTAAGGCGGCCCGAGGCCCTAAACGCCCTTTCCCAGGACCTCTTGCGGGAGTTGGCCGAGGTGGCCGAGGTCATCCATCAGGACCCCGAGGTCCGGGTGGCCATCTTCACCGGGGAGGGCAAGGCCTTTGCCGCCGGGGCCGACCTTAAGGAGATCGCCGCCCTAAAAGACCCCTTCACGGCCCGGGAGTACGCCCTTTTGGGGCAACAGGTCTTCGCGGAGATCGCCGCCTTGCCCCTTCCCACCATCGCCGCCATCCAGGGGTACGCCCTAGGGGGAGGGTTGGAACTGGCCTTGGCCTGCGACCTGAGGGTGGCTTCCAAGGACGCCAAGCTGGGCTTGCCCGAGGTGGGGCTTGGCCTCATCCCGGGCTTTGGCGGCACCCAGAGGCTTCCCCGGCTCATCGGCCGGGGCCGGGCCTTGGACCTCATCTTCACCGGGCGGCATGTGTCCGCGGAGGAGGCCTTGAGCCTGGGTCTGGTGAACCGGGTGGGGGAGAATGCTTTGGAGGAAGCCAAGAAGCTGGCCCAGAAGATCATGAAAAACGCCCCCATCGCCCTGGCCCTGGCCAAGGAGAGTGTGGTGCGGGGCGAGGGGCTGGACCTAGCCGAGGCCTTGGAGATCGAGGCGGACCTCTTCGGCTACGCTTCCGCCACGGAGGACATGAAGGAGGGGGTGCGGGCCTTCCTGGAGAAGCGGGCGCCCAACTTCAAGGGAGAGTAGGGGTTTCGCGGGCTTCCCAAGAGGCCGGTGGCCTCCTTCCCCCCTTTCTCGTGCGGGGCAAAGGGTGGGGAAGGCAGGTCTTCCCGGGGGGTGTGGTGTAAGGTAGAGATGCCCATGACGGGAGAGCGCGTTGTCCACGTGGCCAGCCCTAAGGCCAAGCTGTACGCCGAGGCCGACCAGTCCATTCGCGAGCGCCTAAAGGCCTTTCCCAAGGCCCTTAAGGCCTACGAGCTCCTCATCCAAGACCCCGAGGCCAGGGCCGGCTGGAACATGGCCAACTACATCACCATGCGCAAGCTGGGCTACAACGACCACGGCCGGGTCCACGCCCTCCTCACCGGGGCGGCCAGCGTGGCCATCCTGGCCCTTCTGGCCGAAGCGGGGGTGCGCTTGGACACGGTGGAGTCAGGGGCCGGGGAGCTGGAGGACGCCTACGTGGTGGTCCTCCTTGCCACCATGCTCCATGACCTGGGCAACCAGGTGCACCGGGACCACCACGAGGCCTTCGGCGTGTGCCTGGCCGCACCCATCCTGAACCGCATCCTGGAGAAAATCTACCCCGACCCCGAGCAGCGCACGGCCCTCAGGGCCCTGATCCTTCACGGGATTTACAGCCATGACCTCTCCCCAGAACCCCTCACCATAGAGGCCGGGGTCACCGCCGTGGCCGACGGCACCGACATCACCAAGGGCCGGGGGCGGAAGGCCTTCGCCCTGGGAAGCATTGACATCCACTCCATCAGCGCCTTGGCGGTGGACGAGGTGCGCATCCTGAAAGGGGAAAGGGTGCCCGTGGAGATCCAGGTGACCATGAACAACTCCGCGGGCATCTTCCAGGTGGAGGAAACCCTCACCAAGAAGGTGCTCCGTAGCCCCTTAAGGCCCTACGTGAGCGTGGTGGCCATGACCGAAGGCCATGGGGAACAGGACCAGCGCATCGTCCACCGGGTGCGCCTCCACGAGAGCGAGGACCGCTTCGTGCTGGACTGAGGCAGCCCTCGCCCGGATCAGGCCTGGGGCCAAAGCTCGCGGATCTCCTTGGGAAGCAGGTTCAGCACGTCCCGGATCTCCCCTTCGGAGACTTTATGAGAAAGCACCTTGAACACCGCCCGGGCGGCGGCCTCGGGGTCCAAGGCCGGTCCCGAAGGGGTCCTGAGCTCCCGGGCCACGTGGGCTAGGAAGGCTTCCTTGTGCCGCTCCTTAAGGGGTTTGCCCGTGGGGTCCCAACCCTCGTAGAAGAGGCCGCGGATGAGCATGGGAAGTTCGGCAGCCAGCTGGGCGGTTTCCTCCACGGTGAGGCGATCCCGTAGGGCATGAAGCACGGCCCTTAAGGCCATGTAGGCCCGATGGCGGTCCTCCATGCCCAGGTTTTCCATGATCTCCTTCAACCAACTATGGGTCTTGTGTATCGTGGTGTCAAAGACCTCGAGGCCGGTGGCGCTCATACCCTATCCCCCCTTTCCTTCGAGATCATCATACATCTTGAGTATGGCCATGTAAAGGGTCCGGACCTCCCCCGGTCCCGGCAAGGAGGGCGGGCATCCTCAGGGCCCCTCGGGTTTTCGGCCCTGGCCCTACTTGGGCTGCTGCCTTGTCACCCCTTTGCTCAGCTCCCGCTTGAGGATCTTCCCCACGCTGGTCTTGGGGAGGCTATCGCGGAACTGGATGATGCG
>NZ_JAKTNQ010000053.1 GCF_022760835.1 Thermus altitudinis
CACCGGGAGAAGAAGCCCCTGTGGGTCAGGGAGTTCACCTGTCCTTCTTGTGGGGCTCTTCTCCATCGGGACGTGGCAGCGGCAGCGAACATCTTGGCTAAGGCCTGGACGGGGCCTTCGGCTACGGGTCTATACCCGGAACCGCGAAGCCCTGCTCTTTAGAGCGGGGAGTCGTCACGAAAAGGAGAATGGGCCGCAGTAGGGCGTTGGCCAGTCCCCATATGGCCCCCGCCACCAGGTAGTCCAAAAGTCCCGCCTCCTTGGCGAAGGAAACCCCTGGGTATACCAGGCTCACCACCCAAAGGGCCAGGGTGTTTAGGAGAAGCCGCGCCAGTAAGCCGCGCACGGCTTTAGCTTACCCCAAGATCCCCCACCCCCCTTGACAGTTTTGTTTTGGTCTGGTAGTTTTTTCTTTGCGCTGCCTGCTGGGGCGGCGGGGGATCTTGAAAGCTGGGGTGGAGGAATAGGTAGCGAAGGCCTAATGGCCTTGTAGGGTCAAGATGCTAAGGGCCCACGGTGGATGCCTTGGCACCCGAGCCGATGAAGGACGTGGCTACCTGCGATAAGCCAGGGGGAGCCGGTAGCGGGCGTGGATCCCTGGATGTCCGAATGGGGGAACCCGGCCCGTGGGAACACGGGTCACCGCCTTTTGGGCGGGGGGAACCTGGGGAACTGAAACATCTCAGTACCCAGAGGAGAGGAAAGCGAAAGCGACTCCCTGAGTAGCGGCGAGCGAAAGGGGAAGAGCCTAAACCGTCCGGCTTGTCTGGGCGGGGTAGTGGGGCCCTCGGATACCGAATCCCTGACTCTAGCCGAAGCCTCTGGGAAGGGGCGCCAGAGAAGGTGAAAGCCCTGTAGGCGAAAGGGGAGGGGATAGGTGAGGGTACCCGAGTACCCTGTGGTTCGTGGAGCCATGGGGGAATCTGGGCGGACCACCGCCTAAGGCTAAGTACTCCGGGTGACCGATAGTGGACCAGTACCGTGAGGGAAAGGTGAAAAGAACCCCGGGAGGGGAGTGAAATAGAGCCTGAAACCGTGGGCTTACAAGCAGTCGCGGCCCCTTTAGGGGTTGCGGCGTGCCTATTGAAGCATGAGCCGGCGACTCACGGTCGTGGGCGAGCTTAAGCCGTGGAGGCGGAGGCGTAGGGAAACCGAGTCCGAATAGGGCGTTAGTCCGCGGCCGTGGACCCGAAACCGGGTGAGCTAGCCCTGGCCAGGGTGAAGCTGGGGTGAAACCCAGTGGAGGCCCGAACCGGTGGGGGATGCAAACCCCTCGGATGAGCTGGGGTTAGGAGTGAAAAGCTAACCGAACCCGGAGATAGCTGGTTCTCCCCGAAATGACTTTAGGGTCAGCCTCAGGTGCTGACTGGGGCCTGTAGAGCACTGATAGGGCTAGGGGGCCCACCAGCCTACCAAACCCTGTCAAACTCCGAAGGGTCCCAGGTGGAGCCTGGGAGTGAGGGCGCGAGCGATAACGTCCGTGTCCGAGCGCGGGAACAACCGAGACCGCCAGCTAAGGTCCCGAAGTCTGGGCTAAGTGGGAAAGGATGTGGCGTTGCTGAGACAGCCAGGAGGTTGGCTTAGAAGCAGCCATCCTTTAAAGAGTGCGTAATAGCTCACTGGTCGAGTGACGCTGCGCCGAAAATGATCGGGGCTTAAGCCCAGCGCCGAAGCTGCGGGTCTGGGGGGTAACCTCCAGGCGGTAGGGGAGCGTTCCCGATGCCGATGAAGGCTGTCCGCGAGGGCGGCTGGAGGTAAGGGAAGTGCGAATGCCGGCATGAGTAACGATAAACAGGGTGAGAATCCCTGTCGCCGTAAGCCCAAGGGTTCCTACGCCATGGTCGTCAGCGTAGGGTTAGGCGGGGCCTAAGGTGAGGCCGAGAGGCGTAGCCGAAGGGCAGCCGGTTAATATTCCGGCCCTTCCCATGGGTGCGATGGGGGGACGCTCTAGGCTAGGGGGACCGGAGCCATGGACGAGCCCGGCCAGAAGCGCAGGGTGGGGGGTAGGCAAACCCGCCTCCCGGGAGCTCTGCGTGGTGGGGAAGCCCGTGAGGGTGACAACCCTCCGAAGCCAGGGAGCCGAGAAAAGCCTCTAAGCACAACCCATGGGAACCCGTACCGGAAACCGACACAGGTGGGCGGGTGCGAGAGCACTCAGGCGCGCGGGATAACCCTCGCCAAGGAACTTTGCAAGTTAGCCCCGTAACTTCGGGAGAAGGGGTGCTCGCCGTTGGCGAGCCGCAGTGAACAGGCTCTGGCGACTGTTTACCAAAAACACAGCTCTCTGCGAACCCGTAAGGGGAGGTATAGGGAGCGACGCTTGCCCGGTGCCGGAAGGTCAAGGGGAGGGGTGCAAGCCCTGAACCGAAGCCCCGGTGAACGGCGGCCGTAACTATAACGGTCCTAAGGTAGCGAAATTCCTTGTCGGGTAAGTTCCGACCTGCACGAAAAGCGTAACGACCGGAGCGCTGTCTCGGCGAGGGACCCGGTGAAATTGAACTGGCCGTGAAGATGCGGCCTACCCGTGGCAGGACGAAAAGACCCCGTGGAGCTTTACTGCAGCCTGGTGTTGGCTCTTGGTCGCGTCTGCGTAGGATAGGTGGGAGCCTGTGAAGCCGCCCTTTCGGGGGCGGTGGAGGCGCCGGTGAAATACCACCCTGATGCGGCTGGGGGCCTAACCCAAGGGATTGGGGACAGCGCTTGGCGGGCAGTTTGACTGGGGCGGTCGCCTCCTAAAGGGTAACGGAGGCGCCCAAAGGTTCCCTCAGGCGGGACGGAAATCCGCCGGAGAGCGCAAGGGTAGAAGGGAGCCTGACTGTGAGGCCTGCAAGCCGAGCAGGGGCGAAAGCCGGGCCTAGTGAACCGGTGGTTCCGTGTGGAAGGGCCATCGATCAACGGATAAAAGTTACCCCGGGGATAACAGGCTGATCTCCCCCGAGCGTCCACAGCGGCGGGGAGGTTTGGCACCTCGATGTCGGCTCGTCGCATCCTGGGGCTGAAGAAGGTCCCAAGGGTTGGGCTGTTCGCCCATTAAAGCGGCACGCGAGCTGGGTTCAGAACGTCGTGAGACAGTTCGGTCTCTATCCGCCACGGGCGCAGGAGGCTTGAGGGGGGCTCTTCCTAGTACGAGAGGACCGGAAGGGACGCACCTCTGGTTTCCCAGCTGTCCCTCCAGGGGCATAAGCTGGGTAGCCATGTGCGGGAGGGATAACCGCTGAAAGCATCTAAGCGGGAAACCCGCCCCAAGATGAGGCCTCCCACGGTGTGAAGCCGGTAAGGACCCGGGAAGACGACCCGGTGGATGGGCCGGGGGTGTAAGCGCCGTGAGGCGTTGAGCCGACCGGTTCCAATCGTCCGAGGTCTTGACCCTTTTTGCCCTGATGTCCACCCCAGCCCGGATCCCCTGCCGCCCGTGGGTGGCGTGGGATTTTGAAAGGCAAAACACGAGAATCCCCCGTGCCCATAGCGGCGTGGAACCACCCGTTCCCATTCCGAACACGGAAGTGAAACGCGCCAGCGCCGATGGTACTGGGACCGCAGGGTCCTGGGAGAGTAGGTCGGTGCGGGGGATTTTTGCTACGCGGGAGTAGCTCAGTTGGTAGAGCACGACCTTGCCAAGGTCGGGGTCGCGGGTTCAAGTCCCGTCTCCCGCTCCAATAGAAACCCCAGGCATAAGCCTGGGGTTTTTTATTTGACGCTTTCATCGGAAAGCCAGTCGGCCCAGGTTTCCAGGTGGGCGCTATCGGAAACCGTTAAGACCTCCTGAGCCGGTAGAAGGATGCGGGTGATGGAGGTATTGGGGATGTGGAAGCGTCTCCAGGCATCGCCCTCGAGGTCCAGGGCCATCTTCAGGGCCGCGCGGATGACCCCACCATGGGTCACCAGGAGGTGGCGACCGGGTGGGAGCACCTCCAGGAAAGCCTCCAGGCGCCGGGCCAGGTCCGCCATGCTTTCCCCACCTGGACGGGGGGTATGCCAGGGATCCTTTTGCGCTTCCTGGATGAACTCGGGATAACGGGCTTCCGCTTCCACCCGGCTTAGGCCTGCCAGGAGACCCACGTCAATCTCCCGCAGAAGCGGTGAGGTTTCCAAGGGGAGGCCCAGCATCGCCGCCAGGGGCTCGGCGGTTTCCCGGGCCCGGCGTAGGTCGGAGGCGTAAAGCCGGTGGAAGGGAAGTTGGCTTCGGGCAAGCCGCTGGGCCAGGCGGAAGGCTTGGCCGATGCCCACCGGGGACAAGGGCACATCCAGATGCCCTTGAAAGCGCTTATTGACGTTCCACTCGGTTTCGCCGTGGCGGATGAGCCAGATCTCTTTCATACCAGGCGGATTCCGGAGCCGGCCACCACCCTTCCCACCAGAAAGCCTTCCACCAGCTCCAGGGCCCTATGGGCGTCTTTTTCCGGTAGGACCAGGATGAGCCCTAGGCCCATGTTGAAAACCCGGTACATCTCCTCCTCCGGTATGTTTCCCCTCCGTTGCAGGTAGGGAAAGATGGGGGGAATGGGCCAGCTTCCCTTGTGGATTTCCGCTCCTAGTCCCTCGGGAAGGGCCCGAGGGAGGTTTTCCGGAAGGCCGCCCCCGGTGATGTGGGCCACCGCGTGGAGCTCCACGTCCGCTTCCCTAAGGGTGAGAAACTCCTTCAGGTAGGCCCGGTGGGGACGGAGGAGGGCGGCCTTGAGGCTTTCCCCCAGTTCCGCCACGTGCCCCTCCAGGTCCATCCCCTCCACCACCTTCCGGATCAGGGAGTAGCCGTTGGTGTGGGGACCGGAGGAGGGAAGGGCCAGGAGCACGTCCCCTTCCCTTACCCTTTCCGGGCCCAGGACCTCCTCCTTTTCCACCACCCCCACCAAGGTCCCCGCCAGGTCCCAGGCCCCCTCCCGGTAAACCCCGGGCATCTCCGCGGTCTCCCCGCCCAGAAGGGGGATGCCCAGGGCCCTGCAGGCTTCGGCCAAGGAGGAGAGGAGGGCGGATAGCACCCCCTCCTCCAGGCGGCTGGCCGCCAAGTAGTCCATGAAGAAGAGGGGCAAAGCCCCTTGGGCCAAAAGGTCGTTCACCGAGTGGTTGACCAGGTCAAAACCCAGGCCCGACACATCCCCTGCCCTCAGGGCCAAAAGGGTCTTGGTTCCCACCCCGTCCGTGGTGGCCACCAGCACGGGGTGGGCCATCTCCTTTAGCCTTCCCGCGTCAAAAAGCCCGCCGAAGGCCCCCAGGCCCCTTAGGACCTCCGGGGTATAGGTGGCGGCGATGGCCTCCTTGGCCCGTTTCAGGGCTTCCGCCTTGGCCTCTATCTGGACCCCGGCTTCCTCGTAGCGCATCGGCCTTATCCTACCCCAAGGGCCTCGAGGAGGAGCCTGCGCACCAGGTCGGGCTTGGCCTGGCCCTTGGTTCTCCGCATCACCTGGCCCAAAAGGGCGTCCAGGGCCTTAAGCTTGCCCTGGCGCACGCTTTCCGCTGCCTCGGGCATGGTGGCGATCACCTCGCTCACCACGGCCCTCAAGGCCCCCTCGTCCGCCACCACCCTCAGGCCCCGTTCCCGCACCAGGGCCTCGGGGTCCAGGCCCTCCAGCACCTCGGGCAGGAGTTCCTTGGCCACCCGGCTGGTGATCTCCCCCCGCTCAAAGAGGGCCACCAGCCGGGAGAGACCCTCTGGGGTAAGGCGGGTGTGTTCCAAGGTAAGCCCCTGGTCGTTCAAGAGCCCGGCCACGTCCGCCAAAAGCCAGTTGGCCAGGGCCTGGGGGGAGGCTTGGCCGAGGCCGAGGGCTTGGTCCAGGAAGCGGGCCAGGGAAGGGGTATAGGCCAGGACCTCCGCATCCTGGGCCTTGATCCCCAGGGCCTGGTATCGCCTTTCCTTTTCCCAGGGGAGTTCGGGGAGGTTTTTCCGGATGGCCTCGAGCCATTCCCGGGAGATGGGCACCGGGGGGATGTCGGGCTCGGGGAAGTAGCGGTAGTCCGCCTCCTCCTCCTTGGTGCGCATGGGGTAAGTTTTGCCGCTGCCCTCTTCAAAACCCATGGTGGCCTGCTTGACCCTCTCCCCCCGCCTTAGGATCTCGGTCTGGCGGCGGATCTCGTACTCCAGGGCCCTTTGTACGCTCTTAAAGGAGTTGAGGTTTTTGATCTCCACCTTGGTGCCCAAAGGCTCCCCTTGGCGGCGCACGGAAACGTTCACATCGGCCCGCATCTTCCCCTCCTCGGGGCTGGCCTCGGAGATCCCCAGGGTCTGGACCAGGGCCTGGATGCGTTGGAGAAAAAGCCGGGCTTCCTCGGGGCTTTGGATATCGGGTTCGGTGACCAGCTCAATCAAGGGGCTTCCCGCCCGGTTCAGGTCCAAAAGGGTGCGGTCCTCCAGGTGGAGGCTTTTGCCGGCATCCTCCTCCAGATGGAGGCGCTTGATGCGCACGGCCCTTTCCCCCAGGGGCAGGCTTCCCCCTTGGCCCAGGGGCAGGTCGTACTGGCTGATCTGGTAGTTTTTGGGCAGGTCGGGGTAGAAGTAGTTCTTGCGGTGGAAGACCAGCCTTTCCGGAACCCGGCTTCCCAGGGCCAGGGCCAGCCTTAGGCCAAACTCCACCGCCCTTTTGTTGGGCACGGGGAGGGCCCCAGGAAGGCCCAGGCAGACGGGGCAGGTGTGGGTGTTGGGGGGGGCTCCAAAATACTCGGCCTCACAGCCGCAGAAGGCCTTGGTCCGGGTCTTCAGGTGCAGGTGGACCTCGAGGCCGATAACCGCCTCATACATGATCTAAAGTTTACCAAGCCCTTGGGCCCTTTAGAGAAAGAGGGGGTGTGAGGGGCTATAATCCCCCGGTTCTGAAACCGGGGATACATGGACCCCCCACAGTGTGCTACGCTACAAGTGAAATGGTCCAGCGGTGTGAGGACCACCCCGGACCCGGCGCCACCTGAGTGGGAGGTGAAGCACATTCAGGATAGCACCTACAAGAAGGCCTTCAAGTACCG
>NZ_JAKTNQ010000054.1 GCF_022760835.1 Thermus altitudinis
CCCCGGTTTCAAAACCGGGGGATTATGGCCACCCACACCCCCCTTTTCTGTAAATTGGAACCCGTGGAAGCCCACCAGCCAAACCCTGTCTACCGGGCCACCTGGTATCTGGCCCGGTTTCTCCTGCACCTCCTCTTCGGTTATCGGGCAGAGGGCGTGGAAAACGTACCCCAGGAAGGCCCGGTCATTCTGGCCGCCAACCACCTCTCCATCCTGGATCCCATCGCCGTGGGGGCCGGGGTACGACGCCCCGTGAGCTTCCTGGCCCGGGCCGACGTCTTCCGTCTACCCCTGCTCTCCTGGCTTCTACCCCGGCTTTACGCCATCCCCGTGGAACGGGGGCAAAGCGATCTCTCCGCCATCAAAGGGGCCATCCGCGCCCTGGAAAGGGGTTTGGCCTTTGGCATCTTCCCGGAAGGAACCCGAAGCCGCACGGGTAAGCTCCAGCCCTTTAAGACCGGGGTGGCGGCCATCGCCCTGCGCACCGGAAGCCCCGTGGTACCCGTGGCGGTGGTGGGCACCGACCAGGCCTGGCCTGTGGGGCGAAAGCTCTTCCGGTTGCGCAAGCCCATCCGGGTGATCTATGGCAAACCTATACCGGTTCCGAAGCTGTCCCGCTTTACCCATCAGGAGCTGGAAATCTTGACCCGGGAGATAGAGGCCCGGGTACGGGAACTTTTGCCACCCCAGTACCGCTAGAGCCAATACTTCCGTTATCACACATTGCTTTACACAGGTATACAAATGGGTCAGAGTATTGCGTAGCCCCGTTCAAGCGTGCTATAGTCCTTGCGGAAGGGAAAAGAGGAAGGAGGTGAAGAATGGCAGCAAAGAAAACGGTCACCAAAGCGGATCTGGTAGATCAGGTGGCAGCCGCTACGGGCCTTAAGAAGAAGGACATCAAGGCGGCGGTGGATGCGTTCCTCTCCAAGGTGGAAGAAGCCCTCTCTGGGGGGAACAAGGTGCAGCTCACCGGCTTCGGCACCTTTGAGGTGCGCAAGCGCAAGGCCCGCACCGGTGTGAAGCCCGGCACCAAGGAGAAGATCAAGATCCCCGCTACCCAGTATCCCGCCTTCAAGCCGGGCAAGGCTCTCAAGGAAAAGGTCAAGAAGTAACGTATTCCCTTCCCCTGGGGGGCCTTGGCCCCCCAGGTTTATTTCCAGCCTCAACCCCTTTCCTACCGTTTGGTTCGCTAAGCCCCACCGGGATAACACCCGCACCAGGGCCTTTCCTGGGCCCCCACCCTGGCCCAAGCCAGGAGGGAAGGCTATCCAGCGCCACCCAAGGCTCCCCCCGGCTTGACCTTGGGCACCACCCGGGGGGTTTCCTTTTCCGGACGCTCTTGGGGCGTCTCCCCTTGGTCCTCCCCGTCTGGCTCCAGGGGCAGACCCTCCACCACCTTCTGGAACTCCTCAGCGGTAAGGGTCTCCCGCTCCAAGAGGGTTTCCGCCACCCGCTCCAGGATTTCCCGTTTCTCCTGCAAGAGGTTTTTCACCCGCCCGTATTGCTCCTCAATGAGGCGGCGCACCGCCTCGTCTATGCGCCTGGCGGTCTCCTCCGAGTACTGGCGCACGTCGTAACCGCCCAGATAGGTGTCCTCACGATGGGCATAGGCCACGGGCCCAAACTCGGGATGCATGCCCCATTCGGTGATCATGCGCCGGGCCAGCTCCGTGGCCTGGCGGAAGTCGTTTTCCGCCCCCGTGGTCACGTCCTCAAAGATGAGCTCCTCCGCCGCCCGCCCAGCCAAGGCCACGGCGATCTGGTCCAGGAGGCGGTTTCGGCTCCAGTGGAGCATGTCCTCCCGCCTGGGCATCATGAAGCCCAAGGCCCGGCCCCGGGGCACGATGGTCACCTTGTGCACCCCATCGGCGTGCTCCAGGAAGTGAGCGGCCAGGGCATGCCCTGCCTCATGGTAGGCGGTGATCCTCCGGTCCCGAGGGGTAAGGACCAGGCTTTTCTTGGCCGGGCCCATCATCACCCGATCGGCGGCCTCCTCGAGGTCCTTCATGGTGATCTTCTTCCGGCCTTCCCGGGCCGCCAGGAGGGCGGCCTCGTTCAGGAGATTTTCCAAGTCCGCCCCTACAAAGCCTGGGGTGCGCTTGGCCAAAAGGGCCAGGTCCACATCCTCCGCCAAGGGCTTGCCCCGGGCGTGGATGCGCAGGATCTGCTCCCGGCCCCTCACGTCCGGGGCATCTATGGCCACCTGGCGGTCAAAGCGGCCCGGGCGCAGGAGGGCCGGGTCCAGAACGTCGGGGCGGTTGGTAGCAGCCATGACGATGATGGTGGAGTCCTTTTCAAAGCCGTCCATCTCCACCAGAAGCTGGTTTAGGGTCTGTTCCCGCTCGTCGTTGCCGCCTCCCACCCCCGCACCCCGCCTGCGGCCCACGGCATCGATCTCGTCAATGAAGACGATGCAAGGGGCATGGCGCTTGGCGGTTTCAAAGAGGTCCCGGACCCTGGCCGCCCCCACCCCCACGAACATCTCCACGAAGTCCGAGCCGCTGGCGGTGATGAAGGGCACCTTGGCCTCTCCCGCCACCGCCCGGGCGATGTGGGTCTTCCCCACCCCCGGGGGGCCCACCAGGAGGACGCCTTTGGGAATCCTGGCCCCCATCTCGTGAAAGCGGGCGGGGTTCTTCAGGAACTCCACGATCTCCTTCAGCTCCTCCTTGGCCTCCTCGGCCCCGGCCACGTCCTTGAAGGTGACCTTGGGGGCCTCGGTAAGCACCTTGGCCCGGCTCTTGGTGAAGCTGAAGGCGGAGTCCGAGGGCCCGGAACGCCCCGCACGGGAGAAGTAGAAAAGCGCCCCAATGAGAAGCCCCACCAAAAGGAGCGGCCAGAGGAAACCCAGA
Source organism: Thermus altitudinis (assembly GCF_022760835.1). Taxonomy (GTDB): domain Bacteria; phylum Deinococcota; class Deinococci; order Deinococcales; family Thermaceae; genus Thermus; species Thermus altitudinis. The sequence goes on from NZ_JAKTNQ010000054.1 coordinate 2,856, forward strand.
GGGTTTTGGCCTTGGGGAGGCTCCACCCGCACGCTCACGCCCCTTTTGGTCCAGGCCTCGAGGGTCTGATTGTCGGGAGGGCTAGCGGCGTAGGTGGTGAAGGTGGACCCGTCGGTTAAGGTGCCTTGGATGCGGGTCTCCCCAGCCCGCACCACCACCTCCTTCACCCTGCCCGCCTGCAGGTCCTCGAGGAAGGTGGTGTAGTTGACCCCGCTTGCCGGGTTCCCCGCTGTGCCCGCCAGGCTAAAGGCCCAGGCCAAAAGGAGCAGGCCCAGGATGAAAACCAAAAAGTTCAAAGGAAGCCGGGACATGTCTTCTCTTAGGGTACACGGCAAACGGGGAATCCGGGTAGTCCAGCGCACCATGATATACCTACACTCAACTCTCTTGACACATCAAAGTGGAATGCTCTATGCTTAAGGTGCGAGGTGTAGCTATGGCCAAGGCAGTGGGCATTGACCTGGGTACCACCAACAGCGTGATCGCCGTCATGGAGGGCGGCAAGCCGGTGGTGTTGGAAAACGCCGAGGGGGAAAGGACCACCCCCAGCGTGGTGGCCTTCCGGGACGGGGAGACCTTGGTGGGCCGCATGGCCAAGCGCCAGGCGGTGCTCAACCCCGAGGGCACCATCTTTGAGATCAAGCGCTTTATTGGCCGCCGCTTTGAGGAGGTCCAGGAGGAGGCCAAGCGGGTGCCCTACAAGGTGGTCCCCGGGCCCGATGGCGGGGTGCGGGTGGAGATCAAGGGCAAGCTCTACACCCCGGAGGAGATCAGCGCCATGGTCCTCCGCAAGCTGGTGGAGGACGCCTCCAAGAAGCTGGGAGAGCGCATCACCAAGGCGGTGATCACCGTGCCCGCCTACTTCAACAACGCCCAGCGGGAGGCCACGGCCAACGCCGGGCGAATTGCGGGCCTGGAGGTGCTCCGCATCATCAACGAGCCCACCGCCGCCGCCTTGGCCTATGGCCTGGACAAGAAGGGCAACGAAACCGTCTTGGTCTTTGACCTGGGCGGTGGCACCTTTGACGTGACGGTGCTGGAGATCGGCGAGGGGGTCTTTGAGGTGAAGTCCACCTCCGGGGACACCCACCTGGGCGGCAGCGACATGGACCACGCCATCGTGAACTGGCTGACCGAGGAGTTCAAGCGGGAGTACGGGGTGGACCTCAAGGCGGACCGCCAGGCCCTCCAGCGCCTGATTGAGGCGGCGGAGAAAGCCAAGATTGAGCTTTCCAGCACCCTGGAGACTACCATCAGCCTCCCCTTCATCGCCCTAGACCCCGCCAGCAAGACCCCCTTGCACCTGGAGAAGAAGCTCACCCGGGCCAAGTTTGAGGAGCTCATTGAGCCCCTTCTGAAGCGCCTTAGGGGCCCCGTGGAGCAGGCCCTTAAGGATGCGGGCCTGACCCCCGCCCAGATCGACGAGGTGATCCTGGTGGGCGGGGCCACCCGGGTGCCGGCGGTGCAAAGGGTGGTCAAGGAGCTATTGGGCAAGGAGCCCAACCGCTCCGTAAACCCCGACGAGGTGGTGGCCATGGGGGCCGCCATCCAAGCGGGGGTCCTTATGGGGGAGGTGCGGGATGTGGTCCTCCTGGACGTCACCCCCCTCTCCTTGGGGGTGGAGACCAAGGGTGGGGTCATGACGGTCCTGATTCCCCGGAACACCACCATCCCCACCCGCAAGTGCGAGATCTTCACCACCGCCGAGCACAACCAGACCGCGGTGGAAATCCACGTCCTCCAGGGCGAGCGGCCCATGGCCGCGGACAACAAGAGCCTGGGCCGCTTCCGACTCGAGGGCATCCCCCCCATGCCCGCGGGGGTGCCCCAGATTGAGGTCTGCTTTGACATAGACGCCAACGGCATCCTCCACGTGACCGCCAAGGAGAAGTCCACGGGCAAGGAGGCCTCCATCACCATCCAGAACACCACCACCCTCTCCGAGGAGGAGATCCAGCGGATGATTGAGGAGGCCCAGCGCCATGCGGAGGAGGACCGGCGTCGCCGGGAGCACGCCGAGCTCAAGAACACCCTGGACTCCACCCGCGTCCAGGCGGAGAGGATCCTCCAGGAGAAGCAGGGTACCCCGGAGGCCAAGGCCCGCCTCGAGGCGGCCATCGCCCGGGCCAAGGAGCTCTCGGAAAAGGACGCCTCCGACCCCGAGCTGAAAGCCGCCACGGAGGAGCTTTTGCAGGCGGTAGAGGCCTATGAGAAGGCCGCCACCGCCGGGGCCACCGGGGGATCCAGCCGCGGCCCTGACGACGTGATTGACGCCGACTACAAGCCCGCCGACTAAAGCCCCCCTGCCCTGGCCCCTGCCAGGGCAGGGGCCTCCCCTTACCCCCTTTCGGAGGAAGCATGGAGAAGGAACGCGAGAAAATCCCACAAGAGGAGGCCGCCCAGGTGGAGAAAGACCTCCAGGCGGTAGGCCAGGAGGCCTTGGCCCTGGAACAACGCCTCCTGGCCGTAGAGGAGGAGCTCCGAGCCCTAAAGGACCGGTACGTGCGCCTCCTGGCCGACTTTGACAACTACCGCAAGCGCATGGAGGAGGAGCTTAGGCTCCGGGAACGGGAGGGGACCCTCCGGGCGGTCCGCGCCCTCCTTCCCGTCCTGGATGACCTGGAACGGGCCCTAGAGTTCGCCGAGGCCAACCCGGAGAGCATCCTCCAGGGGGTGAAGGCGGTGCGGGAAGGCTTCTTCCGCATCCTGGCGGGGCTTGGCATTGAGGAGGTGCCTGGGGAAGGAGAGGCCTTCGACCCCCGTTACCACGAGGCCATCGGCCTTCTCCCGGGAGAACCGGGCAAGGTGGCCCGGGTCTTCCAACGGGGCTTCCGCCTGGGCGAGGCCCTGGTGCGCCCGGCCCGGGTGGCCGTGGGTGAGGAAAAAAGCCCAGAAGAAGAGGGCGTGGAGTAGGCCATGAAGGACTACTACGCCATCCTGGGGGTACCGAGAAACGCCACGCAGGAGGAGATCAAACGGGCCTACAAGCGCCTGGCCCGCCAGTACCATCCTGACGTGAACAAAAGCCCCGAGGCCGAGGAGCGCTTCAAGGAGATCAACGAGGCCTACGCCGTTCTTTCCGACCCGGAAAAGCGCAAGGTCTATGACACCTACGGCACCGCCACCCCTCCCCCACCGCCGCCCCCGGGTGGGTACGACTTCTCCGGGTTTGACGTGGAGGACTTTTCCGACTTCTTCCAGGAGCTCTTCGGGGGCGGCCTCTTTGGGAGCATGGGGCGGAGGAGGCCAAGGAGAGGCCGCGACCTCAGGGCCGAGCTTCCCCTTAGCCTAGAGGAGGCCTTCCACGGGGGTGAAAAGGTGGTGGAGGTGGGGGGCAGACGGGTTTCCGTGAGGATCCCCCCAGGGGTGCAGGACGGGAGCACCATCCGCCTGGCGGGCCTGGGCGGGCCTGGGGAGCCCCCAGGGGACCTTCTTCTCACGGTGCGGCTTCTTCCCCATCCCGTTTTCCGTCTGGAGGGCCAAGACCTCTACGCCACCCTAGACGTCCCGGCCCCCATCGCCGTGGTGGGGGGTAAGGTGCGGGCTCCCACCCTGGAAGGGCCGGTGGAGGTCACCATTCCCCCGAGGACCCAAACGGGGAGGAAGCTCCGGCTAAAGGGCAAAGGATTTCCCGGCCCCCATGGCCGCGGGGACCTTTACCTGGAGGTGCGGGTGGTGATCCCCGAGCACCTCTCCCCCGAGGAGGAGGCCCTTTGGCGGAAGCTAAAGGAGGTGCGGTATGCTGGCGCGTAGCCCCTATATATCCATGGAAGCCCTGGCGGACTACGGCCTTTCCTTGGGGGTGGTGCGGGCCTACGTGGAGATTGGCTTCGTGGAACCCTTGGTGTGGGAAAGCAGCTGGTACTTCCGGGAAGAGGACCTTTTGCGCATGCTGAAGGCCGAGCGCATCCGCCGCGACCTGGGGGCCAACCTGGTGGGGGCGGCCTTGGTGGTGGAGATTTTAGAGCGGTCGTGACGACTCCCTGTTCTGAAGAACAGGGCTGCAAGATACGGGCTTCGCCCGTGACCTCAGGAACGATGAGACTGCTTGCCCAGTGCTCATCCCTGAAGGCTCCGTCCG
>NZ_JAKTNQ010000055.1 GCF_022760835.1 Thermus altitudinis
ACAGGCGGTACTTGAAGGCCTTTCGGATCACCGTACCTCCATCCCATGGTAGCCCATCTGCCGCTTTGGGGCTCCTGCCTCAAATGAACCGGTGGCGGACGTGGGAGGTCCATGTATCCCCGGTTTGCAAACCGGGGGACTGTAGCCCCCCACACCCCCCTTTTCTCTAAGGCGGCCACGGGGTCCTCGGGCTCCGCCCTCTTTGGGTCCTCCTCCCCCCTTAGGTAGGCCACCGCCTGCCGGAGGCTTTCCGCCCCGTAAACCTCCACCCCCTCCACCAAGGCGGCCTCCTTGGCGCTTTCCAGGGGAAGGAGGAGCCTTTTCCCCTCTCCCAATGCCCCCAGGGCCAGGTTCACCGCCCCGGGCACCGGGCGCAAGGAACCGTCCAAGCCCAGCTCCCCCGCCACCGCCAGGCCCGAGAGGCTTTCCAAAGGCACCACCCCCTGGGCGGCCAGAAGCCCCAAGGCGATGGGCAGGTCAAAGTGGCTCCCTTCCTTGCGCAGTTCCGCCGGGGCCAGGTTCACCACCACCCGGGCCTGGGGGTAGGGGAAGCCGGAGTTCTTAAGGGCCGCCCGGACCCTCTCCCGGCTTTCCTCCACCGCCTTGTCCGGCAGGCCTACCAGGGCGTAGCTGGGAAGCCCGGGGCTAACATCCACCTCCACGGTGACCGGAATAGCGTCCAGGCCGAAGAGGGTGTAGCTGCGTACCTGGGCTAGCATGGAGGGAGTTTAACGCAAAAGTGTTAGTTTTGCCCAGGCTCGGCCATTGGCTAACAGGCCAGAAACCGGCCCCCAATCGCAAAGGATTCCCGAGAGGCCTCGAGGTCCTATAACAAAGTTCGCCGCCTGGTTGGGAGAACTGGGATGTGCTCCAAGAGGGCTCAGGGCCTAGGAAGGGTACCACCTTTGGGGCCCTAGGGAACGCCCGTACCTTTTCCGCAAAAGCGCCCGGATGGGGTCCGGGAGTTTTTCACCCTAAGGTTTTCCCCAAACCGAGAAGGGGCCGGTAAAGGAGAAGGGCCAGGAACAAAAGGCCAAGAAGGCCGGCAAAGGCGAAGCCGTACCCCAAGGTTGCCACCGCCACCCCCACCCCCCACTGCAGGAGGAAGGTCCCCCCGATGCCGAAGAGATTCACCAAGGTGGTGCCCCGCCCCACCAGGTGAGGGGGCACCAGCTCCCGGGCCTGGGTGAGGGTGAGGATGTTGAAGGCGCCAAAAAGGCCCATGAGGAAGTAAGCGGGCACCAAAAGCTTAAGGAGCAGGAGCCCCAGGCCCAGGGCGAACAGCCAGGCGGAAAGGAAAAGCACCCTGGCGGTGCCCAGGCGGTCCGCCAGGTACCCCGAGACCAGGAACCCCAAGACGGCAGCCCCGGAGTAGAGGAAAAGGAGGTTGCCCACCTCCACCGCTTTGAGCCCCAAGGCATAGGCGTAGGCTCCCGCCCACAGGGTCTGCAAGGCCAGGAAGCTTCCTGCGAAGGCCAGGGCCAGGAAGGCTACCCGGAGGAGCCTGGCATTGCCCAAGACCTCCGCCAACCCGCCGCCTCCTCCACCTTTAGGCCAGGGAACCCCCGGCGGGCTGTTCCGTACCCCCAGGTAGAGGAGAAGGGCCACCAGGACCACTACGCCTGCTCCCAGCAGGAAAACCCCGCGCCAGCCAAGGACTTCCTTCATCAAGGCTAAGGGGGTGGCGGCCAAAAGCCCTCCCGTGGCCCCTAGACCCACGAGAAGGGTGGAGACGGTGGCGTAGGTTTTGGGAAACCACAGGCTAAAGGCCTTTAGGGAGCCCATGAGGGCCGCGGCCATCCCCATGCCGATGAGGGCCCGGCCCAGGGCTAGGACAGGAAAGCTTTGCGCCAGGCCGAAGACCAGGCTTCCCAACGCGGCCAAAAGGAGGAGGGCCGGGGTGACGAGCCTCGGGCCGTACCGGTCAAGAAGGCCACCCAGGGGTAGTTGGACTGCGGCGAAAGCCAGGTAGAAGAGGCTGGTCATGAAGCCCAGCTCCGCCGGACTTAGGCCCAGGTCCCGGGAGAGGTCCTGGGAGAGGACCGCGTTGGCCGAGCGGTAGAAGTAGGAGAGGAAGTAGCCCAGGGTAAAGAGGAAGAAAACCCGCGCTGCCATATCACCTCCGGTTCAGAGCGACCCCCAGGAGGATGAGGGAGCCGCCCAAGAGGGCCTCGAGGCTCAGGGGCTCCCCCGCCAGGGGCCAGGCGAAAACCGCCCCCGCCACCGGCTCCAGCATAGCGATGAGGGTTGCCTTGCGGGCGGGTACCGTGCGCACCCCAAGGAGGAAAAGGCCAAAGGGCACCACCGTGCCCAAGACCACCAGATAGCCCACCGCCCCCCAGTCCCCCGGCCTTAGGGCCAGTATCTGGGACAGGTGGCTAAGGAGTACCGGTAGGGAAAGGAGGCTTCCCACCCCTGTGGCCACGCCTAGGCTCACCAAGGGTGGGGTCCTGAGTCCGTGGGAGAAGGCGGCGTAAAGGGCGAAGGAAAGGGCGGAAAGGAGTCCATAAGCTACCCCCACGGGGCTTGCCGCGAAGCCCTTGGACCCCACCACCAGCACATAGGCTCCCCAAAGGGCTAGGGCCACGCCCAAAAGCGCCTTGCCGGGAAGCCTTTCCCTCCTTAGGAGGGCGTAGAGGGTGAGGAGGGCCGGGGCCAGGTACTGGAGGAAGATTCCCGTGGCCACGGTGGTGGCGTGGATGGCCAGGTAGTAAAAGGCCTGGGCCCCGGAAAGGGCCAGGCCCACCCGAACCAGCCTAGGCCACTCCGTGGCGGCCGGGGGGAAGCGAAGCACCAGGGGAAGGAGCAGGAGGAAGCTGAGGAGAAAGCGTAAGGGAATGAGGACCGAAGGGGGGATCTCCCCCATGAACCGCCCGGCCAGGGCCCCACCCAGGCCCCAGAGGAGGGCGGCTAAGGCGATGTGGATCACCTTCGCCCTCCCACCACGGCCATCCCCACCCCTATCAAGAGGACTAGGGCTCCCAGGAGCACGGGAATCCCAGGAAGCTCCCCAAAGAGGAGGAAGGCTAGGAGGCTTGCCCCCACCGGCTCAAAGAGGATGGCCAGGGAGACCAGGACCGGGGGGATATGCCGGGTGGCCCAGTTGAAGCTGGTGTGACCCACGAGTTGCGGCAGGAGGGCCATGAGGAGGATGTAGCCATAGACCACGGGTGGATACCCCCCGTACCCACCCCCGAAGAGATAGGGGAGGGGGAGGAGGAGAAGGGCGGCGGCGGAGTAAGCTACCCGTATGTATTCCAGGATGGAAAGGCCGCGCCTTTGCGCTTCCCGCCCCAGGAGGAGGTAGAGGGAGGCGGCCACCGCTCCCAAGAGGGCCAGGAAATCCCCCAGGAGGGGGTTGGCCCCCCCTCCTCCTTGGGCATCCCCCAGGCCGATGAGCAGCCCTCCCAAAAGGGCTACCCCGATGCCCAGAAGGGTGAGGCCGGAAGGAGTCTCCCGGAAGAAGAGCCGGGCGAACAGGGTGATCCAGATGGGGTTGGTGGTGACCAAGGCGGTGCTGGCGGCCACGGAGGTGTAGGAGAGGGAGGTGATCCAGAGGGCGAAGTGCAGGGCTAAAAAGGCGCCGGCGGCCACGGCGTAAGGAAGCCCAGCGGGGCTCCTTAGGGGGCTGCGCCAGGCGGGGAGGAGGAGGAGGGCCGCCAGCGCCATGCGCCCCGCGCTCATCACCAGGCTGAAGGCCAGGCTTCTATCCCCTGAGGCCGCCAGGGCCAGGCGCACCAGGATGCTCCCGAAGCTGATGGCGAGGATCCCCAAGAGCAGTACGGCGGCGATCTTGAGCCCCGAGGGCCGCATGGGGGCATTTTTCCATAAGGACTTGCTTCTGACCAGTGGGTCAGCCTCGAGGCTCAGGACAGATGCCCATGGATGCCGTTGGTATACTGGCGCGGAGGAGGTCCTATGGTGACGGTAGCGGTTCCCAAGGAAAGGGCCCCAGGGGAAAGAAGGGTGGCCCTGGTGCCCGAGGTGGTGGCCCGCCTGGTGAAGGGAGGGGCCAGGGTGCGGGTGGAAAAGGGCGCTGGGGAAGGCGCCTATCATCTTGACGCCGCTTACCAGGAGGCAGGGGCGGAGGTGGTGGAGCGAGGAGAGCTCCTAAAGGGCGCCAACCTCCTCTTCACCGTCCAGCCGCCACCGGAGGATCTGATCGCCGCCTTGGAGCCTGGGGCCATTGTGGTGGGTTTTGTTCAGGCCCATAAAAATCTGGACCTGGTGAAGGCTTTGGCCGCCAAAAAGGCCACGGTGATCGCCATGGAGCTCATCCCCCGCATCACCCGGGCCCAGAGCATGGACGCTCTTTCCAGCCAGGCCACGGTGGCGGGGTATCTGGCGGCCATCCATGCCGCCAGGCTTTCCCCCCGCTTCTTCCCCATGCTCACCACCGCGGCGGGTACCATCCGCCCCGCCAAGGTGATGGTCATGGGAGTGGGAGTGGCGGGGCTCATGGCCATCGCCACCGCCAAGCGCCTGGGGGCCCAGGTGTTCGCCTACGACGTGCGCAAGGCGGCGGTGGAGCAGGCCCTTTCCTTGGGGGCCAAGCCCATTGAGCTGCCCATCAGTGCCGAAGGGGAGGGGGGTTACGCTCGCGAACTCACCGAGGAGGAAAAGCGCATCCAACACGAAGCCTTACGGGAACACGTGGCGGGGATGGACGCCATCATCACCACCGCCCAGGTCCCGGGCCGCCGGGCCCCCATCCTCCTCACCGAGGACATGGTGGAGCGCTTAAAGCCGGGCACGGTGGTGGTGGATCTGGCCGCGGAAAGCGGGGGTAACTGCGTCCTCACCAAGCCCGGAGAGGTGGTGGAGGTGAGGGGGGTTAGGATCTATGGCCCCTTGAACCTCCCCAGCGAGCTTTCCGTACACGCTTCGGAGATGTACGCCAAAAACCTTCTCAATCTTTCGGGCCTGCTTATAGAAAAGGGCGAGTTCGCCCCTAAGTGGGAGGACGAGATCATCCAAGGGGCGCTTCTCATGAAGGAAGGCGAGATCCTGCACGGGCCCACCAAGGCCCTCGTGGGAGGTGCGTGATGGAGTTTGGCTTCTGGTCTGCCCTTTACATTTTTGTGCTCACGGCCTTCTTGGGTTACGAGCTCATCACCCGGGTGCCGGTGATCCTCCACACCCCCTTGATGTCGGGGTCCAACTTCATCCACGGGGTGGTGGTGGTGGGGGCCATGGTGGTCTTGGGGCATGCGGAAACTGGCCTGGAAAAGCTCATTGGCTTCCTGGGGGTGATCCTGGGGGCGGCCAACGCCGCCGGGGGGTATGCGGTGACGGTGCGCATGCTGGAGATGTTTGAGAAAAAGCCGGGCAAGGGGGGTGGTCAGTAATGGACCTCATCCAAGCAGCCTACTTTGTGGTGGCCATCCTCTTCATCGTGGGCTTAAAGCGCATGGCCCACCCCACCACCGCCAAAAGCGGCATCGTGTGGGCGGGGTGGGGCATGGCCTTGGCGGTGGTGGCCACCTTCTTCTGGCCGGGGATGCACAACTTTGGCCTCATGCTCATCGCCCTCTTGGTGGGATCGGTGGTGGCTTGGTGGGCGGCGGTCAAGGTGGCCATGACCGACATGCCCCAGATGGTGGCCATCTACAACGGCATGGGTGGGGGTGCGGCGGCCACCATCGCCGCGGTGGAGCTCCTGAAGGGGGCCTTTGAGAACCCGGGCCTCATGGCCTTGGCCATCCTGGGCGGCCTCATCGGGAGCGTGGCCTTCACGGGAAGCCTCATCGCCTTTGCCAAGCTTCAGGGAATCATGAAGACCCGGCCCATCGTTTTCCCCGGGCAGAAGGTGGTGAACGCCCTGGTCCTTCTCATCACGGTTCTCTTGGGCTTCTCCCTGCTCTGGAACGATCCCACCCTCAGCATCGTGCTCTTCTTCCTTCTAGCCTTGCTTTTCGGCATTCTCATGACCCTGCCCATCGGCGGTGGGGACATGCCCGTGGCCATCTCCTTCTACAACGCCTTTACCGGCATGGCCGTGGGCTTTGAGGGTTTTGCCGTGGGCAACCCGGCCTTGATGGTGGCGGGCACCCTGGTGGGGGCGGCGGGTACCCTTCTCACCGTGCTGATGGCCCGGGCCATGAACCGCTCCGTCATGAGCGTACTCATGGGCGGGTTTGGCGTGGAGCAGGAGGCGGGGGAGGTCAAGGGGAGCCTCAAGCCCATTGACGTGGAGGACGCCGCGGTGATGCTGGCCTACGCGGCCAAGGTGGTCTTTGTGCCCGGTTACGGCATGGCCCTCTCCCAGGCCCAGCACAAGGTAAAGGAGCTGGCGGACCTCTTGGAGAGCAAAGGGGTGGAGGTGAAGTTCGCCATCCACCCGGTGGCGGGGCGGATGCCCGGGCACATGAACGTGCTTTTGGCCGAGGCCGGGGTGGATTACGACAAGCTGAAGGACCTCGAGGAGATCAACCCCGAGTTCCCCACCGTGGACGTGGCGGTGGTGATCGGGGCCAACGACGTGGTGAACCCCGCCGCCCGCCGCCCGGGAAGCCCCCTTTACGGCATGCCCATCCTGGACGTGGACAAGGCCAAGAACGTGATCGTCATCAAGCGGGGCCAGGGCAAGGGCTTTGCTGGGGTGGAGAACGAGCTCTTCTACGCCGACAACACCCGGATGCTCTACGGGGATGCGCAACACGTGCTCACCCAGCTCACCCAGGCCCTAAAGAAGCTTTAGGCCAGGCCTGGGCCAGACCCCGGGAGGTTCCCGGGGTCTTCTTCTGAACCCGGACAGACACATGTGAGACTGGACGAGTAAAAATGTGGGGACC
>NZ_JAKTNQ010000056.1 GCF_022760835.1 Thermus altitudinis
CTTTCCCCCGGCCTCACACCCCGTACTCCCGGCGGAGCCTCGCCACCCGGGCCTGGGCGATGGGGAGGCAGGGATCTTGGGGGGATAGCTTCTGGCGAGGAACAGGCCGAATCCTAGGGAAGCAGCTCTACCCCGGCCCGCCTTCGCAGCTTGCGGTCCAAAGTGGCAAGCCCAGCCCCTTGCCTGCGGGCGCGGTGGGCCAAGAAGGCGTCCACCAGGCTGAGCCCTCCCTTCCCGGCCTCCTCCAGGGCGGGGCGGAGGTCCTCCTCGTCCTCCAGAAGGACCCCCTCCCGGTCCAGCAGGTCCAAGAGGGCCCCCGCCGCCTCGGCCCGCCCCACCCCGTAGAAGGAGACCAGGGTGTAGAAGGCCTCGGCCACGGCCAAGGGGTGGACGGCCAGGGTGTAGCGCCCCTCCTCGGCCCCGCGAAACACCTCCAGGGCTTGGGCGGCGAGCTCCGGCGGGTCTCCGGTCAGGAGGCGGAGCATCAGGGAGGTGTCCAGGTAAGTGCCCTCCTCCAAGATTTTCAACTCCACACCCCCCAGGGCTTTTAGGGCCTGCACCACCGCCTCCTTAAGCTCCTCCACGCTCCCGTAGTGCCGCCTCGGCATCAAAAACCCCTTCACCCGCCGCCATACGCCCTCCATGGGGTTCAGATGCGGGCTGTACCGCGGCAGGTAAGCCACCTCCAGCCCCAGCCCCCGCCACACCCCTTTCCTCTCCTCCACCCCACGGCACCGGTGAAAAGGCGCCCGGTCCATGAACACCTTCAAAGGCTTACCCAAGCTCTCAGCCACCCGGTCCAGATACCCCCGCAACACCTCCCACCGCACCGGCCCCTCCAAAAGGGCAAAGAAAAGCCGCTCCCCCTCCCGGCCCCGCACCAGGTGCCCCACCACGTTCACCCGCCCCTCCTTGCCCCACGCCCGCGGCACCCCCTTGGCCTCCCCCCTCCGGCACCAGGCGTACGTGGGAGGCAGGGTCAGGGCAAACCCGCTCTCGTCCAAGTACCCCACCTCCATCACCCCCTCCTGAGCCCCCTTTTCGCCTCCTCTTCCTCCTCCACAAAGGCCTCCACCTCCTCCGCCTCCGGTCTACCCCTGGGCACGTACCGCGTCCGTCTCCACACATACCCCATGGCCTTGAGGTGCCGGGCCACCACCTTGGGGGCCAGGCGGACCCCGAAGCGCTCGGCTATGGCCGCCGAGAGCTGGGGGGCGGTCCAGACCCGGTCTTCCGCCAGCCTTTCCTCCACGAAGGCGGCCATCTCCGGGGTGAACTTCCTGGGGGCTCCCGGGGGTTTGCGGTAGGCGAGGCCCTGGAGACCCTCCCTCACGAAGCGCCGGAGGACGAGGTAGACCGTGGTGCGGTCCTTGTGGAAGTGCTGGGCGATCTTTGGGGCGGTCCAGCCCTCGGCCGCCAGGCGGACCATCATGGCCCACAGGCGGGTCTTCTTGTGGGTCCTTGGGTCCAGGGAGAGCTCCAGGAGGAGCCGGTCCTCCTCAGGGGTCAGCTGGATCCGAAGTGGGGCTGCCATGTTGAGATGATAAAGGATTGGCACTTAGAAACTGTTGTAAAAGTCCCCTCCTCCAGCTTATGCGGCCCTGGCCAGCCGCTTCACCAGCAAGCGTATCATGCCTAAATACATCCAGGCTTCCGTTACCTCAGGGTGGTACTCGTAATCTTTCCCCAGCCGTCGGTTTCGCCCCATCCAGGCAAAGGTCCGCTCCACCACCCACCGCTTGGGCAGGGGCTTGAACCCACCCTCCCGCGGGATCTCCGGCACCTCCTCCCCCTCCCGCACCCAGACCCCCCGCACCCCCGCGTAAGGACGGGCCACCACCTCCAGCTCCAGTCCCAGCCCCCTAGCCACCTCCCGCAAACCCCGGTAGCCCCAGTCCACAAAGAGCTTGCGTACCCGGGGCCACAAGGAGAGGTCCATCCCCAAAAGCAACGCCTGCCCACCCCACTTGTCGTGCTCATTGGCCGGGTGGACAAAGGCCTTCAAAAGACGGCCCCCCGTGTCCGTCAGGATCTGCCGCTTCCTCCCTTTGACCTTCTTCGCCCCGTCGTGTCCCCGGGGCCCCCCTTTTCACTCGTCTGCAAGATACGGGCTATGCCCGTGACCACCGACTGGCTGTCCATAACCAGGGCACTCGGGGAGGCATACCGTCCTCCCCGCTCCCGGTCACGACGGGCCAGAACCTGAGCTACCTTCTCCCAAACCCCTTCCTTCTGCCACTTGCGGAAGTAGTGGTAGACCGTGGACCAGTGGGGCAAGTCGTGAGGCATGGCCCGCCACTTGATGCCGTTTTCCAGGACGTAAAGTATGGCGCTGACGATCTCCCTCCTCGGCACCTTTGCGGGTCGGCCACCGGGCTTGGGGGCGGGGATCAACGGCTCCAGGATGGCCCACTCCGCGTCCGACAGGTCGCTGGGGTAAGATCTCCGTGTAGAAGCCACCCTTCAAGTATAGCGGACTTTTACGACAGTCTCTTAGTAAGGCTTTAGGCCCCTTCCCCCCACGCCTCCTCCCGCGCCCGCCTCTCTGCCTCTTCCCCGGGGAACCCCCGCTTGCCCTTCAGGCGCCCGAGCAGGGCTTCCAGGGGTACGCGGCGCCGGGGGCGGAGGAAGGCCCCCCCTTCCCGGAGCTCAAAGACCACCTCTTCTCCGGGGCGGAGTCCAAGGGCCTCCCGGATCGCCTTGGGGAGGGTGATCTGCCCTTTACTGCTTACCCTGGACTTTACCATTCCCTTCTCACTTTACCACAGGCCCCATTCCGGCGCCCCAGAGCCGCGTTTGCCGGCGAGACCTAGCCTGCCTTCACCGCCACCCCCTTCCCACCCAGGGGGCGAGGGCGAGGAGGAGCCCCCCGGCCAGGAGGAGGAGGAGCCTTCCCCTGGGCCACCGGTCGGCCAGATGCCCCCCATAGAGGGCGAAGAGGGGCTCGGCCAGGAGACGGAAGGCCAGGGCTAAGCTGGCCTCTAGGGGGCTCAAGGCCCCAAGAGCGGTGAGGGCGGCGTGGGCGAAGTAGAAGAACCCCGCCCCGAAGAGGCGGAAGGCCTCCAGCCAGAGGAGGAGGGCTATTGTCATACGCCTACAGGCTGGCCGGAAACGGGCCCAAAACGAGAAGGGGTAGATTCTCCTTGTCCAAGATTCCTACTCTGCTTCTTCTTGCCTTAAGGCCTCCAGTCGCCTAGGGTGGAGGGGTCCTAAAGCGAAGGGAAGAAGGACCAGGAATCCCAAGGCTCCTAGGAGGAGGGGCAGGGCTGGATTCCCCTTGCCCAGGACCCCCGCCCCCAGGCCCCCCAGGGCCCCGGCCCCGTAGAGGAGGGCCCGGATGGCGGCAAGGCTTGGGGCCAGGCCCTCCTTGGGCAGGAGCCAGCCCCGCACCGCCCGCAGGTGGGTGCTGAGGAGGGCCACCCCCAGGCCTAAGAGGGGTGGGGCGGCGAGGAGGAGGGGAAAGGGCAGGAGAAAGCCCATCCCCCCGAGGGCTGCCCCTAATGGGCCCAGCCTAAAGGCCAGGGCCGGTGGGACCCGCCCGGCAAAGTAGCTTCCCAGGGTGTACCCCAGGCTTTGCAGCACGAAGACCAGGCCGAAGAGGGCTTCCGGGGTGCCCGCCCGGAGGGCCAGAAGGCCCAGAAGGGCGGTGGTGAGGGCGTGGGCCAGGGTAAAGAGGAGGGAAAGGAGGAGATAGGGCCTGAGGGGGGCGTAGGCCAGGAGGCGACGGAGGGACTGCACCAAGGCCTCGGGCCTCGTCGCCTCCTCCCTCTCCCCCTTCTCCCCCGTGAGGGCGGGGCGGAGGAGGGCCCAGGCCAGGAGGAGGATCCCGGCGGCAAGGAGGTAAGGGAGGGCGGGATGGAGGGCGAAGAGGGCGGGGCCGAGGCCGACTCCCACCAGCCCTCCCACCTCCCAGGCAGCGTAGAGCTTGCCGCTCCTTTCCGCCAGCCTGTCCCGGCCTCTCCGCACCAGGAGGCCTTCCCAGGCCACGATGGCCAGGTCGGTGAGGACCATAAGGGGGTAAGCGTAGAAGACCAGGAGGGCGGCTTCCCGCGGCAGGAAGGGAAGGGGGAGGAACAGGAGGCCCCGGGCCAGGCGCAACTCCAGGAGAGCCCGGGCCAGGCCCCGCCGCTCCACCCAGGGGCTGAGGAGGAGAAGAGGCCCTAGGGTAAGGTAGCCCAGGGCGGCGAAGAAGCCCACCCATAAGGCTTCCCCCGTGCGGGCCACTTCCAGGGCGAGGGCGCTAAAGCCCAGGGAGGCCCCGAGGTCGCTCAGGGCCTCAGCCAAAACAGACTCTTTATGCCTCAAGTGGAGAAAACCCCTCTATTACCCAGACCACCCCGCCAGAGATAGAACAAGCGAACATTTTTTCGCCATTTTGCGAAATCCTGACACAGGAAACCATCGGCAACCCGGAAACGACGGGAGGCTGATGTCGGTAGTCACCCTGGTCCCTAACGTTTACAGCGATGACCGAGCCCCGTAACGGCTGTGTGATGTAAGTTATCTCAGGGTTCAGGGGGTCGTCTATCATTCCTCCCGTAAAGTTAAGACCCGAAGCTAAGCAGTGATGTTCCAGGAGTTCTCCGAAGGTAAAGGGGCCTCCAGCATCAGGTACACCCAAGAGGTACTCGGCGACAGTCAAAAGTGAGCCATAGGGGAGTTCGGGAACACGATTGACTTTCTTCCAGTCGTTACATCCAGCGAAGACAGCTATACCCCGTTTCCTTTTGGGGTCATCAGGGGGAGACGAAACATCTTCGAAACCGGGAGGCGGGAAAAGAGGTATATCCTTCACCAAGGGTTCCGTTTGTCCCGTTTGGAGATCTATGAGTACATCAGCTCTGGAGCGGCGCCCCTCCGAGACCGTTACAGAAAGTTTTTGGCGCCTTTCATCGTAAACAAGACTGTATGGCGCCTGTAGCCCCTCAGCTAAAACATCAGATTTGCGTGCGTCTCCACCTTGTGTGATGTCTCTGATTCGCCCACCCCAGAACTCTGTGATCAAAAACCTACCATCTGGCAGCGGGCACATGCTGGAGGGCCCCTGGAGCCCCCAGGCGAAGGGCTTAGCCTCCTCCATGTCCCCGCCCTTGGTGACGTCCTTCACCTTGCCCGTGGTGCGCTCCACCACCAGGAGCCTGCCGTCCGGGGTCCACTCCATGTGGGTGGGCGCGTGCAGGTTCCAGGCGAAGGGCCTCACGTGGACCCGCCGCGTCCGGCCGCCGACCTTGACCTCCTGCACTTCCTTGAGCATCTCCTTCACCCCCTTACGGGTTAGCCTCAGGGTAGCAGGGGGGAGGTTACGCGAGGTTACGCGGAAGGGGTTCCAT
>NZ_JAKTNQ010000057.1 GCF_022760835.1 Thermus altitudinis
TAACAAGGTAGCTGTACCGGAAGGTGCGGCTGGATCACCTCCTTTCTAAGGAGCAACCAAGGCCCGTTCCTGCGCTTTCAAGACCCCGTGGTCCAACGGTGTCAACCCCCGCAAGGGGGCTTTCTTTTTTCCGGGAAAGACCGCCCCCCGCCCTTAGGCGGGGGGTTTTCCTTGGGAAGGGCTAGAATCCTCTCACGTTCAAGAAGGGCTCGGGGTGGGGTTTACCCGACGTGTTCTGCCAGCCTGCGGTGCTCTCGGCGTTTTGCAGGATGGCCTCTTTCACCTGGGCTGGGGTGTAGTTGGGGTAGCGGGAGAGCACAATGGCGGCGGCTCCGGCCACGTGGGGGCTTGCCATGGAGGTGCCGCTGATGGTGTTGTAGCTGGAGGTGGAGGAGTTCCAGGTGGAGAGGATGGAGACGCCAGGGGCGGCAATGTCCACGTCGGGTCCGTAGTTGGACCAGGAGGGCCAGTCGTCTTGGCTGTTGGTGGCGCTTACAGTGATGACTTCGTCGTAGGCGGCGGGGGTATGGTTGGCGGCGTTGTCCCCTTCGTTGCCGGCGGCCACCACCACAGTGATCCGGTAGTCGCACACCGCTTTTTGGATGACGTTGTGGAAGGCGTTGCTGGAACGGGTGCTGGGGCAGTACTGACCGTCTTGGTCGTCGGTGCCGCTACCCCCCAGGCTCATGTTGATGACCTTGGGCTTGCCGCCGTTGTTGTGGCTGATCACCCAGTTGATGCCCTGGACGATGCCGCTGGTGGAGCCAGAGCCCGAGCCGGAAAGGACTTTCACCGCCCAAAGCTCGGCGGCGGGGGCCACCCCTAAGACGCCCACGCTGTTATTCACTGCGGCTACCGTGCCCGCCACGTGGGTGCCGTGGCCGTTGTCGTCGTCGTAGGCGGCGCGGCACTTGCCCCGGCACTTCACCACCGCATACCCCCCCATTAGGTTGGTGAGGTCCTCATGCCCCACCTTGATGCCGGTGTCCACCACGTACACGGAGACGCTGGCCCCCTTGGCGGTGGTGGAGGGGGCGCCGATGCGCTCCACGCCCCAGGGGATGGTCTGGGCGTAGGCCCTCACCTCCTGGTCCGGGGTCAGGGCGTAGACCCGGGGGTCTTGGGCTAGGCGCTGGGCCTGGGCGGGGGTGAGGTTGCGGAGGATGACGGCCCCCAGGGCCTCGAGGCGGTCCTCCGCAGGCACCGCGAGGCCGTGGGCCCTTTCCAAAGCGGCAAGCCGCTCAGTGAAGCGCCCGGCCATACCTGGGGAGGCCGTGGGCTCCAGGATGGCGATGTAGGTCTGGCCCGGTTCCCTAAAGGCCTGGGGGCTGAGGGTGCCCTGCTGTTGGCATGCGGCCAGGGCCAGAAGGCTTAAAGCCAGGATGAGTTTCTTCATACTCCCTCCTTGCGTTACGCCGGTAACTCTAGGCCCAAGGGGCCGGGGTTGTCAAGGCCTATAGTGGAGAGCATGGACTTTCTCCTCGCCCTTACCCGCCCGCCCTTGGTCCTGGGGGTGGATCCCAGGCCTGGGCTTCATGGGCCTGAACCCCTTCGGCATCTAAGGCGGTACTCCCTGGAGGTGTTTGAGGCCTTAGCGCCCAAGCTGGCTGCGGTTAAGTTCCAGCTGGCCTTTTTTGAGGCCTTGGGTCCTAAGGGCATGGAACTTCTCCTGGAGCTGGCCAGCGCCGCCCGGGTCATGGGCCTCCCGGTGATCTTTGACGGGAAGCGGGGGGATGTCGGCACCACCGCCGCGGCCTATGCCGAGACCTACCTTAGGCGCTTTCCCGGAAGCGCCCTCACCGTGAATCCCTACTTGGGCCTAGAGGCCCTCAGCCCCTTTTTCCAGGCGGCCGAGGAAAGCCAGGGGGCGGTCTTCGTCCTGGTCAAGACCTCCAACCCGGGCTCGGGCTTCCTGCAGGACCTAGGGGTGGAGGGAAAACCCCTTTACCTCCATCTGGCGGAGGCCTTGGCCCAGGCGGGGGAGGGGTACTGCGAAGGGGAGTGGAGCCGGGTGGGCCTGGTGGTGGGGGCCACCTACCCGGAGGCGGTTTGGCGGGTGCGAGAGGTGGCTCCCCGGGCCCCCTTGCTCCTTCCCGGGGTGGGGGCGCAAGGGGGGAGGCCCTTGAAGGGCCCCGGGCTTTTAAACACCGCTAGCCGCGCCCTTTTCTACCCGGGGGGCCGGCCGGATCTCGAGGGGGCGTTGTGGGCGGCGGAGGACTTCCTGAGGGCTTTGGTAGAGTAGGGGGGATGGATGTCCTAGAGCTCTACCGCAGGACGGGGGCCCTTTTGGAAGGGCACTTCCTCCTGCGCTCGGGGTGGCATTCGCCGGTCTTCCTGCAATCCGCGGCCCTTTTGCAGCATCCCCTCTACGCGGAGGCGGTGGGGGAGGCCTTGGGCAAGCTCTTTGAAGACGAGAAGGTGGATTTCGTCATCGGCCCGGCCTTGGGTGGGATCGTCCTTTCCTTCGTGGTGGCCAAGGCCTTGGGGGCCAGGGCCCTTTTTGCCGAAAAGGACGGCCAGGGGGGCATGACCCTGCGCAAGGGCCTCACCGTGAATCCGGGCGACCGCTTTTTGGCGGTGGAGGATGTGGTAACCACGGGGGAGAGCGTGCGCAAGGCCATCCGGGCGGCGGAGGCCAGGGGGGGGGTTTTGCTGGGGGTGGGGGCCATTGTGGACCGGAGCGGGGGGAAGGCGGACTTCGGTGTCCCCTTCCGGGCCCTCCTGAAGCTGGAGGTGCCCCATTACCCTCCCGAGGCCTGCCCCCTCTGCCGGGGTGGGGTGCCCTTGGAGGAGGTTTGAGGCCGTGCGCTCCCTGGCCTGGCTTCTCCTTTTCCTCCCTGGGGCCCTGGCCTCTTCCCCCGTGGAGTTGGGCCGCCAGGCGGTGGAGGCTTGGCTTGCCGGAAAGCTTTCGCCAAGCCTCGAGGAGGTCCTAAGGGCTTCCCCGGGGGAGGCCCCGAGGCTTTTGGAGCGCTACGCCTCTTTCCCGCCACCCCCTAAGGGTCTTTCCCTCAACCTGGATAGCCCCCAGGTGGAGGGGAACCGGGTCCTCTTCCCCGCGGCCGTGGGGGAGGAGGTGGGGGAGGTGGTGGTGGTCCTGGAGGGGGGGGAGGTGAAGCGGGTCTACTTCCGCCCCCAGGGGCTTTCCCTCCCTGGGTACCTCCTAAGCCCTTTGGCGGGGTGGGGGTTTTTGCTCCTTTCCCTCTTTTGGGCCTTTCTCCTCTTCCAGCCCTCCCCCTTCCGCGCCTGGCTTTTAGAGGCCCTGGCCCTTCTTCGCGCCTATAGAGGGCTTTACCTTTTCACCAACCTTTTCCTCTACGGCCTCTTTGCCCTGGGGGCCCTTTTGGCCTATGGGATGCCGGAGATGGCCAGGGCGGTCCAGGCCCTTTTCGCAGGGGCCCTCGAGGCCATGGGCGTGGGAGAGGCCACGGGGAAGGGGGTTCTCGTCCTGGCCGGGGTCATCTTCCACTGGAACTTCAGCCAGGGGCTTTTCCTCACCGGGCTTATCCCCGCCTTGCTCTTTGGCATCCCGGTTTTCCTTTTCAACGCCCTTCGTTACTTGGTCTTTGGCTTTGCCCTTTCCCCGGCCCTTTTGGGCCCCGCCTTCCTGATCCACCTACCCACCCTAATCTTGGAGCTTCAGGCCTACATCCTGGTCACCTTCGGGGGGCTGGTGCTTCTGGCCAAGACGGCGGGAGGGGAGGGGTATCGGAAGGGGCTTAGGGCCCTTCTCCTTGCCTTCTACCTGGGGGCCCTCTTCCTGGTTCTGGCTGCCTGGTACGAGGCCTGGGAGGTGAGCCTACTCCTATGAAGGTGGCCATCCTGGGGGCTGGGGCTTGGGGGACGGCCTTGGGGGTACTCCTCGCCAGCAAGGGGATCCCCACGACCCTTTGGGCCAGGAGAAAAGAGCTTGCAGAGGAGCTCCGCGTCCGACGGGAAAACAAGGACTATCTACCCGGGGTGGCCCTTCCCGCCTATCTCTACCCCACCGCCGACCCCGAGGAGGCCTTGGAGGGGGCGGAGCTGGCGGTGGTGGCCCTGCCCTCCAAGGCCTTGGAGGAAACCCTCCAGGCCTTGCCCCGGGCCCCCTGGTACCTTTCCGCCACCAAGGGGCTTTTCTTTAAGGAAGGGGGGCTGCACACCCCTAGCGAGGTGGTGGAGGCCTTGACAGGGAGGCCGGTGGCCGTCCTTTCCGGCCCCAACCATGCGGAGGAAGTGGCCCGCCTTCTCCCCACGGCCAGCGTGGCGGCAGGGCCTTTGCAGCTAGCCAAGAGGGTGCAGGAGCTCCTCTCCGGGCCTACCTTCCGGGTCTACACCAGCCAGGACCGGCGGGGGGTGGAGTTGGGCGGAGCCTTGAAAAACGTCCTGGCCCTGGCGGCGGGGATGGTGGACGGGCTCCGCCTTGGGGATAACGCCAAGGCGGCCCTCCTCACCCGGGGCCTTAGGGAGATGGTGCGCTTTGGCACCGCCTTGGGAGGCGTGGAGGCCACCTTCTACGGGCTTTCCGGCCTGGGGGACCTCCTGGCCACCGCCTACAGCCTCCACTCCCGCAACCGGGGGGCGGGGGAGCGGCTGGTGCGGGGGGAGGCCTTGGAGCGCCTCGAGGACCGAGGGGTGGTGGAGGGGCTTTATGCGGTCAAGGCCCTCATGGCCTGGCGGGAGCGGACGGGGCTTGAGCTTCCCATCGCCGAGGCGGTGTACGGGGTGGCCTATGGGGGGCTGGACCCTTTGAAGGCCCTTTCTGCCCTCATGGCCCGCGGACCCAAGGCGGAGGATGATAGGATGGCCTAGATGCTGGCCCCAAGGCTTCCCGTGACCCTCGAGGCCTATTTGCAGGAGGAGGCCCGCTCCCCGGTGAAGCGGGAGTACCTGCGGGGCCGCGTCTACGCCATGGCGGGGGCCAGCGCCCTCCACAACCGGGTGGCCCTCAACATCGCCGCCCGCCTTCTGGAGGCGGCCAGGACCAAGGGGTGCCGGGTGTACATGAGCGACATGAAGCTGAGGATTCGGGATGAGGCCGTCTACTACCCCGATGTGATGGTGGTGTGCCAACCCGGTCCTCCCCATCCCTACTACGAGGAGGCCCCCTGTGCCGTGGTGGAGGTCCTTTCCCCCGCTACCGAGGCTCAGGACCGGCGGGAGAAGCGGGCCCTTTACAGAAAAAGGGGAGTGCGGGGGGCCATAATGCCCCGGACCTTCAGTCCGGGGATACACGGACCCCCCACAGTGGGCTACACTAGGAGCAAATGGTCCAGCGGTGTGACACC
>NZ_JAKTNQ010000058.1:0-1357 GCF_022760835.1 Thermus altitudinis
CCTGGCTTGGGGGCGGGGATCAACGGCTCCAGGATGGCCCACTCCGTGTCCGAGGGGTCGCTGGGGTAAAACCTACGTGTAGGGGCCACCTTTCAAGTATAGAACTCCACTTTTACGACAGTGTCTCAGAAACGGTGAGGCTCTAGCCAAACCCCGGCGTGGTGGCCTGGCAGGAGGCGACCCCCCCGGAGGAAACCTACCTTTCGGCCCTGACCCTAGGGGATATGGACTCAGGGCGTGGCTTGCCTACCGATGGAAGGAATGCTTTTGCGCCCGGACAGAGCCCGTGAGGGTGGTTACGGTATGGGCCGTCCCGTGAGAACCGCGATCACGGGCGAAACCCATATCTTGCAGCCTCGCTCTTCACGAGTCGTCACGCCGACCACCTCGAGGCCCAGCGTGCATAGGGGCCGCCCTTCCCAAGGGGACATCTGCCACCCACTCTACGCCCGTTGGGCGTGACCGATGAACGTGGGAGCCCTCTTCCCCCTAGACGCTGATCACAAACTTTCCCTACGAAGCCAGCGCCCCATCCGCACTCACCAGCCTCAGCCCCTCCACGATGGCCTGGGCCAGAAGGATGCGGTCAAAGGGGTCGCGATGGTGCCAGGGCAGGCCCTGCACGGCCATGGCGTGCGCCGGCGTGATGGGCAGATGGCTGGACCCCTGCGCCTCCACTACCTCCAGAAAGCCCTCCGGCATCCGCAACTTTCCTAGCGAAGCCTTCACCGCGAGCTCCCAGGTGGTCGCGGCGCTCACAAAGAGCACGTCGGCCTGCTTAATCCACCGGCGGGCCTTGGGTGTGAGCCTTTGATCGTCGGAAAGCCACCACAACAGGATGTGGCTACCGAGCAGTAGGTTCAACCGGACCTTCCTCCATCATCCGGGCCATCTCGGCGTTGGGTTCGTCGAAGTCAGGGGCAATCCAGATCTTGCCCTTCCAGACCCCCGGCACCCGCTTGGGCTTGGGAGGGACCTCGGGAGGCGCCAGCATGGCCACCACCCGCCCATACCGCCCGATAAGGATCACCTCCCCCCGCTCGACCCGCTTCACCAACCGGGAGAGCTGGGCCTTGGCCTCGGCGATGTTGACCAGTTTCTTGTTCCCACCCGCAGTCTTGGGCATTGCGAACCCCTCTTCAACGATTAGAGATATGGCCATTATTGGCCAACAAAGCGTGATTGGTTACCCCTGCAGGGCTGACCCAGCAAGAGGGCCCGGAGGCCCGAGGCACCCAGCACGGCCCTCACCCTGCCTCCTCCTTCCGGGCCTCCTCCCGGCGCTCTCGGATCAGCTCCTCCACCAGGCTCACCCCGGGGGCTAGATGGCCAAGGATGCCGTGGGTTTCCTCAACCA
>NZ_JAKTNQ010000058.1:1375-5069 GCF_022760835.1 Thermus altitudinis
CAGCCCCGTAGGGGCTATCTTGAGGTCCAGGACCTCACGCACCTCTGCGGGCAGCACCACCCGCCCCTTAGAACCCACTTGGACTAGGAAGTGGGTCTTTTCAGCAGTAGACCCCATACCCTAATAGTACCCCCTTCTGGTAAGGACGTCCGGCCTCTGCCCATCGTACTTGTGCTTTCCTTGGGAATAGGGGTGGGTTGGCTGGCGGCAGCTGCTTTGGCCCGCACCGCGCGTCTCCTGGTGTCTGGGTGGGCTGCCGCCGTGGGACCCTTTAACATCCGGATTAGCTAGGGCAACAAACTTCAGCCACAGGAACCAACAACAGGCGGTCCTCCACCTCCAGACGCATGAAGGGGATGTCATATACCATCTCTAGGATCGAGGGCGAGAGGACCTCATGGGGCCTTCCCAAAGCTGCCATCCGGCCGCGGTGCAAGAGCAACACCCGATCCGCCACTTGTGCTGCCAGGTTCAGGTCGTGGAGGACAATCAGCACGCTGCTGCCCGCCTTGGCCAACTGGCGTAGCAACCGGAGGACCTCCAGAAATCGGTAGATGGGGTTCAAGGATAGCTCCTTCTGGAACCCCTCCCTCACCCAGGCCCGCAGCTTGGGCCCCGTCCACAGGCCCCCGTCGGGTGGGGGGCCTTCCAAGACCTGGAGCAGAGCCTGGCTCTCTTCCGGGCTCAGCTTGGGCTTCCGTCCAGGGTTAGGGTGCCGCCTATCCGGCAACGCCCCCGGGCCTTCCCGGTGGTACCGGGCCAACACCAGGTGAACCCCGCGGAGGCTGCGATGGAGAGTCCGGGCAATCTCCTTGGCTGTGCTTCCTTGCAGCGCATGATAGACCGCTAGCCAGCGAAGGGCTTCTATGGCCTTCCGGGCCCTGTGGTGGTGCTACAGGGCTTCCTCGGGTTTGGGGTGGGGGGCTACAGTGGGCTCGGGTGAAGGAGACAACAAAAAGGATATTAAACTACCTCGGCTGCCAGCCAATCCGTGGGGGAAATGTTGAAAACAGCGTTTTTAGCCTCGTAGAGGATTAAAACGGGCCGAGCGTGCCATGGGCTTTCTGGGGCCTCCACGAGGCGCATGTCCGCACCGGAGGGGCTATCTTGGGGGCCAAAGGAGCACGCCGGTCTCAGTCTTCCAGGAACTCCAACCCCCACCGGCGACCCGCATTCTGGGCTTCCTGCCGGATGCGGGCCACGGTGGCCTCCTCCTCGGGAGTGGCGGGCTGGACCCGGCTCAGCAGGTCCAAGACCAGGGGGATCTCATAGACGGCAGGCAACCACTCCGGCTGGTCCGGGTCGTCCAGGAAGGGACGAATCGCCAGCCAGGCGTCTACCGCCAGGGTGAGCGGGTCCTTGGGAAGATCCGGTCGGGCCATAGGGCGACCTCAGCACTCCTGCTGGCAGTATAGCCCGTGACCAGGGCCCCGTGAACGAGGTCATGGACAACCATCGCCCAGCGCTTTAGGCTTTGGCCAGTTTACAAAAACGTTAGCCTTGTCAAGGAGTGAAACGTTGCCAATAAACCGTGCTACTTGGCGGCGGAGGTATTGTTGCAAGCAGCGTTGGCATCCTAGGCGATTAAAATGGGCAGCGCTGGAAGTGTGCCTGCCCCTAAAAAACCTGGCCTCCATGAGGGTTTAGGTGGGGATAAAGGATCCCCTGGCCTGCCTGCGCTCCCAAAGGGTGCAGGTCACCGTGCTCTCGCCCCTGGAGATCGGGCGCTTCCGGGACCGGGTGGCGGGGGTGGTGCAGCGCTGGATGAACGAGATCGGGGGAACCCTGGTGGTCCAGGCGGAGGTGGACAAGAAGCAGGTCCGTTGATGCTGAGGCGCCTCGAGGAGCTCCTTCTGGCCTTTCTCCTGGGTGGCATGGCTACCCTGGCCTTGGCCAACGTGCTCAACCGCTACCTGCTCCATTACCCCCTGGCCTTCACGGAGGAGCTCCTGGTGAACGCCTTCGTCTGGGCAACCCTCCTGGGCATCGCTATCAGCCTGCGGGAGGGCCAGGAGGGGGCCCATATCCGTTTCGTGGCCCTGACCGAGGCCCTGCCGGCGGGCTGGCGCCGGGGTTTCATCGCCCTGGGGTTCGCCGTGTTTGCCCTTCTCTTTCTGCTTCTGGCCTACCTGGCCTGGGGGCAGGCCCGGGACGACCTCGTCCTCAGGGCCACCTCTCCCTCCCTGGGCCTGCCCAACGCGGTCTACACCCTGCCTACCCCTTTCCTGGCCCTTTGGGTAGCGTTCCGGGCCCTGGAGGGGGCGTGGCGGAGCCTCAAGGGGTGAGGGCGTGGATCTTGGCATTCTGCTCATCGCCTGCTTTGTGACCCTCCTCCTGTTGCGGGTCCCCGTGGCCGGAGCCCTGGGCGCCAGCGCCGTCTTGGTGATCGCCATGGGTGGCCTAGGCCTCCAGGTGGTCTCCTTCAACTTCCAAGCGGGCATCGCCAAGTTCCCACTCCTGGCCATCCCCTTTTTCATCCTAGCGGGGACGGTGATGGACCGGGCCGGGATCGCCGAACGGATCGTGCGCCTCCTTTTGGCGGCGGTGGGCGGCTGGCGGGCGGGAGCCGCGGTGGCCACGGTGCTGGCGGGCATGTTCTGGGGAGGCGGTATCCGGCTCTGGACCCGCCACCTTGGCCGCCCTTGGAGGGATCCTCATCCCCATGATGCTGCGCCAGGGTTACAGAAAAGGAGGGCGTGGGGCGCCATAATGCCCCGGACCTTCAGTCCGGGGATACATGGACCCCCCACAGTGGGCTACACTAGGGGCAAATGGTCCAGCGGTGTACGCCCACCCTGGACCCGGCACCACCTGAGTGGGAGGTGAAGCACATTCAGGATAGCACCTACAAGAAGGCTTTCAGGTACCGCCTGTACCCCACTAAACCCCAAAGGCAGGACCTGGAGAAAGTCCTTTCCCTGTGTCGTCAACTCTATAACGCCGCCCTACAAGAAAGGAGGCATGCCTATAGGAAAGCCCAAAAGTCCATCAGCGCCCATGAGCAAATGGGGTATCTCCCCCAAATACGGGCCGAGCTGCCGGAGTATAAACTTGTCCATTCCCAAGTTCTGCAGGATGTAATAAAGAGGGTAGACAGGGCCTTCCAAGGTTTCTTCCGGAGGGTCAAGAAGGGACAGAGGGCCGGTTACCCCCGCTTCAAAGGAAAAGGACGGTATGACTCCTTCACCTTTCCCCAAGCTGGGACTACCGGGGTCAAGATTCAGAAGGACGGAAAGCGGGTTCTTCTCTACGGCATCGGCTCGGTGAAGCTAAAGCTTCACCGCCCTTTGGAAGGGAAGATAAAGACGGCTACCATCAAGCGGGAGGGGGATGACTGGTACATCATCTTCGTCTGCGAGACTGAGCCCAAACCCCTACCCGAAAGCCATGAGGCCGTTGGCCTAGACCTAGGCACCAACCCTCACTTTCTTGTCACCTCCGACGGGGAGATGGTAGAAGCTCCCAGGTACTACCAGAAGACCCAGGCCAAACTTGCCAATACCCAACGCAACCTTTCCCGAAAGAAGCGGGGCAGCCACCGCTACAAAAAGGCCACGAAAGGGCTTGCCAAACTGCACCAAAAGATCGCCAACCAACGCAAAGACTTCCACCACAAGCTTGCCAGGAGTCTTGTGAACCGCTATGGCACCATAGTTCATGAGGACCTAAACGTTTCTGGCCTAATGCGTTCTCG
>NZ_JAKTNQ010000059.1 GCF_022760835.1 Thermus altitudinis
GACTTCCACCACCAACTTGTCAGGAGGCTTGTAAACCGCTATGGTGTCATCGTCCATGAAGACTTGAACATCCAAGCCCTAGCCCGTTCCCGCATCGCCAAGGGCGTACAAGATGCGGGGTGGGCGCAGTTTCTGCAAATCCTTGCCTACAAAGCGGCAGAGGCTGGTAGGCGAGTTATCAAGGCAGATCCAAGGTACACGAGCCAAGACTGCCCTGTCTGCGGTTACCGGGAGAAGAAGCCCCTGTGGGTCAGGGAGTTCACCTGTCCCTCTTGTGGAACTCTTCTCCATCGGGACGTGGCCGCGGCAGTAAACATCTTGGCTAAGGCCTGGACGGGGCCTTCGGCTACAGGTCTATACCCGGAACCGCGAAGCCCCGCTCTAGAGAGCGGGGAGTCGTCACGGAAAGCCCCCGCACCTCCGCCTTGAAGAGGGCCTCGAGGACCTCCTGGAGCTTCTCCGGCCGGATGATGGCCACGATGAGCTTCATACCTCACCCCCAGGGGCTTAAGGGCGGGAGGGCCGGCCTCCGAGAGCACGGGGGTGGCCCCTTGGCCCTCCACATGGGCTTCCTCGCCATGCTGGGTCACGTCCCGGCCCATGCCTTCCCCAAGGGGGTGAAAAGGCCCACCTGCTCTGGGGAGGTGCCGAGGGCGGGGTAGGCCGTAGGGCATTCCGATCCCCTCCGCCAACCCTTACACTGAGGCCCGTGACGTGGGAGGAACTCCTAAATCGGCTTTCCCTAGGCCAGGATGAGCGTACCCTCTTCCTGCCCCCAGACCTTTCCCCGGAGGAGCTGGCCCGCTACGCCGCGGGCCTGGCCAACCACCGGGGGGGAACCCTTTTCCTGGGGGTGGACCGGGAAGGAAGGGTGGTGGGGGCCTCGGAGATCCACCCCTTGCAGATCACCCATGCCCTGTTCCAGCTCACCCAGGGGCTTCTGCTGCCCTACGTGGAGGTGGTGGAGGGGCCCTTGGGCCGGGTCCTGGCCCTGCACGTGCCCCAAAGCCCGGCGGCCATCGCCGTGGGGGCGGGGAGGGTGCCCTTTTGGGACGGCCGGAGGCTCACCGAGCTGAGGATGGGCCAAGCCTTGCCGGAGCCCGACTTCACCGCCCAGGTCCTGCCAGCGGCCAGCCTTTCCGACCTGGATCCGGTGGAGGTCTTACGCCTAAGGCGCATCCTGGAGGAGCGGGGGAGCAACCTGGCGGCCTTGCCGGATTTGGAGCTTCTCTTTGCCCTGGGGCTTTTGGCGCGGGTGGAGGGGGAGGAAAGGCCCACGGTGGCCGGGCTTCTTCTTGCGGGCACCCCCTTGGCCTTAAGGCGGCTTCTTCCCCAGGCGGAGGTGAGCTATTACTTCCACGAGGGCGAGGAGGGGTACACCTTCCGCGAGGATATGCTTCGCCCCATCCCCGCCCTTTTGGAGCGGCTTAGGGACCTGATCCAGGCCCGGAACCGGGTGCGTTACCTGATGGTGGGGCTGTTCCGCCTCGAGGTCTGGGACTTTGACCAGGAAGTCTACCGGGAGGCCCTCCTCAACGCCCTGGTGCACCGGGACTGGCAGAGCCCGGATGCCATTCAGGTGCACCACTACCCGGATCGCCTGGAGGTTTCCAACCCGGGAAGCTTCCCCCCCGGCATCACCCCGGAAAACATCCTCCGCCATCCCCCCAAAAGGCGAAACCCCCGCCTGGCGGAGGCCCTTTACCGGCTCGGCTACGTGGAGCGGGCGGGAAGCGGGGTGGATAAGATGTACCGCCTCCTCCTCAAGTACGGGAAGGAGCCCCCGGAGTACCGCCTTTTCCCCGAGGCCCTCACCCTGGTCCTCTACAACCCGGAGCTGGACGAGGCCTTCGTGCGGGAGCTGGCCGAGGCCCAGGAGCGCCTGGGCGGCTTCAGCCTGGACCACCTCATTGCCGTGGGCCACCTGCGCCGGGTGGGGGAGGCCACCTTGGAGGAGCTTTCCCGGGCCTTGCAGCTTCCTCCCGAAGCGGCCCGTAAGGTCCTTTCCCGCATGGAGCGCATGGGCCTTTTGCGCAAGGAAGGGGGGCGGTACCACCTCCTAAGGCGGGACCCCTTGGGGGAACGGGTGCTTCGCCTTTTGCAAAGGCCCTGTTCCAGGCGGGAGTTGGAGGGGGAGCTGGGGCTTTCCCCAAAGGCGGCCTTGGCCCTGTTGAACCGCCTCATCCGGGAAGGTAAGGTGGAGCGGGTGGGCCGGGGGGCGGCCACCCGCTACCGGCGCCTCTAGCCATGCCCCACCTGGTCCTATACCAGCCGGAAATCCCCCAGAATGCGGGGAACATCGCCCGCACCGCCGCCGCCTTGGGCTGGCCCTTGCACCTAATCCGGCCCCTGGGGTTTCGCCTAAAGGACCCCCGGCTCAAGCGGGCGGGCCTGGACTACTGGCCCCATGTGGACCTCCGCCTCCACGATTCCTGGGAGGCCTTTTGGGAAAGCCTGCCCCAAGGGGTGCGGGTTTGGGCCTTCAGCGCTAAGGGAAAGACCAGCCTTTACCAGGTGCGTTTCCAACCGGAGGACTACCTCCTTTTTGGCCCTGAGACCCGGGGGCTTCCCCCCGAGGTGCTGGGGAGGTTTCCCGACGTCCACATCCCCATGCCGGGGCCGGTGCGCTCCTTGAACCTGGCGGTGGCCGTGGGGGTGGC
Source organism: Thermus altitudinis (assembly GCF_022760835.1). Taxonomy (GTDB): domain Bacteria; phylum Deinococcota; class Deinococci; order Deinococcales; family Thermaceae; genus Thermus; species Thermus altitudinis. The sequence goes on from NZ_JAKTNQ010000059.1 coordinate 2,661, forward strand.
GGCCTACGAAGCCTACCGCCAGCTTGGGGCATGATGGAAGGGTGCGGGCCTATAGCACGGCTCACCTAAGGGTGGACCTTCCCCAGGGCCACCCCTTTCCCCTCTACAAGTACCGGGGGGTGGCGGAGGCCCTGAGGGGCCTCCTTCCCATCCTGCCGGCTCCGGAGGTGCCCCGGGAGGCCCTCCTTTTGGCCCACCATCCGGGATACTTGGAGAGGCTTTTCACCGTGGGGCTTTCCCGGGAGGAGTCCTTGCGCCTGGGCCTTCCCTTTAGCCCAAGCCTCCTGAAGCGGGCCCTGCATGCGGCGGGGGGAACCCTGGCGGCGGCCATGGATGCCCTGGAAGGGGGCTTGGGCCTCAACCTCTCCGGGGGTACCCACCACGCCTACCCCGACCGGGCCGAGGGGTATAGCCTCTTCAACGATGTGGCGGTGGCCGTGGCCTGGCTGAGGCGGGAGGGTTTTGGGGGCCGGGTTTTGGTGGTGGACCTGGACGCCCACCAGGGCAACGGCACCGCGGTCTTTTTCCAGGAAGACCCCACCGTTTTCACCCTTTCCCTGCACGGGGAGCGGAACTACCCCTTGAGGAAGGAGCGGAGCGACCTGGACGTGGGGCTTCCCGACGGGGTGGGGGATGAGGCCTACCTAAAGGCCCTCGAGGAGGCCCTGGAACGGGCCCAGGCCTTCCGTCCGGAGCTGGTTTTCTACAACGCTGGGGTGGACGTGTTGAGGGGAGACCGGTTTGGCCGCTTGGCCTTGAGTCCGGAAGGGGTAAGGAAGCGGGACGAGCGGGTTTTCCGCATGGCGAGGGCCTTGGGGGTGCCCTTGGTGGTGGTGATGGGCGGGGGGTATAACCGCGACCCCCGGCTTACCGTGGAGGCCCATGCGGAGACCTACCGCCTGGCCCTAAGCTCCTTGGCGTAGGTGGCCACCGCCTCCTCGAGGCTGAACCCCAGGTTGCGGTAGAGCTCCAAGGCCCCGGTTTCGTGGTCGTGGGCCCGGACCCGAAGGAGGTTGGCCCCCTTTCTCTTGGCCAGTCGGGCCGCCTCGGCCAGGAGGGCCCGCCCGATGCCCTGGCCCCGGGCCTTGGGCACCACGCCGATATAGGCCACGCTGGCCTCATGGTCCTCCAGCTCCACCTCGGCCAGGCCCACGGGGTTCTCCCCTTGGTAGGCCACCAGGAGGTGGACCTGGGGGTCCTGGAAGTGTTCCCAAAGCTCCTCGTCCGTCCACTTCAGGCGCAGGGCCCAGCCCTCCTCGCTTTCCCGGTAAAGCTCCCGATAGACGGCAGGACCGGGAAAACCTGGGCGGATGACCACCCCTTCGGGGGGTGGGTAGTCCAGGCCCTCAGGGTTCTTGACGAAAAAGTAGGTGAGGTGCAAAAGGCCGAAGTCCGCCTGCTCCAGGGCTTCCCGCACCGTGCGGTTCTCCTCCCGGGGGAAGGCGTAGAGGCGCTCTAGCCCAAGCTCCTCCGCCCGCCTCTTTGCCGCCTGCAATAGGGGTAAGAGGTCCTCCCCCCGGTAGGCCAGGGGCCCCTCGAGGGCCGCTCCATCCCAAAAGGCGTAAAGCCCCACGTACCCCGCCACCTCCCCGTCCCTCAGGAGGACCAGGCCGTCCTCCAGTTCCTCCGCCAGGCCCTCGAGGTCCCGAGCCTCCGGAGCCAGAACCCCCCGCTGGGGGCTCTCGTCCATCCAGCGGAGGAGCTTAAGGAGCCCGGGAAGGTCCTGGCGGGCCACGGGCCGGATCATGCCTCCAGTTTACTCCCCTTTCCCTGGGGAAAGGCTAGGGACAAGCGTCCAGGTTCAAGGCCTTTACCACCCCCTCCTCCCCGTAAAACTCCACCACGGAAAGCCGAGCGTAGTCCTGTTCCACCCGGAGGCCCTCTTCTGGGGGAAAGGGCAGGGCCGGGCTTAGAGAAAAGGGGAGTGCGGGGGGCCATAATGCCCCGGACCTTCAGTCCGGGGATACATGGACCCC
>NZ_JAKTNQ010000006.1:0-85818 GCF_022760835.1 Thermus altitudinis
TCCCCCACCTCGCCCAGGGGGACCTCCTTGCCCTCCTCGTCCACCACCTTGGCCTCCACCCCGGGGAAGGGTAGGCCCACGCTACCCAGTTTCCGTGGGCCGTGGAGGGGGTTGCAGTGGGTTACCGGGCTGGCCTCGGTGAGGCCGTAGCCTTCCACCAGCTTGGCCCCGGTGAGCCTTTCAAAGCGCTCGGCCACCTCCACCGGCAGGGGAGCCGAGCCCGAGATGCAGGCCCGCACGCTTTTCAGGTTCCGCCCTTCAATCCCCGGGAAGTTGTTGAAGGCCACGTAGAGGGTGGGCACGCCGGGAAAAAGGGTGACCCGGTGCTTCTCTATGGCCTCCACGATGGGCTTGAGTTCAGGCCGAGGCAGAAGGACCAGCTTGGCTGCGCCCAAAAGGGCCAGGTTCATGGCCACGGTCATGCCGTAGACGTGGAAGAAGGGGATGGCGCCCAGCACCACCTCCTTTCCCTCCTGGAAATCGGGGATCCAGGAGCGGACCTGAAGGGCGTTGCTGGAGAGGTTTCGGTGGGTGAGCATGGCGCCCTTGGCCACCCCGGTGGTGCCCCCGGTGTACTGCAAGAGGGCAAGGTCGTCCAAGTCCAGGGGTATAGGCCGGGGCTGGCCTGGCTTGAGAAAGGTCCGCCAGGGGATGCCCTCCAGGTCCTTGGGAGCCTGACCCTTCCGCTTCAGGGCAAGGGGATAGAGGAGGTTCTTGGGGAAGGGCAGGTAGTCTTGGATACCTGTGCGCACCAGAATCTCCACCGGGGCCTCCGCCTTCACCTCCTGGTAACGGGGGAGGAGGAGGTCCAGGATCACCAGGGCCTTGGCCCCCGAGTCCAGGAGCTGGTGCCGTAGCTCCCGGGGGGTGTACATGGGGTTGGTGTTCACCGCCACCCCCCCGGCCAAAAGGGTGCCGTAGAAGGCGATGACGAACTGGGGGGAGTTGGGCAGCATGATGGCCACCCGGTCCCCAGGCTTCAGGCCCGCCTCCTGCAGGCCTTTGGCGAAGGCCTCCACCTCTTGCCAAAGGCCTCGGTAGCTAAGACTTCGCCCCAGGAACTCCAAGGCCACCTTCTGGGGGTAGCGGCGGGCGTTTTCCTTTAGGAGTTCGGTGAGCAGCCAGGGCCTGGGGGCCTCTTTGGGGACCCCGGGATCGTAGTGGGTGTACCAAGGATGCATGGCACCTCCTTGAACCGGGTCAAAGTTTACCCTCCAGGGATCCTGGGGGCAAGGGTCTTACGCCCGGAAGTACCGGTAGGGAGGTCCTTCGCGCCTCACGTGCCCCTCGAGGCGCAGGTACTCCAAGTGGGCCAGGGTCTCGGCGAAGGCGAAGCGCCGGCCAGGGGCGTCCAGCTCCTGGGGGAAGAGGTTGAGGGAAAGCTCCCAGGCGGTCTTGGGTGTGTCCAGGAGGGTGGCTAGCGCCTCCAGGCGCTCCTGGTGGTGGGCCCTTAGTTCCTGGACCCGTTTCCGCACCTGGGGGATGGGGCCGAAATGCCCGGCGTAGGCCACCTGCACCGGGAGCTCCTCCAGGCGGTCTAGGGAGGCCAGGAAGTCCTTCAGGGGATTCTCCCGGGTGTAGGCCCATAGGCCCACGTTGGGGGAGACCCGCTCCAAGAGGGCATCCCCCGCCAGCAAGACCCCCTCTTCCTCCAGGAAGAAGGCCACGTGTCCGTCCGCGTGGCCGGGGGTCCAGACCACCCTAAGCCTCCTGCCGGCCACTTCCAGCAGGTCCCCATCCCTCAGGGACAGGGGGTTTTGCGGAGGATGGACCCGCTCCCGGGTCTTGGCCATGGTCTCCTGGATGCCGCAAAGGGCCTCCTCCGGGGTGCCGTGGTCCAGGAAAAGCCGCCAGCTTTGCTCCGCAAAGGCCTCGGGCTGGAGCCAGAAGAGGTGGCCCCGGCCTAGCTCCTCCTCGTGCAAATGGACCCGGGCCCCAAGCCCCTCAAAAAAGCCCGCCAGCCCGTAGTGGTCCGGGTGGTGGTGGGTGAGGAGGACGGTCTTGACATCGGGAAAACAAAGGCCCAGCTCCGCCAGGCTTAGCTCCAGGGTCCCCCGGGCGGTCTTGGTGCCCAAGGCGGTGTCCAGAAGGGCTACTTCCCCGTTGCCCTTGAAGAGGTAGAGGTTCACCGTCTTTAGGGGGTAGGGGATGGGCACGGGGATCTGGTAAAGCCCAGGGAGAAGCTCTTTCATAGGAGCTTCCCCAAGAGGAGCAAGGCGGCCAAGAAGGGGTCGGGTTCCTCGAGGTGCCAGGGGAAGAGGTAGCCACCTTGGCCATCCCCCCGGACCTCTTTCCCTTCCAGGGCCTCCTCGAGGGCCTTCAGGACCTCCTCTGGAGGGAGAACCTCCCCCCCGGGAAGGACGGCAGCCAGGCGGTCCGCATCCCCATCCAGGGCCAGGCCCACCGCCGGGGGTTCCACGGCTCTCATGAGGGCGAGGAGGGTAGGGAGGTTGTCCGGCTTGGGGTCGGGGTCCACCCCGTAGAAGAGGGGGTGGGGGAGGGGGTGAAGCTCGCGAAGCTCCGCCTCCAGGCCCAAAAGCTTAAAGACCCCCGGCATAAGGCCACCCCCGGCACCCCCTAGGGTGTCCAGGTAAACCACACCCTTCTTCCCCTTGGCCCCCTGGCCGGCGTTCCCTGCCAGGTGCTCCAGGTAGGCTTTCTTCCGGTCCAGGAGCTGGAAGCTCCCCCGGGCCTCAAGGGCCTTTTCCGGGAGGGGGACCTCCTGGCCGGAGAGGGGTTTCCCCGGCCCGAGGCGGAGCTTCACCCCTTGGTAGCGGGCGGGCTTGCGGCTTGCGGTGAGGTAGAACCCAGCCGCCTCCATCTCCTTTAGGGCGAAGCCGAAAAGGGGCAAAGGGGAAGGCCCTTTTAGGAGATACGTCTCCAAGCCAAGGCCCGCCAGCACCCCTGCCGCTTCCTCGGCCATCTCCTTGGCCAGGAAACGGGTGTCGTGGGCCACCACCACCTGGTCTATCCCCTCCGCCCTGGCCCGCTCCCCAAACCCCGCGGCCAGCCTGGCCACCTGGGCGAAGGTGAAGCCCTTAGCCATCTCTCCCAAAAACCCATCCTGCGTGGGGTAGAGCTCCATGCCTAAGAGTCTACCCCGTGGTAGACTCGGCCCGTGGACGCCCCTTTGACCCAGCCCTCGGAAGAGGCGCTCCTCTCCTCCCTGAACGAGGCCCAACGCCAGGCGGTCTTGCACTTTGAGGGGCCAGCTTTGGTGGTGGCGGGGGCGGGAAGCGGCAAGACCCGCACCGTGGTCCACCGGGTGGCCTACCTCATGGCCAAGCGGGGGGTGTACCCCTCGGAGATCCTGGCGGTCACCTTCACCAACAAGGCCGCCGAGGAGATGAAGGAGCGCCTTAGGCGCATGGTGAAAGGAGCGGGAGAGCTTTGGGTTTCCACCTTCCACTCCGCGGCCTTGCGCATCCTTAGGGTTTATGGGGAAAGGGTGGGGCTTAGGCCGGGTTTTGTGGTCTACGATGAGGACGACCAGACCGCCCTCCTCAAGGAGGTGCTAAAGGAGCTGGGCCTTGCCGCCCGTCCCGGGCCCATCAAGGGCCTTCTGGACCGGGCCAAGAACCGGGGGGAGGCACCCGAGTCCCTCCTTTCCGAGCTTCCCGACTACTACGCCGGGCTTAGCCGGGGAAGGCTTTTGGATGTGCTTAAGCGCTACGAGGAGGCCCTAAGGGCCCAGGGGGCCTTGGACTTTGGGGACATCCTCCTCCATGCCCTGCGCCTTCTGGAGGAGGACCAGGAGGTCTTGAAGCGGGTGAGGAAGCGGGCCCGGTTCATCCACGTGGACGAGTACCAGGACACCAACCCTGTGCAGTACCGCTTCACCAAGCTTTTGGCGGGGGAGGAGGCCAACCTCATGGCCGTGGGGGACCCGGACCAGGGGATCTACTCCTTCCGCGCCGCCGACATCAAGAACATCCTGGACTTTACCCGGGACTTCCCCGGGGCCAAGGTGTACCGCCTCGAGGAAAACTACCGCTCCACCGAGGCCATCCTGCGCTTTGCCAACGCCCTCATCGTCCATAACGCCCTCCGCCTGGAAAAGACCCTGAGGCCGGTGAAGCCGGGGGGGGAGCCCGTGCGCCTCTATAGGGCTAAGGACGCCCGGGACGAGGCCCGCTTCGTGGCCGAGGAGATCGGGCGCCTGGGGCCCCCCTTGGACCGGGTGGCGGTGCTCTACCGCACCAACGCCCAAAGCCGCCTCCTGGAGCAGGCCCTGGCCTCCCGGGGGATCCCGGCCCGGGTGGTGGGCGGGGTGGGGTTCTTTGAGCGGGCGGAGGTGAAGGACCTCCTGGCCTACGCCCGCCTGAGCCTAAACCCCCTGGACGGGGTAAGCCTGAAGCGGGTCCTGAACACCCCCCCGAGGGGCATCGGCCCGGCCACGGTGGAGAAGGTGGAGGCCCTGGCCAGGGAAAGGGGCCTTCCCCTCTTTGCGGCGTTGAAGGTGGCGGCGGAAAGCCTTTCCCGTCCCCTTCCCCTGCGCCACTTCCTGGCCCTTATGGAGGAGCTTCAGGAGCTGGCCTTTGGCCCTGCGGAAGGGTTTTTCCGCCACCTCCTCGAGGCCACCGACTACCCCGCCTACCTTAAGGAGGCCTACCCCGAGGACTACGAGGACCGGCTGGAGAACGTGGAGGAGCTCTTAAGGGCCGCCAAGGAGGCGGAGGGGCTTATGGAGTTCCTGGACAGGGTGGCCCTTACCGCCCGGGCCGAGGAGCCTGGGGAGCCTGGGGGTAAGGTGGCCCTCATGACCCTGCACAACGCCAAGGGCCTGGAGTTCCCCGTGGTCTTCGTGGTGGGGGTGGAGGAGGGGCTGTTGCCCCACCGTTCCTCCTGGAACACCTCAGAAGGTGTGGAGGAGGAAAGGCGCCTCTTCTACGTGGGGGTGACCCGGGCCCAGGAGAGGCTTTACCTCTCCTATGCCGAGGAAAGGGAGGTCTACGGGCGCCTGGAGCCCAGCCGGCCAAGCCGCTTCCTGGAGGAGGTGGATGGGGGGCTGTATGAGGAATACGACCCCTACCCTACCCCCTCCAGGACGCCCCCGCTCCACCGGCCCAAGCCTGGGGCCTTCAAGGGCGGGGAAAGGGTAGTCCACCCCCGCTTCGGCCCGGGCACGGTGGTGGCGGCCATGGGGGATGAGGTGACCGTGCACTTTGAAGGGGTGGGCCTGAAGCGGCTTTCCCTAAAGTACGCGGACCTAAGGCCCCTGGGGTGAGGCCATGCGGCCCGAGTACCACAAAACCCGCCCTTTGGCCTTTCTCTACCGGGCTCCTTCCCCCCTTTTTGACCGCTTGGCGGCGGAGGTGGCCACGGCCCGGCTTCCCCTTTTCCCCTATCCGGTAGAGGCCCAAGACCCCTGGGCCTTGCTGTCCTGCCTGGGGCCCTTGGGCCTGGCGGGGGCGGTCTTGGCGGAGGCTATGCCCCCGCCCGAGAAACCTCCCCTGAGCCTCTTCCTGGAGCCCGAGGCCAAGGAAGCGAGGCTGGTGGACCTTTTGCTGCCCCGGGTGGGGGGGGTCGCGGGGCAGTATACGGAAGGCTTGGCCCTGGAACGGCTTCTTTCCACCCACTTCCCCGGGGCCAAGGGGCTTTGGCTGGGGCCCTTACGGCCCTCCTTGGCCCCTTTTCTCAGGCCCTTGGCCCAGGTTTCCGTGGTGGCCGGAAGCTTCGCCGAGGGGGATCGCTTCCTTTCCCGCCTGCCGGAAAGGGCCCGGGGGCATGTGGCCCTAAGGCCGGAGGAGGTGAGGGCCCTTTCCCTAAAGGTGGACGTGATCCTCTATGCCGGCGGGCGGCTCAGCCTGGAGGTCCTCCAGCCCTTTCACGCCCTTCTGGCCCTGGCCCCGGTGGAGAGGGGATTCTGGGAGAGGGTGCAGGTAGTCTATCCCCCGGAGGACCTCCTGGTCTTTAGGGTGAGGGGGGTCCTCGAGGCGCTCGGCTATCCCCTTTGACGGGCCTCTCGGGCCAGAAGCCCCATGCTAAGGGCGATCAGGATGAAGGCCATCAGGGCTTGCAAGGGGATGGGGAACTGGGGTATGTACTCCACGTTGCAGGGTACCGGGGGCTTGCAGGCCAGGGTGAAGAGGTCGGGGAAGCGCTGCTCCAGGAGGTGCAGGGTGCTAAACCCGGCTCCCACCAGGGAAAGGGCCAGGCTATAGGGCCAGACAGCGAGGTCCTGCCGCCAAAGGGCGAGGCCCAGGAGGACGGCCTGGGGGTACATGAAGATCCTTTGGTACCAGCAGAGCTCGCAGGGCAAAAAAAGCCGCACCTCGGAGTAGTAAAGGCTTCCCAAGGTGGCCACCAAGGCCACCACCCAGGCGAAGGCGAGCAGGAGAAGGCCGCGGTTCATGGGGAGAGCATACCGTCAACTCCCTGCGGCGCCTAGGAGATGGCCTCCTCTCAGGTGGCGCCTTCCTGCAGGTAGGCGGGCTTGGGGAAGGAGATTTTCACCGGTTGGCGGAAAGTGGCGTGGCTCAGGATGAGTTCACCTTTTTGTAGACGGGATATGTTGGCTTTGATGGCGGGGTCTAGGAACCGATAGACGGGAGAGGAAAGTTCGGCCGAGCCGCTTCGCCCCAGGACCAAGGTAGAGGCGTTTCCCGCTACCCGCTCGTGCACCGCGCTCATGAACTGCTCTGCACCAAACAGGACCACGCCCAAGGACCGGCCCCGTTCGGCTATGTCCAGGACCTGCTCCAGGATCGGCGACTCTTTCTCCCGAGCCGGGGCGTATTTGTTGAGCTCGTCTACAAAAATAATAACCTTTTCCGGCAAGTCTTCGCGCTCGCTACCCTCCTCCGCGTAAAGGTTATAGACGGTGCGCAGGATGTCGCCAAAGACAAGGGTCTGTTCATCGTCTGCCAGGCGGGCGATGTCCACCACAATGGTCTCCCCACCCCGGATCTTGGCTATTTCCTCACTAAGGTTTTTGACGTGCCTGGATCGGTGGGGGACGAAAATCCCCGTTTGCCGGGTTTGGACGATGCGACGGAGTAACCGCCGGAACCGGGCCACGGATTGGGCGCGCACATCTCCTACTGGCTGGGCTTGCCCGTCTTTAACCAAAGGCTCGCCGTTGATTGAGCAGGGATTGCCAGTCGTGTACGCCTTTCCACTTGCCTGAGGGGCCCCATTGCCCTGTTTTGGGATCGGAAAGGCCTTGGGTTATCTCCCCGATGAGGGCGCCCACGGTGTCCCAGGGGTCAGGGATGTTGGAGAGGAGGAGGTCCAGCTTGTTGTAGGTATCCTGCAAGGAGTAGGCGTATATAAACAGGTTGCGCTCGGGGATACGGAAGCTATTGGGCCGGCCAGTGGTAGGTGTGTCCTTACCGTGGGGGAGCAAGTAGCGCACGTTTTGGAAGGGTTTGGGGGTAAGACCAAGCTTCTCCCAAAGCTCGTGCTGTTCAGGCTCGAGGCCCCTTGGGGGAGGCTGGTCTATGGAAAGCAGGTCCCCGTGTTTGACGTTAAGGATTATCACCCCAATCCGGTCCCGGTTCTCCACCTTTTGCAGGATGGATTGTATGAGGAAAATGGCGTAAGAAGTCTTCGTGGCTAGACCCGAGATACCGCTTATGTTCACGTGCGCGCCTTCAGGCCCTAGGATGTAGCGGCTGTCCAGGTAAACCACCGCCTGGGTACCGTTGGACATCCTGATGAGTCCGGCGGGAACCTGGTAACGCTCGGGTACCTGGTCTATGCCCAAAGCCGCATGTATCCCCGCCTCGTCGGCGAAGCGCACCGGACGGTCGTTCATCACCGGCATGTAGATATCCCGGTCGTTGGAGAGTACGGCCACACGGGCAACCGTGGTGCCCTGGCGGACGGTGTTAGGCTCTGTGGATACCTGCCCAAAGTCATTGGAGATGAAGTTGGAAAGGTGGCTGGGGGCGTCGGTGCTGTGTTCGAGGGTGGTCACTATCCCAAAGGTGCGGCTTTTCCCCCCCTCTGGGGCTACCTGCTCGGCCTCCACGATATCGAAGGGGTTGACAATAACCTCCGGTGCCAGCCAGAAGTGGAACTCATCCGAGGAGTTCGGTTGGTTGGCAGTGGCTGAGGAAAGGCCTATCACGGGTCGCTCAGCGGGTTCAGGCATGACTTACCTCCATTTCAAAAACTGCTGTACTACCTCCCGGGAGACCAGGCTCTCCTTTATGGCCCTTTCTGCCAAGAAAATGGGATAGAGATGCGCATGCCAGCGGCGGTCTTGACCATGGGGGGTAACGCTCCTTTCCGCCACCAGGGCGCAGGATAGGAGGTCGATGAGCTCTGAAGGCACCGCTTCTTGGGAGGGGTTGACCAGCTCAGCTTTGACCACGCCCATCAGGGGGTAGTCCACCTGGGTTTGCTCCCGAAGGCGCACGTACCAGAAGACCAGTTTCCCTTGCCGGGCGCTAAAGGCGGCCGTGCGATGATAGGGCTTTAGGTCGGCAAGGAGCTTGTAGATGGACCGACGCTCGGCCCCTGGCCCACGACCGAATACAAATAGGGGATCTTTACGAAAGTTCTTGGCTACCCCCAAGACGGGTTTGATTACACCGCTTTGCTCTAAATCTTTGAAGGTCGGTTGGAACTGAAGGGAACCATCCACCACCAGCCACTGGCTCAACTGCAGCTTAGGCAGAATCTGTCTAATAAGTTCTGCTTCTAGGTTGTGCATTTCAAACCGGACTTTGCCCGCGGCCTTGTTGCGGAGGTCGAAGTCGGACAGTACACCAGACACGATGTCCCGTTCCTCCAAATCCACGAGCGTTAAACCCGCCATCCGAGCGGCGTTTTCCAACTTGTTCCACAGTTCAGGGGAGAGGCGCTTTTTACCTGCAAGGAGTAGGTTCCGTATTTTTAAATCTTCCCGCCGCACCGAGCCATCATCCTTGCGGTGGAGGACACAGGCTCCTATTTGGGCAAAGTGGATGGGGGATTCCCGTTCGTGTTCCAGGAGGGTGCCGAGGAAGAAGGAGCGAAAGGAGCCATCCAAAAAGTATCGGAAGAGATGCCTCTTGTGTCGGGGAAGAGGTAGGGTGGGTCGGTAGAGGGCAGGCCGGGTTCCGTCCTGGCTTTTCTCAAAGATGGTGTCGAAGACACGCTCCTCTTCGTTGAGGGCTTGATCCTCTCGCTCCTCAAAATCGGGCCGCTCGAGGTCCTCTACCGCTCCCCCTACGGCGGAGAGCACTTCTACCTCTTTGGCTAGATTTCCCAGGACTTCCCGTAGGTTCCTTAGGGGCGTCATACGCTCGCCTCTGTGGCCACACCCGAAAGCTCCCGGAGGCTTTCTTGGATGCTCTTGAGTTCCTCCGGGGTCAAGTTCCAAAGCTTGCGGGCTTCCTCATCGATCTGGGCCTCGAGATCCCTCACCCTTTTCTCATCCCCCGCCTTGGCCGCCTCGTGCGCCGCCTCCGATAACTCCGAAAGCCGCCGATGCACCGGGTTGGAGGGGTCGTAGCGCGGGATGCGTATGTAGTCCATGAGGTGTGGCGCAAACTGTGTTTGTATCGAGTATCCCTGGGCAACGAATCGAACTAAGGCACTGTTGAGTAACGCGCAAATAAAGTACGCTTCGGGAGCGTCCCTGCATGAGACTAACACCAACTTGTGGTCAGGCACAACCGGTTTGTTATTCCAGCGCCCCACCACACTCGCAGTCAACTCCGACGCCACTTCTCGCCAAACGACTTTCCAGTCGGCAAAAGTGTAATCACCCACATTGAAGATAGAATAAAACGGCCCGGCTTCCACGACAGCTCCACTGCTGCCCTTGCGAACAAAGTATCGCCGAAAGATTGCACTACTTCGCAAGACTTGCTCAAACCGCTTGAGGTAGCCGTAGGTGCGCGGGTAATGGGTTTGCATTTCTTTTTCGTCAATGCCACGTCGCTTAACCGGGTCCTGAACCATCAGGATGAGCGCCGAGGGTTCAGCCCGCCAGCGCTGGACGTCCCGCCCGCGCAGGAGCGGATAGAGCAGGTCGGGCTCGATGGCTTCGGTTACCTCCTCCACCTTGACCTTGGCTCCCTCGGTCAGGTTGCGTACTACCACGAGTCCATCAGGGCGTTCCAGGACTATCTCCACCCAGTAAACTGAGTTAACACTTGCTGTAACACCCTTGCGGGCTTTATAGTCTGAGGGGCCAAATATCTTCCTCACCGCACGCAACGCCTTCGGGCGTGCGGTAAGCCAGGGGGAGGTGGGGTCGTTGGGGTCCACGGGCTCGGCCTGAAAGTTGAGCCGGTGCGTAGCAGAGAGCACCTCTTCGAAGGTGCTCTCGTAGGTGAAGCGGGCGCCCTTTTTCTTGCGCCAGACGGTGTAGGGCACGGGGTAGCGGGTGGGTTTCCCCTTCTCCAGCACCATCACCGCTGTGCGGTTGGAGGCACCTTCGAAGGGGTTGAGGTCCACCATATCGTCCACGTGCACCATGCGGAGGGGGATGTTGCCGCCATTGCCCGTGGGGATGCTCAGCCGGCGGAAGCCGGCCCCGGCTCCCGCAGTCTTGAAGAGCGACTGCGTGATGACAAAGCCGAGTTTCCCGCCTTTCCTAAGTAGCCTGTCCATCACTGTGTACGTCATTAACATTGAGATGTCCTTTTTCCCTTTGCCCAGAATCGTGTCCATCCCGCTGTGGGGAAAGAGACCATAGCGTTCCCAGATTGGTTTGATTGCCTGGCGGTAGCCATCAGGCAGGTGCTCCCAGTTGATCCACGGCGGGTTGCCGATGATGTAGTCAAACTGTCCCACGGTGAGGGGAGCAAAGTTGTTCTTAAGAAGGCGTGCCCAAAGGCCATTTAGGCCCTTTCGGTGGAGGTCCAAGAGGCGTTCATAAAGGTCTTTAGTTAGCTTTTGGGCATCTTCATCCCATTCTTTGGCCTCGAGGCCCAGCTCCTTGCGGGTTCTTTCCAGGAAGACCTCAGCATTCACTTCAGACCGTACACTCTCTTCCAAAATCTCGCAAAAGCGGTCGAAGCGTTTTGGAGCGGCCACCAGCACCGTCGGCACCCGGAATTCCCCCACGGCAGTGGGGAAGAGGTAAACTCCCCTGTTGATTAGGTCTTGCCCCTCGGCAGGCGTGCGCACGGAGTCAGCCAGGTAGATGGGAATGGCAATATCCCCTTGGCGGTACTGGAGAAGATCGGCGATGGCCAGGACGTAGTTCACCCGTGCTGTGAGCACGGCCAGGGGGTTGAGATCGAAACCCACCACGTTCGTGAGTATCGCCTCTAAAAGCACGTTTTCCGGGACCATGAGCAACCGCCCAAGTTCCAGCATCCTTCCTATGACGAGGATGGGGAAAGTGCCGGAGCCACAAGCGGGGTCCAGAAAACGGGTGTGCAGGAGTTTTTGGCGCATCCCCTCGTCGTTGGGGGAAGGGGTTGCGCCAAAAAAGCGGTTGTCCAGCTGCACCAAAAGGCGCCACGCTAGCCAGTCCGGCGTGTAGTACTCTCCCAAGTTGTGGCGGATTTCCCGAGGCAAAAGGTAGTGGTAAAGCTTCTTAAAGAGGTCCCGGGTTTCCTCCGGAAGGAGGGAGAGGGTGGTGGGGTCGTACTCGTTTAGGCGTTCGATGAGGGTGCGAAGGGCCTGCTCCATCTTTTCATTCCAGGCGTGGAGGTACCAAGCGAAGAAGTCGCCCTCCAAAAGGTTGAGGATGCCGTATTGCCGGAAAATGCCTCCGGATTCCATTTCCCCCAGCCTTTTCCGAAGGGTTTCCCCATCCGTTACGGCCAGATCTGAAAACTGGGGTGCCCCTAGTTTAACCCCCATGTGGCGGGAAAGGGCCAACCAAGCAAGTAGCTTGGCCAGCAGAGCAAAATACGTGTGTAAGACGAAGAAGAAGCGCTCAGCTTCTTCGGAAGTTTGGATGGTTAGGCCTGCTTTGCGCACCCATTTTTTGAGGGGCTCCAGTTTGCGCCCACCGAAAGCCTCAGAGTAATCGATGGCTTCGCTGAAAAAGATTCGCCATTGCTCAAAGAGTTGACGGACCAGACCTGGTTCCGCCAAAGCCTTTTCCAAGGCTTGATAGAGCCCTCGCAGGATGTTCTGGGTGCGCAGCTGCTCTATGCTGAAGTCCCGATTTAGGTTTTCCGAGGTCAGGGCGATGCCCGAGGCCAGGCCCGCAAGCCAAGTGAGGAGGCGCCGAAGCGAGTGGAGATTAACCTCTACGGGGGGTTCTTCCACCCATCTTTCCCCCATGTGGCGCACGAAGATGAGATAGTGACCGTCAAAGGCCACACCCGCTAAGCGCTCCTTGGCATGACGTTCCTTTTGGGCGATGCCGGCGAGGTAATCCTTGACCTGTTGTACCGCATGCCGGGTGGCGGCATCCGGTCTGGGCTTAAGAACGCCAGGGCGTTCGTACTCGATGACCAGCCGGTTGAAGACGGCATCCGCCCGTCCTTGCGCCAGGGTGTACTCCTGGCGGATTAGGGGCTGGAGGCCGATCTCTTTTAAGAAGCTTTCAAAAATAGGCTCTACCACACGGCGAAACTCGGCCTCGTTGGGGTCTTGGCCTTGAATCCGGTTTATGCTCTCAGCGAGCTTAGACGCGTACCTGTCGATGATATCTTCCCTATCATGAGGGCTCATTTGCCCGCATTATAGGTTGGCAGTTGTGGGGAAATCAAACAGGCTAGGGGATGGGTGGCCCTAGATGGGCTTGGCCTACGTCTCCAATAGCGCCTCCACAAAGGCCTCCGCGTCAAAGGGCTGGAGGTCGTCAGGGCCTTCCCCCACCCCGATGAACTTGATGGGCACCCTTAGGGTGCGCACGATGGGGATGAGGACCCCGCCCTTGGCGGTGCCGTCCAGCTTGGTGACGATCACCCCGGTGAGCCCCACCGCCTCGTGGAAGCGCTTGGCCTGTTCCAGGCCGTTTTGCCCGGTGACGGCGTCCAGCACCAGCCAAACCTCTTTGGGCTCCCCGGGGTCTGCCTTGGCGATGGCCCGCTTCACCTTTTTTAGCTCCTCCATGAGGTTGTGTTTGGTGTGGAGGCGGCCTGCGGTGTCCACCAGGAGGAGATCGTAACCCCGGGCCTTGCGGGCGCTGGCGGCATCAAAGGCCAAGGCGGCGGGGTCGGCGCCTTCCGGCCCTTGGATCACGGGGATGTCCAGGCGTTTCCCCCATTCGGAAAGCTGAGCCCCCCCGGCGGCGCGGAAGGTGTCCCCGGCACAGAACATGACCTTCTTGCCCAGGTTTCGGTAGTAGCGGCCCAGCTTGGCGATGGTGGTGGTCTTGCCCACCCCGTTCACCCCCACCATGAGGACCACGTGCCCCTGGGGTTCTATGGGCTTGGGGTTTTGCGGCCGGAAGCCGAGTTTCCTTAGGGTGGCCCGGCGCTCGTCCGGCTCCAGCATCTGCACGAGCTTCTCCTTGACCGCCTCCTTCAGGTCCTTCCGCCCCGAGGCCTTCACCTCGGCGAGGAGCTCTTCGGTGGCCTCGAGGCCCACATCGGCGGCCAGGAGGGCCATCTCCAGCTCCTCCAAGACCTCTTCGGGACTTCCCCCCCAGGGGATGGCCTTGAGGAGGGTTTCCCGGGTTTTGGCCAGTCCGGCCTTTAGTCGGTCAAAAAAGCCCATGGATTCCTTTGGCGCCGGTTTTTAGGCCTAACGGAAGCTCACCCCCAAGGCGAACTGCCAGACCTTGGGGAAGTCGGCGAAGCCATAAACGTAGGTGGCCTCCAGGAAAAGGCCCGTGAAGGGGTCCAGAAGCCCCTCCAACCCCCCGGTAAAGCTCACCCCAGCGGTAAGGCTTGGCCCCACCACCGCGCTGAGCCCCCCGCCGAAGTAGGGGAGGAGGCCTGCCAAGGTGGGGTCGTACTGGCCTAGGTCGGGCTTGAAATGGAGGGCGGCCTCGAGGGCCACCCCTGGGGGTTCCGGAGCCAGCATGGCGGCAAGCCGGCCCGAGAGGTTCTGCCTCAGGCGATTTTCCAGCCCGGCTCCAAAGGTCAGGCCCAGACCTTCCCCGTAGCCAAAGCGCATCTGGATGGCCGTTTGGGCGTAGGCTAGGCCAAGGAGGGCGGCAAGGAGGAGAAAAGCCCGCTTCATGGCCCTCAGTATACCCCTAGGGCCCGTTCCAGGCGGGAAAGTACCCGCTCCTTGCCCAATAGGGCCATGATCTCAAAAAGCCCCGGGGTTTCCAGGCTTCCCGTGAGGGCCGCCCTTAAGGGCTGGGCCACCTGGCCAAGCTTGAGGCCTTTTTCCTGGGCCAAGCCCCGGAGAAGGGCGTCCAAGGCGGCCTCGCTCCAGTCCTCCTGGGCCCTTAGCCGGGCCTCCACCTCCTTTAGGATGGGAAGGCCTTCCCGCAGCTTCTCCAGGGCTTTGTCCGCAAAGGGGTAGTCCTCGCTGAAGAGGTACGGGGCCTTTTGCGGAAGTTCCTTCAAGGTGTCAAACCGGGGACGCATGAGCTCCACCGCCCGCCTTAAATAGGCCTCGTCCGGCCAAGACAGCCCCGCTTCTCTCAGGAAGGGCTTCACCCTTTCCGCCACCTCCTCCAGGGGGAGGACCTCGCGGATGTACTTGCCGTTGAGCCAGCGCAGCTTCTCCAGGTCAAAGACCGGGCCCCCCAGGGAAACCCGCTCCCAGGTGAAGGCCTGGATGAGCTCCTCCAGGGTGAAGATCTCCCGCCCATCGGGCATGGAGAAGCCCATGAGGGCCAGGTAGTTGCGTAGGGCCTCGGGCAAAAAGCCTTCGGCCCGGTACCACTCCAAGGAGGTGTGGCTTTTCCGCTTGCTGATCTTGGTCTTGTCCGGATTCCTCAGGAGGGGCATGTGGTAGAACTTGGGTACCTCCCAGCCAAAGGCCTGGTAGAGGAGGACGTGGATGGGCGTGGAAACCAGCCACTCCTCAGCCCGGATCACGTCCGTCACCCCCATGAGGTGGTCGTCCACCACGTTGGCCAGGTGGTAGGTGGGGTAGCCGTCGGACTTGAGGAGGACCACGTCAGGGATCTCCCCGTTGTCGTAGACCACCACCCCCCTAAGTTCGTCCTTCACCTCCGTGGTGCCGGGCCTGGGCACCTTAAGGCGGATCACGTGGGGCTCGCCCCTTTTGGCCCGTTCCTCCGCTTCCTCAGGAGGGATGTTCCGGGCGCGGCCGTCGTAGCCCCCCTTCTCCTTGCGGATCCTTTCCAACTCCTCGGGGGTTTCAAAGGCCCGGTAGGCCCATCCCCGCCTTAGGAGCTCCTCGGCGTGTTCCCGGTAAAGGGGAAGCCTTTCCGACTGGCGATAGGGCCCGTGGGGCCCGCCGATGTCGGGGCCTTCGTCGTAGGGGATGCCAAGCCACTTTAGGGCGGCCAGGATGCGTTCCTCCGCCCCCGGCACATAGCGGGTGCGGTCGGTGTCCTCTATGCGCACCAGGAAACGGCCCCCGTTTTTCTTAGCCCACACGTAGTTGAAAAGGGCGATATACGCTGTCCCCACATGGGGGTCCCCCGTGGGGCTTGGGGCGATGCGGGTCACCACCATACCTCGCCCATTATCTCACCCAGGGCTAAAGGTTGGGCCTTACCCTGGGAGGTAATGGACGGGGAGCTTTTGGCCAAGGGGTTGCGCAAGCGCTACGGCCCCAGGGAGGTGGTGCGGGGGGTGGACCTGAGCCTCAAGCGGGGGGAGATCGTGGCCCTCTTCGGCCCCAACGGGGCGGGGAAGACCACCACCTTCTACATGGTGGTGGGGTTTATCCGGCCTACTGCGGGGAGCATTTTTCTGAAAGGGCAGGAGGTGGGCCGCCTCCCCATGTACCGCCGGGCCCGGCTGGGCCTGGGGTATCTCCCCCAGGAGCCCTCCGCCTTTCGGCGCATGACCGTTTTGGAAAACCTCCTGGCCGTTTTGGAGTTCCAGCCCCTTTCCCGCAAGGAGCAGCTGGAGAAGGCCAAGGCCCTTTTGGAGGAGCTTTCCATCTATCACCTCAAGGACCAGATGGCCTACGCCCTTTCCGGGGGGGAAAGAAGGCGGCTGGAGATGGCCAGAGCCCTTTGTACCGACCCAGACTTCATCCTTCTGGACGAACCCTTCACCGGAGTGGACCCGAAAAACGTGAAGGAGATCCAAAAGGTCATCGCTGAACTTCGGGAGAGGCGGGGGGTGGGGGTGTTCATCACCGATCACGCGGTGCGGGAGACCCTGGCCATCACCGACCGGGTCTATGTGATGTACGATGGCCAGATCCTCTTCCACGGCGACCCCGAGACCTTTGCCCGGGACCAGGGGGTGAGGAGGCACTACCTGGGGGAAGACTACGAGCTTTAGGCCATGACCTTCTGGGCCCTTCTCTTTCTGATCCTTTTCCTGGCGGCCCTTGTGGCCTACCTGGGGGACAAGGTGGCCAAGTGGGCGGGGAAGCGCCACTACCGCCTCTTTGGCCTAAGGCCCCGGCAGACGGCCACCCTGGTGGCGGTCCTCACGGGGGTGGGGATCGCCCTAATCAGCTACCTGGGGTTTCTCCTGGTGTTCCGGGAGGCTAGGGAGGTGATCCTCGAGGCCCAGGCCATCCGCGCCGAGCGGGACCAGCTTAGAAGGGAGCAGCAGGTCCTTTTGCAGGCCAAGGCGGCCATGGAGGCCGAGGCCAGCAGGGCCTTGGCGGAACTCAACGCCCTGAGGGAGGAAAGGAGAACCCTGGTCCAGGCCCTGGAGCAGGCGGGAGTGGTGAGGAGCCGCCTGGAGGAGGAGGCCAAGGCCCTGGCCTCCCAGGTCCAGGCCCTGGAGGGGGAAAGGGAGACCCTCCTTAAGGAGCGGGCGGCCCTACTGGCGGAGCGCCAGGCCCTGGCCCAGCTTCTGGAGGAAAGAAACCAAGAGCTGGCCAAGAAGACGGCGGAGCTTACGGAGAAGGCTCGGGAGCTCAAAGCCTTGGAGCAGCGCTTGACCGTCCTCCAGGAGGCGGCCAAGCGGGCGGAGGCGGAAAAAGCCCGTTTCACCGAGGAAAAGAGGCGTTTGCAGGGGGATGTGCTGCAGGCCCTCGCCCGCTTGGAGGAAACCCGGCGGGAGCGCCAGGCCCTGGCCCAGGAGGCCGAGGCTCTTAAGGCCAGCCTGGCCAAGGCCCGGGAGGAGCTTCGCCAGACGGAAGAACGGGTGCGGAGCCTTCTGGTGCAGGCCGAGGTGCTTCAGGGAGAACGGGGCCAGCTTTCCCAAAGCCTCGTCCGCCTGAGCCAAGGCCTTTACCTGGGGGAGGTGCGCCTGGGGGCGGAGGAGGGGAGGGAGGCCCTGGAGCGGGTGGCGGAGCGGCGGGCCCGGCTACAGGGTTTCCGGGGCGTGGAGCTTGTGGGAGAGGCCACGGGCCCAGGCCTGGCGGTGCTGGAGGGAGCTGGGTACCAGGAGGGGAGGCTTCTGGTGCGGGTGCGCTTCTATCCGGAGCGCCGGGCCTTTGTCCAGGGGGAGGTGCTGGCGGCCCGCACCTTCCGCCTATCCACCCCGGCCCGGGATCAGGAGGTCCTGGAGGCCCTGGGGGAGGCCGTGAGGAAAAGGCTCTTGGAGGCGGGTTTTCCCCCAGAGTACGCCACCTTTCCCTCACCGGAGGAGCTGGCCCGGGGGCTTAACCTCCTTCAGGGAAGGAGGGGAGTGGTGCGGGTGGGGGTGGTGGCGGCCAAGGAGGCGTGGACCACGGAAAAGCCTCTGCTTTCCTTCCAGCTCCTAGGCGGGCCGCCGGGCCCGGAGGTACCGGTCCCGACCCGCCAGGTCCCGTAGCACCTCCACATCTACCCATCCCTTGGCCTTAAGTTCCTCAGCCAGGAGGTGGACGTTTTCCGGGGCCAGTTCCAGGAGGAGAAACCCGCCCGGCTTGAGGGCCTGCCAGGCCTCCTGGGCCAGGGGCTGGGCCACATCCAGCCCCTGCCTTCCCGCATAGAGGGCCAGGGGGCTTTCCCAGGCCAGTTCCCGGGGAGCTTGGGCCCGGTAGGCCTCGGGCAGGTAGGGGGGGTTGGAGACCAGGAGGTCCAGATCCTTCAACCCACCGGTGAGGGGAGCCTGGAGGAAGGCCACCTGCAGGCCCAGCCTGTGGGCGTTCTCCCGGGCTAAGGCCAGGGCCTCGGGATCGGTGTCCGTGGCCCACACCTGGGCCTCCGGAAGGTGTTTTTTTAGGGCAAGGGCGATGGCCCCGGTACCCGTGCCCACGTCCAGGATGCGGGGGGCATGGGGCAAGGGGAGGCTTAGGGCCAGCTCCACCAGGCCTTCCGTTTCCGGGCGGGGGATGAGGACCCCTTGGGCCACCTTGAGGGGCAGGCCAAAAAACTCCACCTCCCCTAGAAGGTACTGCAGGGGATAGCCCGCAAGGCGCCTTTCCAAGAGGGTCAGGGCTTTTTCTTCCGTACCTGGGGGTGGGGCTTGGGAGAGATGGAGGAGAAGCTCCTTGCGGGAAAGGCCCGAGGCCAAGGCCAACAGGTCCAGGGCCTCCCCTTCGGGAAGCCCTGCGGTCCTAAGCCTCTCCTGGAGTTCCCGCAGGAGCCTGACCACGGGGGTAGACCACCACGTGCCGCTCCTCTCCCTCCCCTTGGCTTTCCGTGGTCACCTGGGGGTGGTTTTTGAGGAGCATGTGCACGATGCGGCGCTCGGAGGGGCGCATGGGGGGAAGGTGCAAGGGCTCCTGGGTCATGGCCACGGTGAGGGCCGCCTCCTCGGCGATCTTGCGGATCTTTTCCTCCTGGCGCTTGCGGTAGCCGGCGGCGTCCAGGACTACCCGGTAGGCCCCGCCGAAATGCTTGGCCAGCACCACCCCGGCCAGGTACTCCACCGCCTTCAGGGTGCGCCCCTCCTTGCCGATGAAGCGCCCCAGGTCCCCGCCCTTGACCTCAGCCTTGAGGACGTTGCCTTCCTGGCGGACCTCCACGTAATGGGCGGGGTCCAGCCGCAGGAGAAGCCCCACCAGGAAGTTTTCCAGCACCTCCTTGGGCCCTTTTTCTGCAGGCTCCTTGCCTGCCTCCTTTAGCTCCACCTCCACCGGGGCTTCCTCCAGCACCCCCAGGTCGGAGAGGAGGTCGTCAATGCTCTTTTTCTTCTCGTCCATGCCCTCAGTTTACGCCGCCAAGGGCTTAAGGCTCTTGTTGATGAGCCACTGCTGCACCAAGCCGATCAGGTTGGAAAGGACCCAGTAGAGGGTCACCCCCGAGGGGAACTGCAGGACCAGGAAGATGAAGATCAGGTTCATGAAAAGGCTCTGCCGGATCAGGTCCTTGTTGCCGTGGGCGGAAAGCCAGGTGGAGAGGAAGGTGGAGGCCACGTAGAGGGCGGGGAGGATGTAGAAGGGGTCGGGGAGGGCCAGGTCGGGGATCCAGAGGAGGCCTTGGCCGAACTCGTAGTTGGCGATCACCTTCCAGAGGATGAAGAGGATGGGCATCTGGAGGAAGAGGGGCAGGCAGCCGGCAGCGGGGTTCACCTTGTGCTCCTGGTAGAGCTTCATGGTGGCCTCCGCCCGCTTGTTGGGGTCGTCCTTGTACTTCTCGTTGATCTTCTGGATGAGGGGCTGGAGGCGTTGCATCTCCGCCATGCTCTTGAACTGCTGGTGCATGAGGGGCCAAAGGAGGAGGCGCACCACCAGGGTCAGGAAGAGGATGGCCAGGCCCCAGCTACCCGTATAGCGGAAGGCCACCTCCATGAGCCAGAGGAGGCCCAAGGAGAGCTGTCCCCAGATGTTGGGGGCGAAGAGGCCAGGGAGGGGAAGAAGGCCTTCCACGTGGAAGCGGACCAGCTCGTTCTGCCCCCCGTAAAGCCTCAGGGTTTCCCCGGGAGCGAGGGTGAGGGTCCCCTCCTTGCCCACCAGTTTCCCCGCCAAGGGTTTCTCGGCAAAGGCCACCAGGGCGTACCCCGCCTTGGGCTTGGTCTGCCAGGCCAGGTAGACCATGGGACCCTCCCCGCTTGGGGTAGGTTCCTTTTGGCCCTCCAGGAGCACCTTAGGGCTTCCTTGGGCAGAAAGCCTTAGGGTGAGGGGGAAGTCGGCGGTAATCTGGACGGTGTAGCGGCCCTTTTCTATGCGGTAGGTGAGGGTGCCCTCTGCGCCTTGGAAACGGGCCAGGAGGCGGCCATCCTGCAGCAAAAACTCCGTTCTTTCCGGGGTGAAGCCCATGGGGGCTACCACGGGGCCATTGGTGGAGAGGTTAGGGGCCCGGGTGTAGTCGTTGAAGGCCGTGCCCTTGTAGGTCTTCACGTACCAGCCCACCACCTGGCCCTTTTGGTCAAAGGCCAGGTCCATGAGGTTGGTGACGGCCACCTTTTCCGGCACCCCGTCCCCGTTTACGTCCTGGTCCTTGAAGCCCGCCTCGAGGGCCATGGCGCTTAGGCCGAGCAGGAAAAGGAGGGGTAAAAGCCTTTTCATCTTGCCTCCTTCTGGGTCTTGACGGTGCTCCTGGGTGGGAAGACCAAGGGCACCGGGTCCAGCCCCCCAGGGTGCAGGGGATGGCACTTCAGGATGCGCCTGGCGGCCAGGTAGCTACCCCATAAGGCGCCATGGCGCTCCAGGGCCTCGAGGGCATAGGCGGAACAGGTGGGGTGGAAGCGGCAGGTCCTGGGTTTGAGAGGGGAGATGAACCTGCGGTAGGCCTTAACCAAAAGGATCAGTACGCCGCGCACGCCGCCTATTGTATCAGCCCGCTCTTCTTGAGGGCGCGGGTGAGGTCCTGGAAGAGTTCAGCATAGGTGGCCTCCCGGGCCTCGGGGCTGGCGATCACCAGGAGGTGGGCCTTGGGGAGGTGGAGACGGCGGAGGATTTCCCTCAGGCGGCGCTTGATGCGGTTGCGCACCACCGCCTTGCCCACCTTCTTGGACACCACGATCCCCACCCGTAGCTGGGCGGCGGGGAGCCACTTGACGTTTACAAAACGGCCCCGCCCAGCACGGCCTTGGCGGAGCCTCTGAAAGGCGCGATCGCCCTTTAGGGAAAGGAGTCTGCCCCCCTTAGGGGGGGCAGGCCTTAGGCGTTCACCCTGGGGGTGAGGCGCCAGCGGCCCTTCTGCCTTCTCCGCTTCAACACCTTCCTGCCGCCTGGGGTCCGCATGCGGGCCCGGAAGCCGTGGGTCTTGGCCCGTTTCCTCCGGTTGGGTTGCCAGGTCCTTTTCATCCATTGCCCTCCTTTGGGGCCTTGGCCCCCAATACCCTAAAGAGTGTAGCATAAGGAGGGCGGTAGAAGGTCTAACGGTTTTTTACACCTTGGCAAGAGTGCGTTGACATGGGCTGGGGTTCCCCTTATACTTCCCCCCAAACGGTTGTTAGGGAGGATCTCCGTGGCCCAGCTTGAGGTGGAAAACGTCACCCTAACCTTCGGCGGCGTGGCCGCCCTTACCTCGGTTTCCTTGGCGGTGGAGAAGGGGGAGCTGGTCTCCGTCATCGGCCCCAACGGGGCGGGGAAGACCAGCCTCCTAAACTGCATCTCGGGGTTTTACCACCCCCAGCGAGGACGGATCCTCTTTGAGGGACAGGAGATCACCCGCTCAAGCCCCCACGAGGTCACCCGGAAGGGCATCGCCCGGGCTTTCCAAAACATTGAGCTCTTCTCTGGCCTTACCGTGTTGGAAAACCTCATGCTAGCCCGGCACACCTACCTGGGCTACAACCTGTTCCAGGCAGGGGTTTTTTATGGGAAGGCCCTGGATAAGGAGGTGGAAAACCGCCGGATGGTGGAGGAGGTCATTGACTTCATGGAGCTGGAGCCTTACCGCAAGGCCCTGGTGGGCAACCTTCCTTATGGGGTCAGGAAGCGGGTGGAGGTGGCCCGGGCCCTTTCCCTCTCCCCCAAGCTCCTCCTTCTGGACGAGCCCATGGCGGGGATGACCCTGGAGGAAAAGGAGGACATGGTGCGCTTCATCCTGGAGATCCGGGCCCAAGGCACCACGGTAATCCTCATTGAGCACGACTTGGGCGTGGTCATGGACATCTCCGACCGGGTCTACGTGCTGGACTTCGGCCAGGTGATCGCCGAAGGACCTCCCGAGGAGGTGGCCAGGAATCCCCGGGTGCAGGAGGCCTACCTGGGGGTGGGAGCATGAAGGCCCTGAGGCCCTCCTACGAGATGAAGCGCTACACCCTGCCCCAGCTTCTGCGCCTGAGGGCGGAGGAGGAGGGGGACCGGGTGGCCTTGAGGGAAAAGGACTACGGTATCTGGAATGAGATCACCTATGCCGAGTATTATGAAAAGGTTCTTCTCTTCGCCCACGGCCTTCTGGACCTGGGGTTCCAACCCGGGGAGAGGCTGGCCATCATCGCCGACAACATCCCGGAGTGGCTCTATGCGGAGCTTGGGGCCCAGGCGGTGAGGGGGATCAGCGTGGGGGTCTACCAAAGTAGCCTTCCCCCGGAGATCGCCTACATGCTGGACTACACCGGGGCCAGCTTCGTGCTGGCCGAGGACCAGGAGCAGGTGGACAAGCTCTACGAGATCCGCAGCGAAATCCCCAAGGTCCGCCACGTGATCTACGAGGACCCCAAGGGCATGCGGGGCTACCGGGACCCCTGGCTCCTTTCCTTTGAGGAGGTGCTGGAGCGGGGCCGGGAACACCGGAGGAGGTATCCGGATGCGGTGGAGCGGTTGCTCCTCGAGGCCAGCCCCGAGGAGGTCTGCCACCTTTCCTCCACCTCCGGCACCACGGGAAGGCCCAAGGCGGCCATGCTCCGCCACCGCAACCTCATCCACATGGGGGTGGCCCTGCAGGAGGTGGATCCCCTTCTTCCTACCGACGACTACCTCTCCTTCCTACCCTTGGCCTGGATCGGGGAGCAGATGATGTCGGTGGCCATGGCCCTCACCGGGGGCTTTGCCGTCAACTTCCCGGAGGCGGTAGAAACCGCCATGCAGGACCTTAAGGAGATTGGCCCCCACGTGATGTTCAGCCCGCCCAGGGTCTGGGAGGCCATCCAGAGCAACATCTGGGTGCGCATGTCGGAGAGCTACGCCTTCAACCGTTTCGTCTACGAGAAACTCCTTAAGATCGGCTACCGGGCGGCGGAGTACCGCATGCGGGGAAAACCCATGCCCCTGGGGCTTCGCCTGGCCTACTGGGTGGCGGACCAGGTGCTCTTTAAGCCCTTAAGGGACCAGTTGGGCTTCTTGCGCCTGAGGCGGGCCTATACCGGGGGTGCCGCCTTGGGCCCCGATGTCTTCCGCTTCTTCCACGCCATCGGGGTTAACCTGAAGCAGATCTACGGCCAGACGGAGATCATCGGCATCGCCTTCGTCCACCGGGATGGGGATGTGCGCCACGATACCGTGGGCCTGCCCATTCCCGGCACCGAGGTGCGCATCAGCGAGGAGGGGGAGATCCTCTGCCGCTCCGATGCCGTCTGCGCCGGGTACTGGGAACGCCCCGAGGCCACGGCGGAGACCTTCCGGGACGGCTGGCTGCACACGGGGGATGCCGGCTACCTTACCGAGGATGGGCACCTGGTGGTGATTGACCGGCTTTCCGACGTCATGCGCACGGAAAGGGGGACGGTCTTCAGCCCGCAGTTCGTGGAGAACAAGCTGAAGTTCTCCCCTTATATCAAGGAGGCGGTGGTCTTCGGCGACCGCAAGCCCTACCTGGCGGCCTTCATCAACATCGATCCCCAGACGGTGGGCAAGTGGGCGGAGGACCGGGGGCTGGCCTACACCACCTATCTGGACCTTTCCCTAAAGCCGGAGGTGGCGGAGCTCATCCGCCAGGAGGTGGAAAAGGTGAATCGGGAGTTGCCCGAGGACCTCAAAATCCGCCGTTTTGTCCTGCTCTATAAGCTCTTGGACGCCGACGACGAGGAGCTGACCCGCACGGGCAAGGTGCGCCGGGGCCTCATCGCCAAGAGGTACGCCCCCTTGGTGGAGGCCTTGTACTCCCCCCTCGAGGCGGTGGAGGTGGAGGCGGAATACCGCTACCAGGACGGGACCGTCCAGCGGGTGCGGGCCCGGGTGCCGGTTTTGCACCTGCGGGAGGAGGTGGTGGCGTGAGCTTTTTCCTGCAACTTCTCTTTTCCGGGATTGTGCTGGGCTTGGTCTACGCCCTGGCGGCCCTGGGCTTCGTCCTCATCTACAAGGCCAGCCGGGTGGTGAACTTTGCCCAAGGCCAGTTCATCGCCATCGGGGCCTTTTTGGCCTACTGGGCCATGGTGTCCCTGGGGGCTCCTTTCCTATTGGCCGCGGCCTTGGCCTTAGGCCTCACTGCCCTCCTGGGTTTTGGCGTGGAGCGGGTTTTCCTGAAACGCATGGTGGGCCAGCCCATCATCGCGGTCATCATGGCTACCATCGGCCTGGCCTCCTTGCTGGACGGCCTGATTCACCTCACCCCTTATGGGGCGGGAAACTTTAGCTATCCCAGTTTCCTACCCGCTGGGGGGGTGACGCTTCTGGGGGTGCAGATCTCCTATGCCCAGCTTTTGGCCGTGGGCTTCACCCTGCTCTTTCTCCTGGCCTTCACCTGGTTCTTCCAGCGTTCCACCCTGGGGGTGGCCATGCGCAGCGTGGCCGACGACCAGATGGCGGCCATGAGCCTCGGGGTTTCCGTGGAAAGGGTCTTCGCCCTGGCCTGGGCGGCGGCGGGGCTTACGGCGGCGGCCGCGGGCCTGGTGGTGGGGACCATCTCCGGCCTCAACCTGGACGCCTTGGTGCACATCGGCCTGCGGGTTTTCCCGGTGGTGATCCTGGGGGGGCTGGACTCCATCCCGGGGGCGGTGGTGGCGGGGATTCTGATAGGGGTGTTGGAGAACCTGGCGGCGGGGTTCCTGGACCCCTATGTCCCGGGCGGGGGTACCCGGGACGTCTTCCCCTTCCTGGCGCTCCTTTTGGTCCTTTGGTTTAAGCCCCATGGCCTTTTCGGCACGGAGGAGATTGAGCGCGTATGAGAAACCCTTGGGCCCAGACGGGAAACTACCGCACCTCTTACCGGCAGGACACCAGCATCTTCGCCACCCACCGGGAGCTGGTTTCCTTGCTGCTCTTCCTGGGTTTTCTCCTGGTTCTCCCCCAGTTCCTCTCCCGAACCCAGGTCTTCATCCTGGACCTGATCCTGGTGTACAGCATCGCGGTCTTGGGGCTCAACATCACCACGGGCTATGCCGGCCTCATCAACATCGGCCAGGCGGCCTTCATGGGGGTGGGGGCCTACACGGCGGCGCTTCTGGCCCCCCAGGGGCTTCCCTTTTGGTTGGTGGTTCCCCTAGGGGGTCTGGTAGCGGCCTTCTTCGGCTTCCTGGTGGGGATCCCTAGCCTGCGGGTCAAGCACCTTTACCTGGCCCTGGCCACCTTAGCCTTCCAGGTGGTCTTTGAGTGGACCGTGGGGCACCTGCCCCTTCTGAAGCAGGGCGGGGCCATGGACATGCCCCGGGCCAGCTTCCTGGGGTATGAGGCGGGTTTTCGCAACCACTTTCACTTTTGGTACTACGTCGCCTTGGCCATCTTGGTGATCCTGGCCCTCTTCTTCCGCAACCTGCTTCGCACCCGCTACGGGAGGGCTTTGGTGGCGGTGCGGGATAACGACCGGGCCGCGGACGCCATGGGCATGGACCCGGGCCGCACCAAGCTCTTCGCCTTTGCCCTGGGCGCTTTTTACGCTGGGGTGGCGGGGGTGCTCTACGCCTACCTTTCCCGGGCCGTGGTCATAGAGGACTATACCTTTGCGGTTTCCATCAAGCTTTTGGCCATGGCCATCGTGGGGGGATTGGGTACCCTGGTGGGGAGTTTCCTGGGGCCGGCTTTCCTGGAGCTTCTGGACGTGAACATGGAGGCGCTTTCCAACCTCATCAAGGCCCTGGGGTTCAGCGTGGCGGGGGTGGACGTGGCCAGCGCCCTCAGGCCCTTGGCCTTTGGCCTCATCATCGTCCTCTTCCTCATGTTTGAGCCCAGGGGGCTTTACAACTGGTGGCGCCTGGTGCGAAGCTACTTCCGCACCTGGCCCTTCAAGTACTAGGCAACCCCCCCTTATGGGGTTGGCAATGGGAGGTGAGCGAGATGCGAAAGGTTTGGTTGGGTCTTGTAGCCATGGCGGGGCTGGCCTTGGGCCAGCAGCAGGTGACCATCCTGTGGTCGGGGGCCATCACCGGTCCCACCTCGGATGCGGGGGCGCCTTATGCCGCGGGGGTAGAGGACTACTGTAAGTACGCCAATGAAAGAAAGCTCATCCCGGGGGTGGTGCTGAACTGCCTGGTACGGGACGACCAGTACAACAACGCCAACACCCAGCGCTTCTTTGAGGAGGCCCTGGACCGTTTCAAGATCCCGGTTTTCCTCTCCTACGCCACCGGGGCCAACCTGCAGCTGAAGTCCTTGATCCAAGAGGTAAAGGTCCCCACCATTCCCGCCTCCATGCACGTGGAGCTCATTGACCCCCCCAACAACGAGTACTTCTTCATCCCCACCACCACCTACTCCGAGCAGGTGGTGGCCCTTTTGGAGTACATCGCCAAGCAGAAGAAGGGGGCCAAGGTGGCCCTAGTGGTCCACCCCTCGCCCTTTGGCCGGGCCCCGGTGGCCGATGCCCGCAAGGCGGCGGCCCAGCTTGGCCTGCAGATCGTGGACGTGCAGGAGGTGGGGGCGGGGAACCTGGACAACACCGCCCTCCTCAAGCGCTTTGAGGCGGCAGGGGTGGAGTTCATCGTGCACCAGAATGTGGCCGGGCCGGTGGCCAACATCCTTAAGGATGCCAAGCGCCTGGGGCTGGACAAGAAGATCAAGCAGCTTGGGGCCCACTACACGGGCGGCCCTGACCTCATCAACCTGGCGGGAGATGCGGCGGAGGGGTTCTTGTGGGCCACCAGCTTCTACATGTACCACGAGGACACCCCGGGTATCCGTTTGCAGAAGGAGCTGGGGGAGAAGTACAAGCGTTCCCAGGCCATCGTGGAGAGCGTGAACTACACCAACGGCATGCTGGCCACCGCCATCGCGGTGGAAGCCATGCGCCGGGCCCAGGAGCGGTTCAAGCGCATCACTGGGGAGACGGTCTACCAGGCCCTCATTGGCATGAACGGCCCCAACGCCTTTAAGCCGGGCTTTGCCGTTTCCACCAAGCAGGGCATTGAGATTGACTTCACCAAGACGGAGCGTACCGGGGCGGAGGGCTTGAGGATCCTCGAGGCCAAGGGCGGCCGCTTTGTCCCCATCACCGAGCCCTTCACCTCGGCCCTCTTCCGCAAGGTGCACTACGGCAAGTAGTCCGTTAGGCCCGGGGGGCAACCCCCGGGCATTCCTTTCGCCATGAGCCTGAACCCCACACGCCCCGAAGACTTAGGCCCCATCCTCCTTTTGGTCAACAACATCGAGGTGGTCTACCACGACATCATCCAGGTGCTCCGCGGTGTTTCCCTAAAGGTGCCCGAAGGGCGCATCACCGCCCTCTTAGGCCCTAACGGGGCGGGGAAGACCACCACCTTGAGGGCCATCTCCGGCCTCCTCATCCCCGAGGATGGGGAGGTGGTGAGGGGGGAGATCCTCTACCAGGGGAAGCCCATCCATAACCGCCCCCCCGAGGAGATCGTGCGGATGGGGATCGTGCAGGTGCTGGAAGGCCGCCGGGTCTTTAAGCACCTCACGGTGGAGGAAAACCTCTGGGTGGGCACCCTGACCCGAAAGGCCGTGCGCCTAAAGGAGGAACTGGAGCGCATCTACCACTACTTCCCCCGCCTGGCGGACCTCCGCAACCGCTTGGCTGGGTACTGCTCAGGGGGGGAGCAGCAGATGATCGCCATCGGTAGGGCCCTCCTAGCCAGGCCGCGCCTCCTCCTCCTGGACGAGCCTTCCTTGGGCCTGGCTCCCCTTTTGGTGCGGGAGATCTTTGACATCGTGGCCCGGGTGAATGCGGAGGAAGGGGTTACGGTCTTGGTGGTGGAGCAGAACGCCCGGGTGGCCCTTTCCATTGCCCACTACGGCTACATCATGGAAACGGGCCGGATCGTGCTGGAAGGGGACCGGGAGTACTTGCTGGAAAACCCCGACGTGCAGGAGTTCTACCTGGGGGTGGCCAAGGGGGGTGGGCGGAAAAGCTTTAAAGAGGTCAAGGCCTACAAGCGGCGAAAGCGGTTCATGTAGCCCGTTTGCGCGCAAGGAGCCCCCTCCTGTAAGGGAAGGCCAGGAAGCCGCCCGGCCCGCTATCATGAGGGGGATGGTGCGCTTTCGTGCCGAGGGGGTGCGCCTGGACCAGGCGGTGGCCGAGGCCTGTGGGGTGAGCCGCAGCCGGGCCCAGGAGTGGATCGCCCAGGGCCGGGTCCAGGTGGGGGAGAAGGTGGTGGCGAAGGCCTCCTACCGCCTTAAGGGGGAGGAGGTCCAGGTGTTCCCCGAGGAGGACAAGCCCTTCGTGCTTCCGGAGGACCTCCCTCTCCCCGTGCTCTATGAGGACGAGGACCTCCTGGTCCTCAACAAGCCCGCAGGCCTCCTCACCCACCCGGCCCCTGGGGTCTACACGGGTACCGTGGTGAACGCCCTTTTGGGCCGGCATTTCCCCCTCGAGGAGGCCGAGGCCTCCCGCCCCGAGCTGGTGCGCCCGGGCATTGTGCACCGCTTGGACAAGGATACCAGCGGGGTCTTGGTGGTGGCTAAGCACCCAGGGGCCCACGAGGCCCTGGCCAAGGCTTTCCGCGACCGGTTGGTGATGAAGCGCTACCTGGCCATCACCGAAGGGCATCCCCGGGAAGGGACCCTCATCGCCCCCATCGGCCGCCATCCCGTGGAGCGGCACAAGATGCATGTCGGGGGGATTGCGCCTCGGTATGCGGAGACCGAGTTTCGCATCCTGGCCACGGCGGGGGCGTTGGCCCTGGTGGAGGCCCGGCCCCATACGGGGCGCACCCACCAGATCCGCGTCCACCTGAAGCATTTGCAGGCCCCTATCCTGGGGGATGCGGTCTACGGGCGGCTAAGCCCCCACATCCCGCGCCAGGCCCTCCATGCCTATGAGCTCCGCTTCCCCCACCCCCGCACCGGCCGCATCCTGGAGTTCCAGGCCCCGGTGCCCGCCGATATGGTCCAGGCCTGGGAGGGGGTGGGGGGGAGGTGGCCGGCGGGTATACGATTGGAGGCGCTCCAGGCCCTAGGCCAAGGCCAGTAGGCCTTTTAGCGCCTTCCCCAGTCGGCGGATTCCCTCCTGGATCCGCTCCCCGTCCAAGGTGGCGTAGGAAAGCCTTAAGGTATTCTCCCCGCCCCCGTTGGCAAAGAAGGCTCCGCCAGGCACGAAGGCCACGTTTTCCTCTATGGCCCTTGCGAAAAGAGCCTCGGCGGATAGGCCTTCGGGCAGGGTCATCCAGACGAACATCCCCCCCTTGGGCCGGGTGTAGGCCACCTCCTTGGGCATCTCCTTCCCCAGGGCCTCCAGCATGGCCTGGGCCTTGGCCCTATAGGTGGCGCGGATCCTTGCCAGGCGCTCGGGGAAGCCCTCCTTCACCAGCTCGTGCACCAGGATCTGGTTGAGGACCGGGGTGTGCAGGTCCACCCCTTGCTTGGCCTGGGTCAGTTTGCGGATGACCTCCGGTTGGGCTACGACAAAGGCCACCCGAAGGCCCGGGGCCAGCACCTTGGAGAAGCTGCTGAGGTAAATGACCCCGGGATAGCCCACCTCCCGGGAAAGCTCAAAGAGGCTAGGCAGGCGGGTTTCTCCGAAGTAAAGCTCCCGGTACGCATCGTCCTCCACCAGGATGAGGCCCTGCTCCATGGCCAGTTCCAAAAGGCCTTTGCGGGCTTCCAGGGGCATTAGGCCCCCGGAGGGGTTTTGGAAGGAGGGGATGAGGTAGAGGAAACGGGGCTCTTCCCGGGCCAGGACCCTTTCCAAGGCTCCTAAGTCCGGGCCTTCCTCCCCTGCCGGCACCGTGAGGAAGCGGGGACCATAGGCCCGGAAGGCCTGGATGGCCCCCATGTAGCTGGGGGCTTCCAGCAGCACGGGGCTTCCCTCGTCCAGAAAGACCTTGCCCAAGAGGTCCAGGGCCTGCTGGCTTCCCGTGGTGATGAGGACCTCTTCCAGGCTGACCCCAAGCCAGTCCGCCACCCAGGCCCTTAAGGGGGTGTATCCCTCCGTGGGGCCATACTGCAGGGCCACCTCGCCCTTTTCCCTGAGGATTTCCGCTGCCTTTTCTGCCGCCTCCTCCTTGGGGAAAAGCTCAGGGGCAGGAAGCCCCCCGGCAAAGCTCAGGATGCCGGGGCGCTGGGTGAGTTTTAGCAGCTCGCGGATGGTGGAGGCCTGGATGCGCCCTGCCCGCTCGCCAAAACGGGTATTCCAGTCCAGGGTTTTCACCCACCCATTCTAGCGCTTAGGGCCCTCAGGGAAAGAGCTTTCGGTAGGCCTCGAGGGCGTACCGGTCCGTCATGCCGGCGATGTAGTCGCAGACTGCCCGTTCCAAGCCCCCTTTGGGGATCCGGGCCTGGACCTCTTTGGGGAGGATTTCCGGGTAACGGGTATAGGTGTGGAAAAGCTGTTCTAGAACTATTTCCGCCTTGCGCCGTTCCCTTAGGACCTCAGGGTGGCGGTAGAAACGCTCCCTGAGAAACCCTTTCAACTCCTGGTGGGCCTGCTCGGCCTCCGGGGTGAGGCGGGCCAGGCGCTGGGAGTGCCGGCGTACCTCTTCGGCGCTCCTTACCCCCGCCCGTTCCACCTCCTGGTGGATGGCCTCTATGGCAGCGGTGATGAGGAACCCCAGGAGTTGGCGCACCAGGATGCGGCGGGAAAGCTCGGTGAGCCGGGAGAGGTCCAAGCCTTCTTCCTGGGCCAGCTCCTGCAGAAAGGGGACCTCGGTAAGCTCCTCGGGGCGGAGGAGGCCGCTACGGAGGCCGTCGTCCAGGTCGTGGGCGGCGTAGGCGATGGCGTCGGAGAGATCCACCACCTGGGCCTCGAGGGTACCCTTCCCCGGGTATTCGGCCTTGAAACCGGTATCGTAGGCGGCCTCGTGGGTGGCGATACCCTCCAGGACCTCGTAGGTGAGGTTAAGGCCCTGGAAGCTGGGGTAGCGGACCTCTAGCTCGGTGAGGATCCGGAGGGCTTGGGCGTTGTGCTCAAACCCCCCGTGCCCCTGCATCAGGCCATTCAGGACCTTCTCCCCCGTGTGGCCGAAGGGCGGGTGGCCCAGGTCGTGGGAAAGGGCGATGGCCTCGGTGAGGTCCTCGTTGAGGCCTAAGGCCCGGGCGATGGAACGGGCCACCTGGACCACCTCGAGGGTATGGGTCAGGCGGGTGCGGTAGTAGTCCCCGGCCCAGTTGGGGAAGACCTGGGTCTTGTACTCCAGGCGGCGGAAGGCGGTGGTGTGCAGGATGCGGTCCCGGTCCTTCTGGTAAGGGGTGCGGTAGGGGGACTCGGGCTCCGGGTGCTGCCTTCCCCGGGTGTCCCGGGCCTTTTGCGCATAGGGGGCCAGGCGCTGGGCCTCCTCCTCCAGAAGCCTTTCCCGGTCTATCAGCATCTAAACCCGTTTGAAGAGCAGGACGGCGTTTTGCCCGCCGAAGGCGAAGGAGTTGGAGAGGGCGTAGGTCACCTTGGCCTCCCGGGGCTCGGGCACGAAGTCCAGGTCCAGCTCGGGGTCGGGGTCCTCCAGGTTGATGGTGGGGGGGATGACCCCGTGGTAGAGGGCCTGCGCCGTGGCGATGGCCTCAATCCCTCCCGCGGCCCCCAGGAGGTGGCCGGTCATGCTCTTGGTGCTGGAGACCATAAGCCTTTTGGCGTGCTCCCCAAAGACCTCCTTGATGGCCAGGACCTCGGCCCGGTCCCCCACGGGGGTGGAGGTGCCGTGGGCGTTGATGTAGCCCACCGCCTCGGGGTCCACTCGGGCATCCCAGAGGGCGCGGCGCATGGCCAAGGCGGCGCCTTTGCCCTCGGGGTGGGGCTCGGTGATGTGGTGGGCGTCGGCGCTCCGGCCAAAGCCCACCAGTTCGGCGTAGATCCTGGCGCCCCGCTTTTTGGCGTGCTCGTACTCTTCCAGCACCAAGACCCCCGCTCCTTCCCCCATCACGAAGCCATCCCGGCTTAGGGTGAAGGGGCGGCTGGCCTTTTGGGGTTCCTCGTTCCGGGTGGAAAGGGCCCGCATCACGGCAAAGGCCCCGATGGCCATGGGGGTGATGGCGGCCTCGGTGCCCCCAGCCAGCACGATGTCCGCTTCCCCCAGCTGGATCATGCGCAAGGCGTTGCCGATGGCATCCGAGCCCGTGGCGCAGGCGGTGACCGCGGTGGAGCTCGGTCCCATGAAGCCATAGCGCATGGCGATGTGGGCCGAGGCCATGTTGGCGATCATCATGGGGATGAAAAAGGGGCTGATGCGGTTTGGGCCCCGCTCCAGGAAGACCTTGCTCTGGGCCTCCCAGGTCTCCATGCCCCCGATACCCGTGCCCACCAGGGTCCCCACCCGCTCGGGGTCTAGGGCCCCGGGCTCCAGCCCCGCATCCTTAAGGGCCAGCTCCGCCGCGATCAGGGCGTACTGGACGAAGCGGTCCAGCCGCCGGAGTTCCTTTTTGTCTAGGAACGCCTCTGGGTTGACGTCCACCTCGGCGGCGATGCGCACCGGCAAGGTGGAGGCATCAAAGCGGGTGATGGGGCGCACCCCGCTTCTCCCGGCAAGTTGGGCCTTGTGGTAGGCTTCGGCCCCCACGCCGATGGGGGTTAAGGGGCCGAGGCCGGTGATGACCACGCGTCGCATGGGGGTAGTATACCGAAAGGAGCCAGGGAAAGGAGAAAGGGCGCGCGGATGCGCCCTCCTCGAGGCTCTAGTACCCGTGCCCTCTCCCCTAGGGATTTACCGGGGCCCCCACCTTGGCCAAAACCAGGGTGGGGCGGGGTAAAGCCTAGCCCAGCTTGGCCTGGATGAAGGCCACCGCATCCTTAACCGTGCGGATCTTTTCCGCCTCCTCGTCGGAGATCTCCAGGCCGAACTCGTCCTCCAGGCCCATGATCAGCTCCACGGTGTCCAGGCTGTCCGCCCCCAGGTCCTCAAT
Organism: Thermus altitudinis; assembly: GCF_022760835.1. Lineage (GTDB taxonomy): Bacteria > Deinococcota > Deinococci > Deinococcales > Thermaceae > Thermus > Thermus altitudinis. The sequence continues at coordinate 32,824 of NZ_JAKTNQ010000006.1, forward strand.
GAAGCGGGCCTCGAGGGTGACTTTCTCCGGCTCCACCGAGAGCTTTTCCGCGATAACCGCCTTGACCTTTTCAAAGATTTCCTGCTCCGTCATGAAAACCTCCCTTGGGGATTTTACCACGGGGTCTAGCCCCGGGCCTGGCCCCCTCAATGGGGGGTGAGCCCCCCGTCCACGCACAGGGTCTGGCCGGTGATGTACCCGGCGGCCTCGGAGACCAAGAAGGCCACGGCCTCGGCCACCTCCTCCGGGCGGCCAAAGCGGCCTGCGGGGATGCTCTTCAGGTAGGCCTCTTGGACTTCTTTGGGAAGCTTTCCCGTCATCTCCGTTTCTATGAACCCCGGGGCCACCGCGTTCACCGTGATCCCCCTGGCGGCGTACTCCTTGGCCACCGCCCGGGTGAAGCCGATGAGCCCCGCCTTGGAGGCCACGTAGTTGGCCTGGCCGGGGTTGCCCAGGATGCCCACCACGCTGGTGATGTTCACGATGCGCCCGAAGCGGGCCTTCATCATGAGCTTGATGGCCTCGCGGGTGGTGCGGAAGACCGCGGAGAGGTTGGCCTCGAGGACCGCCTCCCAGTCCTCGTCCTTCATGCGGATGAGGAGGGTGTCCCGGGTGATGCCGGCGTTGTTCACCAGGGTGTCCAGCCCGCCCAGGATCTCCGCCGCGGCGTGGACCAAACCCGTGGCGGCTTCCGCCTCCAGGAGGTTGGCCCCCAGGACCCCCACCAGGGGGCTACCCAGCCTCCTGGCCTCCTCCGCCACCTCTTCCGCCTTCTCCCGGTTCTGGCCGTAGTGGATCACCAAGGCGTAGCCTTCCTGGGCCAGCCTCAGGGCGATGGCCCGGCCGATGCCCCGGCTGGCCCCTGTCACCAGTGCCTTACGCATCCTCCACCTCCAAGGCCTTTCTTACCCCTTCTGGGTCTCCCACGGAAAGGGCCTGGGCTTCCTTCAGGGTGCGGGCCACCAGGCCCTTGAGCACCTCGCCGCTACCAAACTCCAAAAAGCGCCGGAGGCCCCTCTTTTCCATATCCCTTAGGATCTCCACCCAGCGCACCGGGGCGGTGATCTGCTCCAGGAGAAGCGCACGGATGCGCTCGGGGTCCTCCTCGGGCTTGGCGGTCACGTTGGAGTAAACGGGAAAACGGGGTTTCCTTAGGGCCACCCCTGACAGGTCCCGGGCCAGGCGTTCCTTGGCGGGCGCCATCAGGGAGGAGTGGAAGGGGGCGGAGACCGGCAGGAAGACCACCCGGGCCCGTTTTTCCTTTAACCTTTCCGCCGCCTCTTCCACCGCCCCCTTCTCCCCGGAGATCACCGTCTGCTCGGGGGCGTTGAGGTTGGCCACCTCCACCCCCTCTAGCCCGGCCAAGGCCTCCTGGATGGCCTCGAGGGGAAGCTTTAGGATGGCGGCCATGGCCCCCTTTCCTGGGGGTACGGCCTCCTGCATGTACCGGCCCCGGAGGCGCACCAGCCTAAGGGCATCCTCCAGCCCCAGGGTGCCGGCGGCCACGTGGGCGGTCCATTCCCCCAGGGAATGGCCTGCGGCCAGAAGGGGTTCCTTCCCCCCGGCCGCCAAAAAGGCCCGGTAGGCGGCGTAGCCCACCGCCAGGAGGGCGGGTTGCTGGTTCTCCGTGAGGGTGAGGGCTTCCTCCGGGCCTTCCCACATGAGCCTTAGGAGGCCGGGCAAGGTGGCCTCGGCCCGGTCCAGGACCTCTTTGGCGGCGGGAAAGGCCTCGTAGAGGGCCTTTCCCATGCCCACCCGCTGGGAGCCTTGGCCGGGAAAGAGGGCGGCGTACATCAGGCTCCCCCCCAGGTGAGTACCGCCGCGGCCCAGGTGAGCCCGGCCCCAAAGGAAACCAGGAGCACGTGATCCCCTTCTTGGATCCGGCCGTCGTCCACCGCCTCCTTAAGGGCTAAGGGGATGGAGGCGGTGGAGGTGTTGCCGTAGCGGTCCACGTTCACCACCACCCGCTCCCAGGGAAGGCCCAGGCGCTCCCGGGCGGCGTCAATGATCCTCAGGTTCGCCTGGTGGGGCACGAAGACCTTGATGTCCTCCGGGGTGAGGCCGGCTTTCTCTATGGCCTCGAGGGTGGCGGTGTTCATCACCCGCACGGCGAACTTGAAGACCTCGCGCCCATTCATGTAGAGGCGGTTGCGCATGGAGGTGCCGTCGGGAAGCCTAGGGGCCACGCAGGCGTGGTAGAGCTCCTTGGCCCCGCTGCCGTCCGCCCCCAGCACGAAGGAGCGGAAGCCGAAGCCTTCCCGCACCCTTCCCACCACCGCCGCGCCCCCGGCGTCCCCGAAGAGGACGGCGGTGGCCCGATCGTTCCAGTCCAGGATCTTGGAAAGGGCCTCGGCTCCCACCACCAGGACCTTCCGGGCCAGGCCCGCCTCCACCAGGGCGTGGGCTTGGGCCAGGGCGTAAAGCCATCCTGGGCAGCCCGCCAACAGGTCGTAGGCGAAGCCCTGGATGCCAAAGCGGGCCTGGACCAGGGCGGCGGTGTCGGGGAAAAGGGCGTCGGGGGTGTTGGTGGCCACGATGACCCCGTCCACTCCCTCCAAAGCCCCCGGGTGCCGCTTGAGGAGGTCCTCCACCGCCTGGAAGGCCAGGTCCGAGGTGTACTCGTCCTGGGCGGCGATGCGCCGTTCCCGGATGCCGGTGCGGGTCACGATCCACTCGTCCGAGGTGTCCAAATAGGCCTCAAAGTCCTCGTTCCTCATGACCCTCTCGGGGACGTAAGCCCCCAGGGCCAGGATGCCGCTCATGCCTGACCTCCCGTCATGGGCACCACTATACCCACTAGCAGTGAAAAAAGTTGAGGCCCCGGGTTTAGGGGCCTCTTATCTTGACCCGGTCTAGACTTCCAGGACCTTGCGCCCGTCGTAGTAGCCGCACTCCGGGCAGACGGTGTGGGGGGGTTTGGGCGCCTTGCACTCGGGGCAGGGTACCAGGGTCGGGGGGGTCAGGGCGTGGTGGCTCCTACGGGCATCGCGCCGTGCCTTAGAGGTCTTCTTCTTGGGTACAGGATGCTTGGCCATCTCCAGTCCTCCAGGGGGGCTAAGGCCCCCGCTAAACCCCTGGTAGTATAGCAGACCCGCTAGAGTTCGGGAAGGAGGTCCTTAAGGCCCAATAAGGGGTGGTGGACCTCCGGCTCGTGGCCGCAGTCCACCAGGTTGCGGTCCGCCCCGCACACGGGGCAGAGGCCCTTGCATCCGTCCTGGCACAAGACGGTGTAGGGCATTTCGGTGACGAAGGCCTCGGTCAGGAAGGGAAGAAGGTCCAAGTCGGGCTCGCCAAAGGTGTAGTACTCCTCCTCCGCCTCCTCGTGGAAGACCACCTCGCCCAGGCCCTGCTGGTAGCGCAAAAGGTGCTGGAAGTGGGCGTGGATGGGGGTAGGGGTGGGCTTGAGGCAGCGGCGGCACTCCATGAGGGCCACGCCCTCCACCTCACCGGAAAGCCAGTACTCGTCCCCGCCCACGGCGGAAACCGCCACCTTCCAGGTGGCCTCGCCTTCCAAGGGGAAGCGCTCCTCCCCGACAAAGAAGGCTTCCTGCACCACGCCTGTGGCGCGAACCGTTCCTCCTTCTCGCAAGAGGCGGGCCAGATTGATGCTTGCCACCTCGCGGTATTCCATCCTTCTAAGTATAGCGCTCCCCCCTCCTTTCTCCTAGAGGGGAGGCATAAAGTTCCCAAGCGGTGTATGGGGTTTTCTGCTACCATGCCCCCCATGGAGCGGGTGGCCATCCTAGGAGTGCCCATGGACTTGGGTGCGGGGCGGCGCGGGGTGGACATGGGGCCTTCCGCTTTGCGCTACGCCCGGCTTGCCGAGGAGCTGGAGGGCTTAGGGTTCTGGGTGGAGGACCTGGGGGATGTGGGGGTGCCCCTGGCGGAAACCCTTAGGAAAGGGAGAACCCATGGGAATGGCCAGACCTACCTGGAGGAGATCCGCCAGGCGGCCCTCGAGCTTAGGGAAAGGCTCCGCTCCTTGCCGGAAGGGGTGTTCCCCATCGTGCTAGGGGGGGACCATTCCCTAAGCATGGGTTCGGTGAGCGGGGTGGCCCGGGAGCCCCTGGGGGTAGTCTGGGTGGATGCCCACGCGGACTTCAACACCCCGGAAACCAGCCCCAGCGGCAACATCCACGGCATGCCCCTGGCGGTGCTCTGCGGCCTGGGGCATCCCCGCCTGACCGAGGCCTTCCAGGCGGTGGACCCCAAGCGGGTGGTCCTGGTGGGGGTAAGGAGCCTAGACCCTGGGGAGAGGCGTCTCCTTATGGAAATGGGGGTTACCGTGTACACCATGCACGAGGTGGACCGCCTGGGGGTGGCCCGCATCGCCGAGGAGGTTTTGGAAAGGCTTGCTGGCCTTCCCCTTCACGTGTCCCTGGACGCCGACGTCCTGGACCCCACTCTGGCCCCCGGGGTGGGGACCCCGGTCCCGGGGGGGCTTTCCTACCGGGAGGCGCACCTGCTCATGGAAATCCTGGCCCATTCGGGCCGGGTGCGAAGCCTGGACCTGGTGGAGGTGAACCCCATTTTGGACGAGCGCAACCGCACGGCGGAGATGATGGTAGGCCTGGCCCTGAGCCTTTTAGGGAAACGTATCCTTTAGGGATTGGCGCCAGGGGTTGTGCCGGCTATATCCCCGTCAAAGCGTTGGTGGGTGGGGCCCTCCTCCTCATGGTTTTGGAAGGCCACCTGGTCCTTTCGCGGGGCTCCAGGGGGCCATTGAGCGCCGGCATGCGGCGGCACTGGAGCGGTACGTGGTCTTTTCCCGGCCTCGAGGCGGATGGCAATGCCGTCCTGGGGAAGGCCCAGGACTATCCTTTGCGGCTTTAGGGCTATTCTTCCCCCAGGCCTTGGTGGATGCCCTGCTTGCGCCCGGGGGTCTTGCCAGCCTGGGCACGGGAAGGAATCCCGGCGAGGCGGGACTGGAAGAAGGGGGCCAATGGCGGCTCAAACCGCAAGGGCTTTCCCGGGCCTTGGTCTACCGCCGGGAGGATCCGTAAACCGGTTGGGTCATGGGGCGCCAGGGGTTAAGTTAAGGTGCCGGGGGGTACGGATGGGGCTTAACCCCTAGCCTGGCCCCGCAGGTACCGTCCCAGCCTCTGCCCTCCCTGGAAGGCCAGGGCCAGGCTTTCCCAGGGAGGTTCCTTTTTGCGGTGGAGAAGGGGGTCCAGGGCCTCCTTGGCCCACTGGCTCACCAGCACCGGGAAGTCCAGCCCCGTTTCCAGGAAGTACGCCTCTGCCTCCCGCCAGGCCCCCTCGCTCCGGCGGAAAAAGGCGGAGAGGTCCTTGGGCGGCGGGGCCTCCGGCCAGAGGAAGCCGCTTACCACCCCCAGGAGCCAGGCCCCCCGGAGGTGCTTGGGCAAGGCCTGGGCCCCCCGGGCCACGTACCCCAGGGGATCCTTGTGCAAAAGCTCCCGCGGGAGATGGGCCAGGGGGTCCTCCATGCCTTGAGTGTAAACCTGGTGTGGGGAAAAGTCCCGGGCCCCAGGATACCTTCCGTACCCCAGGGCCGGAAGGCCACGGGCTTAGCCCGCGGCCAGGGCGGGGAGCACGGCTCCGGGAATGAGGCCCAGCAGGATGAGAAGAAGCGCTACCCCCAGGGCCACGCTCCGGGCCCAGGGACGGGGGTGGGCCTCGGCAGCCCCCTTCTGGAACACGGCCAAGCCCAAGGCCAGATAATAGTAGGCGCTCACCGCGCTGGTGAGGAGGGCCAGCACCAGGAGCCCCCACTGGCCTGCCTTGGCCGCTTCACTGAAGACCAGGTACTTGCCCCAAAAGCCCGCCAGGGGAGGTAGGCCCAGGAGGGAGAGGGAGGACACAAAAAGGCCCAGGCCGAGGAGAGGGTCCCGGTGGAAGAGGCCTTTGATCCGCTCTAGGGGCACCCGGTCGGGGGAGACCTCCGAGAGCACGGCGAAGGCCAGTCCCGTGGCCAGCACGTAGGTGAGGAGGTAGAAGCCCAAGGCCGTGGCGTTTCCCGTGTAGAGGGCCAAGGCCATGTACCCAGCGTGGGCGATGGAGCTATAGGCCAAAAGCCTTTTCGCCTCCTGCTGGCCCAAGGCGGCCAGGTTCCCCAGGATCACGGAGAGGGCGATGAGGAGGGTCAAGGCGTCGGGGACGCCCGGCGCGGCTACCCGAAGCAGGGCGGCAAAGGCGGCCGCCTTCACCCCCGTGGCCATGAAGAGCACCACCGGGGTGGGGCTACCCTGGTAGACGTCGGGGGTCCAGAAGTGGAAGGGGGCCAAGGCCACCTTGAAGCCCAGTCCCACCAGGAGGAGGCCCAGGGCGAGGGCGTAAAGGGGGCCTTCGCCAGGGGTCCCCGCCAGGAGGCTGCCCGTGGCCCCGTAGTGGAGGGCGGTGCCGTAGAGGAAGAAGGCGGCGGCCAAGGCCCCCAGGAGGAAGTACTTTAGGGCGGCTTCCAAACCTTCCCCTTTCCGCCAGGTGGCCAGGGCGTAAAGGGGGAGGGAAAGGGCCTCGAGGGCCACCAGCATCAGGATGAGGTTTTGGGTGGAGGCGAGAAGGTGCATCCCCAAGGCGGCGTAGAGGACCAGGAGGTAGAACTCAAAGCGCCGGCTCCGCACCAACCCCACGGTCCAGAGGGCTCCCAAAAGGGCCAGCAGGGTAAAGACCTGGGCGATGCCGTCCACCTGGTAGGGGCCAAGGGCGAAGGGCCTTCCCCAGGTGAGAAGGAGGGAAAGAAGGGCCAAGGAGAGCCCCAGGATGGTGAGCCGTTTGTAAAGGGGCACGGAAACGAAGAAGCCCAAAAGGGTAAGGGCCACGGAGAACACGGTGAGCACCATCAGGGTCATGCGCCACCTCCAAGGATCTTGGCGAAGGCCTCCGCCAGAGGCTCAAGGCCCTTTACGAAGAACCCGGGGAAGACGCCCATGAGGACCAAGGCGGCCACCGTCAGGAAGGCGAAGGGCCATTCCGCCCCCTTCAGGTCCTCCGCCCCCCTCGGACCCTCCTCCCAGAAGACCTTCTGGAAGGCGGTGAGGGCGTAGGCGGCCCCGGCGATCACCGAGAGGAAGGCGAGGGCGGTGAGCCAGGGGCTGGCCTTGTAGGCCCCAAGGAGGGTCATAAGCTCTCCCGGAAAGCCGGAAAGCCCCGGAAGCCCCACCATGGCCAGGAACAGGAAAAGGGCCAGGGCGCTCAGCCCAGGGGCGCTTTCGGCTAGGCCCCGGAAGCGCCCGATCTCCAGGGTGTGAAGCCTTTCGTAAAGCCTACCCGCCAAGAGGAAAAGCCCCCCCGTGTAGACCCCGCTGGCCGCCAGGAGGTAAAGCCCCCCCATGGCCCCTTCCGGGGTGCCGGAGAAGACCCCCAAGGCGGCCACCCCCATGTGGGAAACCCCGGCATAGGCCAAAAGGGTCTTGAAGTCCTTGGCGGAGAAGGCCACCCAGGCGCCATATAGGGCGGAGATGGCCGCCAGGAAGAGGAGAAGCCCCTGAAGTTCGGCAAATCCTCCCGGGGCTAAGGGGATGGCGAAGCGGAAAAAGGCGAAGACCCCCACCTTGTAGAGGGTGCCCATGGCGTCGGCGAGCCCCGAGGGATGGTTTTCCTGGTGGAAGAGGGGAAGCCAGGCGTGCAGGGGGAAAAGAGGTGTCTTGATGGCAAAGGCTAGGGCGAAGCCCAAAAACACCCAGAAGGCAACGCTTCCCCCCACCGGGTGGGCCAGGAGGTCCTCGAGGAGGAAGCTGGGGCTCCCCCCCAGGGCCTTCACCGCCAGAATGGCGGCCAGCATGGGCAGGGATCCCGCCAGGGTGAAGAGGAGGAAGGTGTAGAGGGCTTTAAGCCGCCCCTCACCGCCATAGAAGAGGAGCATGAGGAGGGCGGGGATCAAGGCCGCTTCAAAGAACAGGTAGAAGACCAAAAGGTCCCGGGCGGCGAAAAGCCCCAGGAGAAGGCCGGACATGAGAAGGGCCAGGCCCAAGAACCGGCCTTCCACCTGGGCCACCAAAGCCCCCAGGAAGACGGTAAGGCCGATGGTGAGGAAGAAGAGGGCGGCAAGCCCATCCAGCCCAAAGGCCCAGTAAACCCCGAACCCCGGAAGCAAGGGAAGGGTTACCTCGTGGGCCATTCCGCCCGGGTGGGTGAGGAAGAGGTAGAGGTTGAGGAGGAAGCTTAACCCCGCCCCCCAAACCCCCAGGGTGCGGGGAAGGCCTAAAAGGAGGAGACCGCCCAAGAGAAGGGGTAAAAGAATCGCCAGGATTACCACCGCATCACCCCCAGTAGCAGCAAGGCGCCCAGCACGAAAAGAAGGGCATAAACCCTTAGGTAACCGGTCTGCAGCCGAGTGATCCCTTGGCCTAGGCTACGTACCCCCCCGCCCAGGCCGAAGTAGCCGCGCAGGAGGCTACGGTCCCCCAGGAAGAGGGCCTCCGCCAAGGCCTTCAAGGGGTTCACCAAAAGGGCGTTGTACACCCGGTCCGCATAGAAGCTTTCCCGGCTCCAGGCTTCAAAGGTGAGGTACCAGGCAGGGAAGGTTTTCCGTTGGAAGAAGGTGAAGCCCAGCCAGAGCCCCCCGAGGGCCACCACCCCCGAGAGGGCGATGAGGCCCCATTCCGCTCCCAAGGAGAGGTGGTGGGCCTCCACCTCCGCCAGGGTGGGCTTCAAGAAGGGCTCGAGGAGGTTGGGCAGGGGATGGGGCAGGGCCAGGTACCCGGCCAGCACCGAGCCCAGGGCCAAAAGGTGGTTGGGCCAGAGCATTACCGGAGGGGCCTCATGGGGATGGTGGTGCCCCCGCTCCTCCCCCAGAAAGACCAGGACGAACCAGCGCATGGCGTACATGGCGGTGAGCACCGCCACCAGTAGCGCCCCCAGGTAGAAGCCCAGGCCGCCGAAGGGGTAGGTGAGGGTGGCGGTGAGGATGGCGTCCTTGGACCAGAAGCCCGAGAGGAGGGGCAGGCCCCCTAAGGCCAGGGCCCCGATGAGCCCGTGCCAGCGGGTTAGGGGCAGGTGCTTCCAAAGCCCGCCCATCTTGCGCACATCCTGTTCCCCACCCAAGGCGTGGATCACGCTCCCCGAGGCCAGAAAGAGGAGGGCCTTGAAGAAGGCGTGGGTGAAGACGTGGAAGAGGGCCACCCAGTAGGCCCCTACCCCGGCGGCCAGGAACATGTACCCCAGCTGGCTGATGGTGGAGTAGGCCACGATCTTCTTGATATCGGTCTGGCCAAAGGCGGAAAGGGCCCCGTAGGCGGCCGTGATCAAGCCTATGACGGCGATGGTGTAGGAAACGTCGGGGAGGTTGGCGTAGAGGAAGGAGCTACGGGCGATGAGGTAGACCCCGGCGGTCACCATGGTGGCCGCGTGGATCAGGGCGGAAACCGGGGTGGGGCCGGCCATGGCGTCGGGAAGCCAGACCATGAGGGGCACCTGGGCGCTTTTCCCCACCGCCCCCAGGAAGAGGAGAAGGCCTGCCAGGGCCAGCAGGCTGGGGTTTTTCAAGGGGCCTTCCAGGGCTTCTTTGAGCTCGCTGATGGAAAGGGTGCCGTAAAGGGCAAAGAGGATGGCCATGCCCAGCATGAAGCCCAGGTCGCCGATGCGGTTGACGATGAAAGCCTTGCGGGCGGAGTCCGCATACTGGGCGTTTTTATACCAGAAGCCGATGAGGAGGAAGCTGGCCAATCCCACCCCCTCCCAGCCGATGAACATCACCGGGTAGCTGTCGGCCAGGACCAGGGTGAGCATCATGGCGATGAAGAGGTTGAAGTAGGCGAAGAAGCGGCTGTAGCCGGGATCCCCCCCCATGTAGCCGATGGCGTAGACGTGGATGAGGAACCCCACCCCGGTGACGATGAGGAGCATGAAGCCCGAGAGGTTGTCCAAAAGGAGGCTGAAGGGGATTCCCGGGAGCCATTCCGCCTCATACCGGGCCCCACCCGAAAGGAGAAGGCCCACCCCCACCAGGAAGGAGGCCAGGACCAGTAGGGAGGCGACCACCCCGGGTAGGGGTTCCTTCATCTGCTTGCCGAAAAGACCCAAAAGGGCAAAGCCCAAGAGGGGAAGGAGGATGGTCAGGAGAAGCATCTTCACCCCCTAAGCTCCGAAAGGTCGTCCACCGCGGTGCTCTCCCGTTGGCGGAAGATGGCCACGATGAGGCCGAGGCCCACCGCCACCTCGGCGGCGGCGATGGCGATCACCATGAGGGCCGCCACCTGGCCCTCCAGGCCGTAGGCCCGGGCGAAGCCCACCAGGGAGAGGTTGGCGGCGTTCAGCATGAGCTCAATGGAAAGGAAAACCAAAATGGCGGTCCTGCGGGTCAAGACCCCATAGACCCCCAAGGCGAAAAGCAGGGCGGAGGCCAATAGGTAACTCACCGCACCACCTCCTTTTCCTCCTTGCGCTCCTCGGGGCTCAGGGCATCCAGGGGCCTTGGCGGTTGCACCAGGGCCACCGCCACCACCGTGGCCGCCATGAGGAGGAAGCCCACCGCCAGAAGCACCAGGAGCCAGTCCCCGTACAGGAGGGGCCCCAGGGCCTGGGGCAGGCCACCTTGGAGGTCCTTGGTGAAGGCCAGATTGAGGCCCCAAAGCCCCGAGAGGAGGACCAGGGCTACCCCCACGGAGAGGAGCAAGGCCAAGGGGCGGCTTCGCACCAGGGGGTCAAACCCCACCTCGCCCTGGGCGGCGTAGAGGAGCATGATGACGAAGAGGAAGAGGACCACGATGGCCCCTGCGTAGACGATGATCTGGATGAAACCCAGGAAGCGGGCCTCGAGGGCCACATAGAGCCCAGCCAATATGAGGAAGTTCCCGATGAGGGCCAAGGCGGCGTGGATGGCGTTTTTCAAGGTGACCACCAGGACCCCGGAGAAGAGGAGTAGGAGAAGGGCCAAGGCTTCCCAGGGGCTCATTTTCCGCCTCCTTTCGTGGGGGCCTTGAACCCCTCCAACTCGGGGCGGACATAGGGAACCACGTAGCCGGGCTTCACCGGTTTACCGGTGATCTTGGCCTCCCGGCGCTGGGGCTTGGTGCCCACCACGTCCACCAGCATGTCCTCCTTGCCGTAGATCAGGTCCGAGTACTCGTAGTCGGCCATTTCAAAGTCGTAGCCCAGCACGATGGCCCCGGTGGGGCAGGCCTCCTCGCAAAGCCCGCAGAAGATGCACCGGAGCATGTTGATCTCGTAGACCTTGGCATAGCGCTCCCCCGCGGAGACCGGGTTTTCCGGGTCGTTTTCCGCGGGCTCCACGTAGATGGCATAGGCCGGGCAGGCGGCGGCGCACAAGGAGCAGCCGATGCACTTCTCCAGGCCGTTGGGGTGGCGGGTGAGCACGTGGCGGCCGTGGAAGCGGGGCTTGAGGGCCACGGGGGCGTCGGGGTAGGGGACGGTCACCGGTTTGGAAAAGAGGTACTTGAGGGTGATGCCAAGGCTTTGGGCCAGGGCCTTTAGGGTCATGCGCCACCTCCTTTGCGGGCGGGTTTGGGGCTATACATCACCGCTCCCAGAAGGACCAAGAAGGCGGCCAAGGAGAGGTAGAGGAGGTAGGAGCGGGGAAGGTCCAGGGCCACCACCAAGGCGGTCACCAGGAACCAGACCAGGGCCACCGGGAAGAGGAAGCCCCAGCCGAAACGCAGAAGCTGATCGTAGCGTAACCGGAACCAGGTGGCCCGGATCCAGATGAAGAGGAAGAGGAAGAAGGCGATCTTGAGGAACATCCAGAGGTAGGGCACTTCCAGGAAGGGCATGGTCCAGCCCCCCAGGAAAAGGGTGGGGATAAGGGCGCTGGCGGTGATGAAGTGGATGTACTCGGTCATCTGGAAAAGGGCCCACTTGATGGAGCTGTACTCCGTGTGGTACCCCCCCACCAGCTCCTGCTCGGCCTCGGGCAGGTCAAAGGGGGTGCGGGCGGCTTCGGCCAAGGCGGCGATGCCGTAGATGAGGAAGGCGGGAAAGGCGTAAAGGGCTAGCCAACCGTGTTCCTTTTGCCAGTTCACGATGTCGTTCAGGTTGAGGCTTCCCACCAAGAGCACTGGGGAGAGGAGGGCGATACCCAGGCCCAGCTCGTAGGAGATGAGGCTGGCCGAGGAGCGCAAGGAGCCCAGGAGGCTATACTTGCTCCCCGAGGCCCAACCCGCCAGGAAGATGCCGTAGATGGCCATCTCGCTCACGGCGAAGAGGTAGAGAAGGCCCAGGTCCAGGTTCAAGACCCAGGGCTGGTAGCCGAAGAAGCTCCCGGGAGGGCCAAAGGGGATGGCCCCGAAGGCCAGGAGGGCGAAGACCACACCGATCAAGGGGGCTAGGACGAAGAGCACCTTGTCCGCCCGCTCCACCACCAGGTCTTCCTTGAAGATGCTCTTGATGGCATCGGCGATGGGCTGAAAGAGCCCCAAGGGCCCCACCCGGTTGGGGCCCAAGCGGATCTGGAAGCGGGCCAGGAGGCGGCGTTCGATCAGGGTCATGAAGGCGAAGGCGGTGAGAAGGCCCACCACCACCAAAAAAGCCTTCAGGGCCACCATCCAGTAGGGATCCAGGGGGTACGGGTTCATGCCTCACCTCCCGTGGGCACCAATACCTTGGCCTCCACCCTTCGCCCCGCCAAGGGGCCCATGGCGGAGAGGTAAAGGAAGCCCCTAGCCAGGTCCTCCCGGTGGACCACCTGGGCCCGCACGCTTCCTAAGGGGGTTTCCACCTCCACCCAGGCCCCTTCCAAAAGGGTCTCGGCCTTGGCGGTTTCCGGGTGGACCCAAAGCTCAGGGCGCACGGTTTCCTTCACCTTGCCGGTAAGCTGCCAGGCCTTCCACATGGTGGGCCTAAGGTAAAGCCTTCCCTCCTGGGCCTGGGGCCGGAGTTCCTTGGTGCGGTGGGAAAGGAGGCCCAAAGGAGGGGGTACCTTGCCCTTAAGGGCCTTTTCCGCCTCGAGGCCCAGCCTAAAGGGGGGCCGCACTCCCAGGGCCTCGGCCAGAAGGGCCAAAGCCTGCAAGGCCCCTTCCGCCTCGCCGCTATGGATGGGGGCGGGGTTTAAGGGGAGGACCCGGCCCTCCAGGTTCACCACCCGGCCCCGCTTCTCGTAGAAGGTGGGGGCGGGGAGGACCACGTCCGCATACCGCTCCGCCAGGGGATGGAGGTGGCTTAGGTGCATCAGGAGGAAGCGCTTGCCCTTTAGGGCGCTTTCCGGGGGCACGAAGCCGTAGTAGGCGTAGGGGCTTCCGGCCTCGTCCCAGCCCGCTCCCCTCTCCCCAGGCCACACCCCCAGGGCCTCGAGGCCCCGGGCATTGGCCGCCGGGGTCATGGCCAGGACCTTGGCCCCCTTGCGCTCGGCAAGGAGCCTGGCCCTTTCCGCGGCCACCGTATCCTGCAAGACCCCGGCCCCCAGGATGAGAACGGGGTTTTGGGCCTTCTCCCAGGCCTCCTTGGCCCGGGCCACCGCCTCCCCTCCCTCCTTATCCCCCAGAAGGGCCAGGAGGATTTCCCGCTCCTCCCCCGGGGCATGGACCTGGGCGATGCCGGCCCACTTCATGAGGGGCACCCGGTAGGGGGCGAAGAGGGCCAGCTTGTCGGTGCGGCGGGGCATCCTCTCCTTGATGGCGAGGTCGGCGAAGGGGGTGCCGTGGGCCAACCTGGGGGCGGGCCTTAGGTCCCGCACGAACTCGCTTAGGCGGAGGTGGAGGAGGGGGGCTTCCTCCGTGGGGTCCCCCAGGATGAGGGCCAAGTCGGCCCTTAGGAGGTCCTCAAGGGTGGCGGGCGGGAAGAGGCTTGCGGGGGCGGCGGTGCGGCCCTGGAAGTCCAGGTGGGGGGTGTTGAGGGCCCGGGCCAGCTCCGCGGCCATGAGGCCCTCCTCGAGGGTGGCGTCGTGGGGCAGGTATATCCCCACCTCTTCCTTTTTCGCCCCTTTGAGACCCTCCCGTAGGGCGGCCAAGGCCTCCTCCCAGCTGGCTTCCACCAGCCTCCCCCCTTTGCGCACCAGCGGATAGTGGATCCGGTTTTCGTCCGCCCATTCGTGCCCAAACCGGCCGGCATCGCAAAGCCAGATCTCGTTCACCTCGGGCACTTCTCGGGCTCGGATCCGGAGAAGCTCACCGCTTCGGGTGTCCGCGGTGATGCCGCACCCCAGGCTACACAGGGCGCAGTGGCTCGGGGTTTCCTCCATCTCCCAGTTGCGGGCCCGGAAGCGGGCGGTGAGGTCCAGCAGGGCCCCCACGGGGCAGATGTCGGTGATGTTCCCGGAAAACCCCGAGGGAAGCCCGAAGTCCATGGTGCCGATGAAGGTGTGCACCCCACGCTCAATGAAGTCCAGGACCTCGTCCCCCGGAATCTCCTCAAAGTAGCGCACGCAGCGCTTGCAGTGGATGCACCGCTCCCGGTCCAGGACCACGAAAGGGGATAGGGGGTGGTGCTTGTCCACGTGGCGGCGGGTGAACGCAAAGCGGGTATAGGTGGGTGGGGCCAGCGGGTCCTTTTGGTAATACTTCTCGTAAAGCCCGTACTCCACCGTGCGGTCCTGAAGCTCACAGGCTCCGCCCTTGTCGCAGGTGGGGCAGTCCAAGGGGTGGTTGAGGAGGGTGAACTCCACCATCCCCGCTTGGGCCTCCCGCACCACCTCCGAGAGGGTGTCCACCACCATCCCGTCCGCCACGGCGGTGACGCAGCTGGCCGCCAGCTTGGGCTGCCAGGCGATCTCGGGCTCGCCTTGGTCGTTCAGAACCGGCTTGCCGTCCGGGCCCCTCTTGGGCAGGCCGATGCGCACCAGGCACATGCGGCAGGCCCCAATGGGGGAGAGGTGCTTTTCCGAGCAGAAAAGGGGCACGTCGTACCCCGCGTGGAAGACCGCGTCCATGACGCTGGTCCCCGGGGGCACCTCCACTGTGCGGTCGTTGACCTTGACCCTAACCACCTTCACCTCCAGAGGTTTACCCTGGGCACGGGCCGCTTTTCCCGCACCAGGGCCAGGTACTGGTCCTTGAAGTGCTTCAAGGAGCCCTTTACCGGCCACACCGCCGCATCTGCCAAGGGGCAGAAGCTCCGGCCCTCAATGAGGGGCAGGAGGGCCTCCAGGTTCTCCACGTCCTTTTCCTCTCCCTCCCCGGAGCCGATCTTGGCGAAGAGGTTCACCATGAAACCCGCCACCCCTTCCCGGCAGGGGGTGCACTTGCCGCAGGACTCGTGGGCGTAAAAGCGGGTCACGTTCCACATGGCGTCCACCATGCTGACCCTTTCCGGTATGAGGATCACGCCCCCGGTGCCCAGCATGGAGCCCTTGGCCTGCAGGTGCTCGTAGCTCATGGGGGTGTCCAGGATCTCCTCGGTAAAGGGTAAGGGCGGGGTGGAGGAGCCCCCGGGGATGAGGGCCTGGATGGGCTCCAAGGGGCCACCGGCCCAATCGTAGATGAGCTCCCGCAGGGTGGTTCCCATGGGAAGCTCATACACCCCCGGCCGCCTCACGGGCCCGGAGATCTGGTAGAGCTTCATCCCCTTGGACTGCTCCGTGCCCATGCTGGCGAACCAGTCGGCGCCCCGCTCCAGGATGGGCACCACCGCGGCCAGGGTTTCCACGTTGTTGATGGTGGTGGGCTTGCCCCAAAGCCCCGACTGGGCGGGGAAGGGGGGCTTAAGGCGGGGGTTGGCCCTCAGGCCCTCCAGGGAGTTCATGAGGGCGGTCTCCTCCCCGCAGATGTAGGCCCCGGCTCCCCGGTGCACGTGCACGTTAAAGGAAAAATCCGTGCCGAAGAGGTTATCCCCCAGGTAGCCCCGGGCGCGGGCCTCCCGGATGGCGGCCTCCAGCCGGTCCGCGGCCTTGCGGTACTCCCCCCGCACGTAGATGTACCCCACCGTGGCCCTGATGGCGTAGCCCGCCAGGATCATGCCCTCGAGGAGCAGGTGGGGAACATCCTCCAAGATGTACCGGTCCTTAAAGCTTCCCGGCTCGGACTCGTCGGCGTTGCAGATCAGGTAATGCTGCCTCCCATCCTTGGGCATGAAGCTCCACTTCACCCCCGTGGGGAAGCCTGCCCCGCCCCGGCCCCGGAGGCCCGAGCGCTTCACCTCCTCAATCACGTCCTCGGGTGTCTTCTCCTTGAGCACCCGCTTGGCGGTTTCGTACCCCCCGTGCTTCAGGTAGTAGTCCAGGGTCCAGCTTCCCTCCCGGCCCACGTGGGCGTAGAGGGTCCGTTCAAAGCGGGGGTCGCGTCCGGAAACGATGGGCCCGGTCATACCTCCACCTCGTGTACGTGGTGCCCGCATTTGCCGGGAAGCTCCACCTCCTCCAGGCGTTTGCCGGCCCTCAGGCCCGAAAGGAGGGCCTCGAGGCGGGCCCGGGTCACGCATTCCACATAGGGCTCGTCGTTCACCTGCACCACCGGAGCCGTGTGGCAGCTTCCCAGGCACTCCACCTTCTGCACGCTAAAAAGGCCATCCGGGGTTACCTCCCCTGGCCCGATGCCTAAGGTTTCCGTGAGGTAGTCCCAAAGCTCGTCGGCCCCGGCCAGCTTGCAGCTCAAGGTGGCGCAGACCTGGAGGTGGTAGCGCCCCGTGGGCACGAACTGGTAGTAGGAGTAAAAGCTGGCTACCCCCATGACCTCCGTGGCCGTGGTGCCCACCAGGTGGGCGATCTCCTCTACACGCTCCGGGCGGATCCAACCCTCCTCCTGTTGCACCCGCCTCAAGAGGGGCATGATGGCGGCGCGGCGTCCTTCCGGCGGGTATTTGGCAAAGGTTTCCGCTAGGAAATCCTGTTTGTCATCAAAGAATCCCATCTTCCCTCCCTATCGGTCCACGTCGCCCATGACGGGATCCAGGCTGGCAATGATGGCCACCATGTCGGGCACCTGCTCCCCCTTGCAGGCATAGGGAAGGCTTTGCAGGTTCACGAAGCTGGGGGCCCGCACCTTGACCCGGTAGGGCATGCTGCCTCCGTCGGAAACGATGTAATATCCCAGCTCCCCTCGGGCGGACTCCGTGGGCACGTACACCTCCCCCTTGGGGGGGTGGAAGCCCTCGGTGTAGTGCTTGAAGTGGTAGATGACCGCCTCCATGGAGGTTTCCAAAAGGTGCCTGGGGGGCGGGGTGATCTGGGGATTCGGGTCCCGCACCGGCCCCGGCTCCAGCCTTTCCAGGGCTTGCTGGATGATCTTCACCGACTCCCGCATCTCCCGGATGCGGATCAGCATGCGGTCAAAGACATCCCCGTGTTCCCCTAGGGGTACGTTAAACTGGTAGGTTTCGTAGCCCGCATAGGGATAGGCCTTGCGCACATCGTAGTTGACCCCGCTGGCCCGTAGGGAACCCCCGGTGAGGCCCAGGTTGATGGCCACCTCGGGGGGGATCACCCCCACCCCCCGGGCCCGTTCGTAGAAGATGGGGCTTTCTGCGAAAAGGGCCTCGTACTCGTCTATGCGGTGGGGCAGAACCTGCAAAAGCTTCCTGAGTTCGGGCACGAACTCCTCGGGCAGGTCCTCCTTGACCCCGCCGATGCGGATGTAGTTGTGGTGGAAGCGCTGGCCCGTGACCCACTCAAAGAGGTCCAGGATGGTTTCCCGCTCGCGGAAGGCGTAGAAGAAGGGGGTAAGGGCTCCGAGGTCCAGCAGGCCCGTCCCCAGGAAGACCAGGTGGCTGGCCAGGCGGGAGAGTTCGTTCAGAATGATGCGGATGGTTTCGGCCCTGGGGGGCACCACCGCCCCCACCAGCTTCTCCACCGCCAGGGCGTAGGCCAGGTCGTGGGCGAAGGAGTGGAGGTAGTCCATCCGGGGCGTATACGTGATCACCTGGGTATACGTCCGGTTCTCCATGTTTTTCTCAAACCCGGTGTGGAGGTAACCGATGTGGGGAACCAGGTCCAGAACCTCTTCCCCCGAAAGGGTCACCACCACCCGCAAGACCCCGTGGGTGGAGGGGTGCTGGGGGCCCACGTTGAGGGTCATCACCTCGGTGCGGAGTTCTTTGGGCTCCTCCGTCACCGGGGGGTCCAGGTCCAGGTAGTCCTTCATTTGACCTCCTTGGCCTTGGTGAGATCGGCCCAAAGGGCCCGGTATCCTTTGCGGCTACCCCCCCGGTACATGGTGAGGCCGGGGTTTTTACCGGTTAGGGCGGCCCGGAACTCGCTGGGCACGATAAACCTCCCCTCGCGGAAGAGGGTGGGGGTTTCCCCTAGGGGGAAGTCCTTGCGCAGGGGGTGGCCCTCGAGGTCCTCCGGGGTCAGGATCTTGCGCAGGTCGGGGTGTCCTTCAAACACGATGCCAAAAAGGTCGTACACCTCCCTTTCCAAGAAGTTCGCGCTTCCCCAGAGGTGGGTGACGGTGGGGAGGCGGGGGTCCTTTTCCGGCACGTAGACCCGGACGAAGAACCGGCTCCCATCCCCATCCCGCCACCCCGGCAGGGAAACCAGCTCGTAGACCACAGCAAAGCGCTCCGGGCGAGGGTCCGGGTATTCCAGGTAGTCCAGGCCTACGATGTCCGCCAGGTAGTTGAAGCCCAGGGCCTTGTAGTGGGCCATTGCCTCCTTGAAGGCCTCCCGGGGCACCACCACCCAGAGGTTGCCCAGGCCGTTGTCCTCTATGGCGTAGCCCTGGGCCCGGGCTTCTTCCAGCACCCTATCCAGCCTCATACCTCACCCCCTGGTGCGCCTCCAGGCGGCCACGGGGGGCAGTTTCTCGCCCCTTTCGTTCACCGCCTGGCCCCGCACCCTTTTCTGTAACTGCATCACCGCATAGATGAGGGCCTCCGGGCGCGGAGGGCAACCGGGGACGTAGACGTCCACCGGCACCACCGAGTCCACGTTCTGCACGATGGCGTAGTTGTTGAACATGCCCCCCGAGCTGGCGCAGGCCCCCATGGAGATCACCCACTTAGGGTCGGGCATCTGCTCCCAGACCCGGCGCATCACCGGGGCCATCTTCTTGGAAAGCCGGCCCGCCACGATCATCACGTCCGCCTGGCGGGGGCTTGCCCGGAAAACCTCGCTCCCGAAGCGGGCTAGGTCGTTCCTGGCGTCGGTGGAGGCCATCATCTCAATGGCGCAGCAGGCCAGACCAAAGGTGGCGGGCCAAAGGGAGTTGGACCTTCCCCAGGCCACCAGCTTCTCCAGGGTGGTGAAGAGGATGCCCTCCCGCTCCAGCTCCTGGACATCCCGCTCAAAGAGGTCCTTCAGTGCCACCGCATCACCCCCTTCCACCACTCGTAGAGGAAGCCCACGAAGAGGAGCAGGCTAAAGCCCGCCACGCCCAAGAAGCCGTAAAGGCCGAGCCCCCCTGCGCTGACCGCATAGGGCCACAGGAAGGCCACCTCCACGTCAAAGAGGATGAAGAGCATGGCCACCACATAGAAGTGCACGGGGAAGCGCTTGACCTCCCCCGCGGGGTCATTCCCTGACTCGTAGGGCATCAGCTTGGCCCGGCCCGGCTTCTTGGGACCGAGGAGGGCCCCCACCACCAGGGCCGCCACCCCGATGAAAAGGGCCACCCCCAGATAGATCAGGATGTTCACATACTCCGCTATTGGCGCCAAGGTCCCCTCCTTTCGTGCCTCTTGTCACGAGGAGGAAGCCCAAGACCCCCGGGCCCCCTCCTCATTTCCCGCCCATCTTATCACCCCTATCTTGGGACAAATGGGCCAGGCTACACCAGGGGGGTGGCTAATCGGTGTAGGACCTTTGGTTATCGGTTGTGAGCACCCTACACCCCTGTGTAAAGAGCCTCTCTAAGCCGCTGAAACTGGCCTAGGTCTAAGGCCTCGGCCCGCACCTCTGGGGGTAGGCCCAGGCTCCTGAGGGCCTCCTCTACCTTTTCCTTGGGGTAGCCTGCGGCGGAAAGGGCGTTTTTTAGGGTTTTGCGCCGTTGGGCGAAGGCGGCTTCCAGGAGCCGGAAGAGCTGGGGGTCATCGGGCAACTTTCGGGGCGTGAGGCGGACCAGGCTGCTTTGCACCTTGGGGGGCGGGAAGAAGGCCCCTGGGGGGAGGTCAAAAAGCTTTTCCGCCTGGGCATGGTAGGCCACCCGCAGGGAGAGGAGGCCATAGGCAGGGGTGTTGGGCCGGGCCACCATGCGCTCGGCCACCTCTTTTTGCACCAGGAAGACCAGGCGGGCGAAGCGCCCGCTTTGCAAGAGCCGGGTGATGAGGGGGGTGGCGATGTTGTAGGGGAGGTTGGCCACCAGAAGGCTTCCTTCCGGTACCCCTTCCCAGGGGAACTCGAGGGCATCGGCGAAGACCAAGGTCACGGGCAGGCCCCTTAGGGTTTCCTCCAGCAGGGGCCTTAGCCGCAGGTCCTTTTCTATCGCCGTGACCTGGGCCCCAGCCTCCGCCAGGGCGCGGGTGAGGACCCCAAGGCCAGGTCCCACCTCGTAGACGGGCCCGGTGAAGGGCTTGGCCGCCTCCACGATGCGCCTTAGGTGGGCCTCCGAGACCAGGAAGTTCTGCCCCAGGCGCTTGTCGGCGAAAAGCCCGTGGCGCTGCAGCAACTCCCGCACCCCTTTGGGGGAAAGCAAGTCTTTAAGCATGGTTCAGGCGTTTCACCCGGGGGCGCAAGGGGTCTTCTTTGGGGAAGAGCTCCAGGTACTCCCCCAGGTCCAGGGCGTCAATGAGGGCGAAGCGTTCCTTTAGGAGGATGCCTTGCTTCATGGGCACGTGGCCGTACACGCCAAAGCGGTAGCCCATGCGCTCCACGTAGTCCGGGGTGCGGAACCACCAGGTCTTGGGCTCGCTTTGGGCGTAGAAGAGTTCGTCGTACTCCTGGAGCCAGGGCACGGGGCCCACGTGGGCGAAGTGCACCCCGTGGAAGACCACCTCCCGGGGGAAGCCCGCCATCCAGGCCCTTAGGGCCTGGGGAAGGGAGCGCCCCCCGTGCTCGGGGTGGAACTCCAGGTGCTTGAGGTGCTGGTTTCCCAGGATGGGCTCCCCTCTCAGCACCGCCTCGTCGTGGTTGCCCAGAAGGATGGTCACCTGTCCCTGGGCGGCTTCCTGGAAGGCCTTGATCCGGTAGAGTTCCCGGATCTGGGCCCCCGCGGCCAGGCGCAGGTGGTGGGGGTCTTGGGGGTCAAAGGGGCTAAGCCCCGTGAGGCGCTCGTAACCCCTGGGGGTTTTGGGGTGGACCAGGTCCCCCAGGAGGACCAGGTGGGTCCTTCCCGAAACCAGCTCCTCCGTGGGCCTAAGGCCGGGGTCGGCCAACCCCTCCGCCTTCAGGATGCGCCAGAGGGTGGGGAAGTCGGCGTGGAGGTCCCCGACGGCGATGATCCTCATCCCTTGAGCAGGGCCCTGAGCTCCCCGTAAAGGCGTTTGGTCTCCTCGAGGGTTTTGCCGTAGCCCCCGTATTTGGTGACGATTTTGGCGGCTTCCTTGCCCAGCCCCTTCTCCTTAAGCCTTTCCAGGAGCTGGTCAATGAGCCGGTAGGCCTCGGGTTTTTCCTCTTTCGGCGGGGCTTCTTCCCCTGGGGGTTCGGGGAGCCTGGGCGGAGTAAAGCGTCCTTTTTCCGGGTCGTAGTCCACCCACTGCTTTTCCAGGCGGTAGAGGTAGCGGCCTACCCCGAACTTCACCGCCGCCCGCTTTAGGGCATCGGAGAAGGCCGCCTTTAGGGAATCCCCTTCCCCCACGTCCTCCTTGGTCACCCCCAGGACCGTGAGGCGGCACTTCACCTCCACCAGGCGTTCGCGCCGCTCCCCCCGCTCGTCCTTGACCGTGCGTTCGGCATCGGCCAGGACCTCGTAGGCATCCTGCCAGCCCTCAGGGCCCACCGCCCGGTCCAAGCGGTCCAGGACGGTGCGGGCGTCCACGTAGGGGACCACCAAGGCCCTCTTTTTGTCGCGGGAGAGGGCTTCTATGCGCCACTGCACCTCGCCGGGGGGGAAGGGTTCGGAGAGTTTCTGCCAAACTTCGTCCATAGTTAAAGTGTACTTTAGGCTACCCTCAGGGGTTAGGGGGAAGGATGGGCTAAGCTAGGCTTATGCGCAGGATCCTGGGAATGCTCCCCTTGCTGCTTCTGGCCTGGGCCCTCGAGGTCGGCCCCACCCCCTCTTTGGAGCTTCGCATCAGCGCCAGCCTCTCCTTCAACCTCTTCCCTCAGGCGGTGGTGGTGGAGCGCCTTCCGGAGCCCCAAGGGATGGTGGTGGTCTACCGTCACTCCCAGGCGGAGGCCATCTTCCGCTACCACGACGAGGACCTTCGCCGCCGGGGCTGGGTGCGGGTGAAGTACGAGGTGAAAAAGGGTGAGTGGAAGGCGGAGTACAAAAAGGGCAAGGCCAAGGCCAAGCTTTCCGTGAAGGACAAGAAGGGCCGGGTAGAGGTCCGCCTCAAGGAAGGGGACTAGACAAGGCCAAGGCCCCCGGCTACCATATAGGGCGCGTGGGGCCGTGGCGCAGCTGGGAGCGCGCCTGAATCGCACTCAGGAGGTCAC
This sequence comes from Thermus altitudinis, assembly GCF_022760835.1. GTDB lineage: Bacteria > Deinococcota > Deinococci > Deinococcales > Thermaceae > Thermus > Thermus altitudinis. The sequence goes on from NZ_JAKTNQ010000006.1 coordinate 55,136, forward strand.
GGGTTCGAGTCCCGTCGGCTCCACCAGCAAAGCCTCCCGCCTGAAGGCGGGAGGCTTTCTTGCTACCGGCTTTCCAGAAGCCAGTTCACCAGGGCGTTGACCACGTCGTTTTCCGCCAGGAGTTCGGGAGCTTCCAACACCGCATGGAAAAAGGCCTTTACCATCTCCGGGGATGGGCTTTGCAGGAGGCTTTGCACGCTTTTGCCGGCGTAGGGGCCTTGGGCGAGGGGAGCGGTGAGGCGCTCTCCCGTGGCCAGGGGGGCGGCTTGCCTTAGGGCCTCCAGGGTCCTTTCCACGAGGAGGCGTTCCCCCTCAGGGCCCAACGCTTCTTTGGCGGTAAGCAGAAGGGCCCCATCCAAGTCCCGCACCTCCAGGCCCAAGGCGTAGAGCTTGCGGGCCAGGCTTTCCGGCCCCACCTCCAGGGGAATGGCCACCTGGGCTTGGCCGTAGCGGACCTCCAGGAGATACCGCCCGGGCTCGGGCAGGGTGACGGCGGGGGCTACCTCCTCGAGGGCCGCGGTGAGGGGTGGGAAGCCCAAGGGCTTTTTCTCCTGGGCCAGGAGGGTTCCTTCCCGGTAGAGGAGGGTTTCCAGCTCCCCGCGCGGCAGGTAAGGGTGGGCGCTGAGCCTTACCTCGGGGAAAACGGCTTCCCCGGCGCGGAAGGGCCGGGCCTCAAGGTCCCCGGGGATCAGGGAAAGCCGCTTCACCTCCAAAACCAGCCCCCCTTCTCCCCGGTCCAGGGCCCTCTTTGCCGCCTGGGCCAGGGGATGCCGGGGGTGGGTTTCCACGAAGGCTTGGTACAGGGCTTTGGCCGGAAGCCCTGCCCGCTCCGAAAGGTAGGCCCGGAAGAAGAGGGCCAGGGGTTCCTGGCGCTCCTCCAGGTCCTTTAGGGCCTCGGGGAAGTCCTCCCCCTCGTCTAGCCGCAGGGCCCGGTCGTAGGCGGCCTTGGCCCCCAGGTAGTCCCCGTGGATGGCCTTAAAAAGCCCCAGGTTGTAGTAGGCGGTGGCGTTAGGCCTTAAGGCCACCGCCCGCTGGGAGGCCAGGATGGCCCGGGGGATGTCCCCCGTGAGGTAGTAGGCCCAGCCCAGGTTGGTCCAGTAGAGCCAGTAATCCGGCCTGAGCCTGAGGGCCTTCAGCAGGGCATCCCTGGCCTCCTCCCCCTTGCCCTCGTGGAAGGCGGCAAAGCTCACCTCCTCCCAGGCCAGGGGAAGCTCGGGGAAGGCCTGGGCTAGGCTGCGGGCCGACTCCTTCCAGCGCGGGTCCTCGAGGGCCCTCAGGACCAAGTGGGCGGCGGTCCGCTGCAAAACATCTCCCTGGAGCAGGGCCTCCGCCTGCTTGAGGGCCTCTTCCCGCTTCCCTTGGGAGAGGAGGAAGAAGGCTTGGTACGCCGGGGGGAGTTTCCCTTGCCAAAGGAGGAGCAGCCTTTCCGGTAAAAGCCCTTGCAAAAGGCCGGCTCCACGCCCCTCCTTTAGGTCCAAGGCGGACTGGTGTAAGGGGTCAGGGTTCTGCCCTTGGGCAAGGCTTCTCAGCGCCTCCTCAGGTGGGCTAGGGCTGGGCAAGGGGACCCACTTGGGAGCCAGGCCCTCCCCCTGCAGCCAAAGCCAGGCCAGGCTTGGGGTGGCAAAAAGCCCCTCCTTGACCCCGTCCTTGCGGGCCAAAAAAAGCCTTAGGCCCCTTTCCTCCTCTTTGCCCAGGAGAACCCAATCGGCCCCGGTGGCTGCTTGGGCCAATCGGGCCCCGGCCTTGGTGTAAAGCCCCCCGGCCAGGTCGTAGCTGCCTTGCCAGGGGAGGTCGGGAAGGAGAAGGGCCAGGAGGGTGGGGGGAGGGGCCTTAAGGCCCTCCGCGAAAGCCTGGGCCCGGCGGAAGCCCTCGGGGCCTTCAAAGGGCAGGACCAGCCCCTGGGCTAATCCCAGTCCCAGGAGGAGGAAAAGGGCCAGAAAGCGTGGGATGGCCATGGAGGCATTCTAGCGCTTTTCCCTAAGGACAAGGTAAGCGAAGCGGAAAAGCCTGGGGGCCCTTTTCCAGCGCTTGGGGTCCAGGCCCACCCTTAAAAGCCATTCCAGACCCAGCCTCTGGGCCCAGGCGGGGGGGCGCTTCGCCTCGCCGGCCAGGACGTCCAGGGTGCCCCCCACCCCCATGGCCACCTTGGCGCCCAGGTGGGGTTTGTGCCGGTGGATAAAGACCTCCTGCCTTTCCCCCATGCCCACCAGGAGGAGGTCGGGGGCCTTTTGCCGTATCTCCTCCACCACCCCTTCTTCCTCCTGGAAGTAGCCGTGATGGAAACCCACCACCTCGGCCCCCAGCCGCCGGGCCTCGGCCGCGGCCCGCTCGGCTACCCCGGGTTTTCCCCCTAGGAGGTAGACCCGGATTCGGGGAAAGCGCCGCAAGAGGGCCAGGGTAAGGTCCACCCCGGTGACCCGCTCCTTGAGGTCCAGGCCGAGGAGCTTTTTGGCGGCCCAGAGAATACCTATCCCGTCTGGGGTTACCAACTCCGCCTCGAGGATGGCCCGCCTTAAGGCCTCCTCCTTCTGGGCCCGCACGGCCATCTCGGGGTTCAGGGTCACCACCTGATGGGTGCCCTCTTCCTTCAAGAAGTCCCCGATGCGGGCCAGGGCCCCTTCCATGTCCACGGGGTCCAAGGGCAGGCCGAGGATCTCTAGCCGTTCCACGGCACGAACCTCTGGGCGTAGCGGTCCTGGGTCAGGCCGTACTCCCACTTGGGGAAGAAGCGCACCCCGGCCAGCCGGGGCACCACCGGGTCCACCCCGATGAGGCTGGCCCGGGCCAGTTCCTCCGTGCGCCCCTCCTTGTGGAGGGCCTGGCCCTCAGGGCTTTGGAAAAGGGCCTCCTGGGGGTCGGGGAAGGCCCTGAGGAGGGCGGAGGCCAGACTTAAAGGGGCATGGGGGGCCAGCTTTTTCTGCAGGAAACCCGCCGCCACCATCGCAGAAAGCAGGGGCTCGGGGGCTCCCGCAGGCCGGAGCACGAGGCCCTTTAGCGGGCGGAGGAGTTCCCAGGCGGCCTTGGCGTTACGGAAGCCCACCAGGTAAACCTCCTCCTCTCCCGGAAGAAGGCTAGCGTTCAGCGTCGGGGCCACCAGGATGGCCCGTTTTCCCTTCAGGTTCAAGCCTTCCAGTTCCACCAAGGAGAGACGGCCATGGAAACCCTCGAGGGGAAACCCCTCCGCCTCGCCCAGGAGAAGGGCTTCCTTTCCCAACTCCTCCGCCAGCAGACGGGCCACCTTGGGCCCGGGGGTTACCCAGGCCTCCTCGGCCCCCTGGGCCAGGAGCTGGCTGAGGAGGCTTCCTGCGGGGAGGACCTCCACCAGCACCAAGGGTCCAGGGGCGGGCCTTAGGCAAAGGTCAACCCGGCACACCCCGCCATGATACCGTAGCCTGGGCCTATGCGGCTTAGGGACTTGGGAGAGCGGGCGCTTCTTGGGAAACTGGCCCCCATCGGTTATCCCCTGGGTGCCCCCTTGCCCCCAGGGGATGACGCCGGGGGGGTCTGGGTGGAGGGGGTGGCCTGGCTTTTGAAGACGGACGGCTTCCTCTACCGGGAGGTGGCCCTTTTGGGGATGCGGCCCTTTGCGGTGGGCTTTAGGGGGGTGGCGGCCACGGCCTCGGACCTGATCGCCAAGATGGGCAAGCCCTTAGGGTTTACCCTGGGCCTCTTCTTGCCGGAGGACCTCGAGGAGGCCTTCGCCTTGGAGCTGGTGGAAGGGGCCGCGGAGGCGGCGAGGCGGCTTGGGGCTTGCCTTCTGGGGGGGGACACCAATAGGGGCCAAGAGGTGGCCCTTACCGTTTCCGGCTTCGCCTACGCCGAGGCTCCCTTGCCCCGCCGGGCCTTGCCCGGGGACCGGGTCTATTTGGCCGGGGACCGCTGGGGCAGGACGGGGGCGGCCATTGCCGCCCACTACCGGGGTAGGGACCTAGAGGGTTTCCCCCTCATCCAAGAGGCCGCCTTTTACCCCTTGCCCCGGCTGGAGCTTCTCGGCCTTAAGGGCCTCCTGCGGGGAAGCCTGGACTCCTCCGATGGCCTGGCGGAAACCCTTTGGCAGCTTGCCGATCTGGGGGTGCGGGTGGACCTCGAGGCCCTACCCCTATACCCCGACGTCTTGGCCTTTGCGGGTGGGGAGGAGGAGGCCTATGAGCTGGTCCTCTACGGGGGGGAGGAGTTTGAAGCGGTCCTGGTGGTGCCCCAGGAGAGGGAAGAGGAGGTTCTGCTCCGGGCGCAAGGGGTGGGGCTTCCCCTCTTCTTTGCCGGCCATATAGGGGAAGGGAAGGGGGTGTACTTTGGGGCCAGGCCTGTGCCCCGAAGGGGGTACACCCACTTTTAGCCCGGAGGGGGCTTCCTGCCCTTTGGCTATACTTGACCCATGCGGGCCTTTAAGGCGCACCTCCTGGGCCTGGCGCCGTACCCCTACCAAAAGGTGGAGGCCCCGGTGAAGCTGGACCAGAACGAAAGCCCCTTTGACCTGCCCCTTCCCTTGAAGGAGGAGGCCCTAAGGCGCCTGGCCCGGCTTCCCTGGAACCGCTATCCCGAGATCCATGCTGAGGGTTTGCGAAGGAGGCTAGCCGGCCTCCTGGACTGGCCCGAGGAGGGAATCGTGTTGGCTCCTGGGTCCAACCTCCTCATCCTGGCCCTGGCGGTGGCGGCGGAGGAGGTCTTGGACCTAAGCCCCTCCTTTCCCCACTACGCCCATGCGGCCCGGATGGCGGGAACCCCCTACCGGACGCTGCCCCTTAGGGAAGGGTTTTCCCTTCCCCTGGAAGAGGCCTTGGCCTCCTTCCAAGGCGGGGTCTTCTTCTTGCCCAACCCCCACGCCCCCACCGGGACCTTGTTTGCTGAGGAGGCCCTAAAGGCCTTGGCGGAAAGGGCCAAGGAGGTGGGGGGTCTACTGGTGGTGGACGAGGCCTACCGGGAGTTCGCCGGTACCGACTTCAGCCACCTAGGCCGGGGAAACCCCCATGTGGCCCTCCTGCGCACCTTTTCCAAGGCCTTTTCCCTGGGGGGCATCCGGGCTGGATACCTGCTTGCGGCTCCGGAGGTGGCCCAGGTGGTGCGGGAGTTGCTTCCTCCCTTCGTCCTACCCGCCCATACCGGGGCCATCCTGGAGGTGGTTCTGGAGAACCCGGGGTATGTCGGGGAAGTGGTGGAAACGGTGCGCTCTGAGCGGGAGAGGGTGTATGGGAGGCTTCTTTCCCATCCCACCTGGCGGCCCCATAGGAGCCACACCAACTTCCTCCTGGTGCGCACCCCGGATGCCGCGGAGGCGTTTGGCCACCTGCTTGCCCAGGGGATCCTGGTGCGCCGGCAGGACCACTACCCCGGCCTTTCGGGGTGTATCCGGGTCACGGTGGGCCTCAAGGAGGAGATGGATGCCTTTTTGAAGGCGGCCTTTGAGGTGGCGTATGCGTGAGGCTACGGTGGAGCGGGCCACGGCGGAAACCTGGGTGCGGGTGCGCCTGGGCTTGGATGGGCCCCCAGGGGGCGAGATGGCCACGGGCCTTCCCTTTCTGGACCACATGCTTCTCCAGCTTCAGCGGCATGGCCGCTTCCTCCTGGAGGTGAAGGCCCAGGGGGACCTGGAGGTGGACGTGCACCACCTGGTGGAGGATGTGGGCATCACCCTGGGCCAGGCCCTGAAGGAGGCCCTGGGAGAGGGGATGGGCCTGGAGCGCTACGCCGAGGCCTTCGCCCCCATGGACGAGACCCTGGTGCTTTGCGTGGTGGACCTTTCGGGTAGGCCCCACCTGGAGTACCGCCCCGAGGAATGGCCCCTGGTGGGGGAGGCGGGGGGCGTGAACCACTACCACCTGCGGGAGTTCCTGCGGGGGCTGGTGAACCACGGCCGCCTTACCCTGCACCTGAGGCTCCTTTCCGGCAGGGAGGTGCACCACGTGCTGGAGGCCAGTTTCAAGGCCCTGGCCCGGGCCCTTCACCGGGCGACCCGGATCACGGGGGAGGGGCTTCCCAGCACCAAGGGGGTCCTTTAGGGCATGCAGGCGCTCCTCATTGACTACGGTTCGGGGAATCTCCGGAGTGCGGCCAAGGCCCTGGAGGTGGCCGGCTTCCAGGTGGCCGTCTCCTCGGACCCCCGGGCCCACCTCGAGGCCAGCCTCCTGGTCCTCCCCGGCCAGGGGCATTTCGGCCAGGTCATGCAGGCCTTCCGAAACAGCGGCTTTGTGGACAGGGTCTTGGCCCACCTGGAAAGGGGCCTCCCCTTCCTGGGCATCTGCGTGGGCATGCAGGTCCTCTACCAGGAAAGCGAGGAGGCCCCCGGGGTTAGGGGTTTGGGCCTGGTGCAAGGGGTGGTGAGGCGCTTTCCCCGGGGTCGGGTACCCCAGATGGGCTGGAACCGGGTGCGCTTTGCTGGGGCCTTCCAGGAGCTTTCGGGACGCCACTTTTACTTTGCCAACTCCTACTATGGCCCCCTCACTCCCCATGCCTTGGGCCAGGGGGAGTATGAGGGTACGCCCTTCACCGCCCTCCTGGCCAAGGACAACCTCCTTGCCCCCCAGTTTCACCCGGAAAAAAGCGGGAGGGCCGGGCTGGCCTTCCTGTCCTTAGCCCACCGCTACTTCCAGGTCCTCTAGGCGGATGAGCCTGCCCTGGGCCCCGATGGCAGTGGCGGCCAGGGCCCCGGCCAGGTTGGCCAGCCTGCCCGCCTCCAGGGGGCTCTTTCCGCTCAGAATGGCGTGGGCGAAGGCGGCGGTGTAGGCATCCCCGGCCCCCGTGGAGTCCACGATGTCCTCCACGGGAAAGGGCTCAATGAGCTCCTCCCCTTCCGGGGTGACCACGATGGACCCCAGGGCCCCCACCTTGATGGCCAGATGGTGGAAACCCTCTTCCCGGAGGCGGGCTACCCCCTCGGAAAGGGAGGAAGCCTGGGTCAGGGCCAGGAGCTCCGTCTGGTTCATGAGGAGCCAGCTCACCCCCCGGAGGTAACGCAAAAGCTCCTTGCCCGCTACCCGCACCGCCCCCGTCCCCAGATCGGCGAAGATGGGCATCTCCCGCTTGCGGGCGGCCTCGAGGACCTCCACCGCATAGCTGCGGCTGGGCCCTCCCACCAGGGCGTAGGCGGAGAGGACCACGGCGTCCGCCTGGTCTAGGAAACGGGGCTTGAAGAGGGAGGGATCCAGGTAACGGCTTGCCCCCTCGGCGCTCACCATGGCCCTTTCCCCCCCGGGCACCAAAAGGATCAGCACGGAGCTGGTGGTGTGGTCGGGGTCCTCCTGAAGGTGCCTGAGGTCCACCCCTGCCTCCCGCACCCGGGAAAGGGCCAGCTCCGCGAAGGGGTCCTGCCCCACCCGGCCCGCCAGGTAGACCCGGTGGCCCAGGCTGGCGAGCTGCACCGCCAGGGTGGCTCCGGCGCCTCCTGGTTTCATCAGGGCGCGGCGGGAAGGAACCTCCTCCCCCGGCTCCGGTATGCGCTCTACGAAGAAGAGCAGGTCCACGGAAACGTCGCCCACCACGAAAAACCGCATCTTGCCTCCTTCCCACAAGGCACAGGGTTTGCCCTTACTATAGCCCAAGGGCCCCGTTGCTTTGGGAGGAGTATACCCCGGGGTTATGAGAAGAATGTAACAAGTGGCCCCAAGAGGACGCCTCTACACCCCCTTATACCCTCTCTTCACCATGCCCTCTGGGTGTGAACATACCAGGGCCCCCACCTTGGCGAAAGCCAAGGTGGGGTGGGATTACCGGGGCCCCCACCTTGGCGAAAGCCAAGGTGGGGTGGCATTAAAAGCGCCGATCCACCACCAGGCCTCCTTCCAGCTCCCCCACCAGCTCCACCTCGTCCACCTTTAGGCCCGTGGCCTTGGTGATGGCCTCCAGAAGCCCGGCGGGCACCTTCTCCGCCTTAAGCCGAAGGACCAGCTTGTCCGTGCCCTCCAGCTTGCGTTCCACCACCACCTGGTAGCCCCTGGGGTCCAGGCCGAACCCGCCCAGGATGGGGGCCAGTTCCGTGGGGTAGAACTTTACCCCTTTCACCTTCACCATCTGGTCGGTGCGGCCAAAGACTCCCCGGGGTAGGACGGTGAGGCCTTCCCGCCTCTCGGCGATGGCCAGGTCCCCGGTGCGGAAGCGCACCATGGGCATGAGGGTGCGGCTTAGGGCGGTGACCACCAGCTCCCCCTTTTCCCCGTCGGGCACGGGCTTCAGGGTTTCCGGGTCCAACACCTCCAGCACCGCCATCTCGGGGATCTCCCAAAGGCCATCCTTGGCGGGCTGCTCCCCGGCCACGATCCCCAGCTCGCTGGTGCCATAGGCATCCAGGGCGGTGCACCCCAAAACGGCCTCCACCTTTTCCCGGAAACCGGGGACGGAGGTGAAGGGCTCGCCCCCTGCCAGAAGGAGGGCGAACCGCCCCCCCGCCTGGCCCACCTTGAGGGCGAAGGAGGGGTTGGTGACCAGCACGTCAAAGCCGTAGGCCTGGCCGATCTCGGCGATGCGGCTGGCCTCCCCGGGCCCATGGGGGAAGACCAGGTTCCCCGCCCGCCAAAGGGCTTGGTGGAAGAGCCACCCCCCGGCATACACGTGGTAGCTGAAGGCCACCAGCACCTTTTTCCCCGTGAGGCCAAGCCGCCGGTAGTGTTCCGCCAGGGCCTCGGTCTGGTAACGGAGGTCCTCCTGGGAGAGGTACTCCGGCATCCAGCCCATGAAAGGGCTCGGGGTCAGGTGCATGAGGCTGGCCCCTGTGGGCGGCCTGGGGTTTTCCTTAAGGTAGGCCACCCATTCCTCCCGGGTGGTGGGAGGAAGCTCCCCCAGGTTGTCCAGGGTGACCTCCTCCGGGTGGATCCCCTTAAGCTTCTCCCGGTAGACGGGGTGTTCCCTGGCCGCGCGCACCACCTCTTTGAGCCGAGCGTTCCGGTCCATGGATCGCCTCCTTCCGCTCCCGCAGGGAACACGGGGATTATACCCGCTCAGGAGCCTGGGCCAGGGTGAGGAGATGGGGAAGGTCCTGGGCTAGGCCTTCCCAAGTGTCCCGCCGCAAGGTGATATGCCCCACCTTCCGCCCTGGGCGCACCGCCTTGCCGTACCAGTGGAGGTGGGCTCCGGGAAGGGCGAGGACCTGGGCGAAGTCGGGTCTGTGGCCGATGAGGTTGGCCATGGCGCTATGGCCCCTGGGGGCCGTGCTCCCCAGGGGGAGGCCCAGGAGGGCCCGCAGGTGGTTTTCAAACTGGCCCGTTTCCGCCCCCTCTATGGTCCAGTGGCCGGAGTTGTGGACCCGGGGGGCCATCTCGTTGAAGAGGAGCTCCCCTTCCACCTGGAAAAGCTCCAGGGCCAGAACCCCCACGTACCCCAGGGCCTCCATGGCCTTTTTGGCGTAGGTCTCGGCCTTTTCCTGGAGGGCTTGGGAGGTCCCGGGAGCCGGGGCCAGGGAGAGGCGCAGGATGCCCTCCTGGTGGCGGTTCTCCACCAGGGGGTAGAAGGCCACCTCCCCGGTTCGGCTTCGCACCCCCAGGATGGAGAGCTCCCGGTCAAAGGGGATATGCCCCTCGAGGACCAATCCCCTTCCCCCCAGGGCCTGGAAGGCCTTAGGCGCTTCCTCCCAAGAGCCGATCCGCACCTGTCCTTTGCCGTCGTACCCGCCCCGGCGGGTCTTGAGGAGGGCGGGAAAGCCCAGGGCCCTCAGGCCCTCTTCCAGCTCCTCGAGGCTGTCCACCGGGTGGAAGGGAGGGGTGGGTACCCCCAGGCCTCCCATAAAGGCCTTCTCCGCCAGGCGGTCCTGGGCCACCTCCAGGGCCTTGGGGGGAGGGAATACGGGAAGCCTCTTTGCCAAGAAGCGGGCCGCCTCCACGGGGACGTTCTCAAACTCGTAGGTGACCAGATCAAGCCCCTCGGCAAACCGCTGGAGAAGGGTTTCGTCCAGAAAATCACCCACCAAGAGCTCCCCCACCTGGCGGGCGCAGGCCTCGGGGGAGGGGTCCAGGAAGCGGAAGGAAAGTCCCAAGGGATAGCCGGCCAGGGCCAGCATCCGGCCCAGCTGTCCCCCGCCCAGGATGCCTATCCTCATCCTTCCTCCCGGGGGTCGGGGTGGGCCAAGACGGCTTCGGTCTGGGCCTTGCGGTAGGCCTCGAGGCGCTCCATCACCTGGGGGTGGGAAAGCCCCACGATGCTGGCGGCAAGCAGGGCGGCGTTCACCGCCCCCGCCTTGCCGATGGCCAGGGTGCCCACGGGGACGCCCGCCGGCATCTGCACCATGGAGAGGAGGGAGTCCAGGCCCTTTAAGGCCTTGCTCTCCACCGGTACCCCCAGCACGGGCAGGGGGGTGTGGGCGGCGGTCATCCCCGGGAGGTGGGCCGCCCCACCCGCTCCAGCGATGATCACCAAAAGCCCCCGCTCCTTGGCGGTTTTGGCGTACTCCGCCATGAGGTCCGGGGTGCGGTGGGCGGAGACCACCCGCACCTCATAGGGAACCCCTAGGGCCTCCAGGGTCTCCGCCGCATGGCGCAGGGTTTCCCAGTCAGACTTAGAACCCATGATAACGCCCACCAAAGGCCGCATCGTACCGGATTGTACCAAGCCTTCCCCCTCGTGGTAAAAGGCAGGCCATGGATGCCTTGGAACTGCTTCGGCTCAACCTCCTTTCCCCCATGGTGCTGGCCTTCGCCCTGGGGGTGGCGGCCCGGCTTCTCAAGAGCGACCTGGCCTTTCCCGAGGCCCTGTACACCGCCCTATCCATCTACCTGCTCTTCGCCATTGGCTTCAAAGGGGGGGTGGAGCTTTCCAAGACCCCCGCGGCCACCCTGCTCCTTCCCGCCTTGGCCACCCTGGGCCTGGGGATGTTCCGCCCCCTTTCCAGCTATTTTCTGGCCCGCCGCTTTCTCGCCTTAGGCCGGGTGGATGCTGGGGCCTTGGCCGCCCATTACGGTTCGGTCTCTGCGGTGACCTTTTTGGCGGCCCTCACCTTTGCCCAAGGGGTGGGCCACAGGCCCGAGGGTTTCTTGCCCACCCTGGTGGCCCTTTTGGAGGTGCCGGGTATCGTGGTGGCCCTGCTCTTGGCCAAGCGGGGAGGTGGGAACCTGGGTGAAGCCTTCCAGGAGGTCCTTACCGGGAGGAGCGTGGTCCTCCTGGTGGGAGGGCTTCTCATCGGGGCCCTTTCCGGGGAGGGGGGGATGGACCGGGTAAAACCCTTTTTTGTGGATCCCTTCTATGGGGTCCTCACCCTTTTCCTGCTGGATCTGGGGATGGTGGCGGCCTCGAGGTTCGCGGCCCTTAAACAGGTGGGCTTCCGCCTGGTCCTCTATGGCACCCTCCTGCCCATCTTCCATGGGGCTATCGGGGTGTATCTCGGGCATTGGGTGGGGCTTTCCGTGGGAGGGGCAACGGTTTTGGGGGCCATGGCCGCCAGCAGCAGCTATATCGCCGCCCCCGCTGCCGTGCGCATCGCCTTGCCGGAGGCCAATCCCAGCCTGTACCTCACCGCCAGCTTGGCGGTGACCTTTCCCTTTAACCTGGTCTTGGGCATTCCCATCTACCACGCCTTGGCCCAGTGGATGGGGGGGTGAAGCATGGACCTGGTGCCTTTGAAGCTGGTGACCATCGTGGCGGAAAGCATCCTGGAGAAGAAGCTGGTGGAGGAGATCAAGCGCCTGGGGGCCAAAGGGTACACCATCGTGCCCGCCAGGGGGGAGGGTTCTAGGGGCATGCGCAGCCTGGACTGGGAGGGGCAGAACATCCGCTTGGAGACCATCGTCCCTGAGGAGGTGGCCCTCCGCATCCTAGCCCGGCTGCAGGAGGCCTACTTCCCCCACTATGCCGTGATCGCCTATGTGGAGAACGTTTGGGTAGTGCGGGGGGAGAAATACGTGTAGGCGGGATTCAAGGCGCTTTAGTCCCCAGGCTTTCGCCGCAAAAGGGCAAGGGCAAGCAGCAGGAGGAGGACGGGCCACAGCAGCCAAGCGGGGAGCCTTTCCCCCACCAAGTAGGCTAGGAGCACCAGGCCTTGGGTCCAAAGAAGGCTTCCCAGGGCGGCGAGGGCCAGGTAGGGTAGCCAGGGAAAGCCCATGGCCCCCAGCAGGATGGGCACGGCGGTGCGAAGGCCCGGTACAAAGGGGGCTAGGAGCAAGGCCGGGGGGCCGAAGCGGTTGAGGAACCGGTTGGCTCGTTGCCTAAGCCTCTCCGGAAACCGCTTCAGCAGTTTGGGACCCAGGATCCGCCCCAACCCGTACCCCAGGCCATGGCCCAGGAAGCTTTCCAAAAAGAGAAGGGGAAGCAGGGGAAAGAGGCTTAGCTTTTCCTTTCCCGCCAGGGCTCCCAAGGCCAGGAGCAGGGTATCCCCTCCGGGCACGAAGACGCCTAAGGGAAAGCCCACTTCCAAGAGCAGGAGGAGGGCTGGCAATAGATACGCCCAGAGGCTCATCTCAGGAGGGTTGGACCGCCGGCTTACGCAGGGCCCAGAGGCTTCCCAAAAGGAGCACCCCCAGGATGAAGAGGCTAAAGGTCTCCTTGTCCAGGCCCACCACCAGCTCGGGGCGGTGGAGGACCTCCTTCATCAGCTTGTCCCAGCCGCCCACGAGGAGCTTAACCCCGGCAAGCCCCACCACCCCATAGGCCAGGTGCTTGAACCGGGGGTAGCGGTCCAGAAGGGAGACCACCAGGCTAGCCAGCACCCTCAGGGCCAGGATGCCCAGGAAGACCCCGGTGTAGATGACCCAAAGCTTGTCGGAAAGGGCCACGGCCACCAGCACCGAGTCCACGGCAAAGGCCAGGTCCATGACCTCCACCTGGGCTACCGTCTTCCAGAACTGGGTGGCGCTCACCGCTAGGGGAGGTGGGGCGTGGGCGTCCTCAGGTTTCAGGAAGTGCCGGAGGGCGATGTAGAGGAGATAGGCCGCCCCCAGGACCTGGACCCACCAAAGCTTGATGACCAAGGCGGCGAAGAAAAGGGCCAGGCCCCGAAGCACGTAGGCCCCCAGGATGCCGTAGAAAAGGGCTTTTCGCCTCAGGTGAACGGGTAGCTTTTGGACGATGACCCCCAGGATCAGGGCGTTATCGGCGGAGAGGATTACCTCCAGGGCCACCAGGATGAGGATCACCGAGAGAACGCTACCTTCCATGTCAACCTCCCAAAAAAGGAAGACCACCGCCATGGCGGTGGTCTCGCCCGGGCTTTCTGCCCCCAGCCTCCCGGGGTGTGGACCCGTCCTGACGGAAGGCTGGTATTGGGGCTACTCCCCAACCGGGGATATTGTGGCACATTTGCCCTCTTTTATCCAGGGGGGAAGGTGAGCTTGGCTAGGCAAAGGGTGGGAAGGCGGGGTATCCTTGGGGGTATGGACGAGCGCCAGGAAGCCTTGCCCCAAGGGGAAGGGCCAGCTGGGGAGGGTTTGCCCACCAAGGAGCAGGTCCTCGAGGCCCTGAAGGTGGTCTATGACCCCGAGATTCCCGTGAACATCGTGGACCTGGGTCTGGTCTACGACGTGGAAATCCACGAAAACGGGGTGGTGGACCTCACCATGACCCTCACCGCCATCGGCTGTCCGGCCCAGGACATGGTGAAGGCCGATGCGGAGATGGCGGTGATGCGCCTGCCCGGGGTACAGGGGGTGAACGTGGAGTTCGTCTGGACCCCTCCCTGGACCCCTGCCCGCATGACCGAGGAGGGCAAGCGCATGATGCGGATGTTTGGCTTCAACGTGTAGGCGGCCTACCCCTTTCCCTGCCTCGCCGGAAGGGGCTTCCCCCATCCTGGCGGCTTCACCCAAGGCTGCCCTCTTCCGTCTTGCCCCGGGCCTGGCCTAGGCGCACCACCACGGTATCGGCGATGAGGTCGTGCCAGGCCTGGCGCCGGGGATGGAAGAAGGCCCAGAGGTAGCCCAGGAGAAGGGGGAGGGTGGAGAGGGTCTTGCCGATCACCTCCCGCATGAAGGCGGTGAGCCAGTCCACGGGTTGGCCGTCCGTGCGGACCACCCTGAGGCCCAAGGCCATTTTTCCTGGGGTGGCCCCATACAAAGCGGTGAAGATCACGTAGTAGGCCCAGCTGGGTAGCCAGTTGAAGAGGAAATCCTGGAGGAAGGTGGTGCTTGCCGTCAAGGGGTTGATACCGGCAAGGGACATTAAAAGAAAACTCAGGGGCACCAGGATAAGCCCGTCTATGAGGGAGGCTAGGAGCCGGCGCCAGGGGCTTGCGATCACCATAGGCCACCCCCCAGGTAGCGGTACTCGAGGCGGAACCCTTTCTGGCTGAGCCAGGAAACCAGCTGCTCGGTTTCCGAGGAAAGGCCCAGGGGAAGGCTCTCGCCCAGGAGCTCGTCCAGAAGTCCCTTGGGTTTTGTATAACGCACCAGGCGAAACTCCGCCAGGCCGGCCAGCTCTGCAGCGCGCCTGGCGGCGTCCTCCAGGTAGCCTTCCCGGTCCGCAAGTCCCAGGGCGATGGCCTGGGCTCCCGTGTAGATGCGGCCATCGGCCAGGAGCCGCACCCTCTCCGGGGAAAGGCGCCTTCCTTCGCTAACCCTGGCCAGGAAAAGCCGGTACGCCTCCCGCATATAGCCCTGGAGGATGGCTTGCTCCTCGGGGGTGAGGGGCCTTAGGCCAGAACCCATGTCCTTGAACCTTCCTTCCTTGAGAACCTCCACTTGGACGCCCAGTTTGGCCAACAGACCCTGGACCTGGGGGAGGGTGGCGATGACCCCGATGGAGCCGGTGATGGCCGTGGCCGGGGTAAGGATTTCCTGGGCGGCGGTGGCCACATAGTAGCCCCCGCTGGCGGCCACCGTGCCGAAGGCGGCCACCAGGGGCTTTGCCTGGGCCAGGCCCTTTAGGGCCCGGTGGATGGCCTCGGTTTCCGTTACGCTACCCCCAGGGCTATTCACGAAGAGGACGGCGGCCCGGATGCTTTGGTCCTCCCGGGCCTGGCGGATCTTGGAGAGGAGGTCCTCGAGGTCTTTCCCCGCGGGGATGCTCCCCACCACTTCCAGGAGGACCACTTTTTCGCCGCGGCCATATAGGGGGGTTTCCCGCCAGGGATGGCCGTTTTCCCGGGATTGGGTTAGGCGCCCCAGGCCCACCACCAGAAGGGCCACCGTCAGGAAAAGGAGAAGGGCTAGCCAACGCTTTCGGTTCATGGTTCCAAGGTAGCACAAGGGTATGCTGGGCCTGTGCTTAGGGTGGTGGTCAAGCCGGGAAAGGAGAGGAAGGTCCGCAACTTCTACCCCAACCTCTATCGGGATGAGCTGGAGGAGATGCCTTCCCAAGCAGGGGTGGCGGAGGCGGTGGCTACCGATGGGAGCTTTGTGGCGGTGGGCTACCTGGACCCCGGTTCCCGCATCCCTTTCCGGGCTTACCGCTTTGACCCTGGGCCGCTGGACCGGGCCTTTTTTCTAGCCCGCTTTCAGCGGGCCCTCAGGAGGCGGGAAGGGATGGGCCCAAGCTACCGCCTGGTGCACGGGGAGGCGGACGGGCTTCCTGGGCTGGTGGTGGACCGTTTTGGGGAGGTGTTGGTCCTCCAGGTCCGTACCCGGGGGATGGAGGCCTTAAGGGGGGTGTGGTTTCCGGCCCTTCTGGAGGTTGTGTCCCCCAAGGGGGTTTATGAGCGAAGCGATGTGGAGGCCAGGAGGCAGGAAGGCCTTCCCGAGAGGGTAGGGGTGGTCTATGGGGAGGTGCCTGGGGTTTTGGAGGTGGAGGAGGATGGCCTCCTCTTTCCCATTCCCCTGGTCCTGGCCCAGAAGACGGGGTTTTACCTGGACCAGCGGGAAAACCGCCGCCTTTTTGAAGGCCTGGTGCGCCCAGGGGAGAGGGTGTTGGACGTCTATAGCTACGTGGGGGGCTTTGCCCTCAGGGCTGCCCGGAAAGGGGCCTACGCCCTGGCAGTGGACAAGGACCTCGAGGCCCTCTCCGTCCTGGACCGGGCGGCCATGCGGCTGAGCCTTAGGGTGGACATCCGCCACGGGGAGGCCCTGGAGGTGCTGAGGGGTCTTCAAGGGCCTTTCCACCACATCCTCTTGGACCCGCCCACCCTGGTGAAGCGTCCGGATGAGGTTTCCCCCATGAAGCGGCACCTGGTGGACCTCCTGCGGGAGGCCTTGCGCCTCTTGGCCCCCGAGGGGTACCTCTGGCTTTCCACGTGTAGCTACTACCTAAAGGCGGACGACCTTCTGGAGGTGGCCCGGCGGGCGGCCGCCGACCGGGGGATGCGCCTTAGGGTGCACGGCCTCACCTACCAGCCCCAGGACCATCCCTGGAGCCTGCACGTGCCGGAAAGCCTCTACCTGAAGACCCTCATCCTGCAGGAGGATGCCCTATAGGGTCTAGCAGAAGGCCGGTTGGGCCCTGGTATGATGAGCAGGGAAGCACCTTTGGGGTGCAGAAAAGGAGGCCGGATATGGAAGTGGCAAGGGGTTTGGAGGGCGTGCTCTTCACGGAAAGCCGGATGTGCTTCATTGACGGGGAGGCGGGCCGCCTCTACTACTACGGCATCCCCATCCAGGAGCTGGCGGAGAAGAGCACCTTTGAGGAGACCACCTTTCTTCTGCTACACGGGAGACTTCCCAAAGGGGAAGAGCTGGAGGCCTTCAAGCGAGAGCTAGCCCGAAGGCGGGCCTTGCCGGATCACCTTCTGGAGTCCTTCCGCCGGTATCCCCTAGGGGCCCATCCCATGAGCTTCCTGCGCACGGCGGTTTCCGAGCTGGGGATGCTGGATCCCACCGAGGGGGAGATCTCCCAAGAGGCCCTCTACGGTAAGGGGCTAGACCTCATCGCCAAGTTCGCCACCATCGTGGCCGCCAACAAGCGCTTAAGGGAGGGCAAGGAGCCCCTCCCTCCCCGGGAGGACCTTTCCCACGCCGCCAACTTTTTGTATATGGCCAACGGGGTGGAGCCCTCCAAGGAGCAGGAGCGCCTCATGGACGCTGCCCTCATCCTGCACGCGGAGCACGGCTTTAACGCCAGCACCTTTACCGCCATCGCCGCCTTTTCCACGGAAACCGACCTCTACTCGGCCATCACCGCCGCCGTGGCCTCCCTCAAGGGCCCCAGGCACGGCGGGGCCAACGAGGCGGTGATGAAGATGATCCAGGAGATCGGCACCCCGGAAAGGGCCCGGGACTGGGTGCGGGAGAAGCTGGCCAAAAAGGAGCGCATCATGGGCATGGGCCACCGGGTCTATAAGGCCTTTGACCCCAGGGCCGGGGTCCTGGAGCGCCTGGCCCGCATCGTGGCGGAAACCCACGGGCATTCCACCGAGTACCAGATCCTGAAGATCGTGGAGGAGGAGGCGGGGAAGGTTCTGAACCCCAGGGGCATCTACCCCAACGTGGACTTCTATTCCGGGGTGGTCTACTCGGACCTGGGCTTTGGCCTGGAGTTCTTTACCCCCATCTTCGCCGTGGCCCGCATCTCCGGCTGGGTGGGGCACATCTTGGAGTACAAGGCTCTGGATAACCGCCTTCTCAGGCCGGATGCCAAGTACATCGGTGAGCTGGGCGTGCCCTACGTGCCCTTGGAGGCCCGGGCTTAAGGGCGTTGGGGAGGCGGGGGCCCAATCCCACCCCACCTTGGCGGAAGCCAAGGTGGGGACCCTGGTTAATCCCTGCACAGGCCACGCCCTCCAGCGCCCCCGGAGGGCAATGGGGTGGGGAAGCCAAGCGCTTCCTAAAGGCCGGTCTATAGGCCGCAAAAGGCCTCATAATCCATCAGTTCCCGCTGGGTGGGATGGTCCCCACACACCGGGCAGGCGGGGTTGCGGCGTAGGGATAGCCTACGGAACTGGCCTTCCAGGGCGTCGTAGAGGACCAAAGACCCGGCTAGGGGTTTTCCGATACCCAGGAGCACCTTGAGGGCCTCCGCGGCCATGAGGCTTCCCACCACCGCCGGCAAAACCCCAAAAACCCCCGCCTCGGCACAGGAGGGAACGCTTCCCGGGGGAGGGGGCTTGGGGAAGAGGCAACGGTAGCAGGGTCCCATCTCCCCTTCGGGGGTGGGGTGGTGGAAGACCGCCATCTGGCCGTCAAACTGGTAGATGGCCCCGTAGACCAAGGGTTTTCCCAGAAACACGCAAGCGTCGTTGACCAGGTAGCGGGTGGGGAAGTTGTCGGAGGCGTCCACCACCAGGTCATAGGGGCTCAGGATCTCCAAGGCGTTTTCCGAGGTGAGGCGCACGGGGTAGGGGTCTATCTGCACCCAGGGGTTGAGGGCAACCAGGCGCTCCTTGGCGGCCAGGGCCTTGGGCTTGCCCACGTCCTCCGTGGTGTAGAGCACCTGGCGGTGGAGGTTGGAAACCTCCACCCGGTCCATCTCCACGATGCCGATCCGGCCTACCCCGGCTGCCACCAGATACTGCAGGACGGGAACCCCAAGCCCTCCGGCCCCCACCACCACCACGGAGGAGCCCTTCAGCCTTTCCTGCCCCTCGGGCCCCACCTGGGGCAGGATCATCTGCCGGTGGTACCGATCCAGCTCCTCTTTGGTCCACATGCCTAGGCCTCCCGGGTGCCGAAGCCGGGGGGCAGGAAATCGGGGTAGTCGGGGTTGCCCTTGCGGTCGGGAGCCTTGGGAATGAGGTCCGAGGGGTGAGGTTCCCCTTTGCGGCAGTAAGGGCAGTCGTGGCGCACCTTGTAGCGCACGGGTCTGGCGGGTATGCCCAGGGCGATGGCGTGGGGGGGGACATCCTTGGTGACAATGGCCCCCGTGCCCACCATGGCATCGTCCCCAATGCGCACCCCGGCCAGGATGGTGGCGTGGTAGGTGATGCGTACCCCGCTGCCGATGATGGTTTCCTTAAGGGTCACGTCGGGGGAGGCCAGGACGTGGTGGGTGTGGCTGTAGACGTTCACGTAGTCGGAAAGGGAGGTGCGGTCCCCGATTTTTATCCCCCCGATGTCGTCCAAGAGCACGTAGCGGTGGACCACCACGTCATCGCCCAGCTCCAGGTTGTAGCCCACGGAAAACTCCACGTTCTGGAAGAACTTGGGGTTTTTGCCCACCCGTTTGAAGATAAAGGGGGCTAAGGCCCGGCGGATGGCCACCCCCGAGTGCACCGACTGGCCGATGGGGGTGAGGTCCAAAACCTTCCAGAACCAGAGGAGGGGCTTCACCTTTTGGAACTTCTCCTGGTCGGTGGCGGCGTAGTACTCGGCTTCAAAGGTGATGCCCTCGGGGTCTAGCCCCATGGCGGCCAAGGGGCTTAGCTCCAAGAGCTCCGCATAGGGCCGGCCATAGAGGAGGCGGGCCAGCTCCTCCCGCACCAGGGCGCTCCGGTCCACGCTGGGGTCGGAAAGCCTTTCCACCAGACCCCCAAGGAAACGCTCCAGGGCCTTTTCCTGAAGGGGGGCGATGCCTCGAGGAAGGAGCCAGGGCATAGGGTTATGGTAACCGGAAAAGGCCAAACGGGGAATGCCGGCCTCACCCGAGGCTGGAGCGATAGCCCAACTCCCTTAGGGCCTCGGGGTCCTTGCGCCAGTCGGGGTAGACCTTGACCTCGAGGTCCAGGTACACCTTCCGGTTCAAGAAGACCTCCAGCTGCTTCCTGGCCCCCTGGCCGATCTCCTTGATCTTCCGGCCCCCTTCCCCGATGACGATGGCCTTCTGGGAGGGGCGTTCCACGTAGAGGATGGCCTTGATGTAGAGGACGCCGTTTTCCCTTTCCGCCACCTCCTCGGTCTTCACGGCCACCGCGTAGGGTACCTCGTGCCAAAGGCGTTTCATGGCCTCTTCCCGAATGATCTCCGCCACCCACTCCCCGAAGTCTTGATCGCTTTTGGCGAAGTCCTCGGGGTAGAAGAAGGGGCCTTCGGGGAGGAGGGCTAGGAGTTCCGCCTTAAGCTCGGCCACCTGGCGCTCGTCCAAGGCGGAGAGTGTCCGGGTTTCCGCCTCGGGAAGGAGGGCATGGTAGGCCCTTAGGGCTTCCTCAGGGTACTTGGCCGCGTCCAGCTTGTTGCCCACCAGGAGGATGGGCACCTTCCCCACCAGGGGCCTTAGGGCCTTGGCCACCAGCTCGTCCTCCGGGGTAGGGGGGTGGCGCAGGTCCACCACCCAGACCACGGCGTTCACGTCGGCCAGGGCCTCATACACCTCTTGGTCCATAAACTCCCCCAGGGCGTCCATGGGCTGGTGGAGGCCTGGGGTGTCCACGAAGACGATCTGGCGGTTGCCTTCGGTGAGGATGCCCCGAAGGCGCTTGCGGGTGGTCTGGGGCTTGGGGCTGATGGGGGCCACCTTCACCCCCAGGAGGTTGTTGAGGAGGGTGGACTTGCCCACGTTGGGCTTGCCCACAATGGCCACGAATCCGGAATAGGTTTTCTCTTCCATGGTCCTTAGGTCATCCCGGCCCCCGGGGATTGGCCTTGAGGCCTGGGGCCGGACCTTCCAGCCACGGGCCTGGCCCGCAACCAAGGGCGGAATACGGGCTTTGCCCGTGGCCCAGGTTTTTCAGTATACTCCTAAGCCGTGGATCCCTAGCCCTGGCCCTGCTTCCCGGCATCGGGCCCAAGCGGCTTCTGGAGCTTTTGGCTGAGGAAAACCCGGTGCGTTCTTTAAAAGAGCGCTTTCCTCAGGCGGCGATAGGGCTTCCCCAGGCGGAAAAGGAAGCCGGGAGGGAAAGGGAGCGGGCAGCGGCCTTGGGGGTGCGCATCCTGGGCCTGTGGGAGGAAGCTTTTCCCGAGGGGCTCAGGCGGCTTCCCCAGCCTCCCACCCATCTTTACCTGAAGGGAGAACTTCCGGAAGAAGGGCGGGCGGTGGCCATCGTGGGTACCCGCAAGGCCACCTCCTGGGCCCTTTTCTTTACCCGGAGGCTGGCCCGGGAGCTGGCCGAGGCGGGGGTTGCGGTGCTTTCCGGTCTGGCCCGGGGCATTGACCGGGAGGCTCACCTTGGGGCCTTGGAGGGAGGAGGGCGGACCCTGGGGGTTTTGGGGAGTGCCTTGGACCGCCTCTATCCCCCCGAGCACCGGGAGCTGGCCCACAGGATGGACCTGGTTTCCGAGTTTCCCTTGGGCACCGGTCCCAAGCCGGAGTTTTTCCCGCGGAGAAACCGCATCATCGCTGGGCTTGCCCGGGCGGTGATCGTGGTGGAGGCCCCCTTGGAGTCCGGGGCCCTCATCACCGCCCGCTACGCCCTGGAACTGGGCAAGGAGGTCTTGGCGGTGCCGGGCCGGCCCACGGACGAAAACTCCCTGGGAGCCAACCGCCTTATCCAGGACGGGGCTTACCCGGTGCTTTCTGCGGAGGACGTCCTCTCCTACCTGGGGTTTTCCGGAAAGCCCAGGAAGGCGCTGGAGTTTTCCCAGGAGGAGGAGGGGCTTTACGCCCTGCTGCGGCAGGGGGAGGCCTTGCCCGAGGACCTGGCCCAAGCCTTGGGGTTGCCCCCAGAGCGGGTGCTTTCCCTCCTCACCCTCCTGGAGCTGAAGGGCCTGGCCCAGGCCTTGCCGGGGGGGAGGTATGGGTCTTTATAGCCCTAGCCGGGCCCAAGGGCCCGGCTAGGGGGTGCCCGCTTACTTGGCCTTCTCGTAAAGTTTCTTGGCTACCTCGTAGAGCTCACCTGGGTGGAACTCGGGGGCGAACTCGGCGGCGTCGTGGCCAGCGTCAAAGACCGGTCCGCCTTCGGGGGGTCCATCTACTACCCTTACCTCGCTACCGTCCTCTGGGGAAGGGCCGGACCAGATAAGCCCCAGGTCCTGATAGTCTGAGGGACTGAAGCGGTAAAGGTTTTTGTGGAAGCCTAGGCTCATGTATTTCTTGGCCTCGGGGATCTTGTCATTCTCAATCCGGGGGATGGGGAGCATCTTGGTCATCTCCACCCCGGTAAGGCTTTCCAAGGCTTTGCCGTAGGCGGCGGCGTGTACCCCGCCCCGCACCAGGAGATAACCGATCATCTCCCGGGCCACGGGGTTGGTGGTCATCTCGTAGACCCGGAGTTTATGAGTGCGCGCGGCCACCTCCAGAAAGAAGTTGTGCAGGAGGTCCAGGATGAGGTTGCCACTGGTGAAGACGTACTCCCCGTGCCAATGCTCCCCCATGGCTCCCATCACCAGGCTGTTAGCCCCGCCGGCGATGAAGTGGGCGGCGTTGCGGGCATCTTTGGCGAAGCCCAGAGGGGCCTGTACCGGGTCCGTGCCTTCTTCCAGGTCCTGACCAGGGTTCTTGGCCAGGAGGCTATTGATGGTGGCAGCCACCAGCTCGATATGGCCCAGCTCCTCGGTAGCGATGTTGGCGATGAGGTCATAATAGGGTTTGAGGGACTTCTTCCCCCGGAAGTTGAAGGACTGGTACATGTAGTTCATCAGGGTGGACATCTCCCCGAAGCGCCCTCCCAAAAGGGCTTGCACTGCTGCTGCTGCATTGGGGTCCTGTTCCTTGGGCATGGGCAACTCTATCTGTAGGCGATCTATCCTCAAAAACATCCTTACACCTCCTGCCTGGTCTAGCCAGGCACTTTTCACCTTAAGAAAGTTTTGCCTATAAGTCTAATAGATTATGATGACCGATGAGATAACATAAAACTATGACCTTAGACCAACTGCGCTACGTGGTGGCTTTGGTGGAGGAGAGGAGCTTCACCCGGGCAGCGGAGCGGATCTACCTCTCCCAACCTGCCTTAAGCGTGCAGATCCGAAAGCTGGAGGAGGAGCTACAGGTGAAGCTCTTTGACCGCAGGCGGGGAGAACCCACCGAGATAGGGCAGGCTGTGGCGGCCCAGGCCCGAAAGGTTTTAGAGGAGGTGGCCAGGATCAAAGCCATGACCCGGGGGGAGAAGGGGGTGTTTCTGGGTCCTTTCCATTTAGGTGTTATCCCCACCCTTGCTCCCTATTTGCTTCCCAAGCTGTTGCCTCGGCTTGCGGAAAGGTATCCGGCCCTCGAGGTTTCAATACGGGAGGAACTTACCCCTGATGTTCTCAGGGGACTTCGGGAAGGGCGCTTAGATGCAGGGCTTGTGGGTACAGAAGAGCGGGTACCTGGTGTGCAAACCCTGCCCCTTTTTTCCGAGGAGTTTCTAGCCTATGTGTCCCCTGGTCACTCCCTTTACGCTAAGGAGAGGCTTCACCCCTTGGAAATACCCCTCGAGGACACCTGGGTCCTATCGGAGGGGCACTGTTTTCGCGACCAGGTCCTTTCCGTTTGCCGCCCAAGCCTGGAAAGGCCCAAGGTGTCCTTCCAAAGCGGCAACCTGGAGACCTTGGTCCTCTTGGTGGAAGAGGTGGGGGGGCTTACCCTTCTTCCCCAGGTGGCCCTGTGGACCCTGCCCAGGGATAAGCATACTCACTTAAGGCCCCTAAGCCCTCCCGGTGCTGGGCGGACCGTGTACCTCTTGGTGCGGGAGGGGAGCCTGAAGGCACCCGTGGCCCGGGTTTTGGGGGAGGAGGCCAAGCGTATCTTCCAAGAGTTACGGTGGAAGGCCTGAGGGTAAAAAAGCGTTATGATGGGGGCGGAGGTTGGCCATGATCAAGCCCGAGGCCAAAGGTGGGGATGTGCATATCCAAGCGGGGCTCATCTGGATGAATGGGGCCCTTCTGCCCCAGGAGGAGGCCAAGACCAGCGTCCTAAGCCACGCCCTTCACTATGGGACCAGCGTTTTTGAGGGCATACGGGCCTATGAAACCCCAAGGGGTCCGGCCATCTTCCGCCTTCGGGAGCACGTGCGGCGCCTTTTCCACTCCGCCAAGGTGTTGCGCATGGAGATTCCCTTTGCCCCCGAGGAGATAGAGGAGGCCATCAAGGAGGTGGTGCGGCGAAACGGGTATAGGAGCTGCTACATCCGCCCCCTGGCCTGGATGGGGGCCAAGGCCCTGGGGGTGAACCCCTTGCCCAACAACCCCGCGGAGGTGATGGTGGCCGCCTGGGAGTGGGGGGCTTACCTGGGCGAGGAGGCGGTGCGCAAGGGGGCTAAGCTCATCACCAGCTCCTGGGCCCGCTTCCCCGCCAACGTGATGCCGGGAAAGGCCAAGGTGGGGGGGAACTACGTGAACTCGGCCTTGGCCAAGATGGAGGCGGTGGCCGCGGGGGCGGACGAGGCCCTGTTGCTGGACGAGGAAGGCTATGTGGCCGAGGGCAGTGGGGAGAACGTGTTTTTCGTGCGGGATGGGGTGGTCTACGCCCTCGAGCACTCGGTGAACCTGGAGGGCATCACCCGGGACTCGGTGATCCGCATCGCCAAGGACCTGGGCTATGAGGTGCAGGTGGTGCGGGCCACCCGGGACCAGCTCTACATGGCGGACGAGGTCTTCATCACCGGCACCGCCGCCGAGGTGACCCCGGTTTCCATGATTGATTGGCGGCCCATCGGCTCGGGGAGTGCCGGGCCCATCACCTTAAGGCTACGGGAGGTCTACCTGGAGGCGGTGCGGGGCCTGAGGCCAGAGTACCAGGGCTGGCTCACCTACGTGTGACCGCGTGAGCGCCGGCCGGAAACCCCCCATGGGCGAGGAGGTCCGGGACCTGGGGCCGGGGGGCTCCTTCCGGGGTTGCCTGCCCTTTGGGAAGGCCAGGGCCAAGCGGGCGGAGGAGGTACGAGGGGCGGGGCCCTACCGCTTCGCTGGAGGCTATTTCCCCAGCCAGTCCTGGAGGACCCTTTGGTAGAGGTTAGGGTCCAGGCGGGGGTTTTGGTAAAGCCCCGCTTCCAGCCTTTGCCTTTGGGCCTCAAAGAGGATCACCGCCGCCGCCACGCTCACGTTGAGGCTTTGCACCATGCCCAGCATGGGAATCTTTATGGCCCCATGGGAAAGGGCTAAGGCTTCCTCGGATACCCCCCATTTCTCCGCCCCCAGGAGGATGGCCGTGGGCTGGGTGTAGTCCACCTCCCGGAAGTCTTGGGCATCCTCCCGCAAGGCGGTGGCGTAGACCCTAAAGCCCCTTTCCTTGAGATAGGCCATGGCCTCCCGGATGCTGGGGTGCACCCTCAGGTAGACCCACTTGTGGCTTCCCCCGCTGGTCTCGTTGAAGGTGGGCACCCCACCGGTGGGGTTCACGGCATGGGCCTCCAGGACCCCCACGGCGTCACAGCTGCGGAGTATGGCCGAGAGGTTGTGGGGCTTGTGCACGTTTTCCAGCAAAACGGTAAGGTCGGGCTGGCGCCTCCTTAGGACCTCCTCAATGCGGCGTCTACGGGCCTCGGTCACGGTTTCTCAGCTTAGCGATCAGGGGCTTTAAAAGCCAGCGCTTGAGCTTCAGGGCCTGGCGGTTCACGATGAGGCGGGCGGTGGAGTGGGCCAGAACCTCCACCTCCACGAGGCCCGCCGCCTTGAGGGTGGCCCCGGTCTGGACCACGTCCACCACCGCATCCGCCAGGCCCGTAACCGCCGCCAGCTCAATGTTGCCGGATAGCTCCACCACGTCCGCTACCCAGCCCCGCTCCTTCAGGAGTCTGTTGGTGAAGGAGGGGTACTTGGTGGCGATGCGGCGGATGGGGGAGGTGTCCCCGGGGCGCCGGATGAGGGAAAGCCGGCAGGCCCCGAAACCCAGGTCCACGGGCTCAAACAGGTCCCGGCCCGAGTCCAAAAGGATATCCTTGCCCACCACCCCCACCTCGGCGATCCCCAGGTCCACGTAGACGGGCACATCCTTGTTACGAAGCTCCAGGAGGGCGATTCCCCCTTCCTGGCCGTGGAGGAGGGCCCGCTCGTTTTCTATGGCGGGGAGTTCCAGCCCCGCTTCGCTTAGCGCCTCGTAGGCTTCCCGGAACATCCTCCCCTTGGGCAGGGCGATGGTGAGGGCAAAGCGCTTCATGCCTCCTCCACCTGGAAGACCCGCTCCCCTTGGGCCAGGTAGCGGATGCCCCGGGCCTTGGCGTAGGCCACCGGGTCTTCCCCATGGAAAAGCTCCACCCGTTTTTCCTTTGCCTGGAGGCGGAGGGCCTTAAGGTCCAGGGCCAAGACCTCGGGCGATTCCTCCGCCTGGGGGGGCCTCAAGGCCTCCAAGGCCCGCTCTACCCCTATGGCGAAGCCCGCCGCCACCGGGAGGAGGGCCCCGTCGTACCGGCCGCCTCCCAGAAGGGGTAGGCCGAAACCTGGGGTGTAGGCCCGGAAGAAGATCCCCGAGTAGTACTCGTAGCGCCGGGCCATGCCCAGGTCCAGGAGCACGGGCCTTTCCAAAAGCTCCAGGGTCCTTTCCAGATCCTCCAGGGCCTTCCTGGCCCGCTCGGGGAGGGGCAGGCGCTTGGCCTCGGAGAGCACCTCCACCTCCCCGTAGAGGTCGGGGAGGGCCAGGAGGGTACGCCTGGCCTCGGGGGATACGGGGTGGCGGGAGAGGAGCTCGGTGAGCTCGGGGAGGTTCTTGCGGTGAATGGCCTTTTGCGCCTCCTTCCGGGCCTCTTCCGGTAGGCCCGAGGCCTTAAGCACCTCCCCCACCAGGCTGGGAAGGCCCACCTCCACCTCCCCTTCCAGGCCCAGGGCCTCGAGGGCGGCGAAGGCTAAGGAGAGGATCTCCGCATCCGCCAAGGGCCCCGTGGCCCCGATGAGTTCGAGCCCCACCTGGGTGTACTCCCGGTAGCGGCCCAGCTCCGCATCCCCTTCCCTAAGCCAGAGGGGCCCCGCGTACTGGAAGCGGGTTACCCCTTCCCCCAGGTGGGGCCTTAAGAGCTTGGCCAAGAGGGTGGTGAACTCGCTCCTTAGGGCCAGAACCTCCCCCGTTTTGTCCACCAGCTTGAAGGCCCGTTCCGCCAGGGGATGGGTGGGGTCGTAGACCTCCAGGGCCGGAAGCTCCACGGGCTCATACCCGTGGCGGAGGAACAGATCCCGGAGCCGGGCCATGAGCTCGGCCTTGAGCCGGGCCTCCGGGGGGAGGAGGAAGCGGGTACCTTCGGGAATCATTCCTTGACCAGGATCTCCACGCTGAGGATCTTGTCCCGCTCCCTCCGGGCCCCGGGGCCCTCCGTGGGGGCCAGGCGCCTTACCACCTCTATCCCCTCCACCACCTGGGCGAAGAGGGTGTACTGCCCGGTGAGGTGGGGGGTGGGGGCCAGGGTGATGAAGAACTGGCTGCCGTTGGAGTTGGGGTCCTGGGTGCGGGCCATGCCCACCATGCCTTCCCGGTCAAAGGCCAGACCCGGGGCGATCTCCAGGCCAAAGCTGTACCCGGGCCCACCCCGGCCCGTGCCCGTGGGGTCCCCGGTCTGGGCCACGAAGCCGGGGATGACCCGGTGCCACTCCACCCCCTCAAAGTAGCGGTGGAGGGCCAGGAAGACGAAGGAGTTCACCGTGTTGGGGGCCTCTTTTTCCAGGAGGTCCAGGAGGATGTCCCCCTGGGTGGTCTTGATGCGGGCGTAGTAGTCTTTTCCGGGCTGCAAAACGGCTTCTGGAGCCTTAAAGGAGCGCACCGGTGTTTCCGAAAGGTAGGGCAGCGGCTTCATGCTTTCCCCTTTGCAGGCGCTCAAGAGGAGAAGGAAGAGGAAAAGGGCGCGCACACCCATAGCCTACACCCGGGGCAGGGTGATGCCCCTTTGGCCCTGGTACTTGCCCTGGCGGTCCTTGTAGGTGGTCTCGGGCTTTGGGCCCTCCAGGAAAAGGATCTGGACAATGCCCTCGTTGGCGTAAACCTTGGCGGGCAGGGGGGTGGTGTTGGAGATCTCCAGGGTGACATGCCCTTCCCAGCCGGGTTCCAGGGGGGTCACGTTGGCCACGATGCCGCAGCGGGCGTAGGTGCTCTTACCCAGGGCGATGGCGATCACGTTTTCCGGCATGCGGATGTACTCCACGCTCCGGGTGAGGGCGAAGGAGTTGGGGGGGATGATGACCTCTTCCCCCTCATACTCCACGAAGCTTTTGGGGTCAAAGCCCTTGGGGTCCACCACCGTGGAAAAGACGTTGGTGAAGATCTTCCATTCCGGGGCGGCGCGGAGGTCGTAACCGAAGCTGGAAAGCCCATAGCTGATAACTCCTTCCCGCACCAGCCTTTCCTCAAAGGGTTCGATCATGCCCCTTCTGGCCATCTCCCGGATCCACCAGTCCGGCTTAATCATGCCTTCAACTATACCCGCTAGACTGGACCTATGCGAAAGCTCTGGCCCCTCTTCCTCCTCCTGGCCGCCTGCGGCACCCAAGACCCCACGGGGGTGGGGATGGAACCTTTGCGCCTCACCAGCACCACCCTGCCCCCCGCCTACCTGGGGGAGGCCTACACCGCCACCTTCAGCGCCGAAGGGGGGGTGCGGCCCTACGCCTTTAGCCTCGAGGGCCAACTCCCCCTGGGCCTTACCTTCCAGGGGGGGCGGATCACGGGAACCCCCAAGGAGAAGGGCCAGTTTTCCCTTACCCTCACCGTGGAGGACGGGGCCAAGAATAGCCGGGTGCAGCGGCTTACCCTCACCGTCTCCGACCCGCCCCCGCCCCGGCTCACCCTGGTGGCCCCGCCCGCCCAGGTGGAGGGTCCCTTTGTGCTCCTGGGACGGGTAGAGGTGCGGGAGGCCCTGGGGTTCCAGCTGGAGCTGCCCTTGAGGGACCTGGTGCCGGACCTGGCCAGCTTGAAGACCTTAAGCCCTGTCCACCTGGTGGACTATGACCCGGCAACGGGGCTTTTGCGCCTGGATATGGCCTTTCTGAGGCCGGTGAAGGACCAGGAGGTCTTCCGGCTCCTCCTCACCCCGCAAAAACCCCTTACCCCGAGGCTGGCCCCCCGGGTGGTCTTCTACGACAAGGAGGGGAAACCCCTGGGGGAGGCCTTGAAGCGGGGCAAGCCCTTTGCCGAACTCCTAGGGCTGGCCCAGAACTGGGGCAAGGAGGGGAAGGAGCTCAAAGGGGACCTGAACGGGGACGGGAAGGTGGAAGGCGCCGACCTCCAGGCCCTGGGCCAGGGCTACTTCCCCAAGGCCAGCGCCCCGGTGCCCCCTGGGGGCCCCCCTCCGGCCGGACAGGAAGAAAGCCCCCCTCCACCCCAGGAGCAAGGCTCCCCCTGAGACCGTGGGGGCGTGCACGGGGGGTTTTGGCCAGGCAAGGCGGGGTGGTCTCACAGGGCCTTGCGGATGGCCTCGGCATCCTCCCGGCGAAAGCCGTAGAGGGTGACCTCGAGGGTATCCGGAGCCTTCTTGATCTCCTCCAGCATCACCCGGGCTACGCTTTCCACGGGAAGCCCCCCCACCCCGGTGCCCAAAAGGGGGAAGGCCACGGTCCTTAGCCCCAGCTCCACCGCCTTTTCCAGGGCGCTACGGGTGGCCTGGCGCACGGTTTCCAAGCTGGCGGGCTCGTCGCCCAAGACGGCGGCATGGATCACGTAGCGCACCCCCAGGTTCCCCGCCCCCGTGACCGCCGCTTCCCCCACCCGGATCTTCCCGATCCGGTCGCACTCCTCCTGGATGGAGGGGCCCCCTTTCCTTAGGATGGCCCCCGCCACCCCAGCGCCCAGCTTCAAGTGGTTGTTGGCGGCGTTGACGAGGGCATCCCCCCGGAACTCGGTGATGTCCCCTTCTTGGACGCGGATGCGGGCCATGTCCCCATTTTCCCGTACAATGGGCCTGATGTCACGGGATATCTTGGGCCTCGAGGGGCGGATCGTCATGGTCACGGGAGCCGGCAGGGGCTTCGGCCGGGCCATTGCCCACGGCTACGGGCGCAATGGGGCCACGGTTATCGCCGTGGACCCCGACGTGGAGATGGCCACCGGCGTGGCCTCGGAGGTGGAGGCCCTGGGGGCCACGGCCATCCCCATTCGGGGCGATATGAGCGTGGTGTTGGACGTGACCAGCACCTTTGAAAAGGTGGAGGAACTCTTTGGCCTACTGGATGGCATCGTCCACGTGACCACCGCCGAGAGCAAGACCCCCTTCGTGGAGCTTCTGGAGGGGGAGTGGTACGACCTCATGAGCCAGGATGTGAAGTCCAGCCTGTACGTGCTCCAGCAGGGTTTGCGCCACCTGGCCGGGGGTGGGTTTGTCACCCTGGTGCTACCGCCAGCGGTGCGCATCGAGCCCCATACCCTTTCCGTGCGCCGGGCGGTGGAAGGGCTCATCGAGGGAGTTACCCGGACCTTCCCCGGGGTGCGGGTCAACGGGGTGGTGCCCTCCCGGGACCCGGTTTCCGAGGTGTATGACCAGGCCCTGGTCCGGGCGGCCTTGGGCCTGGGGTCCATGGTCTCTGAGGGAATCCGGGGGGTGGTGCTGGAGGTGGAGCTTCCCGAGCCTCCCCCATCCCCCGAGATCTACGAGCTTCTTAGGGAAGTGCCATGAAGTGCCCTTACTGCGGCCATCCCGATACCCGCGTGGTGGACTCCCGCCCTTCCGACGAGGGGGCAGCCATCCGCCGCCGGCGGGAATGCCCGGCCTGCGGCCGCCGTTTCACCACCTACGAGCGCACCCAGCTGGAGCCCCTGATGGTCATCAAGCGGGATGGGCGCAAGGAGCCTTTTAACCCGGATAAGCTCCTGAGGGGGCTCCTCCTGGCCTGCGAAAAGCGCCCCGTGGATCCGGAGGCCCTCCGCCGCTTTGCCTATACCTTTGAGGACCAGGTGGCCGGGCCGGAGGTGTCCTCCGAGGAGATCGGCCTCAAGGCCATGGCCTTTCTGCGCGACCTGGACCATGTAGCCTACATCCGCTTCGCCTCCGTGTACCGGGAGTTTGACTCGGTGGAGCGCTTCATCGAGGAGATCCGCCGCCTGGGGGGTGTTGACAAGAAGGAGGGGGCTTGATAGCATAGCTTTTGCTGCGCGGGCGAAAGCCCAAGCAGGGGGATCTTGAAAAGGGGAGAGCAGAGGCCAACACCAAGCCAATAACGCCTTTAGGCGTTTTTTTGTTGGAGAGTTTGATCCTGGCTCAGGGTGAACGC
>NZ_JAKTNQ010000006.1:85828-88781 GCF_022760835.1 Thermus altitudinis
GGTCATCAAGGTAGACCCTAAGTACACAAGCCAGGATTGTCCTGTCTGCGGACACCGGGAGAGGAGGCCCCTGTGGGTCAGGGAGTTCACCTGTCCCTCTTGTGGTACTCTTCTCCATCGGGACGTGGCCGCGGCAGTAAACATCTTGGCTAAGGCTCGGACGGAGCCTTCGGGGACGGGTTTACACCCGGAGCCGAGAAGCCCCGCTCTTTAGAGCGGGGAGTCGTCACACGTCTAAGATCACCTGGGCCCTCCACCTCCCGTTCTCCTGGCTCACCTGCAGGCCGTGAAAGGTGGCGCTCTTCACCTCCCCTTGAAAACCGAAGGCTTCCTGGAAGGGTTCCCCTAAGAGGGTGGCGGTGAGGCGGTAACCCTCATCCTTCCTTTCTACCCTTACCCGCGCCCTTCCGGGCACGAAGCCCTTGGTCTGGACCAGGTAGATGAGCTCGTTGAGGAAACGCACCAGGAGGGTTTCCAGGTCCTCGGCCTCCAGGGAAAGGTGCCGGCGCCGGCTGCCCCCTTCCGGAGGATAGAGGAACATCACCTGCAAAAGCCCTTTGAGGGCGGCTTGGAAGAGGTCCTCGAGGCTCCTTGCCTCTAGCTCAAAGCCCACGTCGGCGGTGTGGTCCAAGGGCCTTACCACCATGGGCCCTCCTCAGTGCCCTGGAAGCCCGGAAGGTGAAAGGTTTCCGTCCAGAGCCGTTCGGGATATCCTTCCATGAAGGCCAGGATGGAAAGGGCCTGGGTTTTGTGCTGGGCCAAGGCCTTGAGCTTCCGGGCCAAGGCCCATTCGGGGAGGCGCAGGCGGTGGGTAATGGGCCAAGGGCCCTCGGGTCGGACGAAGTAGACCACCTGGGCCAGGCCTTCCGCGGCCCTTTTGGCGTAGCGGCTCGTGGCCACGTGGTCGGGGTGGCCGTTGATACCGTCTGGGGGAAAGGTGACCACGTACCGGGGCCTAAGGGAAAGGAGCCATTCCCGTATAGCAGCTTCCGCTTCCGGATGGTCTAGGAGACCTTTACCCGAGGCCAAGCCACGGGGCCCTTCGCCGGCATCTTGGGGCAGGGCGTTGGGAAAGGGGAGGACCTGGAGGAAATCCACCCCCAGGATTTCCCCTGCCTGGTGGAGTTCCCTCACCCGCACCTGGGGTAGCTCCTCCGGGGAGCATAGCCCCAAGGTCCTTCCCGCTTCCCCCCGGGTGAGGGTTAGGATCCCCGTCCTAAGCCCAGCTTCCTTGGCGAGAAGAAGGGCCCCTCCGGCGCCAAAGCTTTCGTCATCGGGGTGGGGGACCACCACCAAGAGGTCCACCATGCCCCCATCTTGACAGAAAAGCCCCCACCTGGTACATTCAATGTTGCGCCGGTTGGACCGGCGGGGGATCTTGAAAGCGCAGGAACAGGGCAACGCACGAAAGATCACGCCTTTAGGCGTTTTTTTGTTGGAGAGTTTGATCCTGGCTCAGGGTGAACGCTGGCGGCGTGCCTAAGACATGCAAGTCGGGCGGGGCGGGTTTATACCTGCCCAGCGGCGGACGGGTGAGTAACGCGTGGGTGACCTACCCGGAAGAGGCGGACAACCTGGGGAAACCCAGGCTAATCCGCCATGTGGTCCTATTCTGTGGGGTAGGACTAAAGGGGCGACCCGCTTCCGGATGGGCCCGCGTCCCATCAGCTAGTTGGTGGGGTAAAGGCCCACCAAGGCGACGACGGGTAGCCGGTCTGAGAGGATGGCCGGCCACAGGGGCACTGAGACACGGGCCCCACTCCTACGGGAGGCAGCAGTTAGGAATCTTCCGCAATGGACGGAAGTCTGACGGAGCGACGCCGCTTGGAGGAGGAAGCCCTTCGGGGTGTAAACTCCTGAACTGGGGACGAAAGCCCTGGAGAGGGGGATGACGGTACCCAGGTAATAGCGCCGGCCAACTCCGTGCCAGCAGCCGCGGTAATACGGAGGGCGCGAGCGTTACCCGGATTTACTGGGCGTAAAGGGCGTGTAGGCGGTTTGGGGCGTCCCATGTGAAAGGCCACGGCTCAACCGTGGAGGAGCGTGGGATACGCTCAAGCTAGAGGGTGGGAGAGGGTGGTGGAATTCCCGGAGTAGCGGTGAAATGCGCAGATACCGGGAGGAACGCCGATGGCGAAGGCAGCCACCTGGCCCATTTCTGACGCTGAGGCGCGAAAGCGTGGGGAGCAAACCGGATTAGATACCCGGGTAGTCCACGCCCTAAACGATGCGCGCTAGGTCTCTGGGGTTATCTGGGGGCCGAAGCCAACGCGTTAAGCGCGCCGCCTGGGGAGTACGGCCGCAAGGCTGAAACTCAAAGGAATTGACGGGGGCCCGCACAAGCGGTGGAGCATGTGGTTTAATTCGAAGCAACGCGAAGAACCTTACCAGGCCTTGACATGCTAGGGGACCTGGGTGAAAGCCTGGGGTGCCCGCGAGGGAGCCCTAGCACAGGTGCTGCATGGCCGTCGTCAGCTCGTGTCGTGAGATGTTGGGTTAAGTCCCGCAACGAGCGCAACCCCTGCCCTTAGTTGCCAGCGGGATAGGCCGGGCACTCTAGGGGGACTGCCTGCGAAAGCGGGAGGAAGGCGGGGACGACGTCTGGTCATCATGGCCCTTACGGCCTGGGCGACACACGTGCTACAATGCCCACTACAGAGCGCGGCGACCCAGCGATGGGGAGCGAATCGCGGAAAGGTGGGCGTAGTTCGGATTGGGGTCTGCAACCCGACCCCATGAAGCCGGAATCGCTAGTAATCGCGGATCAGCCATGCCGCGGTGAATACGTTCCCGGGCCTTGTACACACCGCCCGTCACGCCATGGGAGCGGGTTCTACCCGAAGTCGCCGGGAGCCTTAGGGCAGGCGCCGAGGGTAGGGCTCGTGACTGGGGCGAAGTCGTAACAAGGTAGCTGTACCGGAAGGTGCGGCTGGATCACCTCCTTTCTAAGGAG
>NZ_JAKTNQ010000060.1 GCF_022760835.1 Thermus altitudinis
ATCCCTCCTTTCTTGTAGAGCGGCGTTATAGAGTTGACGACACAGGGAAAGGATTTTCTCCAGGTCCCGCCTTTGGGGTTTGGTGGGGTAGAGGCGGTACTTGAAAGCTTTTTTCAGGGTGGTATCCTGTATGTGTATCACCTCCCCGTCAGGTGGCGCCAGGTCCAGGGTGGGCAGACACCGCTGGACCGTTTGCTCCTAGTGTAGCACATTGTGGGGGGTCCATGTATTCCCGGTTTGAAAACCGGGGGATTATAGCCCCCCACACCCCCCCTTTTCTCTAACGGGGGCTAAGGGTAAAGTCCCCGGAGAGCCCTGGCCTCGAGGACCCGGGTGGCGGCCACCACATAGGCGGCGGTGCGCAAGGGAATCCCCTTCTCCTGGCTCACCTGCCACACCGCCTCAAAGGCGTTGCGCAAGACCCTCTCCAGGCGGGCGTTGATCTCCTCCTCCGTCCAGAAGTAGGAGTTGAAGTCCTGCACCCACTCAAAGTAGCTCACCGTCACGCCCCCGGCGTTGGCGATCACGTCGGGCACCACCAAGACCCCCTTCTCCAGGAGGATGTCGTCGGCGGCGGGGGTGGTGGGGCCATTGGCCCCCTCCACCACCACCTTGGCCTGGATGCGCCAGGCGTTATGCTCCGTGATCTGGCCCTCCAAGGCCGCAGGGACAAGGAAATCGGTAGGCACCGCCCAAAACTCGGGATTGGGCAAGGGCTCCGCCTTGGGATAGCCCCGCACCCCCCCGAACTCCGCCACGTGCTTGAGGAGGTCGTAAGGATCTATCCCCGCCTCGTTGTAGATGGTGCCCGTGTGGTCCTGGACAGCGATAATCCGGGCCCCGTGGTCGTGGAAGATGCGGGCCGCCGCATTCCCCACGTTGCCAAAACCCTGGAGGGTCACCCGGCTTCCGTCAATGGGAAGGCCGATCTTCTCCGCCGCCGCCCTGGCGGTGACGAACACCCCCCGGCCCGTGGCATCCCGCCTCCCCAGGGAACCCCCGAGGGCGATGGGCTTCCCCGTCACCACCCCCGGCACGGTGCGGCCCACGTTCATGGAAAAGGTGTCCATCATCCAGGCCATCTCCCGCTCCCCGGTGTTCACGTCGGGGGCGGGGATGTCCCGGTCCGGACCCAGGAGGATGCCGATCTCCGAGGTGTAGCGGCGGGTCAGGCGCTCCAGCTCCCCTGGCGAAAGCCTTTTGGGGTCCACCCGCACCCCCCCCTTGCCGCCCCCATAGGGCAGGCCCACGGCGGCGTTTTTAATGGTCATCCAGGCCGCCAAGGCCATGACCTCGGAAAGGGTCACCTCGGGGTGGAAACGCACCCCGCCCTTGGCCGGCCCCCGGGCGGTGTTGTGGTGGACCCGGTAGCCCTCAAAGTAGGCCACGGTGCCGTCGTCCAGGTGGATGGGCACGTCCACGATCAGGACCCGCTTGGGCCTTTTCAGGCTTTCCGCCAAGGGGGCATACCGCCCCAGGTAGGGGACCACCCGGTCCACCTGCTCCACGAAGATCTCCCAAGGTCCGCCGTCTTTGCCCAGGTAGGAAAGGGGTTCGCTCTTCATAGGCACTCCTTTAGGGGTAAACACCCCGAAGCCTGGTGGCCTCGTTGACCCGCTCCAGGGCCAGGGCCATGGCCCCGGTGCGCAGGTCGGTGGACAGGGCCTCCGCCCTTTGGCACACCTCGGCCACCGCCTTGGCCACGCTCTTGGCGAAGCTTTGCCGCACCTCCGACTCGCTCCAGAAGAACATGTTGAGGTCCTGCACCCACTCCAGATAGCTGGCCAGAAGCCCCCCGCCCCCCGTGAGGAGGTCCGGCACCACCAAAGCCCCCTTGCCCAAGAGGTAGGCCTCGGCCTCCGGAGTGAGGCCAAAGTTGGCGGCTTCCAAGACCACCGGGGCCCGTACTCCCTTGGCCAACTCTCCGTCCAAGGCCTCCTCGAGGGCCGCCAGCACCAGGTAGTCCACATCCAAGGCAAAAAGCTCCTCCGGGGCAAGGTCGTAGCGGGGAAGTTCCCCGGTGGCCTCGTAGTGGCGCAAGGCCTCGGCCACGGGGATGCCCCCTTCCGCGTACATGGCTCCCCGGGCCGTGGAGACCGCCACCACCTTAAGGCCCATCCTCTCGGCATGAAGGGCCAAGCTTCCCCCCACCTGGCCGAAGCCCTGCACCGCCACCTTAGCCCCCTCAAGGGGAAGCCCCCGGCGCCGGGAAAGCTCGGCCAGCACCAGGGCCACGCCAAGCCCTGCGGCCTCGTCCCGGCCCTCGCTACCCCCCAGGGCATGGGGCTTGCCCGTCACCACCCCGGGCACCGTGGAGCCCACGGTCATGGAGTAGGTGTCCATGATCCAGGCCATCGTCTGCTGGTCCGTACCCAGGTCGGGGCCCAGGATGTCTATGTCGGGGCCGATGAGATTCACCAGCTCCGCGGTGTAGCGGCGCACCAGGCGCTCAAGTTCCCTAGGGGAGAGAAGCCTGGGGTCGGCGGCTATCCCCCCCGCCGCCCCGCCAAAGGGCAGGTCGTAAACGGCGGCCTTCAAGGTCATCCAGGCGGCCAGCCCCGCGGTCTGGCCCAGGGTAACCCGGGGGTGGATGCGGACCCCCCCCTTGGCCGGCCCCCGGGCGATGTCGTGCACCACCCGGTAGCCCTGGAAAACCCGCACCTTGCCGTCATCCATGACCACAGGTAAGGAAACCGTCACCAGGCGCTTGGGGTGGGCCAGGTACTCCACCGTGGTGGGGTGGATGTCCACCACCTTTAGGGTTCTCTCTAGCCTCCCCAGGAAGGCCTCCCAAAGGCCGGGGTCTTCCGGAGGGCGATAGGCGGGAAGGCTCATACCATCACCGAGGGGATTATACCCCGCCCAAAAGGAAAACCCGGCCCACCTAAGGGTGAGAACGGGGAGGTAGGTCCTACCGCGCCACCCTCAGAAAAAGCGCTCCCCTTCCTTGAGGGCCAAACTCCGAAGGGCCTCCTTATAGGGAGAGGCGGGCAGGGGCGCAAGGGCCTCAACCGCCATCAAGGCCCTTTCCCGAATGCGCCTTTCCACCTCCTGGGCTACCCCGCTCTCCCGGGCCAGGGTGCGCAGCCGCTCTAAATCCCCCTCTTCCCTTCCCTTTCGCCTCAGGATCTCCCGCACCTCGGGGAAGCGCTCCATCAAGAGCAGGGTGATAAGGGTGGCCTTGCCCTCCCGCACGTCCCCACCCACGGGCTTGCCCAAGGCCTCAGGGGTACCCATCAGGTCCAGGTAGTCGTCCCGCATCTGGAAAGCCTGGCCGTAGAGGAGGCCGAAGCGGGCCAGGGCCTCCCGCT
Organism: Thermus altitudinis; assembly: GCF_022760835.1. Classification (GTDB taxonomy): domain Bacteria; phylum Deinococcota; class Deinococci; order Deinococcales; family Thermaceae; genus Thermus; species Thermus altitudinis. The sequence goes on from NZ_JAKTNQ010000060.1 coordinate 3,312, forward strand.
CCTCCCCATCCACGCCCAAGAGGAGGGCCGGCCCCTCGGTGCAAAGCTCCATGAGGGCCGCCGTCTTGGCGGTGATGATCCGCTCGTAGTTCTCCAGGGAGTAGTCCTCGAGGGCGGCCACCTGGAACTGCAAGACCTCCCCCTCGCTCAGGGTCTTGGCCACCTGGGCGAAGCGCTCCACCAGCTCCATCCGCCCGGTCTTGGCGATCACGTGGAGAAGCCGGGAAAGCAAAAAATCCCCCGAAAGGACGGAAACCGCATTCCCATACCGGCGAAACGCCGCTTCCTTGCCCCGGCGGGTCTCGGCGTCGTCAATGAGGTCGTCGTGAAGGAGGGTGGCGGAGTGCAAAAGCTCCACCGCCAATGCCAGCTCCATCTCAAAGGGGGCGCCCCCTAAGGCCCTCGAGGCCAAGAAAACCAAGCGGGGCCGGATGCGCTTGCCCCCCGCCGTCACCAGGTCCTGGTGGATGAGGCGCACGAAGAGGACGTCGGACTGCACCAGTTGGGACAGGGCCTCCTCAAAGCGGAGAAGGGGGGCCTCGAGGTCGGGTAGGACCGTCACGCCCTTCAGTATAGACCCTGGGCCCCGGGTTTCCCCAGGGCCCAGGCTTCAGCTCTCTTACGGCAAGAAGTGGACCAGGATACCACCGGTAAAAGTGGAGGTAGAAGTGGATCCAGCCCTGTAAACAACCTCAGCAGTAATGACCCGATCTCCCGACTTCGTGGGATCATGGCCGGGCACTGAAACGGAAGTATCCCAGACGTATACAAATACCTGCGAGTCATCCCCGGCACTCTGTCGCGTAGCCGATCCTATCCGCACACCATTGATGTACACATCAACCTGGGTGACAGTCACCTCCGGTGGCAACGTTCCATTCACCCCCACGGTAATGCTAACTATTTCACGCCCCGCTCCCCGCCCAACCTCATCACCATCCCTGGGGGTCGTAATCACGAAGACGGAGGCTACTTCCACCGGAATGACAGCGGTACCCAAAGAGCCCGCAACATCCTCCACCTCAACCTTAAGGATGTAGCTCCCGGGCGAGACACGAAGGAGGTTCCAACCCAGACTATACACATTGCCCGACACGCTCGGCGAGCCAGGAATCTTCGCCAAGGTGTTCAAATCCGGACCAAAGTAGAAATCCACCCGACTTACTGTACGGACGGCCCTAACCTCAGCCTGCAGATTCACAAAGCCGGCCAACCTCTCATTCGGCACCGGCGCAACCCACCAAATCGCGGGTTCGTTGGCCACCGTCACCGTAAGGGTGGCCTCCGAAGCGTTGCCCGCAGCGTCCA
>NZ_JAKTNQ010000061.1 GCF_022760835.1 Thermus altitudinis
CCATCCCATGGTAGCACGTCTGCCGCCTTGGAGCCCCTGCTCCAAATGAACCTCTGGCGGATGTGGGGGGTCCATGTATCCCCGGTTTGCAAACCGGGGGATTGTAGCCCCCCACACCCCCCTTTTCTCTAAAGCAAAAAGGCCCCCGAAGGGGCCTTCTGGACGGAGGGATCTTCTAGAGGCGGCGGACCTTCTTGGCCTGGGGGCCCTTGCCGCCCCGGCCGGGCTCCACCTCAAACTCCACCCGGTCCCCTTCGTTCAGGCTACGGAAACCCTCAGCCTCAATGGCCGTAAAGTGCACAAACACATCCGGACCCTCTTCCTGTTGGATGAACCCGTAACCCTTTTCCGCGTTGAACCACTTAACCGTACCCTTCTTCATGCTTCTCCTTCATCCCTCAAACCCATCTGGTTTTCCAGGGACTCCTTACTATCCCACGGCCAGGTCAAAAAGTCAAGCCCCAAAACCGCAAGGGGCCTTGGGGCTTGGAAAACCCCTCGAGGCTTAGTGGTGATGACCGCCCTCGTGCACGTGGCCGTGGAGGATCTCCTCCGGGGTGGCCTCCCGTACCTTCACCACCTCCACCTCAAAGTCCAGGTCCTTCCCCGCCAAGGGGTGGTTGAAGTCAATGGTGACCTCCTCCCCCTGGACCTCCACCACGGTAAGGGGCATGGGGTTCCCCTCCATGTCCTGGGCGTAGAACTGGGCCCCAGGCACCACCTCCGCATCCTCGGGGAAGGCGGAGAGGGGCACCACCTGCACCCCCTCAGGGTCGCGGGGGCCATAGGCCTTTTCTGCGGGCACGTGGGCCTGGAAGCTCTCCCCTTCCATGCGGCCTTCCAGTTCCTCCTCGAGGCCCCGGATCAGGTTGCCGTGCCCGTGCAGATAGGAAAGTTCCCCCTGGTCCAGCACCTCCCCCTCCACCTGGAGGGTGTAACGGATGGTCACTACCTTGTCCTGTTCAACCTTCATGGTCACCCTTCCGCAAGCCGAGCTTGCTCCTTCTAGCCTAGCAGACCTCTTTCCCCCAGGAAAGATGCCTGGCCCTTTTCCTGTACCCAAGGGGCCTTTCCCCTCCTTGCCAAAGGCTATAGTGGGGGTATGCGGGTGGAAGCCATCATCGGCAAAACTCCCACGGTGCGCCTTTTCAAGGTGGTGGAGCCGGAAATGGCCGAAGTCTGGGTGAAGCTGGAAGGCCTTAACCCCGGAGGGTCCATCAAGGACCGCCCCGCCTGGTACATGATCCGGGATGCCGAGGAAAAGGGCCTTCTCCGCCCCGGCTCGGGCCAGGCCATCGTGGAGCCCACCAGCGGGAACACGGGGATCGGCCTGGCCATGATCGCCGCCAGCCGCGGCTACCGCCTGATCCTCACCATGCCCGCCCAGATGTCCGAGGAAAGGAAGCGGGTCCTCAAGGCCTTGGGAGCGGAGCTGGTCCTCACCGACCCCAGCCGCAGGATGCTGGCCGCCCGGGAGGAGGCCTTGCGCCTTAAGGAGGAGCTTGGGGCCTTCATGCCCGATCAGTTCGCCAACCCCGCCAACGTGCGCGCCCACTACGAAACCACAGGGCCCGAGCTTTTTGCCGCCTTGGAGGGACGCATAGACGCCTTCGTCTACGGATCGGGCACCGGGGGGACCATCACCGGGGTGGGGCGGTACTTGAAGGAAAGGCTCCCCGGGGTGAAGGTGATCGCCGTGGAGCCCGCCCGCTCCAACGTCCTCTCCGGGGGCAAGATGGGGCAACACCAGTTCCAGGGCATGGGCCCGGGCTTCATCCCGGAAAACCTTGACCTTTCCCTTCTGGATGGGGTCATCCAGGTCTGGGAGGAGGATGCCTTCCCCCTGGCCCGGCGCCTGGCCAAGGAGGAGGGGCTTTTCCTGGGGATGAGCTCCGGGGGCATCCTCTGGGCGGCCCTGGAGGTGGCCCGGGAGCTAGGCCCTGGCAAAAGGGTAGCCTGCATCAGCCCCGATGGGGGCTGGAAGTACCTCTCTACCCCCCTCTACGCCGAACCCTAGCGGCGCAGCACCTGGGCGTCCTTGGGGTAACGCTTGAGGTCCTGGGGGCGCAAAGGGGTCCGCTTGAACTCCACCACCCTAAGGTCGGCCAGAACCTTCCCCGCCTCATCCCGGAAGAGGAAGCGCACGGGCCTGGGATCCGCCTTCAGGATGTAAAGCTCCAGGCTAGCGAAGCCCTGGCCCTCCTGGGCCTGGCCCACAAGTTTCCAGGCCATGCCCTCCGGCAGGCGCTCCTCCCCCACAAGGCGCAGGCTCACCCGCTGGGAAAGGGCCTTGAGGTCCCCAAGGCCTTGAGGGCTAAACCCCAAGCCCTGCACCTGGGCCTTCTCCTTGGGACTGATGACCAGCTGGTTGGTGAGGTAGAGGTAGTTCCAGACCTCTTTTTCCGTGATCACGGTGAAGTTGCCCTCCAAGGAGCCGGGCTTTTGAAACTCTATGCGGAAAAGGTTCTCCTTGGGGATGGCCAGGACCCGGGCCCGGAGCTCCTCCCGGCCCGCAGGCCCCTGGATCTCGCCCTGCACCACCGCCTGCCAGGGGTCTTGCAGGTTTTTCTCCACCCGGTCCAGGATCTCGCCCACGGACTGGGCCAAGGCCGTCGCCAACACCAACAGGATTCCCCAGGACATCGCCTTCATGGCCACCTCCAGGCATACCGGACCCAGGCGTAAGGGGCTTCCTTGTACCCTCCTTCCCAGCCCAGGTCCCCAAGCCACACCCCGAGGCTACCCGCCCAGGGATAGGAAAGGGTGAGGAAAAGGCTAGCCTCCCCTAAGTAAAGCCCGGCCTCCAGGCGGTTTAGCCCCCCCAGGCGCAAGGAGAGGTCCAGGACCTCCATCCCCTCCCCTACTTCCCCCTTCCAGCCCAAAAGGAGGTAGGGAAGGCCGGAAACACCCGCCCCCAAGGTGTAGGTGGCCCCCTCCCTCAGGGCGTAGCTCACCTCGGCCCGGGAGTTCTCGCCCCCTTCCCAAAGAAACCCCACCACCTCCTTGGGCACCAGCCGGTAGCGCAAGGAGAGCCGGCCAAACACCCCCTCCTCGGGGAACAGGGGGAAAAGCCCCTTCGGGCGGTAGCCGAGCCGCACCGCCAGGGCCAAGGGGCCGGCGCCCCCTTCGGCAAAAGCCATTCCCCCAAGCCCCCCCGTTCCTGCCTCGGTTTGCAGGCCATAGGCCAGATACCCTAAGGGTCCCAAGGCCAGGCTGGAGGAAAAGCCCAAGGCCCCACGGGTTTCCTGTCCCAGTTGGAGCCTGAGGAAGGCCTCTCCGGGCTCCAGGGTGAAACCCGCCTCCAGGGTAGAGACCAAGGCCCCAGGGACTCCATAGACCCCGGCCTCGAGGCGCCCCTGGGCCAGGGCCAGACCCAGAAAAAGCAACCCTGCCCACCACCACCTCATGCCACCACCTGCCTTTGGAAACGTGCGGAGGCCAAAAAGAGAACCAGGGCGGAGAAGAGGAAGAGGGCCAAAAGGTGGGGCCACAGCACGCCAAACCCCACCCCCTTCAGCATCACCCCCCGCAGAACCTCTATAAGGTAGCGGGCGGGCACCAGGTAGGAAAGCAGCTGGAAGAAGCGGGGCATGCCCTCTATGGGAAACACGAACCCGGAAAGGAAGATGGTAGGGAAAGCATAGGCGTAGGTGCCGAAGACCGCCTGCACCTGGGTGCGGGCCAGGGTGGAGATAAGCACCCCTGCCGCCAAGGATCCTAGGACGAAGAGGAACATGGCCAACAGCAAAAGGGAAAGACTCCCCTTTATGGGTACCCCGAAGACCCAGTGCCCCAGGGCCAGCACCAAAAGGGCCACCCCAAAGGCGATGACAAGATAGGGCAGCACCTTGCCCAAAACCATCTCATGGGGTCGAAGGGGGGCCACCAGGAGGCTTTCCAGCATCCGGCTTTCCACCTCCCGCACGATGGATAAGGCGGTAAGGAGGACGGCGAACATGGTGAGCACCAGGCCGATGATGCCGGGGATCATGAACCAAGCGGTCTTGTTCTCCGGATTGTGACGACTCCCCGCTCTGAAGGGCGGGGCTTCGCGGTTCTAGGTTAGAGCACCTATCCCCGCAGGCTCCGTCCCAGCCCTGGCCAAGATGTTCACTGCCGCGGCCACGTCCCGGTGGAGAAGAGTACCACAAGAGGGACACGTGAACTCCCTGACCCACAGGGGCCTCTTCTCCCGGTG
>NZ_JAKTNQ010000062.1 GCF_022760835.1 Thermus altitudinis
TGTGGGGGGTCCATGTATCCCCGGACTGAAGGTCCGGGGCATTATGGCCCCCCCACGCCCCCCTTTTCTGTAAGGGGTGGGTACCACGTGGAGCAGCTCCGCGGGGATGCCGAGCCCCTCCTGAAGAAAACGGGCGCTGTCCACCACCACCTCCAACCCCTCTCCCAGGTCCACCGCAGCCGACAGACGCATGTTTCACCCCCTGGCCCCAATATAATCCTGGCGTGCTTTGGCTTCGCGACCGCACCCTGGACCTTTCCCGCCCCCGGGTCATGGGCATCCTCAACCTCACCCCCGATTCCTTTTCCGATGGCGGCCTCTACCTGGACCCGGAAAGGGCCCTGGAAAGGGCCAAGACCCTGGTGGCGGAGGGAGCGGATCTCCTGGACCTGGGGGCCGAGTCCACCCGGCCCGGGGCGGAGCCTGTGCCCCTGGAAGAGGAAAAAAGGCGGCTTCTTCCGGTTTTGGAAGCGGTCCTGGAGCTGGGGGTGCCGGTGAGCGTGGACACCCGTAAGCCCGAGGTGGCGGCGGAGGCCCTGAAACTGGGGGCACACCTCATCAACGACGTGACGGGCCTTCGGGATGAGCGCATGGTGGCCCTTTGCGCCCAGTATGGGGTGGCCGCGGTGGTCATGCACATGCCCGTGCCCGATCCCAAGGCCATGATGGCCCATGCCCACTACGGGGATGTGGTGGCCGAGGTAAAGGCCTTTCTGAAGGTCCAGGCGGAAAAGGCCCTAAGGGCTGGGGTTCCCCAGGTGGTCCTGGACCCAGGCTTTGGCTTCGGGAAACTTTTGCAACACAACCTCGCCCTCCTCCAACACCTGGAGGAAATCGTGGCCCTGGGCCATCCCGTTTTGGTGGGGCTTTCCCGCAAGCGGAGCATCGGGGAGCTTACGGGGGTGGAGGAGCCCGCAAAAAGGGTCTTTGGCTCTGTGGCCGCCCACCTCTTTGCTGCCATGAAGGGGGCCAGGATCCTTCGCGTCCACGACGTGGCCGCCCACCGGGAGGCCCTGGCTGTTTGGCATGCCCTTTGGGGGTAGACGTGGGAGAGATCGCCCTTTTGGGTCTGGAGTTCTATGGCCGGCATGGGGTAAAGCCCGAGGAAGGTCGCTTGGGGGCCCGTTTCGTGGTGGACCTCTGGCTGAAGGTACCCTTTGAGGGCAAGGGGGACCGGCTAGAGGAAACCGTAGACTATGCCGCCGTCTACGCCCTGGTGGAGGAGGCGGTGCGCCACAGGCGGTTTTACCTCATAGAGGCCCTGGCGGACCACCTGGCGGAGGAGCTCTTAAAGGCTTTCCCCCGCCTCGAGGCAGTCCGGGTCCGGGTGCACAAACCCCACGCTCCCATCCCTGGGGTCTTCCGCGACGTGTACGCGGAAACGGAAAAAATACGTCCCTAAGCGTTCTTTTGTCCCTCATCTTGCGCTCATGGGAAAACCGTGATAGGATAGCCCCGCCCAAAAGGGCTACGTGGAGTGTGTATCCCTTCCCCCACTGCTCCATAGGAGCGGTGGGCTATAAACTTTCTCACCCGCCTGGGCTAAACTGAAGGAGCCCGTCAAGGGGCGGGAGTATTATGGAAAGGGTAGCGATATTCATCGACGGCTCCAACCTGTATAAGGGGTTGGTGCAACACCTGGGAACGGATTATCGGCTAAACTTTGTGGAGTTCATTACGCTTCTGACTGCCGGACGCAAGCTCCTCCGCGCCTACTATTACAACGCCCCCCTTCCCCCGGAAGACCCCGCCGCCAAGGCCCACCAGAGCTTTCTCAACTACTTGAAGCGGGTGCCCTATGTGGCCGTGCGCCTGGGCCGCTTGGAGAGGCGGGCCGAGGGGTTCGTGGAAAAAGGGGTGGACATCCAGATCGCCATTGACATCCTCCGTCTGGCCTACGCCGACGCCTACGACGTGGCGGTTTTGGTTTCTGGGGACGGGGATTTCGCCGAGGTGGTCAGGGTGGTCCAGGACATGGGCAAGCAGGTGGAAAACACCACCTTCCACGCCCTTTCCTCCCACCGCCTGGCCCAGCAGGCAGACCGCTTTTACCCTTTAGACGACTTCCCGTGGGAACGGCTTAGGGCACAAAGCCTTCCCCCGACCCCAGAAAGCGGCGAGTGACGACTCCCCGCTCTTCAGAGCGGGGCTTCGCGGTTCTAGGTTAGAGC
>NZ_JAKTNQ010000063.1 GCF_022760835.1 Thermus altitudinis
ACTCCAGGATCTTGGTGACCACGCCGGCGCCCACGGTCCGCCCACCCTCACGAATGGCAAACCGCAAACCCTCCTCCAAGGCCACCGGCTTGATCAGCTCCACCGTAAACGTCACGTTGTCCCCAGGCATCACCATCTCCACACCCGCCGGCAGCTCCACCACCCCCGTCACATCCGTGGTCCGAAAGTAAAACTGCGGCCGGTATCCCGTGAAAAATCCCGTGTGCCGGCCCCCCTCCTCCTTCTTCAAGATGTACACCGAGGCCTCAAACTTGGTGTGCGGCGTAATGCTCCCAGGCTTCGCCAGCACTTGCCCCCGCTCCACCTCCTCCCGGCTTACACCCCGCAACAACAAACCCACGTTGTCCCCAGCTAGGCCCTCCGAAAGCGTCTTACGGTGCATCTCCACACCCGTCACCACCGTCCGCCGCGTCTCCGGAGCTAAACCCACAATCTCCACCTCGTCCCCAACCTTCACCTTCCCCCGCTCAATCCGTCCCGTGGCCACCGTCCCACGCCCAGTGATCGTAAACACGTCCTCCACCGGCATCAAGAACGGCTTGTCCACATCCCGCACCGGCGTGGGTATGTACTCGTCAATGGCGTCCAAAAGCTCCCAAATCTTATCCACCCACTCGTTCTCCCCACGCTTCGTCTGCGGGTTCCGGTGCATCTGCTCCAGGGCCAACAACGCGCTCCCACGGATCACCGGCACCTCGTCCCCAGGAAACTCGTACTGGTTCAGAAGGTCCCGCACCTCCATCTCCACCAGGTCCAAAAGCTCCGGGTCGTCCACCATGTCCACCTTGTTCATGAACACCACGATGTACGGCACCCCCACCTGGCGGGCCAAAAGAATATGCTCCCGCGTCTGCGGCATCGGCCCATCCGCCGCCGATACCACCAAAATCGCCCCATCCATCTGGGCCGCACCCGTGATCATGTTCTTGATGTAGTCCGCGTGCCCAGGACAATCCACGTGCGAATAGTGCCGCTTCGCCGTCTCGTATTCCACATGCGCCGTGTTAATCGTAATCCCCCGCGCACGCTCCTCCGGCGCCTTATCAATCTCCCCGTAGTCCTTCACCTCCACATTCGGGTTCTCCGCCGCCGCTACAAACGTCAACGCCGCCGTTAGCGTCGTCTTCCCGTGGTCCACGTGCCCAATCGTCCCCACGTTCACGTGAGGCTTCGTACGGATAAACTCGCCCTTGGCCAT
>NZ_JAKTNQ010000064.1 GCF_022760835.1 Thermus altitudinis
CAGACTTGACCGATATGCGGCCTTGGGGTAAAGAGGGGGCATGACCCTACGCGAGGCCTTGTCCCAAGTCCCCGACCCCAGGGCCCGCAACCGGCGGTATCCCTTGTGGGGCTTGTTGGCCCTCATCTTGGTGGCCTTTCTCGCCCGCGTGGACTCCCTGCGCGGCGTGGAACGTTTCGCCCGGGCCAACCCTCACCTCTTGCCCCACCTGGGCCTGCGCAACCCCCCGGGCCACACCATCCTCACCCTCCTCCTTCACCGTCTGGACCCAAAGAAGCTCCAGGAGGCCCTCCTCCAGGTCTTCCCCGAGGTGGACCTGGGAGGGGTCCTGGTGGTGGACGGGAAGCACCTCCGGGGAAGCGGCAAGGGGAAGAGCCCCCAGGTCAGGCTCGTGGAGGTCCTGGCCCTGCACCTCAAGACCACCCTGGCCCAGGCCCGGGTGGAGGGGAGGGAGGACCAAGCGCTTCTGGAGCTCCTGGACCGCCTGGGGGCGGAGGGGCTCAAAGGGAAGGTAGTGGTGGGGGACGCGGGGTACCTGTACCCGGAGGTGGCGGGGAAGGTGGTGGAAAAAGGGGGGCATACCTCTTCGTCCTGAAGGCCAACCAGGGGGAACTGCTGGAGTGGGCTCTGGAGGTATTCAAGGGGATGGAGGAAAGGCGGCTTCCCGGGGAGACGGAGTCAGCTTGGGAGGTGGTGCGGGACGGGGAGGTGTGGACCTACCGGGTCTGGGCTTCCCCTTATCTGCCGGATGCGCTCTTGGCCTTTCCCGGGTGCCGACAGGTGGTGCGGGTGGAGCGGGAGGTGGTGCACAAGGGGACGGGGGAGGTACGGCGCGCGGCGAGCTACGCCCTCACCAGCTTGGGAGCCGAGGAGGCGGACGCGAGGCGGCTTGGGGAGCTTCTCCTTTCCCGGTGGGAGGTGGAGAACCGGTCCTTTTGGGTACGGGACGTCCTCCTCCATGAGGACGCCTGCCAGGTGCGGGGCGTGGGGGCGCAAGTCTTGGCGATCCTCCGGGCCTTTCTGGTGTCCCTGCTGTACCGCAGGGGGGTGCGGAAGAAGAAGGCGGCCCTGGAGACCTTCTCCTTCCATCCCCTCTCCGCCCTCAGGTTCCTGGG
>NZ_JAKTNQ010000065.1 GCF_022760835.1 Thermus altitudinis
ATACCCTTTCTTGTTGTATTCTTCGTCCATGACCGTGGCCGACCACCTGACCCTGAACGAGCTGTGGCGGAGGGTCAAGAAGGCCAAGGACCCGATAGAGAAGCATCGCTTCCTGGCCGTCTACCACGCCAAGCGGGGACTCACCGCCAAGGAGATCGCCAAAATCACCCTCAGCTCCACCCGCTGGGTCCAGGAGACGGTGCGGCGCTACAACCGGGAAGGGCCGGAGGGCTTGAAGGACAAGCGGCACCAGAACCCGGGCCAGAAGCCCAAGCTGACCCCGGAGGAGCAGAGGAGGGTCCTGGAGGCCCTCCAGGGTCCCCCACCCGACGGGGGCCTGTGGACGGGGCCCAAGCTCAGGGACTGGGTGGAGCGGGAGCTGGGGAAGAAGCTCTCCCTCTACCCCATCTACCGTCTCCTCCACGAGATGGGGTTCGCTTTGCGGGTGCCCCGTCCCCGGCACGCCAAGGCGGACGGGGAGGCGCAGGAGGCGTTTAAAAAAACCTCTCCGCCCAGGTCCAGGAGGCGAGGGCCGAGGGGAGGAAGGTGAGGCTTCTGGCGTACGATGAGCATCGGTTGGGGCTCAAGCCGGTGTACCGGCGGGTGTGGGCCAGGCGGGGGGAGAGGCCCTTGGCGGTGGGGGCGCACCGGTACCGGTGGTTTTATGTGTGCACCTTTGTGGAGCCGGAGACGGGGGAGAGCCTGAGCCTTTTGGTGGACGGGATAGACACGGAGGTGATGGGCTGGGTTTTGCGGGAGCTTCGGGCCTGGCTTGGGGAGGGGGAGGAGGCGTGGGTGGTCTTGGACCGGGCGGGGTGGCACGTGTCGGGGCGGGTGGAGGTGCCGGAGGGGGTGCGGCTGGTCTTCCTGCCGCCCTACAGCCCGGAGCTGCAGCCGGTGGAGCGGGTGTGGCCCTTGGTGAACGAGGCGGTGGCCAACCGGTACTTCCGGGACCTTGAGGAGATGATGGAGGCGGTGGCTGAGCGGTGCCGGGTCCTTGCCCAGGACCCCGAGACCCTCAGGCGGCACACCCTGTTCCACTGGTGGCCTAGGACGAAGGAATTAGCATAAAAGGGTAT
>NZ_JAKTNQ010000066.1 GCF_022760835.1 Thermus altitudinis
AAACGCCTCAAGGAAGAGGGCCTTGCCGGTCTTAAGCCTCGGTCAAGACGTCCTCAGCGCTTGCGGAGGAGGATTTACTGGTCTTCCGATCTGCTGATCCGGGTGGAAGCCCTAAGGAAGGAGAACCCCACCTGGGGCCGCTGGCCGATTTGGCTGACCCTAAGGAAGGAGGGCTTTGCGGTGAGCGAGCGCACCGTGGGCCGCATCCTCGCCCATCTGGAAGCCAGGGGGCAGGTGGAAAGGGTGGCCGCCTTCCTGGCCCGGGCGAGGCGGGGCAAGGGGAGGCCAAGACCCCAGAGGCCCTACGCCCAGAGGAAGCCCCGGGGATACGAGGCCAGGGCGCCCGGGGACCTGGTGCAGTTGGACACCCTCACCGTGACCCTAGGGCCCGGGGAGGTGGTCAAGCACTTCTCGGCCCTGGACCTGGTCACGCGCTTCTCCCTGGCCCAGGTGCACACCAGGGCCACGGCCAACCTGGCGGCGGGATTCCTCTCCGCCCTCGTGACCAAGGCCCCCTTCCCCATCCGGGCCGTCCAGGTGGACGGGGGGAGCGAGTTCATGGCCGAGTTTGAGGAAGCCTGCCGGAGCCTGGGAATCCGGCTCTTTGTGCTGCCCCCACGGAGCCCGAAGCTCAACGGGCACGTGGAGCGGATGCAGCGCACCTTCCGCGACGAGTTTTATACCCTGCCCTTGCCAAGGGGGCTTGTGCGCCTGCAGGCCGAGCTGGACGCTTATCTGGCGTACTACAACCACCGCAGGCCCCACATGGCCCTGGGGGGGCTGGCGCCCCTGGAGTTCTTGGCTAAAATGCAAGCGGAGTCGGTCCCCCAGTCTCAGATGTATTGACCGATTACA
>NZ_JAKTNQ010000067.1 GCF_022760835.1 Thermus altitudinis
GTCCTACAGGATGTTATACAGAAGGTAGATAGGGCTTTCCAGGGTTTCTTCCGGAGGGTCAAGAAAGGACAAAAACCCGGTTACCCCCGCTTCAAAGGAAAAGGACGGTATGACTCCTTCACCTTCCCCCAGGCTGGGACTACCGGGGTCAAACTTCAGAAGGACGGCAAACGGGTTTTCATCTATGGTGTCGGGTCGGTGAAGGTGAAACTTCACCGCCCGTGGGAGGGAAAGATAGAGAGGGCTACGGTGAAGCGGGAAGGGGATGACTGGTACATCATCTTCGTCTGTGAGGTGGAGCCTAAACCTCTACCCGAAAGCCAAGCAGTTGTTGGCATAGACCTAGGCACCAACCCTCACTTTCTCGTCACCTCCGACGGGGAGATGGTAGAAGCTCCCAGGTACTATCAGAAGACCCAAAAGAAGCTGGCCAAAGCCCAAAGGGAGCTTTCCGGGAAGGAGAAAGGAGGTGGTAGGTACAAGAAAACCAAAAAACGCTTAGCTAAACTACACCGCAAGATTGCCCATCAGAGGAGGGACTTCCACCATAAGGT
>NZ_JAKTNQ010000068.1 GCF_022760835.1 Thermus altitudinis
CGCGTAGGGTCATGCCCCCTCTTTACCCCAAGGCCGCATATCGGTCAAGTCTGCTACCGCATGAGCGCCCTCAAGCTCATGGAGCGCTTCGTGGAAAGCGGCCTTCCACCGGGGGCTTTCCCTGGTTGGCTGGAGGAGGGCAGCTCAGAAACCCGGAGGCTTCTCCGAGAAGCTATAGGGAAGAGGGGGGACCTGGCGAGACTCCTGCGGGCGGTGGGCCTTTTGGACGGGGCGGCCCGGGAGGCCCTCAAGGACCGGGACCGGGAGAAGGCCTGGGCGGAGAAGCCGCCTACGGAAAAGCAGCTTGCCTACTTGGCTCTTCTGGGATACCAAGGCCCCCCGCCAAGGAGCGTCCTCGAGGCCAGCCGGCTCATAGAGCGCCTGAAGGGGGAGAAGCCCTAATGCATGGTTGGGCGCGTGGAGAGGCAGGGAGTACCCCCCTTGTGGCTTCCCTGGTAATCTAGATGTAGCCGCTCCATTTGCGCGGACCCCAAGCGGGTGGC
>NZ_JAKTNQ010000007.1 GCF_022760835.1 Thermus altitudinis
CACCCGCAGTCTTGGGCATTGCGAACCCCTCTTCAACGATTAGAGATATGGCCGTTATTGGCCAACAAAGCGTGATTGGCTACCCCTGCAGGGCTGACCCAGCAAGAGGGCCCGGAGCGCCGAGGCATCCAGCACGGCCCTCACTCTGCCTCCTCCTTCCGGGCCTCCTCCCGGCGCTCTCGGATCAGCTCCTCCACCGGGCTCACCCCGGGGGCTAAATGGCCAAGGATGCCATAGGTTTCCCCTACCACCTTCTGCAGGGGTTCCTCTTCGGGGGGAGGGGGCCACTGTAGCTCCGAGCCTCAAGGGGTTCGGACACCCCCAGAAGCCCAGTTCCCAAGCCCAGAGAGGCCCCCACGCCCCTCATGGAGAGCGAGGGGCAGAGCCTGCTCACTGAGGCCTGCTTCCTTGGCCCTACTTCCTGGGCCAGAGGGGAGCTTCTGGGAAAGCCCTCCTTCCCCGAGCCAGAGCCTGCTCCTCCCCCCAAGCCTCCCCACCTTCCCAAAGCCCTAGCCCTACAGTAATCTGCACTACACTCCCACCCCTAACTTGACATGGCGCAAAGGAAACTATCCCAAGCTGTAGTATTGGAACGAACCTTTCCAGTAGCATCCTCTGCCACGCCCACTAGACGCGGTCAAATCTTCGCGGAACTGGTATAATGCTCTTGTCCGGATGCCCGGACGGGGATCTTGAAAGCCTATCCTTCCCATGCCCAAGGGCAATATGCGCTTTATACATCTCATCGCCCCTTCCGAAAGCGGCCCATCATCGCACCAAACCCCGCAAAACCCCCTCTATTCGCCCTATGCATATTCCAAACTTCATCTTTCTCATAAACCCCCTTTTGCCTGCCCTGCCCAGGACGTGATTTCTTGGGGGTTACCGTTGCAAGAGATGCTTCCCCGTAAGGGGATTGCGACCCGAACCACCTTCCGATTTCTTCCCTGACTTCCTTTACCCGTTGCAAGAGATGCTTCCCCGTAAGGGGATTGCGACCTTTTCACCCACGTCCGCATAATCTCCAAGGTGGGTGGAGCGTGTTGCAAGAGATGCTTCCCCGTAAGGGGATTGCGACCGGCGGCATAGGACATGATGTCCCAAGCTGCCTCGTACCTGTTGCACGAGATGCTTCCCCGTAAGGGGATTGCGACCTTTGGACAGGAAGGGGGAAGGGATAGTCCGGAGAATATGTTGCACGAGATGCTTCCCCGTAAGGGGATTGCGACCAAAAAGAATCTTGCACTCCTCATAGGTGGGTTCCAACGTTGCACGAGATGCTTCCCCGTAAGGGGATTGCGACAAGCCTCCTTCCCGCAGCGTATCCGCCGCCAGGAGACCGGGTTGCAAGAGATGCTTCCCCGTAAGGGGATTGCGACACAAGGGCTGGGACATACATCCTCGTAATCTTTTCGTGTTGCACGAGATGCTTCCCCGTAAGGGGATTGCGACGTCCTAGACTCATGCGCCTGGTCCCAGAGATTGTCTTCCCAGTTGCAAGAGATGCTTCCCCGTAAGGGGATTGCGACCCCGACGGTGTCGTCGCCGTTAGGGCGCTGGAAAGAAACAGGTTGCAAGAGATGCTTCCCCGTAAGGGGATTGCGACTTGTTAGTCCTGCAATTCGGACACTTGCTGGGAGGCCGAGTTGCAAGAGATGCTTCCCCGTAAGGGGATTGCGACGATGTGGTAAAATGGAATCCATGGAAGAGACTCTGGACCCCATCACCGCTGAGAAGGCTAGGAAGGCCCTTTACTACCTTCAGGTTGTGGCTAGTGGGGGTGAGTCCCTCCCCCCTGAGGAGAGGGAAGAGACCATGAACACCGGCCTGGAGGACTTCTATGTCCCCGAACTAGTGGGCCTAGCCGAAGACCTGGGCCTAGACAAGATGACCCTTGATGAGATTGAGGAGTATGTCCGGGAACTCTACCGGAAGAATGCTCCCACCTTCATAGAGTCCAGGGGAGAACCGGAAATCCTGACCCCGGAGGAGGTGAAGGAGTTTTACCGCAAAAGCTGGGGTATCACCCTTGAGGAGGAGGGGAAATGAGGTTGAAGAACAAAGGTCCATGGCCCCTATCGGTCCCCTTCCCCCCGCGGGAAGGAGTGGAGAGGCGAATGGCTGACCCCTCCTCGCCCTGAGCGGAGGCGAAGGAGGAGGCAGGAGCGGACAAAGGGTCCACGTCGGCCCGTCTGGAGGCGAAGGGCCGGAATCCGGATTCCGTAGCGGCACCTGGTGGTGTTCAGGAGGCAAGATGGAGAGGCTGGTGCGGCTTTGGGAGTTTGATTGGCATACGAGGAAACGAAAACTGATCTACGAGGGGGATATTGAGGGGCTGCCGGAAGGGGAGGCCAAGGAGTACTGGGAGGAGATCAAGAGATACCACAAGGGCCTAGCCTGGGAGTACTTCTTGGCCAAGGCCCCTCCGGATGCCCTCTTGTACCGGGGATATGCGCTAGAGCCCGTGATGGATGAGGAGGAGGCTGACGGGGAGGGGTTTTCCGTGGATTGATGGGCTTCCGCGGGGATCGCCCGGAGGCTTCCTCGCCGCATCCTGGGTTCGCCTGGCGTTGGCCCGGTACAACCCCCAAAGAGGTTGCCGGCACCCTAAGCCTGGACGGAAGCCCAAGCTGAGCCCGGAAGAGAGCTAGGTTTTGCTCAAGGGCCCCTACCCGACGGGGGCCTGAAGACGGGGCCAAGCTGCGGGCTTGGGTGAGGGAATCCTTGAGCCCCATCTGCCGATATCAGACCTTTCCGCACTTTAAGGCCAGCTACCCTCTTAGAGAAAAAGGGGGGTGTGGGGGGCTATAATCCCCCGGTTTTCAAACCGGGGATACATGGACCCCCCACGTGCCCCGCAGGGGCACATGGCATAGTTCTCGGGAGATGTGTGGTACACTTTTCTTGGGGGCAGCGTTTCCCGGGGACCTTGAAACTTGGAGTAGGGGGTTCCATCGGGTAGTCCGATGGGTAAAACTCCAAACGAACACCCGTGGCAGAGCCAGAAGCATTGGGCTCGCCTGCCGATAAGGAGTCAGGGGTTTTCTGGGGTCGGACGGAGCCTTCAGGGATGAGCACTGGGCAAGCAGTCTCATCGTTCCTGAGAAGCCCTGTTCTTAAGAACAGGGAGTCGTCACCAGGGTGAGGATGGTTAGGACGACGGCCAAACCGGTAAGGTACAGGGTGAGACGGTTGAAGGCCACCCCAATATCCCCCTTAAGCTCCTGGCGCAGGGCCTGGAGATCCGATTTGACTTCCCGGCGCAGACCTTGAATCTCTTCCTTTACCTCCTGGCGCAGGCCCTGGAACTTTTCCTCCATTTCCTGGCGTAGGGCCTCGCTGTCCCCCTTGACCTCCTGGCGCAGGCCTTGCAGGTCCGACTTGACCTCGTGGCGCAGGAGGTCCAGGCGGGCTTCCAGGGAGGTCATCCGGTTCTCCAAAGCCTCCATCCGCCCCGGGAGGATGACCATCACCCCCTCCACCAGACCCTCCAGTTTGTAGACCCGCTCCTCAATGGTTATCTCCTTCCAGCCTAGCATGGTGCGGTGCCCCTTTCCACGGTTCCCACCCGGACCTTGGGGTCCAGCTTTGGGCATCCCTCGGGACGGACCCTGGGGAGGGCTCCGCCTGGACCCCTGAAGGCGCAACCCCTGGCGGGGGGGAGGTCTGGGGATGAGGCTCTTGACTACATGGACTATGGGTCAACACCCTGTAGCCAAGATGCCCGCCAGCCCATCCCTTTGAGTAGGGGCCCACAATGGCAATCCCCTTACGGGGGGCACCCTTGCAACCGCACCCCGCTAAGAACCGTCTCCCGGGCGATGCCCCCAGAGGGGGTCTTGGGGGCAACCCGGGTTTTCGTACCTGGCAAGGAAGCCATGGGCACAAGGCCCCCCGGGGCCAAGAGCCTTGGCTGGGACCGGCAGGCGCCTCGAGGCCCTCATCCCTGAGGGGATTGGGGGTAGGGAAGGGGCCCCCAGGTCCTCCCCCAAAGGCCCCTTAGGCCACCATCCACCAGGGGGCCGCCACCACCCGGTCCACCAAGGGGAAGACCTCTTCTCCCCCATGGAGGAGGAGGCCTCCTGGGGCCTCGGGGTACTCGGCCAGAAAGGAGAGGAGTCCCTGGGCGTCCTTGGGGGTGGGCCTGGCGGTGGCCTTCACCTCCACGGGCAGGAGCTTCCCCTCCGCCTCCAGGATGAAGTCCACCTCCTGGCCGGAGGCGGTGCGCCAGTAGTAGAGGCCGGGAGGGTTTACCTGGGAGTGGGTAAAGGCCAGGAGGTCCAGAAGGACCAGGGTCTCCAGGTGGGCGCCGGAGGGTTGGCCCCCCGTCAGGTGGAGGGCCAGGGCGGGGTCCGGCAGGTAGGCCTTGGGGGCCTTGATCAGGCGCTTGGTGCGGCTACGGGCGTAGCCCCGAAGCCGGATCAGGAGGAAGCTCACCTCCAGGAGGTTCAGGTAGCGGTGCACGGTGGGTTGGGAGATGCCCAGGTCCCGCGCCAGCTCGCTCTGGTTCAGGAGGCTTCCCGAGCGCAGGGCCAGGGCTTCCAGGAGCCGGCGGAGCTCGGGCAGGTTCTCCACCGCCCTCAAGGCCGGCACGTCCCTTTCCAGGTAGGTTTGGAGGTAGGCCCGGAGCCACATCCGCCGCTCCTCCCAGTCCTTGAGGAGGAGGGCGGGCACCGGAAAGCCGCCCCGGGCCACGGCCTGCTGCCAGTCTTCCCTCAGCCCCGGTAGCTCCCTTAGGAGGTAGGGCCAGGCCCGCACGGGGGCGGCGAGGAGTTCCCCCCAGGGGCCCGCCCTCCCCAGGCCCTGCTGCTCCCGTCGGGTCATGGGCCAGATGACCAGATGGGCGGCCCTCCCCGCCAGGGTTTCCCCCAAGTGGGCGTGGAGGAGGAGGTGGGCGGAGCCCGTGAGCACGAAGCGTCCGGGGATGCGGGCCGCATCCACGGCGCGCTTGATGGCCAGAAGGAGCTCGGGTACCCGCTGTACCTCGTCCAGGATGAGCCTCTCCCCCCTGTGGAGGAGGGCTTGGGGGTCGGCTTCCGCCTGGAGGCGGAGATCCAGGTCGTCCAGGTTGAGGTAGAGGTGCTGGCCCAGGCTGGGCAGGTGGCGCACCAGGGTGCTTTTGCCCACCTGGCGGGCCCCCATGACCGCCACCACGGGAAAGACGCCCAATAGCCTCTCCAGATGGGGCCCGGCCGCCCGGGGGAGAAAACCGGTTTCCATATCTGAATGATAGTCATTCATATGCGGAAAGGCAAGGGGCATCCTCCTGGCCTGGGGAGGGCTAGGGGGTGGCGTGCCCCCTTGACGATCCCGTATACCTGCTATATAACAGGTACTCAAGGAGGAGGTATGAGGCTACCCCCTGGACAAAGACGGGTCCTCGAGGCCCTCTCCGCCCTGGTGCGGGAAGGCCTCACCCCCACGGCCCACGACCTCACCCGGGCCCTGGGGCTCAGGCCCCAAAGCCTTCGGCAACACCTGGAGGCCCTGGAGAGGAAGGGCCTCCTGCGCCTCTACCCTGGGGGGCACGGGAGGCCCACCCACCTGGAGCTCACCCCCGAGGGGAGGCTCCTCGGGGGCCTGGCCATTCCCCTGGTGGGGCGGATCCCCGCCGGCCCCCTGGAGGCCAACCGGGAGGAGGTGGAAGGCCTCCTCCTCCTTCCCGGCAAGCCCCACCTCTTCGCCCTGGTGGTGGAGGGGGACAGCATGGCGGAGTACCTTCTGGAGGGGGATGTGGTGGTGGTGGAGCGGGGGGCCAAGCCCCGGCCGGGGGAGGTGGCCGCCCTCCTCCACGAGGGCCGGACCACCCTGAAGTACGTCTACCCCAAGGGGGACCGGGTGGTCCTCAAGCCCCACAACCCCGCCTACCCCACCCTGGAGCTCCCCGCGGGGGAGGTGGAGATCCAAGGGGTGTTCCGCTTCCTCCTTAGGGGCCAGGAGGCCCTGGAGCGCCTTGGGCTCCTCTGGAGGCCCTGATGGTGGCCGCCCTCCTCTTCCTCCCCTGGCCGGTGTGGTTCTGGCGCCGGGAGGACCCGGCCCTGGAGGCCTTCCCCCTGGCCGTCCATCGGGGGGGGCGGGTGGTGGCCCTCTGCCCCTGGGCCCGCCGGCTTGGGGTGCGGGAGGGGATGGACGGGGAGGTGGCCCGGATCCGGGCCCCGGGGCTGCGGCTCCTCCCTTACCCCCTCCAGGGGGAGGTGGCCTGGCGGGGCCTCCTCCGGGAGCTCCACCGCCATAGCCCCAGGGTGGAGGCCCTGGGGCCGGGGACGGCCCTCCTGGCCCTGGCCCCCGGAGAGGGGCCGGCCCTGGCCCAGGCCTTGGCCCGGGCCTACCGGGCCCGGGTGGGGGTGGCCCCGTGGCGGGAGGTGGCCCTCCTGGCCGCCTGGGCCAGCCGGGAAGGCCAGGCCCGCTGGGTGGGGGAGGGGGAGGAGGTGGCCTTCCTGGACCGCCTGCCCCTCCACGTCCTGCGGGGGGTGGGGCTTTCCCCGGAGGGGCTTGGGCGGCTTCGCCTTCTGGGGCTAAGGCGGGTGGGGGAGCTCCGCCGCTTCCGCCCTCCCCAGCTTCTGGCCTACCTCCGGGAGGGACGGGCCCTTTGGCCCTACCTCTTTGGCCCTTGGCGCCGGGAGGTGGCCCGTTTCCTCGAGGAGGAGGGGGTGGAGGCCGGGGTGGTCCTGGACCCTCCCGCCGAGGCGGAGGAGGGGCTTTTCCGGCACTTGGCCCGGGAGTTGGCCCGCGGGCTTGCGGGAAGGGCGGCCTGGCGCCTGGAGGTGGAGGCCTTGGCCGAGGGCCTGGCCTTCCGGGGGGAGGACTGGCCCAAGGCCCCCGTGCGGGAGGTGGGGGAGGTGTACCGGGCCTTGGTGCGGGCCTTCGGGAGGAGCGGGGCCCTGGGCCTGGCCCTGGAAGGGGTGAGGGTGCGGGCCCACGGGCTGGTGCGGCCCGCCCAGCAGGAGGGCCTTTTCCGAAGCCCTGGGGAGGGGCTTGGCCTCCTCTTGGGGCGCCATCCCGGGGCCCTTTTGCGGGTGGAGGTGGTGGACCCCGGGGCCCTGGCCCCGGAGTGGGGGTTCCGCCTCCGCCCATGGGAGGTGGAGGATGCGGCTCTATCTGCAACCCGTGGCGGTGGTCCTGGAGGGGGGGAGGCCCCGGTGGGTGGCCTACCGGGGGCGGCGGAGGGTGGTGCGCCAACTGGACCGCTGGCGGGCCGGGGGGAGGTGGTGGCGCTTTGAGGAGGGCCGGGACTACTTCCTCCTGGAGGTGGAGGGAGGGCTGGTCCTGGAGGTTTTCCGCCAGGGGGAGGCATGGGTGCTGAGCCGGGTTTGGGACTAGCCCTCCTCTGGGCCGAGTCCTACTTCGGCCGCGGGGTTTCCTCCCCCGAAAGGCTTCTGGAGAGGGCCCAGGAGCTGGGGCACACCCATCTGGCCCTCACGGACTGGCTCTCCCTCTCCGGGGGGGTGCGGCTTTTCCGGAAGGCCCGGGAAGGGGGGGTGGTGCCCCTCATCGGGGCTGGGCTTCCCCTGAGGACCCCGGAGGGCACCTTCCCCGTCCTCCTCCTGGCCGCGAGCCGGGAGGGGTACGCCCGGCTTTCCGGGCACCTGACCCGGGCCCTGGAGGAGGGGGAGCTGCCCCTGGAGGCCCTCCTTGCGGACCACCAGGACCTGGTCCTCCTCACGGGGGGAAGGTGGGGCTTCCCCAGCCGCCTCCTGGCCCAAAGGCGCCTGGAGGCCCTAGGGCGCCTCCTGAGGGCCCTCAAGGAGGCCTTCTGGGAGCGGCTCTTCCTCTCCCTCTACCACGGCCGGCTCCCCGGGGACGACCGTCGGGTGCGCATCCTCCGGAGCCTGGCCCAGGAGGAGGGCCTCCCCTATGTGGCCGCCTTGGAGGTGCGCCAGGCCACGCCGGGGCTCTACCCCCTCCTGGACGCCCTCACCTGCGCCCGGCTGGGGGTGGAGGTGGAGGCCTCCCCCCAGGGGGCCTTTCCCTGGGAGAGGCCCCGCAACGAGGCCCTGGCCCTCCCCTCCCGGGAGGAGGCCTGGGACCGGATCCCCTTCCCCGAGGCCTGGGCCAACGCCCGGGACCTGGCCAGGAACCTGGCCTTCCCCCTCCTGCCGGAAAGGCTCCTGGACCCCCCCGTTCCCCTGCCCCCAGGGCGCACCCCCATGGAGGAGCTTAGGGCCCTGGCCTGGAGGGCCCTGCGCTCCCGCTACCCCCACAGGCCCGCCTACGAGGCCCGCCTGCGGGAGGAGCTGGCCACCGTGGAGGCCCTGGGCCTGGCGGGGTTCTTCCTCCTGGCCCACGGGGTGGCCGCCTGGGCCCGGGGCCGGGGCATCCTGGCGGTGGCCCGGGGGAGTGCGGTGGGGAGCCTCCTGGCCCACCTCCTGGACCTGACTCCCGTGGACCCGGTGGCCGAGGGCCTCCTCTTTGAGCGCTTCCTGCACGGGGGGATGAAGGCCCTTCCCGACATAGACCTGGACCTCTCCAGCCGGAGGCGGCAGGAGGTGATCCGCCACCTGGAGGAGGCCTACGGGGCCCAGGAGGCCATGGCCGCCGCCTACGTCACCTACCGCCTGCCCCTGGCGGTGCAGGACCTGGGCCGGGCCCTGGGCCTGCCGGCGGAGCTCAGGCGGCGCCTCACCCGGGCCCTGGGCCGGGACTTCCGCCACCTGAGCCCCCACCGGGCCCAGGAGGCGGAGCCCCTCTTCCGGGAGGTGCTGGGGGAGGCCCCGGTCAAGGGGCTCCTCCTGGGCCTCCTCTCCCAGATGGAAAAGGGGCATGTGCGCCACCTGAGGCCCCATGTGGGCGGGGTGGTGGTGGCCCCCAGGCCCTTGAGCCACTACGCCCCCCTGGTGCGGAGCAGCGGGGGGGTGCGGATGCTCACCCTGGACAAGGACGACCTCGAGGCCCTGGGCCTGGTGAAGCTGGACCTTTTGGGCCTCCGGACCCTCTCCGCCCTGGAGGCGGCCCGGGAGGAGGTTTTCCGCACGGAAGGGGTCTGGCTGGACCTGGAGGCCCTGCCCCAGGAGGAAGGGGTCTACCGCCCCTTGTGGCGGGGGGAGACCCTGGGGATTTTCCAGCTGGAAAGCCCAGCCCAGACGGCCATGAGCCGCAGGCTTCGCCCCCAAAGCCTCCAGGACCTGGCCCACCAGATCGCCCTGGTGCGCCCCGGGCCCATCCAGTCAGGCACGGTGCGCCCCTACCTCAGGAGGCGCCTGGGCCAGGAGGAGGCCAGGCCCATCCATCCCGTGGTGGACCGCATCCTGGCCCGAACCCATGGGGTCCTGCTCTTCCAAGAGCAGCTCCTCTCCCTCCTCCACCACGGGGCGGGGATGGACTGGGCCGAGGCGGAGGCCTTCCGCAAGGGGGTGGCCCGGGCCCGGGATGAGGAGGACCTGGGCCCCTTTAGGGAGCGGTTTCTCCAGGGGCTGGCCGCCACCTTGGGCCTGGTGGGGGAGGAGGCGGAGAGGCTATGGCGGATGGTGGAAGGGTTCCGCGGCTATGGCTTCACGGAAAGCCACGCCCAAGCCTTCGCCCGTCACGCCTACGCCACCTTGTGGCTGCGGCACCACTACCCGGCGGAGTTCCTGGCGGGGGTGCTTTCGGAGATGCCGGGCATGTGGCCCCCCGCCACCTGGCGCCAGGAGGCCCGGCGGCTTGGGGTCCCCTTCCTGCCCCTTTCCCTGAACCGCTCCGGCCTCCGCTACCGGGTGGAGGTGGTGGGGGGAAGGAAGGCCCTGAGGCCCCCCCTCACCGCCGCCAAGGGGGTTTCGGAGGAGGCGGCCAGGGAGATCCTGCGGGAAAGGCTCCGGGGCCCCTTCACCTCCTTGGAGGATTTCCGGGCCCGCCTGGGGGCTAAGGAGGACCTCCTCCTGGCCCTGGCCAAGGCGGGGGCCTTTGACGAGCTCCTCCCCCGGCGGGAGGCCCTTTACCGGACCGGCCTCCCCCCCGGGGGGCCCCTCCTGGTGGAGGAGGCCTCCCCGCCCCCCTTGCCCCCCCTGGCCCCCGGGGAGCGGCTCCTCCTGGACCTCGAGGCCAAGGGCTTCTCCGAGCTTCCCCTCCACCCCCTGGACCTGGTGCGGGGCTGGCTTAAGGAGCTGGGGGCCACCCCTCTTCCTGCCCTGCGCCCGGGGCCGGTCCTCACCGCGGGGCTGGTGGTGGCCCTGCAGAAGCCCCCCACCGCCCGGGGCTACGCCTTCTTGGTGCTGGAGGACGGCCCCCACCGCCTACAGGCGGCCGTGCCCCCAGAGGTCTGGGAGCGGCACTACGCCCTCTTCCGGGACTGCCGCCTCCTCCTGGTGGCGGGGGAGTTGGCTGGAGGGACCCTGCGGGTGACGGAGGCCTGGCCCCTTGGGGGCGGGCCCCTAGCCCCGCCCCCACCCCTGGCCCATCCTCCTAAGCGGCAGGGGCCGTGAGGCCGAGGGCAGCGGCCAGGCCGGCCCCACCCTTCCCTTAACCCCCCGTTCCCCCGCCGCCGGGAGAAGGGGTGGGCAAGGCCCGGGGCAAAGGGCGGCCTGGACCCCCTAAAGGGGGTGGCCCGGGAGGAGGGCACCGGATGGTTCCGCGGCCTAAAGGGGGTGGCGGCCGGCCCTGCACCCAGGGGCGGAAGGTCCACCCGCCGCTTGGGGGCTTTCCCCGGATTCCCCTGCCCACGGAACCCCCGGGGGGGCCCTCGAGGCCCCAGCTGCGCCCCCCCTTGGCTGTGCACGGCTCCCCCGCCCCCTTTCTGGTAAAAAGGGGGCATGGTCCTGGCCTCCATGGTGCTACTGCTGGAAGGGGAGTCGGCCCCGGAGCTTTATTCGCCCTATGGATATTCCAAACTTCATCTTTCTCATAAACCCCCTTCTGCCAGCCCTGTCCAGGACGAGATTTCTTGGGGGTTACCGTTGCATGAGATCCTTCCCCGCAAGGGGATTGCCACGATGTGGTAAAATGGAATCCATGGAAGAGACTCTGGACCCCATCACCCTTGAGAAGGCCAGGAAAGCCCTTCACTACTTCTGTGTAGTGTACGAAGGGGGCAGGCCCCTTACTCCTGAGGAGAGGGAAGGGATTATGAACGCTTCCCTGAGAGGCTTCTACATCCCCGAACTGGTGGGCCTAGCCGAAGACCTGGGCCTGGACAAGATGACGCTTGATGAGATTGAGGAGTATGTCCGGGAACTCTACCGGAAGAATGCCCCCACCTTCATAGAGTCCAGGGGAGAACCGGAAATCCTGACCCCGGAGGAGGTGAAGGAGTTTTACCGCAAAAGCTGGGGTATCACCCTTGAGGAGGACGAAAAATGAGGTTGAAGAACAAAGGTCCATGGCCCCTATCGGTTCCCTTCCCCCCGCGGGAAGGAGTAGAGAGGCGAATGGCTGACCCCTCCTCGTCCTGAGTGGAGGCGAAGGAGGAGGTAGGAGCGGGCAAGGGGGCCAGGCTGGCCCGTCTGGAGAGGAAGGGCCGAAATCCGGATTCCGTAGCGACACCTGGTGGTGTTCAGGAGGCAAGATGGAGAGGCTGGTGCGGCTTTGGGAGTTTGATTGGCATACGAGGGAGCGAAAACTGATCTCCGAGGGGGATATTGAGGGGCTGCCGGAAGGGGAGGCCAAGGAGTACTGGGAGGAGATCAAGAGGTACCACAAGGGCAAAGCCTGGGAGTACTTCCTGGCCAAGGCCCCTCCGGATGCCCTCTTGTACCGGGGATATGCGCTGGAGCCCGTGATGGATGAGGAGGAGGCTGACGAGGAGGGGTTTTTCGTGGATTGATGGGCTTCCGCGGGGATCGCCCGGAGGCTTCCTCGCCGCATCCTGGGTTCGCCTGGCGTTGGCCCGGTACAACCCCCAGGGGCGTTGCCAGCACCCTAACCCTGGACGGAAGCCCAAGCTGAGCCCGGAAGAGAGCTAGGTTTTGCTCAAGGCCCCCCACCCGACGGGGGCCTGGGGACGGGGCCCAGGCTGCGGGCCTGTGAGAGGTTGCAGAGGGAGCTATCTTTGAACCCCATCTGCCGGTATCAGACCTTTCCGCACTTTAAGGCCAGCTACCCTCTTAAGCTAGCCCGTCTCCTCCCTTCGGCCCTGAATCAACTCTTCCACCAGGCTCTCCCCGGGAGCCAGGTTCCGCCAAAGGCCCCTGGCCCGTCGAGCCATCTGGCGGAAGCTCAGGAGTTCCAGGCTACCCCCTGGACGCAAGCGCAGGAGGAGGTGCTCCCCCTCCTTAAGGCCCAAGGCCTCACGCACTTCCGTCGGCAAAACCATCCGGCCCTTGGCTTCCAGCCGAACGACAAAGTGGGTTTCCCCAACGGTATTCCCCACACTTAGATGGTACCGCATCGGGAAGAGAAGCCCTTCCCCTAAGGAGCGCCTGGCCCTGCTAGAGCACGCGGCCTTAGGCCCAGGCCTCCTGGAACCCCCTGCCCCCTTGCTGGGGGAGGCGATCCCCCTCCTGGTCCGCATCCTGGTGATACCGTGGGAAAATTTAGCCCCAGGGTCTCCCCTGGGGCTGCCCCTCTCCTACCCTACCAACCCGGGGGCAAGGCCCAGTCGGGGAGCTTCACCGCCCCCGGAGGCACGAGGAACTCTGGGGTGTAAGTACTGTCAACAATCATCCCAATGTTCCCCAAGACAGGCGTAGTGGGGTAGAAGACCGCCATCTCGTCGTTTGCGGGGCTGGGCACATCCGTGAGGCCGAAGAGGCTGTCCAGGCGCATGCTGGTGGAAAGGTCATACATGTGGTAGCCGATCCTCTCCACCGCGCAGTCGGGCCGGTCCACCGTCCCCGCCAGGCGTACATCGGACCAGACGATGTGCCAGTGGTCCTCCCCGTAGGCGTGGGAGGGATGGGGACGCCAGTCCCCGGTCTTCCTGGTGGCGTTGCGGTAGAGGATGGCCGCCCGCAGGGTGGTCCCCGGAGGGTTGCCCTTCCCCGCGGTGGGGTAACGGTCCAGGTACGCCTTATCCCTGGGGGCGACGGGATGCCATCTGGTGTACTCGTAGCCGTTTCTGGGATGGGAGTACCAGATCCAGTAGTCCACCACATCCCTTTCCACCAGCACCACCAGGTGGAGGGTGTTATCCCAGTAGGGGCGTGGGATCTTGGGGTAGTCCTTTTGCGCCTCCCTTTGCCAGACCTCCTGGGGCACGGCATCGTAGTCGTAGGGGTTGGCCCGCAGGAAGGGGAGGGCCCCGTAGCTCCTCACGGTCCAGCCAAAACCCGGGGCGCAAAGGGGTATCGGGGGGGTCATGTTCCCCGAGGCGTAGCGGTAGGTGTAGTAGTCCAGGTTGGTCCAGTGGAACTGGTAACGGGGGGCCAGGGCCTCCAGTTCCAGATCCCGGGGCATCCCTGGGGACACCCGGTAGAGCTGGGCGTCCTGCATCATGTAGGCCCCGCTACCCCGGGACAGGGGGTAAGGGTCCAACTCCCTGGCATAGCGTAGTCCCCTGGCTTCCTCCTCCAGGGTGTAGCCCAGGATCTCCCCCTGGGAACCAAAGGTGAAACTGTAGCGCTGGCTGAAGGTGAAGGCCTTGCCGGTGAGGGGCTCGGGAGCCCGCTCCAGCCTATCCCCGTAGTCCAAGGGGTCGGTCAGGATGCTGTGGTCCTGCGGTACCAGGTACTGGGCCACCCACTCCAGCTCCGCCTCCCCGGTACCGTAACGGTTGGTGATGGCGGGGAGGTGGGAACTGACTGTGGCCCCACCAAAGACCACGGGCAGGACATTGTAAGGGTAAACGGGGTTCGTCATGTCCCAGTCCCGGAGGCGTTCGATGAAGGAACCCCTACAAGGTAGCTTGTAGCATCCCTCGTTTATTGGGGAGGAGAAGAGGGTACCTATCAGGAAACGCTCCTCAAAACCGGGGATGCGCAGGAACTTCAGGGCAGGCCCTAGGCCATAGGGGGATGTCCAGATCTCCCCGGGTACCCTTTTCCCGATCTCCCACGGCGTCTCTGGGGGAGGGGAAGGGGCCTGCCACCGGATCCTCATGGGCCAGTAGTCGGGCTTATAGCAGAAGAGCTTCGGGGTGTCCTTCCCCAGGATGGGATGGGAGCAGGCGCTACCCGTTCCCCCTTGGGAGGACTGGAGGTTGCACCCTCCAAGGATTCCCAACAGACCTAGAAAGGAGAGGATGGCCAGCTTGGCGGTCATGGTTCGCATCTTCATGCCTTCAGTTTAGGGGAAGGGGAGATTTTCCACGGTCTAGGGACCCCTACTGCGGCTCGAGGCCAAACACGCCCGACATAAAGGAAACCCCTACATCTTCCCAGGTCCCTGTAGCAGCATTCCATTGCCGCTTCATTACATAGGTGGTCATCCGGCACGTGGAGGATATGCGCGGACGGCTTGTCTCCCAGCATCCATTTTCACCACACTGTGTTTGCCTCTTTTCGTAGCCAGGGATTGCCATATAAAGCCCGTACGTCCCCACCGTTACCTGCTGCCCGGGCCTTAGGACGTGAACAGGAGCAGTGTAGGTGGCCACGCTTCCGATATCGGCGGAGTAAGTACCGGGAGGGGTGAGCTCGTAGATGGTAATGGTTTCATCCGAAGTAACGTTCCGCAACGTGCAGGCATTGGGGTAAGACCCCAGCG
This sequence comes from Thermus altitudinis, assembly GCF_022760835.1. Taxonomy (GTDB): domain Bacteria; phylum Deinococcota; class Deinococci; order Deinococcales; family Thermaceae; genus Thermus; species Thermus altitudinis. Next base: position 14,554 of record NZ_JAKTNQ010000007.1, read on the forward strand.
TCCAGGAAAAGCGCGTCTGCGAAAAGGATGGACTCCACGTGGTGTCGTAGTAGGGGGCACCAACAGCCGCTCTGCCAGTGTTCGGCAAACCGACTAAGTTGGGCGAAGGGGTGAAGCGGGCCCGAATTCCCGGGATCCCGGTCTTGGTCTCACCACCCCCTGTGGCCTCCCCGGAAACGGACTCGAGGGTAAGGGTACCAGGAAACTTCAGCCGAGGGGTAAAAGAAGCCGAAACATAGCGGTCGGTGTTCCAGTTGGCGACACGGTAGCGGGCCACGGAGGACCACCAGAGGCTTTCCCCTTCCCGGAAGGAGAATCCAGAAGGGTTGAAGGGTGAATTCCTATAGTGGAGGTAAACCGCCCCGGGTACTCCCGAATAGGCTGGGGGGTTGGTTCCCTCGTATGTCCAATCCAGGACCAGCCTGGCATCGATGGGGGAGGCGGAAACCGGCATGGTACCCCCATTTCCAATGGGTAAGCGAATATCTTGAATAGCGCCCCACCTTGTAACCCGTTGTACCCTTGTTCCGTATTGGGTCTCCACTTCCCTTTCGTCAACGTAGGGATAGCCCACGTAAGGCTCGCCGGTGTAGCCCCAGGGAGCTACGATTGCCAACGGGGTAAAGACAATGCTCCCGAGGTAGTCATAGGGCGGGGGTGGGTTGGGCAATTCCAGGCGTATGTATATGGGGTATTTGTTAAAACCGAACCCCGTTTGGAAGTTGGGGAATATGGCCCGCTGGTACACGCCGGCCCAGTTCCCGATTCCAATGAGTCCGCAACTACCTTGCACATCCAAGAAGTAGGCCCCGTCTCCTTCCATGGCCGACACGGGGATATTCACCGTGCCCAGGTAGTCGCCAAAGGCCGTGCACCCGGTCATGTGGTAGTAGAGGGTTAGGGAAGGGGTGTCATTGGTCAGAAGGAGGGTAATGTCTTGGCTGCCAGACCCCCCTCCCCAGATCAGGGCTGCTATCGGGATACCCGCGCCTGTCAACCAGAAGGCACCCCCCAAGAGGGCCCGCCAAACGGGGATGGAGTTTACCCCCTTCACCTCGGCGTAGACCCTTCCCGCCAAGGAGGGATCCTTCCTTTCCGCTGCCTCCTTGCTGTCGGAAAGGGAAAGCCAACCCCTATTGAAAAAGTTGCCCTCGAAGACCCAAAGGCGTAGCTGCAGGACCTTTATGTCGTTGGTGGGTACGTAATCAATGTACACATCGTAAAGGTTCCCGGCCCTGGCCGAGAAGGAGAGGTTGTAGTGGTGGGTAGGGCGGTTCTGGGGGTCTTTGAGTCGCTCTACAGTGAGCTGCGGCCGCCCTTCAACACCCCCCTAACGGAAAAACTGCCAGGCACCCCCTGGGCTCTCGTGAGGCCGTCGCTTCCCAGGGTATACCCCACCAAGAAGTTGACCGTCTTTTCCCCGGTGAAGTTCCCCAGGGTGAAGGTCCGGGTACCCCAGGAATCGATCTTGATCTCTGCGGGCTGGGCCAAGGCCAAGGAAAAGGAAGCAAGGAGGCCTAGGACTTCTTTCCGGTGGAGTATTCCGCTCCGCATGGTTCCCTCCTACCTGCTTTGCGCATTGGGGCAGGCGACAAGGGGTTGGTTGGGTACAGTGCTGGGCCTGCTTCCGATGAATCCGCAGACCATGGGGCGAAGGGCGTTCCTTTGCTGGGAGGTGCAGGTGGAGCACTCCACGGTCACCTGCAGGCCCACGGTGTCCCTGGGTACCTGGGCGGTGTAGGTGACCGTTACCTCCGCCACCTTCCCCACCTGTACATTCGCCGTGGTGCTGGTGGGTTTTAGCCCCAGGGTCTCCCCTGGGGCCGCCCCTCTCCTACCCTACCAACCCGGGGGCAAAGCCCAGTCGGGGAGCTGGAAGGAGCCCGCGGGTATCTTAAAGCGAACGTTCCCCAGCAAAACGGGTTCCCACTCCCCAATCCGGGTGAGGAGGGGGAGGGTACGGAAGAGAGTGCCCGGGGAGTACCAACGGGGAGGGGTTGGGGTCTCCGCCAGACCGAAGAAGTCGTCCAGCTGGGCGCTGGTGGCCAGGTCGTACATGTGGTAGCCGATGGCCTCCACCCGGCAGTCGGGGTTGGCCAGGGTCCCCCCCAGATGGACATCGGACCAGACGATGTGCCAGTTGTCCTCTCCTAGGGGGTGGCTCGGATGGGGCTGCCAGTCTCCCGGCTTGGAGATGGTGTCCCGGTAGAGGACCGCCATCCTCACGGTCTGGCCTGGGGGCGGGGTACCCCAGCCGTAGAGGGGGTAGTTCGTAAGGTTCTGCCCTGCGTCCATGGTGTAGTAAAGGGGCGTTTTGATAGGGTTATGGTAATCGTCATATAACAAGTACCCTACCACATCTCGACCTACCAATCTAACCCCGTGAGTCACGTAAGCCCAGAAGGGATAGACCTCTATGAGGAACCTGTAGGGATCCTCCGCCCGCCGGATGTCCTCGGCAAAGAGGCCATCGGGCAAGGAGGCGTAGTCAAAGGGCTCGTTGCGTAGCTGGGGAACGGTGAGGTAGAACTTCACCGTCCACCCTACCCCGGGGGCACAAAGGGGTACCGGGGGGGTTATGTGCCCGGACGCGTACCCGAAGGCGTAGTAGGCCTGGTTGGTCCAGCGGAACTGGGCCCGCCAGGCCCGCTCCACATTGCCGTTTTCCGCGCAGGGCCTCCCTGTGATCCGCTCCACCAGCTGGCACCACCAGACCTGGATGGCCACCACCTTGTTCCCTCCCTGGGAGATGGGGTAAGGGTCCAGCTCAGAGGCATAGCGCAGGTCCCGAGTCCTCTCCTCCAGGGAGTAGCTACCCTCCCCCTGGGGGCCAAAGGCGAAGGTGTAGGCCTGCTTGAAGGTGAAGGCCTTCCCTGTGAGGGGATGGGGGTCCCTCTCCAGGCGCTCGGCCAAGTCGTAGAGCCCAGCAAGAAATTGGACCCAATTCCGGGGAACAGTGTACTGCACCACCCACTCCAACTCTCCCCCAAGCCGGCCCTCGCGATCCGTCACCGCAGGGAGGAAGTCGCTCACCGCGGCTGCACTTAGAAGTCTAGGGTTATGATCGTAGGGAAACGGGCGGTAGTCGTAGCTCACAAAACAACTCTCAAAGGGAGTTTCAGTGCATATGGGTGTTCTGATGCTGTCCCCCACTCCCATTCCCACCAGGAACCGCTGGGGAAAGCCAGGGATCCTCAGGAATTGCAGGTAGGCCCCTGTGGCGGAAGACCCTAACCACACCTGCCCTCCTACCCAGTCCCCCAGCTCGTAGTGGAACTCGGGAGGCCTTCCCCCTTGGGCCTCAATCTTCAGGGCCCAGTAGTCCTGCCTGCCCAGGATCTTCTCCTGGTAACAGAGGAGGGGAGGGTTGTTTGCGCCCAAGGGGGGGGTAGTCGCAGAAGTCCGTGTCCCCCCCACCACCCCGGGGGGAGCCTGTGAGGTTGCAACCCCCAAGGACACCCAGAAGGCCCAGGAAGATGAGGGGAGTTGTCTTCTTGGCCATCTCTCTCAGCATGAGTCCATGCTAGCACGGGGAGGGATTTCTCCCAGAGGGTGCTAGTAGAGCATGAAGTAGCCCTTGGGAAAACGGTAGGTTTCTTGTTGGTCTGGGGGACCTACGGGTTGTATCCAAGCTTCATAGCTTGGCTACGTTTCAGGCTAGTCTCGGTGGACCCTAACCTCGCCCACCACCTGATGTAAGGTCCAATCCTTCTTTTCCAGGGTGAGGGGAGGTGCGGCACCGTCAGGCCCTTCCACCACATAGCTTCGCCGGCTGTTTAGGCCCAAAAAGCGCACGAATCGTAGTTCGGAGGTGTCCATCCGCTGGGCTATGGCCAGTTCCCCGGGTTGGGGTTCGGTCCCTTCTCGGAAAATAGCAAAGCCCTTTTCGTGGACCATGGCCCTCAGGTTCCTGGGGTCCACCTCCCACCCGGGAAGTCCCAGGATCAGGTACTCCTTCGATCCCACCAGGGGGACCTTCAGTAGGGGAACGGGAGGGGCCCCTGGGACTTCCTCCGCGGTTAGACCGGGCACGGGGATTCCCGTGGCCTGGGTAAACTCCTCAGGCGTCCAGCGAAGGGCCTTGAGCAAGGCCCGCATCCGCCCGTAGGAGATGTTCCTCAGGTTCACCAACCCCTTCTCCAACTTCCATACATACCCGTCCGATACCTCCATCTCCTGGGCTACCTGCCCTAGGGTTAACCCCAACTCCCGCCTACGCCTGGCAATGGCCTCCCCAGCTTCCCGTCGCATTCCCTCTACCATGGTATACACTTTACCATTCGTCAAAGCCGTAAGCGTAGACTGCCCGGGGAGGGACCCTTGCCCTTTGGAAAGCCGGGAATCCCCTATGGATGCCCTCCTGGACGGGGTTTTTCTCTTACCCCTTATCTGCATGAAGAGGTACCGAATCTGTACCCGTTACGACGATGTTCTGTGGGGCGTTTATCCCCTTCCCATGCTAACTTTTAAGGGTTATCCGTGGGTGGGAAGGGGGTGGAAAGTAAACTCACACGCGAGAGGTCGTAGGTTCAAGTCCTACGCCGCCCACCACCATGGGAAGGGAAAAGGCCCGGGGTTTGACCCCGGGTTTTCTGGTTTTCACCCTTGCGACGTGTTCAAGCCAGGCCAAAGACCCGTCGCCTGGCAAAGGCTTCCATGACAGACTTTGCCGTAGGGTAGCCTGCGGACGCTAAACAAGGCAGGGGCCCAGCAGGGCCTCTTCTTTTTGGCTCGGTTGGCTTTGGGGAAGATGGTGGGGGGTTACCCGGTTGTCAGAGGGAAAGCAGGCGCCCGACGGCCCAACCTAAGGGGTAGCCATCCCTGGGCTCGAGGCTTCCCGCCTTCTTGCGGGTTATGGGTTCTGGGCCCTCGGGATGCTCCTCCGGCAATAGGAGCGCTAGGCATATGGCCAGCCGTCCCGAGCCAAACCCCAGGCGGATAGGGAAGACGTCCGGGTCCTTAAGGCGCTCCTCCAAGCGGTGGTACACCTCCAAGGCTTTGACCAGCTGGTCATCCTCAGCAATGCGCCTTTCCCACTCGGCCACGAGGGAGTAGTATTCCCTCAAGGCCTGGACCAGCTTTGCGGGGGGTATGGGTTGGGCCACGCCCTGGTGTTGGGCGAGCCCAGGCTGGTAGCGGAAGAGGAAGCGGAACTTGCTTCCCACGGGGAAGGTCTCTGCCAGGAGCACAGTACCCTTCATTGTGCCCTTGAGGTGGAAGATGCCAATGCGGTTTAGGAAACCTTCCCCGGGGTTGGAGTCCGTGAGGCGTACGGCGCGGAAGGGGTCGGCGTAGAGGTCCAACTTCAGCTGGCCCTTCTTGTCAGGCTTGAGGTAGCCAAGAACGGCCCCTTCAAAGTGTTGGTTATGGGAGGGCTTCAGGACTTTGGGGGGCCTTATCCGAGGCTCGGGGCCGGTTTTCCCGACAAACAGCCACCGGTCACCCTTTAGGACCACGTCCTCCCCGCGGTTGAGCACGCTCTGAAAGAGCCAGGCGGTGCGTAAGGCCCCTTTCACACTGGAGCCGGGGAGGTAAGGGCCTTGCGGGCTTTGCGGAAGAGGCCTGAACTCTAGGAGGGCTTCTTCTACCGCTTCGCTCACGGTTCTTAGGAAGGCGTTCCTGGCCTTGATGGCGCGGAGGACGGCCTCTTTGGGAATCCTTCCCTCTTGGTAGAGGCGGCGAAGCGCCTCCTGGGCGCGCCCAGGGCAGGGCCAACCCCTCCCCCCTTAGGGCTTCACACCCTAGCCTTGCCGCCTTGGCGGTGGAAGAATAGGGCTATGCCGGTTAGCCGCTATTACGACGTCAAACGGGACGAGCGAGGCGAGCGGTACCTGGAGCCCTATGTTTCCGGTTTTCTTCTCCTTAGGCTTCCCCTCCTCAACAAGGGTACGGCCTTCACCGAGGAGGAGCGAAGAGCCTTGGGCCTCGAGGGCCTCCTTCCTCCCCACGTGAACACCCTGGAGGAGCAAAAGGAGCGGGTCTACCGCCGCTACCGCCTTATCCAAAGTCCTTTGGAGAAGCACATCTACCTACGCCACCTCCAGGACCGCAACGAGGTCCTCTTCTATGCCCTGTTGGTGGACCACCTGGAGGAGATGCTCCCCATCCTCTACACCCCCACGGTGGGGGAGGCGGTGCGGGAGTTTTCCCACATCTACCGGTATCCCCGGGGCTTCACCGCCAGCACCCGCAACATTGACCTCATAGACCAGGCCTTGGCCAACGTGCCCTTGGAGGAGGTCCGCCTCATCGTGGCCACGGACTCCTCGGCCATCCTGGGCATCGGGGACCAGGGATATGGGGGCATGGCCATCTCCATCGGAAAGCTCACCATCTACACCGCCGCCGGGGGTGTGGGCCCGGATAAAACCCTTCCCGTGGAGCTGGACGTGGGCACGGACCGGGAGGACCTCCTCAAGGACCCCCTTTACCTGGGGGTGCGGCACAAGCGCCTAAGGGGGGAGGAGTACTACCGCTTCCTGGACCGCTTCGTGGAGGCGGTGCGCAAGCGCTACCCCAAGGCCCTCATCCAGTGGGAGGACTTCGCCAAGGAAGCGGCCTTCCACGTGCTGGAGCGCTACCGCAAGGTGGTGCCCTCCTTCAACGACGACATCCAAGGCACGGGGGCGGTGGCCCTGGCGGGGGTACTCTCCGCCTGCCGCCTGAAGGGGGAGAAGCTTTCGGAGCAGACCATCGTCATCTACGGGGCTGGGGCCGGGGGGATTGGGGTGGCCTGGGCCTTGCGGGAAGGCATGAAGCGGGAAGGGCTTTCCCAGGAGGAGGCCCGGGCCCGGGTGCTGGTCCTGGACTCCAAGGGGCTCTTGGTGGAAGGGCGGAGCATGGAAGGCTACAAAGCCCCCTACGCGCAAAGGCCTGACCGGATTGCCGGCTGGCGGTTTTCCGGGTCCTACCCAAATCTATTGGAAACCATTCAGAATGCCCGGGCCACGGTCCTCCTGGGCCTTTCCGGCCAGGGGGGAAGCTTTACCGAACCCGTGGTCAAGGCCATGCTGGAGAACACCCCTAGGCCCATTGTCTTCCCCCTTTCCAACCCCACCTCCGCCTCCGAGGCCTTGCCCGATGACCTCATCTACTGGACGGAGGGGAGGGCCCTGGTGGCGGCGGGTAGCCCCTTTCCCCCGGTGGGCTATATGGGGCGGACCATCCCCATCGGCCAGGGGAACAACGCCTTCATCTTCCCTGGCCTCGGCCTGGGGGCGGTGTTGGCCCGGGCCCGGGAGGTGACGGACGGGATGGTTCTAGAGGCGGCCTACGCCCTTTACGACTACACGCAAAGCCATTTCCCCGAGCTCCTTTACCCCCCGGTGGCCCGCCTTAGGGAGGTGTCCCCTTATGTGGCGGCCCGGGTGATGCAGAAGGCCCTCGAGGAGGGCGTGGCGGAGGAGGAACGGGTGAAGGGGCTTTCCTTCAAGGGGCTTATGGAGTTCGTGCGCAGCCGCTACTGGGAGCCCCAGTACCTCCCCTACCGCCCGGCCCCGGTAATCTAAGGGCATGGCCTGGCGGCTCTACTCCTTAGAACCCCTTCGCACAGAGGCCTTGGCCGGGCTAGGCGAGGGCCCGCCCCACCTCCAGGATTCAGGGGGGAGCTACCCCTTCCACCCTTTGGAGGAGCCTTGGGAGGCCAAGGGGGCCCCGCCCGTGCCCTGGCCAGAGCCCCTTTACTTCGTGGATGGGCGGGAGCGGGCCGAGGCCTTGATCTCCGATGGCCGGAGGCTGGTGCTCTTGGGGTGTGTGGCCGCCGGGGCGGTGGCGTTTGCCGAGGGGGGGATGCGCCTTTTGGAACCCCGGGTGCGCCGGGTGGGGGTGGGGCTTTGGGAACCCTTGGGCCTGGGGGAGTTGGTGTACGAGCCCTTGCCCCTGGAAGGGGGTGGGGAACCCCTTTCCCCCATGGCCTTGCAGGAGGGTTTGGCCAAGGCCCGGGCCCTCTTGGAAGAGGACCTGGCCAAAGGCCTTGAGGGGGGTCTCCTCATCGTGGATGGCCCGGTGCGCCTTAGGCGCCAGGGTCCGGTCCTGGGCTACATCAAAACCCACTGGGCCCGCTACCTCCCTGAGGACAAGGAGGCCCTCATCCCCACCCTAAGGCCGGGGGAGCGCACCCCCATGTTCCGCGTGCGCCGAGGAGGGCAGGAGCTGGCCAGCTGGTACCTGCGCCTGCCCCTTCCTCCCGAGGGGGTGCGGCCTCCCGAAAGCGGCCTCCTGCGGGTGGAAACCCCCCTCTCTCCGGAGGCCAAGGGCCTGGCGGACCTCTCCCTAAGCCTCTTCCCGGCCCTGGCCTCCCATCCGGTTAAAGACCCCCGGGCCCCCCAGAACCTCTTGCCCGTGGGAAGCCTGGAACGGGAGCTATCCCGTAGGATGGGAAGCCGGGATCTGGTGGGCCGCATCCTGGCCCGGTATCTGGGAGGTGGATGATGGGTGGGCCGGAAAACGGGCAACGGATCGGTGTGGTGCTGGGTCGGCGGGAGGCCACCCCCTTGGAGTTCTGGGTGGGGGTGGAAGGGGAAGGGCTTTTGCGCCTGGACGACCTGGTGGTGGTGGAGGGCTATCACCCCAAGGTGGGCAGGGTGCGCTACTTCGGCATGGTGGACCACGTGGCCAAGGCCCATGAGGGGGAAAGCTACGATACCGACACCTTCTTGGCGGTGGAGGGCAAGATCCCCGTGAGCCTGGCCTACGTGGCCCATGTGAGCGTGACCCGCATCCTGCCCGAGGAGTTTTTCCCCCCAGACCCGGGTTCTGCCGTCTACCTGGCCCAAGGGGAGGACCTGGAACTGGCCCTTTACTACGAGGCCATGAAAAACCAAAGGGGAAGCACCAAGCTTCCCGCGGGGTTTCTGAAAAACGGGGAGGTGGCCTACCTCAACCTGGAGTTTTTGAACGGGGTCAAGGGGGGGCATGTCAACATCTCGGGGATCAGCGGGGTGGCGGCCAAGACCAGCTACGCCACCTTCCTCCTGAAGAGCCTCTTGGAAAGCGGGGTCCTGGAGGACGCCCACCAGGCCCGGGTCCTCCTTTTCAACGTGAAGGGGGAAGACCTCCTCTTCCTGGACAAGCCCAACCTGCGCCTTTCCCCGGAGGCCAAAAGGGATTACGAGAAGCTGGGCCTTGACCCGGGGCCCTTTAGGAGCGTCACCTTCCTGGCCCCGCCCAAGAAGGGGGGGGAGGGGATCCTTCCCCACGTGGAAACCCGGCTGGAGGGGGTGAAGGCCTACTACTGGGACCTGGTGCAGTTTGCCCAGAAGGGGCTTCTTCCCTTCCTCTTTGCCGACCGGGGGGGGATGAGCAACCTGGGCTACCTCATCGTCCACGTGACGGAAAAGCTGAGGCGGCTGGCGGAAGGGCAGAAGGGCCCCCACCTCCTGGTTTCGGACTGGCCAGGAGCGGAGCTTCCGGAGGAGATCACCTTTGACGACCTGGGCCGGGTGCGGTTGAAAAGCTTCGCCCAACTGGTGCAGTACCTGGAGTACAAGCTTCTGGGGTCCGAAACGGGGGAAGGGAAGGGGGACGAGACCTGGGTGGCCCGCCAGGCCCGGGGGACCCTCGAGGCCTTTGTGCGCCGCCTCCGCTCCAGCGTGGAGAACGTGGGCCACCTGATCCGGGGAGACCGCCCGGGCAACCCCCCGGACCCCCTTTCGGGGAGCCATCAGGTGCACGTGGTGGACCTGGCCAAGCTCTCCCCCCAGGCCCAGATGTTCGTGGTGGGTAGCCTCCTCTCCGACCTCTTCGCCAAGAAGGAGCGGGGCCAGTACCGGGGGCGGGTCTTCGTGGTCTTGGATGAGCTCAACAAGTACGCTCCCCGGGACGAGGAAAGCCCCATCAAGGACGTGCTCCTGGACATCGCCGAACGGGGCCGCTCCTTGGGGGTCATCCTCATCGGGGCGCAGCAGACCGCCAGCGAGGTGGAGCGGAGGGTGGTGGGCAACGCCGCCATCCGGGTGGTGGGCAGGCTGGATGCCGCCGAGGCCGAGCGGCCCGAGTACCGCTACCTCCCCACCTCCTTCCGCCAACGGGCCCTGATCCTGCCCCAGGGGATGGTGATCCTGCACCAGCCGGAGATCCCCGTGCCCCTTTTGGTGCGCTTTCCCTTCCCGGCTTGGGCCACCAAGCGGGAGGAGGTCCTGGAGGACAACTCCGCCGAGGCCCTTAGGCGGGAGTTCTTCTAGTAGGATGGGGCTACCATGAAGGAGACCCCGCTGTATCAAGCCCACCTGCGCCACGGGGGACGCATGGTGGAGTTTGCCGGCTACGCCCTGCCCTTGCAGTACACCTCCATCGTGGAGGAGCACCTCTTCGTGCGCCGGGAGGCGGGGCTTTTTGACGTAAGCCACATGGGGGAGTTTCTCATCCGGGGCCCTGGGGCCCTGGCCTTTTTGCAGTGGGCGACGGTTAACGACGCCGCCAGGCTCAAGGTGGGCCGGGCCCAGTACTCCATGCTTCCCAACGCCCAAGGGGGGGTGGTGGACGACATCTACCTGTACCGTCTGGCGGAGGAGGAGTACCTCATGGTGGTGAACGCCGCCAACATCGCCAAGGACTTTGCCCACCTGAAGGAGCTTGCCCGGGGCTTTGCCGTGGAGCTCACCGACGTCTCGGAGGAGACCGCCCTTCTGGCCCTCCAGGGGCCTAAGGCGGCCTCCCTCCTCCAGGGATTGACCGAGGCCGACCTTTCGCAAAGGAAGAAGAACGAGGTGTTCGCCGCTCGTGTGGCGGGCCGGCCCGCCCGCCTGGCCCGGACCGGGTACACCGGGGAGGATGGCTTTGAGCTGTTCCTGGCCCCGGGGGATGCCGAAGAGGTCTTTGAGGCCCTCTTGGCGGCGGGGGCCAGACCCGCAGGCCTAGGGGCCCGGGATACCCTGCGCTTGGAGGCCGGCTTTCCCCTTTACGGCCACGAGCTCACCGACGCCACCAACCCCCTGTGCACCCCCTGGGCCTGGGTGGTGAAGAGGGAGAAGGAGTACTACGGCAAGGAGGCGATGCTGGCCACGCCGTGCGCGGATAAGCTCATCGGCCTGGTGTTGGAGGTGGGGATTCCCCGGGAGGGGTATGGGGTGTACTCCGGTGACCGGGCGGTGGGCCGGGTGACCAGCGGGGGCTATTCTCCCCTATTGGAAAAGGGCATCGCCTTGGCCTATGTGGAAAAGGAGGCGGAGGGACCTTTTGTGGTGGAGGTCAGGGGACGGAAGGTTGGGGCTTCCCTTAGCCCTTTGCCCTTTGTACCGCTAAAATAGCGGGGGTTAGGAGGCGCTATGGACATACCCAAGGACCGCTTTTACACCAAGACCCACGAGTGGGCCCTGCCCGAAGGGGATACGGTTCTGGTGGGCATCACCGACTACGCCCAGGATGCCCTGGGGGACGTGGTCTACGTGGAGCTCCCCGAGGTGGGGCGCAGGGTGGAGAAGGGGGAGGCGGTGGCCGTGGTGGAGAGTGTGAAGACCGCCTCCGACATCTATGCCCCTGTGGCTGGGGAGGTGGTGGAGGTGAACGCCGCCTTGGAGAAGACCCCGGAGCTCATCAACCAGGACCCCTACGGGGAGGGTTGGATCTTCCGCCTTCGCCCCCTGGACATGGGGCACCTGGACGACCTTCTGGATGCCGCTGGCTACCAGGAGGTCCTGGAAAGCGAGGCGTAGGGCGGCCGGTATGGCGGGTTTTGGGCTTTGCGGTGCCCGGATGTCCTTAGCCGGGCAGCGGAGCCCTTCTGTGGCCCCGGGTCAAATGGCCCGGGGGTTTTGTTTAAGGATGGACCTATGGACTACACGCCCCATACGGAGGAGGAGATCCAGGCCATGCTGCAACGGGTGGGGGCGGGAAGCCTCGAGGACCTCTACCGGCACCTGCCCCAGGAGGTTCTAAACCCCCAGATTTCCCTGCCCGAGCCCTTGCCCGAGTGGGCGGTGTTGGAGGAGCTCAAGCGGCTTGCGGCCAACAACAAGCCTGCCTTCAAGGCCTTTTTGGGAGGGGGGATACGCAGCCATCACACCCCGCCCGTGGTCCAGGCCCTGGCAAGCCGGGGGGAGTTCCTCACCGCCTACACCCCTTACCAGCCGGAGGTAAGCCAGGGGGTTTTGCAGGCCATTTTTGAGTACCAGACCATGGTGGCGGAGCTTGCGGGCCTGGAGGTGGCCAACGCCTCCATGTACGACGGGGCTACCGCCTTGGCGGAAGGGGTCCTTTTGGCCCTCAGGGAGACGGGGAGGATGCGGGTGGTGGTTTCCCAAGGGGTGCACCCCGAGTACCGGGAAGTCCTCCAAAGCTACCTGGACGCCGTAGGGGCCGAGCTTCGCACCTGGCCTTTGCGGGAGGGCCGTACGCCCCTAGGGGAGATACCCGAGGGCACGGGGGCGGTGGTGGCGCAAAACCCCAACTATCTGGGCGCCCTGGAGGACCTCGCCCCCCTGGCCGAGGCCGCCCATAGGGCGGGGGCGCTTTTCGTGGTGGTGGCCGACCCCCTTTCCCTCGGGGTTCTGGAGCCGCCCGGGGCCTACGGGGCGGACATCGCCGTGGGGGACGGCCAGACCCTGGGTCTGCCCATGGGGTTTGGCGGGCCCCACTTCGGCTACCTGGCCACCAAGAAAGCCTTCGTGCGCCAGCTTCCCGGCCGGCTGGTGTCGGAAACCGTGGACGTGGAGGGCAGGCGGGGTTACATCCTCACCCTGCAGGCGCGGGAACAGTACATCCGCCGGGCCAAGGCCAAGAGCAACATCACCACCAACGCCCAGCTCACCGCCCTCATGGGGGCCATGTACCTGGCGGCCTTGGGGCCAGAAGGCCTTAAGGAGGTGGCTCTAAAGGGCGTGGCCATGGCCCACCGCCTTTGGGAACTCCTCTTGGAGATCCCCGGGGTGGCGCCCTTTACCCCGAAGCCCTTTTTCAACGAGTTCGTCCTCAGGCTTCCCCGGGATCCCCAGGCGGTGCGAAAAGCCCTGGCGGCACGGGGCTTCCACGCCGCCACCCCGGTGCCCAGGGAGTACGGGGAGAACCTGGCCCTTTTCGCCGCCACGGAACTTCACCGGGAAGAGGACCTTATGGCCCTCGCGGAGGCCATGCGGGAGGTGCTGGCATGAACTACCCCACCATCTTTGAACGGAGCCGTCACGGAAGACGGGGCTTGAGGCTGGTGCAGGAGGTTCCCGAGGCCACCCGCTACATCCCGGAAGGGTTCCTGCGCAAGGAGCCACCCCGGCTTCCCCAGGTGGACGAGCTCACCCTGGTGCGCCACTACACGGGGCTTTCCCGCCGCCAGGTGGGGGTGGACACCACCTTCTACCCCTTGGGCAGCTGCACCATGAAGTACAACCCCAAGCTCCATGAGGAGGCGGTGCGGCTTTTCGCCGACCTCCACCCCTACCAGGACCCGAGGACCGCCCAAGGGGCCTTGGAGCTCATGTGGCAGCTTGGGGAGTACCTGAAGGCCCTCACCGGCATGGACGCCATCACCCTAGAGCCGGCCGCCGGGGCCCACGGGGAGCTTACCGGGATCCTCATCATCCGCGCCTACCACCAGGACCGGGGGGAGGGGAAGGAGAGGCGGGTGGTGTTGGTGCCGGACTCCGCCCACGGCTCCAACCCCGCCACCGCCAGCATGGCGGGGTACGAGGTGCGGGAGGTCCCCTCGGGGCCGGATGGGGAGGTGGACCTCGAGGCCCTAAAGCGGGAGCTGGGCCCCCATGTGGCCGCCATCATGCTCACCAACCCCAACACCCTAGGGCTTTTTGAAAGGCGGATCCTGGAGATCGCCCGCCTGAGCAAGGAGGCGGGGGTGCAGCTCTACTACGATGGCGCCAACCTCAACGCCATCATGGGCTGGGCCCGGCCTGGGGACATGGGTTTTGACGTGGTGCACCTGAACCTGCACAAGACCTTCACCGTGCCCCATGGGGGAGGCGGCCCCGGTTCCGGGCCCGTGGGGGTGAAGGCCCACCTGGCCCCTTACCTCCCCGTGCCCACGGTGGAAAGGGGAGAGGAAGGCTTCCACCTGAACTTTGACCTCCCCAAGAGCATCGGCCGGGTGCGAAGCTTCTATGGCAACTTCCTGGCCTTGGTGCGGGCTTGGGCCTATATCCGCACCCTAGGGCTAGAGGGTCTTAAGAAGGCCGCGGCCCTTTCCGTGCTGAACGCCCGCTACCTGAAGGAACTCCTCAAGGAAAGGGGCTACCGCATCCCCTACGACGGGCCTTGCATGCACGAGTTCGTGGCCCAGCCGCCCGCGGGCTTCCGCACCCTGGACCTGGCCAAGGGGCTTTTGGAGCTGGGCTTCCACCCGCCCACGGTGTACTTTCCCCTCATCGTCAAGGAGGCCCTGATGGTGGAGCCCACGGAGACGGAGAGCAAGGAGACCCTCGAGGCCTTCGCCGAGGCCCTCGGGGAGCTCTTGCAAAAGCCCAAGGAGTGGCTGGAAGGGGCCCCCTACACCACCCCCGTCCGCCGGCTGGACGAGGTGCGGGCCAACAAGCAGCCCAAGCTCACCTACTTTGACGAAGGATAAAGGGGAGGGGCCTAGGGCCCCTCCCCCAGGGCGGCCTTATTTCTCCACGGGTAGGCCGGCTCCCGTCCAACCTTTCCAGCCCATGCGGATGTTGTAAACCTCATAGCCCTGGCCGCGGAGGAAGAGCAAGGCCATGGCGGCTCTATGGCTGGAGCCACAGTAGACCACGATGGGTTTTCCCTTGGGCAGTTCTGCTAGGCGGTTGGGTAGCTCGTGGAGGGGGATGTTTACGGCTCCGGGAACATGTCCGTTCTTGTAATCCTGAGGAGGCCGGACATCCAGAACAAAGGCCTCCATGAACTCCATCAGCTGCTTGGCCTCCACCGCATCCCGGTTGTAGTCGTCCGTGGTGATGGTGGCCAGGAAGCTCCCTACCTCCTTGACGGTGGGCGGGGAGAAGAAGGTTGGAAGCTTGGTTTGCGCCAAAACGGGAAGCAGTAGGAGAAGGCCGAGCCAAGGCCACTTCGGCAACCTTGCTAAAGAAAAGTTTTTTCTCATGGTTTCCTCCTAGGCTTGAAAGCCTAGCTCACCACCCTTCAGCTGTCAAGAAACGGGAATACAGTTTTAAGGTGTAGAGGGTTCAGAGGCCGAAATAGGCCCGCGCCAGGGCCACATCCTTGGCGATCTGGCCCTTTAACTCTTCCAAGTTAGGGAAGCGCCGTTCCTCCCGCAGGCGCTTTAGGAAGGCGATGCGCATTTCCTCCCCATAGAGTTCCCCGGCAAAGCCCAGGAGGTGGACCTCGAGGCGCCGCTCGCTCCCGTTTAAGGTGGGCCTCGTGCCCACGTTGGCCACTCCCTTATAGCGGCCAAAGGCTCCTTGGGCCTCCACGGCAAACACCCCGGGGGGAAGGACCTTCTGGGGGTGGACGGCCAGGTTGGCGGTGGGAAAGCCGAGCTTCCTCCCCAGCTTTTCCCCTTCCACCACCACCCCGTAAGCCCCATAGGGCCGGCCCAAAAGGTGGCGGGCCTCCTCCACCCGGCCCTCTTGCAAATGGGCGCGGATGCGGCTGCTTTTCACCGGTTCCCCACCTAGGGTCAGAAGGGGAACCGTGCGCACCGGGGCCACCCGGGCCAAGTCCTCGGGCCCCCCGGTCCTTCCCTTGCCAAAACGGAAGTCTTCCCCCACATAGATGCGGCTGGCTCCCAGCCGCTTTAGGTCCTCCAGGAACTCCTCCGCCTCCCTCTGGGCGAAGGTCTCGTTGAAGGCTACCGCCAGGATGAGCTCCACCCCTAGCGCCCTTAAGGCCTCCACCTTTTCCGTAAGGTCCATCAGGAACCCCTCCCCCCGGGTGAAGACCTTGGTGGGAGGGTCAAAGGTGTAGACCAAAAGGGGCTGGTGAAGGCTCTTGGCCTCGGCCTGGGCCAGGTGCAAAAGGTGCTGATGGCCCAGGTGCACCCCATCAAAGGAGCCCACGGCCACCACCTTGGCCCCTTTGGGGACGTCAGCGACCTCGGAGAAAAGCATGGTAGTAAAGTACGCCCACCAGACCGGTGGCGGAAAACTCCACCTCGCCTTTATGGTGCATCTCTAAGGCCTTTTCCGGCTCCAGCCAGACCACCTCTATGGCCTCGTCTTCGTCGGGGTTTGCGCTTGCTTCCCTTAGGTTTTGCGCCAGGAAGACGTGGGTCTTCTCATCGGTGAAGCCTGGGGAAACGTAGTAGCTGAAAAGGTACGTAAGGTCCCCCGTAAGGCCTGTTTCCTCGGCCAGCTCCCGCCGGGCAGTTTCCCAGGGGTCTTCCCCAGGTTCCATAAGGCCAGCGGGGATTTCCAGGGGAGCTAGCCCCACGGCAGGCCGGGGCTGGCGCACGAAGAGCATCTTCCCGTCCTTCATGGCGATGACGGCCACCGCTGGTCTATGCTCCACGATCTCGTAGTGGCCTTCCAAGGCCAGGTTCAGGATGCGGCCCCGGTAGAGGTAGGTGCGGCTCACGTCCCCATGTTAAGGCCAACGGCCCCGGGGGACACCCCCCGGGGTTACCGCAAGGGAATCACTGGAGGGCGTTCAGGGTAGCCAGGAGGACGGCGCGGGTGTAGGTGGGATTATGCACCCCCTTGGAGCCGTCGTTCACCAGGAGGAGATAGTTCCAGCTGGCCCGGACGATGGGGTCCTTGGTGAGGAAGACGGGCTGGCCCTTTTCGTCCCGGATATCCCCAAGCTGGCTGTAGAGCACGGTGCCGTCGGTGAGCGTCATCTTGAAGGCGATCTGCCCGGCGATGGAAACGATGTCCACTCGGTACACCGGAGCCTGCACCGGGGTGTTGGGGGCGAACTGGCCGGTTTCCGGGTTATAGGCCCGGACAGTCTTAATGCGGTCCCTTACTGCCAGAACCCGGGCGTTCACCTGGCTACGCAGCAGGGAGAGGAGGTGGTTGGTGTTTTCCTGGACCATTTCCTTGGTGTACTTGGTACCGTGGCAAGAGGCGCAGAGGTTTTCCGGGGTCTTGAAGGTGTGGCTGGAGTACTCCCCTGTACCCGCCAGGCTCATGTGGCAGGTGGAGCAGGCGTTCCCGGTGAAGAAGGCATGGGGGTTGGGCCATTCCTTGGTGTCATCCACAAAGAAGGCGTTCTTACCCAGGATTACGTCCCCTTGGCTGGAGGCGTGGGGCGGCACATACCGGCCAGGGTCCTCGGTGTTCCAGGTAATGCGGCCGTTCCGGGAGTTGTGGCAGGCGATGCACAGGGCGGCGTTGCCCACGGCCGTGGCCTTAAACCCCGAGGGCAACATGGGGGTATCGTGCACCAGGCGCAAATCCCCCTCCTCGTCGTGGCAGGCCTTGCAGGTGATGGGTCTGACCTGGTCCCTGGTCAGCCCCAGGGACTTGAGGTAGTCCACGGTGGCCGGCTTGCCGTCCGGACCCACCAGGTTTCCGGGGTTGCCCTTTTTAAGCTGGTCCAGCCAAGCGATGAAGCCCTGCTCGCTGTGGCAACGGGCGCAGTGGGCGGCGCCCTCGGCTCGGGCCTCCACTGTGGCCACGCTCAGGGTCTTGGCCCCCATCACCCCGTTATTATGGGCGCTTTGCTCCCATTCCTTTTGGATAGCCTCCTTGTTGGAAAGGGCTACCATGAGGCCCAGGGCCAAGAGGACCAAAAGGGCTTTTTTCATAAGCATCACCCCTTACGCGTCCATTACATACCCCCATTACCACCTGAGTCAAGGGCAAGGTGTCCCCGCAAGCGGGGGCACGTTCCCCCGCGATAGCCAGGGGTAGGGTATCCAGGTACAGAGGGTATACTGGGCGGCATGTATGGGGTGCTGGTGTGGCCGCCGGAAGACCTGAAGGGTTTTCTGGAAGGCCTGCAGGCCCAGTATGGGGTGAGGGGCTTTGGCCCTCCTCACCTCAACCTGCGCCAGCCCTTTGACTGGCCCTACGAGGAGGAGGCGTTGAAGATCGCCCTTTCGGGCATCCTCCGGGGGCATGCTCCCTTTCGCCTGCGCCTGGGGAGTTGGGGCTATTTTCCCCAAGGGGTGGTCTACCTGAGGGCCTACGGGGGTACGCCTTTCCGGCGGCTCTACCATGCCTTGGAGCCCTTGGCCCCGCCCCTTAAGGAGATTGAGGGCCCCAGCTACCTACCCCACCTTACCCTGGCCCTGGGGCTTTCCGAAGAGGAGGCTAAGGGGCTGGTCCAAAGCCTTCCGCCCCCACCCCGGCATTCCTTCATGGTGAGGGAGGTGGCCTTGGTGCGGGACGAAAACGAGGGCCACCTCTTGGAGGTGGCCCGCTTTCCCCTGGGTACCGGGTGAGGGCTAGTCCAGGAAGTCCCGGAGCTTACGGGTGCGGGACTCGTGGTACTTGAGCTTTCTCAGGGCCTTGTTCTCAATCTGGCGGATGCGCTCCCGGGTGACCCCAAAGTAGGCCCCCACCTCCTCGAGGGTATGCTCCCGTCCATCTATGAGGCCTTTGCGCAGCTTCAGCACCATGGCCTCCCGCTCAGAAAGCTTGGAGAGGGCTTTTTCCAACTCCTCGGCCAGGAGGCTCTGGGCGGCGGCGTCCACGGGGGAGGGCAGGTTCTCGTCGGGGATGAAGTCCCCATAGAAGCTGTCCTTTTCGTCCCCGATGGGAGTTTCCAGGGAAACCGGCTCCTGGGCAATCTTCAGGGTTTCCTCCACCCGCTTGGCGTCCCAGCCCGGGCCCATGGCCTCGGCGATCTCCTCGTAGGTGGGTTCCCGCCCCAGCTCCTGCTGCAGGGTGCGGGCGGTGCGGGAGAGCTTGTTGATGGTCTCCACCATGTGCACGGGGATGCGGATGGTGCGGGCCTGGTCGGCGATGGCCCGGTTGATGGCCTGGCGGATCCACCAGGTGGCGTAGGTGGAGAACTTGAAGCGCCGCTTGTACTCAAACTTCTCCACCGCCCGGATGAGGCCTTGGTTGCCTTCCTGTATTAGATCCAGAAAAGAGAGCCCTCGGCCGGTGTATTTCTTGGCGATGGAAACCACCAGCCTCAGGTTGGCCTCTATGAGGTGCTGGCGGGCGGCCTCCCCCTCGCGGGCGAGGTGCAGGTAGCGCTTAAGCTCCTTGGGGAGGCTTTTGAGCTTTTGGTCAATCTCCTCCACCGTCTTGGGGTCCAGTTTCTCCTTTAGGCCGGGGATCTGGCCGATGCGGGCGGAGCCCAGGATCTTGGCCCGGACCACCTCGCGGATCAAATCCCCATCCAGGCCCGTGGCCTCGGAGAGCTTCTTAATGGCCTCCATGCCCTCCTCCACCTTGCGGGCCAGCTCGATCTCCTCCTCCAAGGTGAGGAGGGGAACCTGGCCGATCTCGTGCAGGTACTGGCGCACGGGATCGGAGGTGGAAACCTTGGGAAGGGCCAGTTCCTCCTCTTCCTCAAAGAGCTCCTCGCCCAGGTAGTCCGGGGAAGGCCCTTCCTCGGGGAGAAGAAGGTCGTCGGCCTCCAGGAAGCCCTCCTCCCCCATGGGGTCCAGGGGCTCCTCCAGGAAGATCTCGGGGGCGAGGTCGGGCTCCTCCACCTCGGGCTGGGGTTCCTCCGGCCCCTCCTCCGGATAGCTCCTCTGGGGATCCTGGGCAGCTGGGGCCATCTCCTCGAGGGGGGTTTCCTCCTGGGGAGGGGTTTTCCCCCGCTTTTCCGAGGCGGCCCCCTCAGGGCTTGCCTTGGCCGGGGAGGCCTTGGGGGATTTCCCTAGGGCGTTGGTGGGTTCTTGGGTTTGGACGGACATCCTTTCCTCTTCCCCAGCGGTAACCTGCTTTGCCTTGTTCTTGCTCTTCTTCAACGCGGACCTCCCTCCTTGGGGTTTCTATCCCCGGTTGGCCTTTTGGGCGAAAAGCACCTTGTACTCCCTCACCAAAAGCGTCCTAAAAGCGCCAAAGCGCTCCTCCAGTAGGGGCTCATACTTGAGAAAGGGGTTGGCCACCAGGAAAAACCCACCGCCCGGCTTTAGCCGGGCCGCCGCCGCTTCCACGAAGGCCTGGGCCACATCCAGGATAACCGCTCCCCCCACGTGAAAAGGGGGGTTCGTAACTATGATGTCAAATGCCTGGCCTTCTGTCAAGGCCTCGTCCACATCGGAGTGGAGTACCAGGGCGGTGAGCTGGTTCTCCACCAGGTTCCTCCTCAAGGAGAGGACCGAGACCAGGTCGTCCTCTAGGGCCGTCACCTCCCCGCCCATGTGGGCCAAGGGCAGGGTGAGGGCCCCGTAGCCTGCCCCCAGGTCCAGGATGCGCTTTCCCCGGATGCCTTCCCGGCCCACCTCCCCCACCAGGGCCTCCAGAAGAAGCACCGAGGCTTTGTCCACCTTCCCGGCGGAAAAGACCCCAGGGAGGTGGAAGAAGGTGAAGGACTCTCCGAGAAGCGTGGCCGCAAAGCGGTGCCAGAGGGCGGGTAGGGGTGGAGCCTCTTTTTCCTTTTCCAGAAGGGCCACCCGCACCGGGCCTTCCCGCTTCAGCACCTTGCCGTAGCCCAAGAGGGCCTGGGCCTCCTTAAAGTAGCGCTCGAACCCCTTGTTCTTATCCCCGGCCAGATACACCCGCCCCCCCATCCGTAAGGCGCGGGCGGCGGCCACCAGGGTGGCCTGCACGTAAGCGGTGCCCCGGCCTGCGGGCAGGGCCAGGACCACCAGGTGGTAGGCGTTCTCCTCCGCCTCCCAGGGAGGGGCCAGGCGGACCCTTAGGCCGCTGGCCTCGAGGCACCGCAAGGCGGCCCTGGAGGTCTCCAGCCTCTCCACCACCATCCGGCCTTCCAGGGGAAGGCTTCCCAGGCCCACCCCGGGGTTGAGGTCCAGGGCCTTTTCCCCGTAAGGCGTTACCACTTTTTGCAGGAGCTCATAGACCGGATCCCGGTATCCCCGGGCCCCCGGCTTCACGTAAAGCACCCCTCCCGGCCGGGGTAAGGGGGTGAGGTGGTGGTACTCGGTTAGGGTCAGGCCCACAATGCTCCAGGATACGGGGCTTGGGGTGGATGGGCAAATGTGATAGTATTCCTTTTCAAGCCGCCCCCATGGCGGCAAGGAGGCAGACGTGGCCCTGGTCGTGCAAAAATATGGCGGCACCTCCGTGGGGGACCTGGAGCGCATCCACAAGGTGGCCCAGCGCATCGCCCACTACCGGGAAAAGGGGCATAGGCTGGCGGTGGTGGTCTCGGCCATGGGCCACACCACCGACGAGCTCATCGCCTTGGCCAAGCGGGTGAATCCGAGACCACCTTTCAGGGAGCTGGACCTCCTCACCACCACCGGGGAGCAGGTTTCCGTGGCCCTCCTCTCCATGCAGCTATGGGCCATGGGCATCCCGGCCAGGGGGTTTGTGCAACACCAGATCGGCATCCTCACCGATGGGCGCTTTGGCGATGCCCGCATCCTGGAGGTAAACCCTACCCGCATTCAGGAGGCTTTGGACCAAGGGTATGTGGCGGTGATCGCCGGCTTCATGGGCACCACCCTCGAGGGGGAGATCACCACCTTGGGCCGGGGAGGTTCCGACACCACCGCCGTGGCCATTGCCGCTGCCCTGGGGGCCAAGGAGTGCGAGATCTACACGGACACGGAAGGGGTCTACACCACCGATCCCCACCTGATCCCCGAGGCCCGCAAACTGGAGGCCATCGGCTACGACCAGATGCTGGAGATGGCCGCCCTGGGGGCCAGGGTACTCCACCCTCGGGCGGTGTACTATGCCAAGCGTTACGGGGTGGTGCTCCACGTGCGCTCCAGCTTCTCCTATAACCCCGGTACCTTGGTGAAGGAGGTCAACATGGAGATGGGCAAGGTGGTGACGGGTGCGGCCTTGGATCTGGACCACGCCCAGATCGGGCTCATTGGGATCCCGGACCAGCCGGGGATCGCCGCCAAGGTCTTCCAGGCCCTGGCGGAGCGGGGCATCGCCGTGGACATGATCATC
The DNA here is from genome assembly GCF_022760835.1 of Thermus altitudinis. Lineage (GTDB taxonomy): Bacteria > Deinococcota > Deinococci > Deinococcales > Thermaceae > Thermus > Thermus altitudinis. Next base: position 36,411 of record NZ_JAKTNQ010000007.1, read on the forward strand.
CAAGGGGTTCCCGGGCACGATCCTTCCCGGCAGCAGATGGCCTTTACCGTGAAGAAGGACTTTGCCCAGGAGGCCCTCGAGGCCCTGGAACCCGTCCTGGCCGAGATCGGGGGGGAGGCCCTTCTCCGCCCTGACATCGCCAAGGTCTCCATCGTGGGGGTGGGGTTGGCCTCGGCCCCGGAGATCCCCGCCAAGATGTTCCAGGCGGTGGCCTCCACCGGGGCCAACATTGAGATGATCGCCACCAGCGAGGTGCGCATCTCCGTCATCATCCCCGCCCAGTATGCCGAGGCGGCCCTAAGGGCGGTGCACCAGGCCTTTGAGCTGGATAAGCCCTGATGGAAAGGACCTTCCTCTCCTGGGAGGATCTCCTTCGCCTGGTGCGCCACCTGGTTGGGAGGCTTCCGGGGGAGGAGTTTGACCTCATCCTGGGCATCGCCCGGGGCGGGCTCATCCCCACGGCCCTTCTGGCCCAGGCCTTGGGAATGCGGGACATCGTGACGGCAGCGGTGAGGTTCTACGAGGGGGAGGAGGCTCTTCCTGAGCCGGTGTTCTTGCAGTTTCCCCCGGATCCTGTGCTTTTTGGCAAAAGGGTTTTGGTGGTGGATGACGTGTGGGACTCGGGGCGGACAGCCCTGGCGGTGAAGCTCCGGGTGCGCCAGGCGGGCGGTTTTCCCTTGGTGGCCACCCTGCACTTCAAGCCCGGCCGGAACCAGGTGCCGGACCAACCCGACGTGTACGCCGAGGCCACGGAGGCCTGGGTGGTCTACCCTTGGGCCCCGGAGGCCTGGAGGAAAACGCAAGCCACCCTGGCCTTGGGCCAGGGTGGGGTGCGGAAGCCCTAGATGAGCCCCAGAGCCTTTACCTGTTCCATCTCGTCCAGAAGCTCCTGGGCGGTGATCTCCATCCGCTTCCGGGCGAAGTCGTTGATCTCCAAACCCCGGACGATCTCGTACCTCCCATCCTTGGCGGTGACGGGGAAGGAGTAGACGATCCCCTCGGGGACCCCGTAGGAGCCGTCGGAAGGGATGGCCATGGAAACCCAGTCCCCTTCAGGGGTGCCCAGGGCCCAGTCGCGGATGTGCTCAATGGCGGCGTTAGCGGCGCTGGCGGCGCTGGAGGCACCCCGGGCCTGGATGATGGCCGCTCCCCTTTGGGCCACGGTGGGGATGAACTCCTTTTCGTACCACTCCATGTCCACCAGCTCCAAGGCGGGTTTGCCGTCCACCTCCGCATGGAAGAGGTCGGGGAACATGGTGGAGGAGTGGTTACCCCATACGGCAATCCGGCGGATGCGGTCCACGGGAACCCCGGTTTTCTTGGAAAGCTGGGCCTTGGCCCGGTTGTGGTCCAGCCGGGTCATGGCGGTGAAGTTCCTGGGATCCAGGCCCTCGGCGTTTTTGTAGGCGATGAGGGCGTTGGTGTTGGCGGGGTTGCCCACCACCAGGACCCTGACCTGGCGCTTGGCCACCTCGGCCAGGGCCCGGCCCTGCTCGGTGAAGATCCGACCGTTCATCTCCAGGAGGTCGCGGCGCTCCATGCCCGCCTTCCTGGGGGCCGCCCCCACCAAAAGGGCGTAGTCGGCGTCCTTAAAGGCCACCTTGGGGTCGTCCGTGGCCACGATCCCCGCCAAGAGGGGGAAGGCGCAGTCCTCCAGCTCCATGATGACCCCTTCCAGGGCTCTGAGGGCCTGGGGGATCTCCAAGAGCTGGAGGATGATGGGCTGGTCCTTTCCCAGCATCTCCCCTGCAGCGATGCGGAAAAGAAGGCTGTAGCCGATCTGGCCTGCGGCGCCGGTGACCGCCACGCGAACGGGGCTTTTCATCCTGTACCTCCATGGGCCTATGCCCAAAAGGATTCTACCTCAAAGGTTACGGTAGATGCGCCTTTCCGCCTCAATGGCCTGGTCCAGTTCCTGGATTTCTCGCAGGATCTCCAGGCTGGGGTTGCGGTGAAGCTCTTCTTTCAGCTTGGCCCGACGCTCCAGGTAATAGGCTTCCCGCAAGCGGGCCAGGGTTTTTTCCAGGAGTTCTGGGAACCTGGGCTCGTCCATGGAGGGGACCAGCATCAGCCTTTCCAGAAGGATGCCCCCCGCTTCTTTGCGGCTTAGCACCTGGCGCAGGTAATCCCGTCGGGGTTCGCGGCTGGCCAGCTCCAAGAACTCGGAGAGCAGGGAGCCTTCCGGGGGCCATACGTGAAGGGCCGTGTGGTGCACCCACTCGGCGAAGCGCTCCTCCGGCAGGGAGAGGAGGAGGGCCATCACGTCCAGCTCCAAAAGGAGGACCCGGTTTTTGGGCTCGGCCTTGGGGGGTTGGGGGGGTGGGCGTTTGCCCCGCTTGAGGCTGGCCAGGTAGTCCTCCAGCTGGCGCGGGGAAAGCCCTAACCGCTCCACCACCAGGGCCTTGAGGCGGTCGGCCACGGGATCAAAGGGCTCCGGGGAGAGCATCCTGGGGGTGAGGGCTTCCAATACTTTGCGCTTGTGCTCGGGCCGGGTTAGGTCGAGGCCCCGGCTGGCCTCCTGGAAGCGGAACTCCACCTCGGGGAGGGCCTCCTCCAGGGCCTTTTGGAAGAGGGCCGGGCCCTCAGGGAGGAGAAGGAGCTCCCCGGGGTCCTTGCGGGGCAGGCGCACGGCATAGAAGAGGAACTTCCGGGCCAAGGAGAGGTCCAGGCTCTGCAGGGTGGCCTTTTGTCCGGCCTCGTCGGCGTCAAAGGCCAGGTAGACCTCCCGCACCTCCTGCATGGCCAAAAGGTGGGCCTGCTCCTCGGAAAGCCCCGAGCCCAAAACCGCCACCGCCTCGGTGAAGCCCATCTGGTGGAGGGCGATGGCGTCAAAAAGCCCTTCCACCACGATGACCCGCCCCTCGCGCAGTTTGGCCTTGGCCTCGGGGTAGGCGAAGAGCACCTCCCGCTTGCGGAAGAGGGGGGTTTCCGGGGAGTTCAGGTACTTGGGGGTTTCCTCCCCCAAGGCTCTTCCCGTGAAGGCCACGATCCGCCCCAGCTGGTCCTTGATGGGGAAGGTGATGCGGTTCCGGAAGCGGTCGTAGAAGCGCCCGTCCTTTTCCGCCAGGACCCCGGCCTTAAGGCCCTCCTCCGGGCTGATGCCGTGCCGGCTCAGGTGGGTGAGGAGGCCATCCCCCTTGGGGGGGGCATAGCCCAGGCCAAAGCGGGCTATGCTTTCCGGGTTGAGGCCTCGGCCCTCCAGATACGCCTGGGCCTCGAGGGAGGCCTTGAGCCCCTCCAGGAAGTACTCCTGGGAAAGCTTGAGGACATCCAGAAGCTCCCGGCGCTTGGCGGGAGCCCCGCCCTTGGGGAGCTCTACCCCTGCCTCTTCCGCCAGGCGCTCTAAGGCCTCCCGGAAGTCCAGGCCTTCAATCCTTTCCACAAAGGCGAAGAGATCCCCTCCCGCCTTGCAACCGAAGCAGTGGAAGAGCCCCTTCTCTTCGTCCACGTAGAAGGAGGGGGTCTTTTCCTGGTGGAAGGGGCAAAGACCTTTCCAGCGGCCGCGGCCTGCGGGCTTTAGGGCCACGTACCGGGCAACCACCTCCCTTAGGGAGAGGCGACGCTTGATGGCCTCTACCGCATGGGCCGCCTCCATCCTACCCCCCGCTCACGCCAAAGCCTCAGGACCCACCTTCCCAGGATACCGTATCCCCGGAGGTCCCCTTGGGGTTCCTCCCCCAGGAGGACCTTTTGCCAGACGTGAGTTAGGGGCACAGAGGGGGTGAATCCCAGGAGGTGTTCCACCCTCTCCCCCCCTTCAAGGAGGAGCTGGGCCCTTAGGAGCCGGGCCACCTCCAGGTGTACGGCGAAGCCCGTGCGGTGGGTCTGGTAGAGGAGGTACTGGGAGAGGGTCTGGGCCCTTCTTGGGGCCTTGGGCCAGAGGTAAAGGGCCAGGGAGGTCAGGGCCAGGTGGTACACGTAGGGGTTGGAAAGCCTCCTGGCCTCCCGCAGGGCCTCCTTCAGGAGGGGGGTGGGATCATGGCCCTTTTGCCAGCGGTGGTGGGCCAGGGCCAATACCCCCAGGGCCTTACCGTCCGGGTGGTGCAGGGCGGCCTGGAAGAGATCCTCCCGGAACCGCCCCCTTAGGGTCCAGGTGGAGAGGAGGGCGGCAGCCAGCCAGGGGTGGGGCATCCGGTGGTAAGCGGCCTCGCCCTCCTCCAGGGCTTGGGGGAGGCGGCCGGTTTCCAGAAGGAGGCGGATACGGGTGGCGTGGAAGCGGGTTTCCGACTCCAGGTCCCCGGGCGGGGCCTCGGTTAGCAGGGCCTCCGCTTCGGCGTAGCGGCCCAGGTCCATGAGGAGGCCCGCTCTTAGGCTCTGCCGGTGGAGGCGTAGGGAAGCGGGGATAAGGGGATGGGGCTCGGTGAGGACCTCCAGGGCTTGCCGGGGCTGGAAGGCCCGCCAAAGGGCCCCCGCCACCCTAAGCCTGGCCTGGGCCTCCTCCAGGGGGTAGGGCTTGAGGCTGGGCAGGAGGGGAAGGAGGTGTAAGGGATGCTGGGCCTGGCGGAGGGCTTCCAGCACGGGGTCTTCGGACCTAGGGCCCCCTGGGGCCTCCTCCGCTTGGCCTAAGGAAGCCTGGGCATCCTGGAGCTCCTTGGCCAAGGCCTCCCGCCAGGAGGGTGGGGCGGCCTTCAGGGCCTCGTGGTAAAGAGGAATGGCCTGTTCGGGGTGGCCTTGCCGCCAGGCGGCCTGGGCGAGAAGCCTCAGGGCCTGCACCGCCTCCTGCACCTGCCCGGCCTGCTTCAGGTGGTGGGCCATGGGCCAGAGGGCCCCCTTTTCCCGGTAAAAGCGGGCCGCCGCCTGGTGCCAGGCCTTGGCCCGCTCCTCCGGCACGAGGGCCCGGGCCGCTTGGGCGATCTCGGGTAGGACCCTGCCCCCTTGCACCAGGCCCTCCTCCTCCAGGCGCTCGGCGGAAAAGGTGCCCGCTAGCACCTGCAGGAGCTCCACCAGGTCTCCTTTGCGCCTTTCTTCCTCCAGGAGGGGGGAGTCCTGCTCCAGCACCCCAAGGATCAAAAGGACCTGGCGTTCCGCCGGGGGGAGGGCGTCTAGGGCGGGTTGCAGGGCCAGTAGGGGAGGGGCCTTGAGGCCCTGGACCTCCAGGATAGGCGGGAATAAGGGCCTGCGGCTTTCCGCCAGGACCGAGAGGTTGGGGAAAGGGTGCCGAAGAAGGGCCCGCAGGATGCGATCTGGGGCATGGAGGTTTTTGGCCACCAGGAGGAGGGGGTGGGGCAGGTTTTGCAAAACCCTTTTCCAGGCTTCGTAAATGGCCGCCTCCAGGGTGGTGCGTTCCCAGGGAGGGCGGGGCACCCTAGCCAACCTAGCCCCTTCGGGGCCCTTTTCCTCGAGGCCCAGGCTGTAGCGCCAGGCCAGGGCAAGCTCGGGGGAAAGGTCCGCCAGGGCTAAGAGGGCTTCCGGTTCACCAAAGGCCTTCTCCACCGCCTGGCGCAGGGTGGTCCGCAAGGGGGTTTCCGGCCCCATGCGCTCCAGGACCACCACGGGGTGAGGAAAGGCTTCCAAAAACTTCTCCAGAAGAAGGGTTTTGCCGCTTCCCGGCGGGCCCACCAGGTTCAGGCGGGCGGGGAAGCGGCCGAAGGTTTTCTGAAGCACGTCCAGAAGAGCCTGGCCGTCCGGGTCCAGCCCTACCTGGACCGCCTTCACCCGGGACACCTCCACCGTTCCCAGGCCCTTGGCCTCCCGGAGGCCCAGGCCTTCCGCCTCCACCCCTCGGGCCAGGGCCAGGGTTTGGGGCTCGGTGAGCACCTCTCCCGGGAGGGCCATCTTGCTGAGCCGCTCCGCCAGGACCACCGGGGGGCCCACCGCGGTGGGTTCGCCTGCCTGGCCGCTTCCCAAGGGGGCCCAAAGCACCTCCCCGCTGGCCACCCCGGCCCGGGCGGGCAAAGGGGAGGTGCGCACCATCTCCAAGGCGGCCTCCAGGGCCCGCCAGGGCTCTTTGCCCCGAGCCCTGGGGGCCCCAAAGAGGACCAGGATCCCGTCCCCCAGGAAGCGGTGGACGAAACCTCCTTGGGCCCGGGCCACGCGAGCGGCTTCCTCGAGGGCCTCCTGCAGGTGCTGGTAGGCCACCTGGAGGCCCGCTTGGAAGTGCTGGCTGGAGTTCACCAGATCGTAGAAGAGAACGCTTACATACCGCCTTTCCTCGGGCAAAAGGGCCCCCAGGGCCCGGCCGCAGGCCATGCAAAAACGGGCCTCGGGGGGGTTTTTCTGCCCGCATTCGCAGCGCATCTCACTCCCGGAAGAGCATTAGAGGTGGCCAGAGGAGCACCTCGGCCATCTCCGGCAAGGGATCTTCCGCATACACCACCAGGGGCAGGAGGCTTTCCAGCAAGTAAAAGCCCTCGGCCAAGGGGAGGGCTTTCCCCCCTAGGCGGTAGGAGGCCCCCTCCCGTTGCCAGAAGGCCTCCCCCCTTAAGGGTTTGGCCTCCCGCACCATCCCGTGCAGGAGCACCCAGATGGGGCCGGTGGGGGCAGGGGGGGTACCCCGGTCAAAGGCGTAGAAGACCTGGCCCCGGGCCAGGCCCTCCAGCAAGGGGCTTCCCCAAGGTTCGGGAAACAGGTAAGCCTCCACCCCATGGGCTCGGAAACGGGCGAAGAAGGCCTCGGGGCTTTCCTCTATGGCGTGGCCGGTGGCGGTGGCCCTGGGGGTCATGGCTAAAGTCTAATGCAGGGTCCTCTGGGGTAGGGAGAGGGTGAGGTGGGCGGCTAGGAAAAGGGCCGCCTCCTTGTCCAGGTACTGGTTGCCGTTGCCGCACTTGGGGGAGAGGACACACCGGGGGCAACCTTCCTGGCAGGGGCAGGCCTTGAGGAGCTCCAAGGCCGCCTGGATCCACTGGGGGAAGCGGCGGGCCGCCTGGCGGGCGTAGCCCACGCCCCCGGGGTAGCCGTCGTAGATGAAGATGGTGGGGCCGCCGCCCGAGGGCAGGGGCTTAGGGTAGAAGGGGTAGGAAAGCCCCCCAAGGTCCTGCCTTTCCGCCAGGACGAAAAGGGGAAAAAGGCCGATCAAGGTGTGCTCCAGGGCGTGGATGCCCCCGGGGATCCGGTGGGATGGGACCACCAAGGGGGGGTGGAACCAAAGGGCCTCGGTGGGGAAGGTGATCTCCGGCAGATCCAAGGGCACTTCTTCCAGGACGCTTCCCGTGAAGAAGCGCTTCTTGGCATAGGCCACCACCCGCTCCCGCAAGACCACCTGGCCCACCCAGACCCCATGGGCCAAGGCTTCCCCGGAGAGGACTTCCAGATGGGTTTCCGCCCGGGGCTCGGTGTAGTAGTCCTCGAGGGCGGGAAGAAGCCAGATCTCCCGCCTTTGGGGGTCGATGTTCCGCACCAGGTAGCTCTCCCCCCCGTGCAGGTAGACCGCCCCCGGGTGGGCCTCCCAGTAGGCCTGGCGCTCGTCCAGGTAGCCCAGGACCTCCCCATCCGGGCCCCTTAGGGTGAAGGTGGCCCCCAGGCCCCTCAGGGAGATGTCCCGGTGAGGGCGGCGCCTGGGGGTGTAGTAGCGCCCATCCTTTTCCCTAAGTTGGGCCAAGGCCTCCGGGCAGAGGATCTCCTCCCGCACAAGGGGTTTCTCCCAGGCGGCGGCGTGCAGGTGGAGGGGGCAGAGCACGGGGTTTTGCGGATCCGCCACCGCCACCTCAGGAGGGGTCCTTAGGAGGAGTTCGGGCCGGTGGAGGAAGTACTCGTCCAAGGGGTCCTCCCGGGGGATGTAGACCACCAAGGCCCTCCGCCTCCCCCTTCCCGCCCTGCCCGCCCGCTGCCAGAAGGCGGAGATGGACCCGGGGTACCCCACCAAGGCCACGGCGTCCAGTTCCCCGATGTCCACCCCCAGCTCCAAGGCGCTGGTGGAGACCAGGACCCGCACCTCCCCAGACTTCAAGCCCTCCTCCAGGCGGCGCCTTTCCTTGGCGGTGTAGCCCGCCCGGTAGGGGCGCACCTTGGGGTGGGCGGCGTAGCGGGCGATGAGCTCCGCGCTTTTCCGGGCGTTGGTGAAGATGATTCCCCTTAAACCCCCTTCCGCCAAGGCCCGGGCCAGGTAGGCGGCCTCCAGGAGGGGGCTTCGCCGCCTCTCCCCCTTGGCGTCCAGGGGCTTGGGCAGGAGCACCAAAAGCTCCCGTTCCGAGCGGGCCACCTCCTCCCGGAGCTCCACGAAGGGAAGGCCGGTCAGACCTTCAGCGTGCTCCTGGGCGTTGCCGATGGTGGCGCTGGCGGCGATCACCTGGGGGTTGGCCCCGTAGTGGCGGGCCAGGCGCAGGAGGCGGAAGAGGACCAGGGCCACGTGGGTGCCGAAGACCCCTCGGTAGGCGTGGAGCTCGTCCAGCACCAGGTAGCGGAGCCGGGAAAGGAAGGGGGCCCACTCCCCGTGCCGGGGCAGGAGGCCGAAGTGGAGCATGTCGGGGTTGCTGAGGAGGACCAGGCCCTCTTGGCGAGCCTTCCGCCTAAGGTCGGCGCGCGTGTCCCCATCGTAGGGATAAACCCCTTGGATCCCCAAGGCCTCGGCCATGGCCCTAAGGCGCCGCAGTTGGTCGTGGGCCAAGGCCTTGGTGGGGAAGAGGAGGAGGCTGGTCCCTCCCTCCAGGGCGGCCTTGAGCACCGGGGCCTGGAAGACCAGGCTCTTACCGGCAGCGGTGGAGTAGGCCATGACCACGTTGTTCCCTTCCTCCACCCTAAGGAGGGCCTCCTTCTGGTGGGCGAAGGGTTTCAGGCCCAAGGCCTCGAGGACCCCGGCGAAGGTCCCCCGGTAGGGGACGGTCTTGGGGGGACTGGGGGGAAGGGTGCGGGCGAAGACGATCCGGCCTTGGAACTCCGGGTCTGCCTCCAGCCAGTCCCGGTAGCTTTTCCACCCCCTTAAGGCCTCGGGCAGCACCCTTCCATTATGGCCCCTTGCGGCCTGCGCCTAGAGTTCCTTGACCCAGACCTCGTGGATCACGGGATGGCCGTGGTAGGGGGCCCAGAAGGGGCTGGCCCGCTTGGCGTAGAGGCGGAAGCCCAGGCTTCCGTAGAGCTTCCGGGCGGCGGCGTTGGCCCGGGTGGTGGAAAGCTGCACCCCTTTTACCCCGCTTCTCTTTAGGCAATCCAGAAAATCCCTAAGGAGGGCCTTTCCCAGGCCTTTCCCCTGGGCCTTGGGATCCACGGCGATGTGGAGGTGGGCGGGGTAAAGGCTCTTGGGGGCCTTAGGGCCTGGGAAGAGGAGGAGCCTCAGGAGGTAGCGGAGGTGGGGAAGAGGTGGTCCGTAACAGCCTAGCAGAAGCTTGAGGAGAAGGAGCGGTATGCGGGGAAGGAGGTAAAGGGTGAGGGCGAGGTGGGAACAGGCGCCCAGGATGTAGCCCAGGATCTCCCCTTCTTCCTCCGCCACCCGGCAGCAGCATCCCCGCCTCAGGTAAGGGGCTACGAAGAGCTCCCCCCAAAGCTCCTGGCTGGGGAAGACCAAAGGGCCTTCCCGCCCCAGGAGGAGGGTCCGGTGGGAAAGCCGGGCGATGGCGGGGAGGTCTTTTTCCTCGGCGGGGCGAAGGAGGGCCACAGGACCACTTTATTCCGTACAATGCCCCTTGTGCGCCGCCTGGCTCCTTGGCAGTGGCTCCTCTTCCTTTTGGCCCTCTACCTGGTTTTGGCGGAGGCCTTAAGGCTTTGGCTGGGCCTCCTCTGGGCGGAGCGGGTGGGGCTCATCCTGGCGGCCCTGGGGGTTTGGGCCTTCATCAACGGGAGGTTCATCTTCGCCTACTACCACGCCCTTACCACCTCCCTCCGGGTGCGGAGGCTTCCTCCCTATCCGCAACCCCAGCCGGGGGAGCACCTCCTCCTCCTGGCCCCCCACCCGGACGACGAGGTGCTAGCGGCGGCGGGTCTGATGCGCCGCACCCTCCTAAGGGGAGGGCGGGTGAGCGTGGTCTACCTCACCTCGGGGGATGCCTTTGACCTGGCTGCGGGAAGCCCTCTGCCCTCCAAGGAGGCCATGCGCCGGCTGGCCTTAAGGCGCATGGTGGAGGCCTGGCGGGGCCTCGAGGTCCTGGGCCTTTCCCGGGATAACGCCTATTTCCTGGGGTTTCCCGACCAAGGGCTTTTCGCCCTCTTCACCTCCCACTACTACCTGCCCTACGAAAGCCCCTACACCGGGCTTAAGGCGGTGGCCTACCCCGGGTGTTACCGCCTGGGGCTTCCCTACACGGGCAAGGCCCTGGAGGCCACCTTGGTGGAGCTTTTGGCCAGCCTTAAGCCCACCCGCATCCTCCTGCCAAGCCCCCTGGACGCCCACCGGGACCACCAGGCGGCGGCCTACTTGGGCATGCAGGCGGCGGCTTCCTTGGGAATGGAGGACCGGCTGGAGTACTACCTCATCCACGGGGGGTACCAGTACCCCCTGCCCAAAGGGCTCCATCCCCGGCTTCCCCTCTACCCGCCCCCTAGGGGAAGGGGCCTCCCTTGGCGCCGCTTTCCCCTGAGCGAGGAGGAGGTGAGGCTTAAGGAAAAGGCCATCCGGGCCCACCGAAGCCAGATGCGGCTATTGGGCCGCTTTCTCCTGGCTTTCGTGCGGCAGAACGAACTGTTTAGCCCCCTGCCCATCCCGGCGCGGGAGGCCCTAGCCCCGGAGGAGGAGGGGTGGGCCGTCCTCGAGGGGCGGGAGGTCCTCTAGGCTTTCCAGGCCGAAGACCTCCAGGAAGCGCTCCGTGGTGCCATAGAGCTTGGGCCGGCCCGGGGCTTCCTTCTCGCCCACCACCCGGATGAGCCCCCGTTCCAAGAGACTGTCCAGGACTCCCTCCACGCTTTTGCCCCGCATGGCCTCCAACTCCGCCCGGGCCACGGGCTGGTGGTAGGCGATGAGGGCCAGGACCTCCAGGGCCGCCTTGGAAAGCCGAGGCGGGCTGGGCTTGAGGACCTTTTCCACGGCCCCTAGAACTCCCTCGTGCACCACCAGCCGCCAGCCTCCCGCCACCCGTTCCAGGGCCACCCCTAGGCCTCCCTCCTCGAGTTCCGCCTCCAAGGCCCGAAGCGCCCTCAAAAGCCCCTCCTCCGGATGGCCCAAGGCCTTTAGTTCCCGTAAGGACACGGGCCTGCCCGCAGCGAAGAGGACCGCTAGAAGCTCGGCCTTTAGGCTAGGCATCTTGCAGGTAAGGCCAAAGGGCCTCCCGGGGAATGGACCCTTCCCTGAGGACCTCCCCCGTGCGCAGGTCCACCACGCTGGAGGCTAGGCCCTTCGCCTCCCCGGGGAAGACATAGTCCACGGCGAAGGCCCGGGCCTCGGCCTCTGTGCGGACCGGGGGTTCTCCGCTTTTGTTGAGGCTGGTGGCGGCGGCGTACCCGCCCACTTGGCGGAGGAGCTCCCTAAGAAGCCCGTGGTCCGGCATCCTGAGCCCCACGGAGCCATCCCGGCTGATCCAAGGGGGAATGTTTCGCCCCGGTACCACCACGGTGAGCCCGCCAGGCCAGAAGGCCTCCACCAGGCGTAGGAACTTCCCCTTAAGAGGCCCCAGGTCCGCCAGGCCCAAGGCGCTTTCCAGATCCGCCACCAGTACCTGCAAGGGCTTTTCCTCCCCCCGTCCCTTCAGGGCGTAGATGCGCCGGCAGGCGGCCTCATCCTCCATCCGGGCCAGCACTCCCCAGACGGTGTCGGTGGGAAAGGCCACCAGGCCCCCGCCCTTGAGGGTCTCCGCCGCTTCCTGGACCTTCTGGTATACTTCTACCATGCCGGTCTACCAGTATAAGGCCCGCGACCGCCAGGGCCGCCTGGTGGAGGCCACCATTGAGGCCGAGGACCTGCGCACCGCCGCCAGGCTCCTTAGGGACCGGGGTCTTTTTGTGGCCGAGATCAAGGAGCCGGGAAGGGGCCTGCAGGCGGAGGTGCGCCTTCCCGCTTTGGAGAGGGGGCCTGGGCTAAAGGACCTGGCCATCTTTTCCCGGCAGCTGGCCACCATGCTGGGGGCGGGCCTCACCCTTCTCCAGTCCCTTTCCATTCTGGAAAGGCAGACGGAGAACAAGAAGTTCCGGGAGATCATCAAGAAGGTCCGCACCGACATAGAAGGCGGCATGGCCTTTTCCGACGCCCTGGCCAAGCATAAGCTCTTCTCCCGGCTTTACGTGAACCTGGTGCGGGCTGGGGAGACCTCGGGCGGTTTGGACGTGATCCTGGACCGCTTGGCTACCTTCCTGGAGAAGGACCTGGAGCTGAGGGGCAAGATCCGTAGCGCCATGACCTACCCCACCATCGTCTTCGTCTTTGCCGTGGGCGTGGCCTACTTCCTCCTCACCGGCATCGTGCCCCAGTTTGCCCAGATCCTCACGGATTTGGGCTCGGAGCTCCCCCTCCTCACCCGCTTCCTCATCGCCCTTTCGGACTTCCTCCGGGCGGCCACCCTGCCCCTTTTGCTGTTGGCCGTGGTCCTTTTCTTCGTCTACCGCTGGTACTATGGCACCCCCCAGGGGCGGAAGGCCATTGACCGCGTGAAGCTTCGGGTGCCCGTCTTCGGCAACCTAAACCGCAAGACGGCGGTGGCCCGTTTTTCCCGCACCCTGGCCCTCCTCCTTTCCAGCGGGGTGAACATCGTGGAGTCCTTGGACATCACCAAGGGAACCGCGGGGAATAGCGTGGTGGAGGAGATCGTGGACATGGCTAAGCTCAAGGTGCAACAAGGGGAACCCTTGAACCTTACCCTGGCCCAGCACCCCTTCGTCTTTCCGCCCATGGTGAGCTCCATGGTGGCCATCGGCGAGGAAACAGGGGCCTTGGATACCCTGCTTTCCAAGATCGCCGACTTCTACGAGCGGGAGGTGGACGAGGCGGTGGCCAGCCTCACCGCGGCCATTGAGCCCCTCATGATCATCTTCCTGGGGGTGATCGTGGGCATGATCGTGGCGGGGATGTTCCTGCCCCTCTTCAAGATCATCGGCACCCTTTCCGCGCAATAAGCTTCTCGGCCACCTCCGGGGGAACCGGCATAATGGAAAGCCGGTTCCCCTTCCTCACCAGGGGGTGGTCTTGGGGAAAGCAGGCCTTGAGCTGGGCCAGGGGGATGAGGGGCCAGGCCTCGAGGAAGGCCACCTCCACCGTGTACCAGCGGGGCTTTTCCCGGGTGGCCTTGGGGTCAAAGTAGGGGCTGCTGGGGTCAAACTGGGTGGGGTCGGGGACGTGGGTCCTCACCACCCGGCAAAGCCCGGCGATCCCCGGGGGGTTGGTGCCCGAGTGGTAAAAGAAACAAAGGTCCCCCACCTGCATCCGCAGGAGGTAGTTCCGGGCCTGGTAGTTGCGCACCCCATCCCAGATGGCCTTGCCCTCCCGCTTTAGGTCCAGGATGCTATACACCTGGGGTTCGGACTTGAGAAGCCAGTAGGCCATGGCCCAAGTCTAAAGGGGGCTTTAGCCAGGACCAAACCTTTTGCGAAGGGGTTTTGGGAGGATAAGGCCATGCGCATCCTCCTTTTACCCTTCCTGGGCCTCCTTTCCGCCTGTACCCTCACCCTGGAAGTGGTCTATCCGGGCCACCGCATCACGGGCCTAAAAACGCAAGGCACCTACTGCGCCTCTGCCAATACCCGGGTGGATTTCCGCTTTAGCCTGGAGGGAAGGCTGGACCGGCTGGAGTTTTTCTGGATTCCTGAGGGCCTAAGCCCAAGCCAAGCCCGCCCGGAGGAGCGCTATACCCTTCCGGGGCCGATAGATTCTGGAGAGGTCCGGGGCTTTGTGGAGGTCACGCCCTCGGGAGGGATACAGGCGGTTTCCCTGGCCTGGCCTTCGGGGGCGGCGTTAAGGCCCCAGGGCGTCACCGTGGAGCCCTTGCCCGAGCGGAGGCTTTGGCTTCGGGGCCACACCGGGGGCTTGGCTGGGCCCTATGTACGGGCAACCAACCCGGTAATCCCCGATTCCTTCCCCTATTGCGATCCGGACTGGTAGCCTTAGGGCATGGCGGCTTGGGGAAAAACGCAGACCGGGGAGGTGCGCGCGGAGCTGAAGGCCCTTTTCGGCTCCAGGGCCCTCCTTTCCCCGGCGGAGAAAGGGGTGTACCGCTACGACGCCATCCTGGTGGGGCCGGAGCCTTTGGCGGTGGTCCTGCCGGAGTCCCGGGAAGAGGTAGAGGCCCTGGTGCGCCTGGCCCGGAAGTACCACCTTCCCCTGGTTCCCCGGGGTGCGGGAAGCGGCCTAAGCGGGGGGGCGGTGCCCGAGGAGGGGGCCATCGTGGTGGCCTTCACCCGCATGACCTGCCTGGAGCTGGACCCTGTGGGGCGCACCGCCTGGGCCGAGCCTGGGGTGACCACGGCCCGGATCTCGGAGGAGGCCAGGCCCTATGGGCTTTTCTACCCCCCAGACCCCGCTTCTTGGCGCACCAGCACCCTGGGGGGCAACCTGGGGGAGAACGCCGGGGGGCCCCTGTGCTTCAAGTACGGGGTCACGGGGGATTACGTCTTGGAGCTGGAGTTCGTGGACGCCTGGGGGCAGGTGCACCGCCTAGGCCGGGAGGCCTACGATGTGGCTGGCCTGCTTATCGGCTCGGAGGGTACCTTGGGCCTGATCACCGGGGTGCGGGTGCGGCTCTTTCCCCTTCCCCGGTACCGGGCCACCTTGATGGCGGCTTTCCCCGAGGTGGGCGCCCTGGCGGAGGCGGTCTCCCGGGCCATCGCCTTGGGGGCGGTGCCGGCGAAGCTGGAGTTTTTGGATCCCGTTTGCGTAAACGCCGTGGAGGACTACCTGGGCCTGGGGCTTCCCCGGGGGCATGCCCTTCTCCTGGCGGAAACGGATGGGGAGGACCTCGAGGTGGTCCAGGAGGAGCTCTCCTTGGTGGAGAGGACGGCCCAGGAACTTGGGGCCAGGGTGCAAAAGGCGCGGGACGAGAAGGAGGCGGAGGCCCTTTGGCGGGCCAGGCGGAGCGTGAGCCCCGCCTTGGGCCGCATCCGCCCCAAACGGGTCAACGAGGACATCGCCGTGCCCAGAAGCCAGCTTCCTGAGGTGGTGCGGGAGATCCGGGCCTTGGGGGAGGCCTACGGCCTGGTGGTGGCCCAGTTCGGCCACATCGGGGATGGGAACCTGCACCCCAACATCCTCTTTGACCCCAGGCGGGAGAGCGAGGAACGGGTCTGGGAGCTGGCCCACCAGATCGCCCGGGTGGCCCTACGGCATGGCGGCGTGCTTTCCGGGGAGCATGGGATCGGCCTCATGAAGCGGGAGTTCATGAAGGAAGCGGTGGAGGAAGGGACCCTCGAGGCTTTCCGCACGGTAAAGGCCACCTTGGATCCCCAGGGGCTCCTGAACCCGGGCAAGATCCTGCCCTAACGGGTCTATTTTCACGGGGTTTTGACAGGAAAGGGTCTACCCTGGAGGCATGGATGGCCGGGGCCGGGTCTTCTACTTTGCCAGCTGGGCGGGGTTGGCCCTGGGCCTTTTGCTGCAGGTGAGGCGCTTCCCCCCCCAGGGCCTAGAGGTTCTCGTCCACCTTTTGCTGGTCCTCTGGGCCCTTTGGGCCATGAGCCGGGGCCCCAAGGTGGTGCCCCGCCTTCTCCTCCATCCCCTAGGGGCCTATCTGCTTTTTGAGATGTGGCGGATGGGGGAGGGCTGGTCCTTGGCTGGGCTCTTCACCCCGGCCCTGTACCTGCTTTCCGGGTTCGCCTATCCTCCTTGGTCCTTGGGGTATCTTTTGGGGGCCTTTTGGGGTGGGGTCTTGGTCCTGGCCCCCCTGGTGTGGGGCCGGAACCCGGACGCTTGGCCCCATTTTGCGGTAAGCCAGGTTATCCTCTACAGCCTCACCTTCCTCCTGGCCCGGTTCCGAGAACTTCATGGCCAGATGCGCTTTTGGAAGGAACAAGCCCTAACCTGCCCCCTCACCGGCCTTCCCAACCGCCGGGCCTTGGAGATGGCCCTAGAGCGGGAGGCGGCCCGGGTGGAACGGGGGGAAAAGCCCTTTAGCCTGGTGATCCTAGACCTGGACGACTTCAAAAAGGTCAACGACACCCACGGTCACCTGGTGGGGGACCGGCTCCTGAAGGAGGTGGCCCAGTACCTGGTGGCCCACGTGCGCCAGGGGGATCTGGTGGGGCGCTGGGGTGGGGAGGAGTTTGCCATCCTCCTTCCTAGGACCCAGGGGGAGGAGGCGATGCAGGTGGCGGAAAGGCTCAGGACCGGGCTTAGCCGCTTGGGGGTCACGGGAAGCTTTGGGGTGGCGGTGTACCAAGGAGATCTAGGGGATCTATTCCAGAGGGCGGATAGGGCCCTTTACCGGGCCAAGGGGGAGGGAAAGAACCGGGTGGAACGGGACCTTTAAGAGACCCGGTACCCCGCTTGCGAGAGCACTTCCCGGGCCCTTGCCCGCTCCTCCCGGCTGGCGAAGCCCAAGCGGATGGCCCCGGCTTCCTCGCGGATGGTAAGGACCTCAATGTCCTTGATGTTGACCCCAGCCTCCCCCAAGGCGGTGGCGATGCGGGCGATCTGGCCCGGGCGGTCGGGCACCTGGACCACCAGGTCGTGCATCTCGGGCAGGAGGCTGCGGCGCACGATGGGGAGGCTATCCCGGGTGCGCTTGGCCTCAACCGCCGCTTGGAGTAGGGCCTCGGGTTCGTCCAAAAGCCCCTCCAGTTCCCAAAGAACCCCCCTTAGCTCCTCTATGGCCTCCTTGAGGGCTTCCTTGTTCTCCACCACCATGTCCCGGCTCATGCGGGGGGAGCCGGAGGCCACCCGGGTCAGGTCGCGAAACCCCCCGGCGGCCAGGAACATGAGGAGGTCCCGGTGGGGGCTATGGGCCACCAGGTGGTTCAGGGCCACGGCCAGGAGGTAGGGGAGGTGGGAGATGCGGGCCACCAGCTGGTCGTGAAGCCCTGGGGGGATCTCCAAAGGATAGGCCCCCAAGGCCTCCACCAGCTGGCGGAGGCTTTCCTTGGCCTGGGGGCTGGTCCTTTCCGTGGGGGTGAGGACCCAGATGGCGTTTTGCAGGAGGCCGGCGTGGGCGTTTTCCACCCCGGCCCGCTCGCTTCCCGCCATGGGATGGCCCCCCAGGAAGTGGGGGAGGGTATCCTCGAGGGCCGCCACCACCTTGGCTTTCACACTTCCCACATCGGTCCAGAGGCTTTGGGGGTTGGCCCAGGGGGCCAGGGTCCTCCCCAGGTCCGCCAAGGCCCCCACGGGTGCGGCCAGGATGCCCAGCTCCAGCTCCGCCACCCAGGGCCCCAAGGTGGGATGCACCCGGTCCGCCACCCCCAGGAAAAGGGCCCTTTCCAGGGCCTCGGGGTCTTGGTCGTAGGCGTGGACCTCCTCGGCCAGGAAGCGCTCCTTCAGGCCCAAGGCCACGCTTCCTCCCAAAAGCCCCACCCCAAAGATCCCCACCTTGCCAAAAAGGGGCTTCATCCTAGGACCGGTGCGGAGAGGGTTTTGTCCAAGGCCTCCACCAGGCGGCGGGCCTTTTGCATGAGCTCGGCGAACTCGTGCTCGTGGAGCTGCTGGGCGGCATCGGAAAGGGCCTTTTCCGGCTCGGGGTGGGTTTCCACGATGAGGCCGTCCGCCCCTGCCGCCAGCCCCGCCAGGGCCAAGGGGATAACCCATTCCCGACGGCCTGCGGGGTGGGAGGGGTCCACCCAGACGGGAAGGTGGGTAAGGCTCTTGAGCACGGGGACCGCGGAGACGTCCAGGGTGAAGCGGGTGGCCTTCTCAAAGGTGCGGATTCCCCTTTCCACCAGGATCACCTGCATGTTCCCCCGGGAGAGGATGTATTCGGCGCTCATTAGGAACTCCTCCAGGGTCATGCTCATGCCCCGTTTGAGAAGGACGGGCTTCCTAGTCTCGCCCACCGCCTGCAAAAGGGTAAAGTTCTGGGCGTTACGGGCTCCGATCTGCAGGGCGTCGGCGTATTCGGCCACCAGCTCCACCTGGTCCGGGGCAAGGACCTCGGTGACCACGGGAAGCCCCGTTTCCCTTCGGGCCTCGGCCAGAATCTTGAGGCCCTCCAGCCCGAGGCCCTGGAAGGCGTAGGGGCTGGTCCTGGGTTTGAAGGCCCCGCCCCTTAGCATCCCCGCCCCGTGGGCCTTCACGTAGCGGGCGGCCCTTAGGGTTTGCTCCCGGGACTCCACCCCGCAGGGCCCGGCGGCGATCAGCACGTGGCCCCCTCCCGTCTTTCCGGTGGGGAACTCCAGGACCGTGGGGAAGGGCTGGACCTCGAGGCTCGCCAGCTTGTAGGGCTTGGAGATGGGGATCACCTCCGCCACCCCGGGAAGGGCGCGGAAGTGCTCCATGAGCTCCGGGGTGGGCCCGCGGCCGATGGCTCCCACCAAGGTGGTCTCCACCCCCCGGGAAACGTGAGGCCGGTAGCCCACCTTCTCAATCTCCCGAACGACCTCTTCCAGCTCCGCTTCCGTGTGTCCTCGCCGCATCACGATCAGCATGGTTCCCTCCTAAAAGCCTTGGGCGCCCCCTTTTTGGGGGCGCCCTCCTTGCGGAAATACCTTATGCGGACCGCAGGGCGCCCCCGGCGGGATAATAAAAGCCGAAGTAGCGCCTTGGAGTCCGCATATTGCCTCCAAGCATAGGGAAGGGAAAGGACCCTGTCAAGGGGGGAGGCCCCCGCCCGGGGTTCGTACCCCAAGGCTGGCGGTAGGGGGCACCGGCCCGTCTAGGGTCAGGCGGGATAGTAGAGGGGGGCAAAGGGGAGGCCCAGGGCCTGGGCGAAGGCCTTAAGGCCTAAGCGGTCGGGCTCCTCCAGGTGGTAGCGGAAGTTCCAGAGGTAGTGCTCCATTAGGGCCGGGTGGATTCCCAGCCGCGTGGCCTCGGCTTCCGCCACCTCCCCAAGCCGGGCAAGCCCCTGGCGCCGGGCTTTCCTCAGGGCTTGCACCAAGGGCAAAGGGGGAGGGTTCTCCCTGCGGTAGGCCCAGACGGCGAAGACGAAGGGAAGCCGGGTGCGTGCAAACCAGAGCATGGAGAGGTCCACCACCGCCACCTCCCCGAAGCGGGTGGGGAGGGCGTGGGGGGTTTCGGGAAGGCGGTCTAGAAGGCTGGCGTAGGCCCTTATGGCCTTGTCGCCGATGAGGAGGACCCCGTCGTATTCGCCGAGGAGTTCCAGCCCTCCTTCCCGGTTTTCGTACCGGGGGAAGATGCCCCGTTCACCCAAAAGGAGCTTTAAAAGCTCCACGCTGGTGGCGCTTTCCGTGGTGAGGGCGACGCGCCTTAGGCTCCCAAGCCCCCCCTTGTGGAAGAGGTTTACGGAATACACCCGCCCCAAAACGGCCACGGAGAAGTCGGGAAGAAGCCCCAGCTCCTCCTGGTGTTCCAGGTAGAAGTAGCTGGAAACCAGGGAAAGCCCCACCTCCCCCGAGAGCACCATGCGGTTGAGCTCCGCGGGGACCCCATAGCAGAGCCGCCAGCTCCCTGGCTCCAGAAAGCGGTAGAGGGGGGCGGTGTTGGCGTAGAGGGGAACCCCTAGGGCGTAGACCATCAGGCCTCTTTGGGGCCCCTTTCCCCCCAGGGAACCGCCACCTGGTCCCAGACCCGGATCTCCCGGTAAAGGGCGTCCCGTTCCACGGGGATGCGCCCTGCCCTCCGGATGATGCCCGCAAGCTCCCTTTTGGAAAGTCCCTGGGGGGTGGGGCTTCCCGCCATGTGGACGATGCGCTCCTCAATCAGGGTGCCGTCCAGGTCCGTCACCCCCCAGTCCAGGGAAACCTGGGCCAGTTCCGGGGTCAGGGTGGCCCAGTACCCCTTGATGTGGGGGATGTTGTCCAGGTAAAGCCGGGCCACGGCCAGGTTGCGCAGGTCGTCCAGACCGGTGGTGAACCCCCGCTGGCCCAGCTTCTTGGCCAGCGGGTTGCCGTCCGGTTGGAAGGCCAAGGGGATGAAGCTCATGAAGCCCCCGGTTTCGTCCTGAAGGCGCCTGAGGCGGTCCATATGGTCCAGGCGCTCCTCCAGGGTCTCTATGTGCCCGTAGAGCATGGTGGCGTTGGTGGGGATGCCCAGCTCATGGGCCATCCTATGGATGGAAAGCCACCCTTCCGCGGAAACCTTGGCCCGGGCGATCTCCTTGCGCACCCTCTCGGCAAAGATCTCCGCCCCCCCTCCGGGCATGGCGTCCAGCCCCGCTTCCTTGAGGGCCTGGAGCACTTCCCTATAGGGAAGACGGGCGATCTTGGAGAAGTGGTGGATCTCCGCCGCCGTCCAGGCCTTCACCTGGACCCCGGGGAAGGCCTCCTTCAGGGCCCGCACCAGGTCCAGGTAGTAGGTAAAGGGCCTCTTGGGGTGGTGGCCCGCGGTCATGTGGATCTCCGTGAGGCCGGGCTGGTAGCGCTCCCTGACCCAGGCCACCACCTCTTCCACGTCCCAGTCCCAGGCCCCCTCCTCCCCGAACCTTCTCTGGAAGGCGCAGAAGGTGCAGCCCACGTAGCAGATGTTGGTCTGGGAGACGCGGATGGAGTGGACGAAGTAGGTCTTGTGCCCGTGCTTCCTCTCCCGCACCCGGTTGGCCAGGCGCATGAGGCTGGGGAGGTCTGGGGTTTGGTAGAGGACCAGCCCCTCGGCGAAGGTGAGGCGTTCCCCCGCTTCCACCTTTTCGGCGATGGGCCAGAGCTTGGGGTCACGGATACCCTTCACGAGCCCGAGTCTACCCCTTCCCGGAACCTGCGGACTAGGGCCTCCACTTCCCTTTGCCTCCCCCCCACGCTCTTCCCCGGCAGGAGGCCCCGCAGGTAGCGATCGGTGAGGAGGAGGTCCACATAGGGGTAGAGGGTGGCGGCCATCACCGCGTCCAAGAGGTCCGAAGGCCGGGGCTTGCGGCTTAGGTCCGAGGCCATGCGGGCGAGAAGCTCGGCCAAAAGGCGCACGAAGGGCACCTCCTTAAGCCCGGTGCGGGCCTGGATCTCCTTAAGGGCCGCCTCGAGGGCCTCCCGGTAGGGCAGACCCCGGAGGCTTTCGGGCAGGCCCCAGAAGGGGGAGAGGTCCGCAGGGGCCTCCCAGCTTCCCCCCCTCCAGAGGAAATCCTCCCGGGAAAGCCCCCTCTCCTGGCGCACGGCCACCTCCTGCCAGGGGCGCACCCAGTAGCCTTGGGAGAGCTCGGCGAAAAGCCTTTGCAGGGCGGGTAGGAGGTAGCCGGCTTTTTCCGCAGGGCCCCGGATGGGGTAGAGGGTTTCCAGCACGTGGAAGGGGCTGGGTGGGGCCAGGACCTGGCCCTTAAGGGCCAGGTACAGCTCCCCGAAAACCTCGTGTCCCCGCTGGCCCAGGAGGTGCTTGGCTATGCGGCTGGCGTAGTTTTGGTCCAGATAGACCAGCAAGGGCTATTCTTTGGCCTTGGCCAGCCAAAGGGAGGCGGCCAGGAAGGCCACCCCCCCGGCGAAGAGCAGGAAGTCCAAGGAGGTCTGGGGCTTGAAGGCCGAGGCCTTCTCAAAAAACTTCACCACCAGGATCATGACGATCACCTGGCCCAGCTTTCCCTTCAGGTCCGCCAGGCTTTCCACCGTGAGGACGTTTTCCAAGGGGAGGTCCAGCTTGCGGATGAAAAGCTCAAAAAGGCCCAGGCTGAAGATGAGGAAGACGGCGCTCAAAAGGGCCAGGTCCACGGCCCCCACCAGGACGGGGAGGGCTTCGTCCAGGGGTTTTCTCACCGCCACCAGGGTTTCCTCGAGGGCATGCCAGGCGAAGTAGAAGGCCCCGAGGAGCATGCCCACCACAGGCAGAATCATGAGCCAACGCAAGGGGTAGACCAGGGTCTCCGGACGCATGGGCGCATTCTAAGGCAGGTAGGGGGCCGTGGGGGAGGTGCGGGTGGAGGCCCGTTCTATCAAGAGGGGCTCAAACCGCACCTCCCGGGGTGGCCCGGCATAGCCCTGCATCCTTTCCAGGAGGAGTTGGGCCGCCCGGGCCCCCATGGCCTCCACCGGCTGGGCGATGGTGGAAAGCCCCACCTCCTCGGTGAAGGGATGGCCGTCAAAGCCCAGGACCCGCACCTCCTTGCCCAGGGTAAGCCCCAGCCTCTCCGCCTCCTCCAAGACCCCCAGGGCCACCTGGTCGGCGCCGGCGAAGACGTTGAGGGGCGGGGAGGCCTTTTCCAGGAAGTACCGGAGGGCAAGCCTGCCGCCTTCCTGGGAGAGGCGGGTGGTGTAGAGGTGCTCCTCGGGAAAGGGGCGGCCCGTGGCCTTGAGGGCTTCCCGGAATCCGGCCAGGCGCTCGGCGAAGACCGTGTGGTGGAAGGCCCGGTCGGGTTCTTCCTCCACCTTTACGGCGAAGATGGGCCCGGGGAAGCGGGCCAGGTACTCCCCGGCCAGGTGGCCGCCCAGAAAGTTGTCCAGATAGACGGAGTCGTACCGGGGATTTTTGGCGTCCACCAGCACCACGGGACGGTCGGTGGGTAGACGGCCCCCTTCAAAGTGCTCGCTGAGGTCGTAGGAGGCCAGGATGAGGCCGTCGGTGAGAAAGGCCAGGGTGGAGCTTTGTAAATAGCGCCTAAGCCGGGCCTGGGAGAGGATGGGAAAGAGGGCCAGGTCGTAGCGCTTTTCCAAGAGCACGCTCTCAATGCCCTCCACAAGCCTGCGGTAAAACTCCGTGGCCACAAAGGGAAGGAGGACCGAGACCGTGTAGCTTCTCCCTCCCGCGATGCGCCGGGCATGGGGGTTGGGGGTGTAGCCCAGCTCCTCCATGGCCTTGAGCACGCGGGCCCGGGTTTCCGGCCGCACCGCCTTGTGGTTGTTGAGCACCCGGCTCACGGTGCCCAGGCCCACCCCGGCCCGGGCGGCCACCTCGAGGATGGTGGGTTTCTTCTTCATGGCCTCAGCACCTCAGGATGTGGAAGCGCTTCATGGAAACTTCCATCCTTAGGATAGGGCAAGCCCCGGCCCTTTGCAAGAATGGGGGCATGGCCTATGTGCTACTGGCGTACCTGTTGGGCTCCTTGGTGGGAGGCCTCCTCTTCTTCCCCGAGGTACGGGCCAAGGACCTTCCCGGGGGCTCTGGGGTTTACCGCCGAAAGGGCCCTTTGGCGGCCCTTTTGGTGGTGGTTTTTGACCTGGGGAAAGGGGCGCTGGCCGCCTGGCTGACCCCGCCGGAGTGGCGGGCCTGGGCGGCCGGGGCCGTGGTGGCGGGGCACAACTGGCCCCTCTACTTCCGCTTCCGGGGCGGGGGCGGGATTGCCCCCTCCTTGGGCTACTTCCTGGCCTGGCTTCCCGGGGAAACCCTCCTGGCCACGGCCTTGGGCCTGGGGGTGGCGGGGGTCTACCACCTTCTCCACTGGGGGAGGCGCCGGAGGGGCATCTACCCCATTCCCTTTGGGGCCATCTTCGGGTACCTGGCCCTTTTGCTCCTGGCTTCCCCCGAGGGCAGGCTGGGGGCTTTCCTGGCGGCCCTTTTGGTGGGGCTCAGGGGCCTGCAAATCCTTAGGGGAAGATGGTAGCTTTAGGGCATGAAGATCCTCCGGTTCAACGAGGGGCGTTGGGGCATACTGGAAGGGGAGCTGGTCCTGGAAACCGATGGCCCGGGGGGTAACCCCACGGGGAAGCGTTATGACCTGGCCGCGGTTCGCCTTCTGGTCCCGGCCACGCCCAGCAAGATCGTCTGCGTGGGGAGGAACTACAAGGAGCACATCCGGGAGATGGGCCACGACTTCGGCCAGGATCTGCCCAAGGAGCCGGGCCTGTTCCTGAAGGCCCCCAACACCCTGGCCCACCCCGGTAACCCCCGGGACCCCTGGAACACGGGGGATGCGGTGCCCTACCCCTTCTTCACCCAGGAGCTCCATTACGAGGGGGAGCTGGCGGTGGTGATCGGGGACCGCATGCGGAACGTGCCCCCGGAAAAGGCCCTAGACCACGTGCTGGGCTACACCATCGCCGTGGACATCACCGCCCGGGATGCGCAGAGAGAGGACCTCCAGTGGGTCAGGGCCAAGAGCGCGGACAAGTTTTTGCCCCTGGGTCCTTGGCTGGAGACGGATCTGGACCCCCAGAACACCTGGGTGCGCACTTACGTGAACGATGAGCTCCGTCAGGAAGGGCATACGTCCGCCATGATCTTTTCCGTGGCGGAGATTCTCTCCTACATCTCCAGCTTCATGACCTTGGAGCCCCTGGACGTGGTCCTCACGGGCACGCCGGAAGGGGTGGGGGCCCTTAGGCCTGGGGACCGGTTGGAGGTGGCCGTTGAGGGCATCGGCACCCTCCACACCCGGATCGGCCCTAAGGAGGAGCGCCCATGGTGAAGGTCCTGGACCTCCACTTCCAGGGGGCGGAAAGGGTGATCGCCAGCTTCCTCCTGGAGTCCCAGGAGGGGCCAGTGCTGATCGAAACGGGGCCCGAGAGCACCTATCCCCGTCTCGAGGCGGCCCTAAGAGGGGAAGGGGTGGACCCCAAGGAGGTCCGCCACGTCTTCGTGACCCACATCCACCTGGACCACGCCGGGGCCGCCTGGCGGCTGGCCCAGCTGGGGGCCACGGTGTACGTGCACCCGCGGGGGGCCCCTCACCTGGTGGACCCCTCGAGGCTCCTGGCCTCCGCCGAGCGCATCTATGGGGCCATGCTGAAACCCCTTTGGGGAGAGCTTAAGGGTATTGCCCAGGCGCAGGTGCGGGCTTTGGCGGACGGGGAGGTGGTGAACCTAGGGGGGCTTAGGGTGCAAGCCCTGGAAACCCTGGGCCACGCCTCCCACCACCACGCCTACCTGGTGGATGACCTCCTCTTTGCCGGGGACGTGGCCGGGGTGCGGATAGCCCCGGGGCCGGTCCTGCCCCCCACCCCGCCCCCCGACATCCACCTGGAAACCTGGTACGCTTCTTTGGACCGCATCCTGGCCCTGCGGCCAAAAACCCTTTACCTCACCCACTTTGGAGGGTATGGGGACGTGGAGGCCCACCTCCTGGCCCTAAGGGGTGTTTTGGAGGAGTGGGCGGGCTGGGTCCTGCACCGGCTCAAGGAGGGCCTTCCCCTGGAGGTGATGACGGAGCGTTTTGAGACCTACTGGCGGGAAGGCTTGCGGCGGGCCGGGGTGGGGGAGGAAGGGATAAAGCTTTACGAGCTGGCCGATCCCCCTTACATGAACCTGCAAGGCCTGGTGCGCTACTGGCAGAAGCACCATCCCGAGGCTCTTTAGTATGGAGGGGCGCGGGTTTTCCACCCCCTTTCCTTTAGGCCGGCCTGCGCGCATGGCGGTCTTGGCCTCGGGCCGGGGGACGAACCTGGAGGCCCTCCTCGAGGCCTTTCCGCCCGGAAACCCCTGGGGGGAGGTGGTGCTGGTCCTCTCCGACAACCCGGAGGCCTACGCGCTGAGGCGGGCTGGGAGCCGGGGGGTGGAGGCCCTGGCCATCCCCTGGCGGGGGCGGAGGGCCTTTGAGGGGGAGGCCTTGGCCCTCTTGCAGGCCAGGCGCATTGACCTGGTGCTCCTGGCCGGGTTCATGCGCCTCCTTTCCCCGGGTTTTGTGGAGGCCTGGTACGGGCGGCTTTTGAACATCCACCCTTCCCTTCTTCCCGACTACCCGGGGCTAAACGTGCACCGGCGGGTGCTCATGGCGGGAGAGAAGGAAACGGGCTCCACGGTGCACTTCGTGGATCAGGGCGTGGACACCGGCCCCATCGTCCTGCAGGGCCGGGTGCCCATCCTGCCCGGGGACACCCCGGAGGCCTTGGAAAGACGGGTGCTTTTCCTGGAACACCGCCTCTATCCCCAGGCGGTGCGGCTGGTCCTCCTGGGGCTTGCCTTCCCGCCCCCCGAGGAAGGGGAGCTCGCCCCTTGGTTCCGGGCCCTTTCCCCTCGGCAAAGGCCCCTTTACCTGCGGGCGTATGCCCTTCTTAAGGCCTGGGGACAGGAGGCCATGGCGCTAGGGGCCTTCCAGGGCCAAGGAGGCGAGTGGGGAAGAGGGGCCTTTTTGGCCGCCCACCTCCTGGCGGAGGAGCATCCTGCCCTGCGCCGGGAGCTCACCACCCTGCCTGAGGAGGTCCGGCTTCGGGTGGAAAAGACGCTGGCCCGGGTAGAATCTTCCCCATGAAGGTGCTGGTGGTGGGCTCGGGGGGACGGGAGCACGCCCTCCTTTGGAAGGCGGCGCAAAGCCCCTTGGCGGATAGGCTTTACGCCGCCCCTGGCAATGCCGGGATGGCGGCTTTGGCGGAGCTGGTGCCTTGGAGCGGGGACGTGGAGGCCCTGGCGGACTGGGCCTTGAACGAGGGGATAGACCTCACCCTGGTGGGTCCCGAGGCCCCTTTGGTGGAGGGGATCGCCGATGCCTTCCAAAGGCGGGGCCTTCTCGTCTTCGGCCCCACGCAGAAGGCGGCCATGATTGAGGGCTCCAAGGCCTTTGCCAAGGCCCTTATGGAGCGCTACGGCATCCCCACGGCCCGGTTTAGGGTTTTCCAGGACCCCCTTTCGGCCCTGGAGTACGTGGAGGAAGTGGGGGTACCCATCGTGGTCAAGGACTCGGGGCTGGCGGCGGGGAAGGGGGTGACGGTGGCCTTGGACCTCCACACCGCTAAACAGGCGGTGTCCAACATCCTTTCGGGACCCGAGGGGGGCGAGGTGGTCATCGAGGAGTACCTGGAGGGGGAGGAGGCCACGGTTCTCGCCCTCACCGATGGGGAGGCCATCCTTCCCCTTTTGCCCTCCCAGGACCACAAGCGGCTTGGGGATGGGGACCAAGGACCCATGACCGGGGGGATGGGGGCGGTGGCTCCCTATCCCATGGGTTCGGAAACCCTGCGGCGGGTGGAGGAGGAGATCCTGAAACCCCTGGTCCAGGGCTTGCGGGCGGAGGGTGTGCTTTACCGCGGGGTGGTCTACGCTGGCCTCATGTTGACCCGGGAAGGGCCCAAGGTGTTGGAGTTTAACGCCCGCTTCGGCGACCCCGAGGCCCAAGCCCTTTTACCCCTTTTGCAAAACGATCTGGTGGAGCTGGCCTTAAGGGTGGCCGAGGGGCGGCTTAAGGGGACGGAGCTTTCCTGGCGGGAAGGGGCCTCGGCCTGCGTGGTCCTGGCGGCACCCGGCTACCCGGAAAACCCCAGGAAGGGGATCCCCCTGCACGTGCCCGAGCCGCCGGAAGGGGTCTTGGTCTTCCATGCGGGGACCCGGTGGGAAGGGGGGAGGTTGGTGAGCGCTGGGGGACGGGTTTTGAACGTGGTGGGGTTGGGCCAGGACCTGGAGGAGGCCTTGGGGCGGGCCTATGCCTTCATCCCCCAGGTGGGTTTCCCTGGGGCCCAGTACCGCAAGGACATCGGCCAGAAGGCCCTGAGACGGCGCTGATCCCTTTAGTATTGCAGCTTGGCCAGGGGCAGCTTGGCGCAGGCCTCGAGGGCCTTCCCCAGGGTGCGGTACCCTTTGGCCTTAAGCAGGGGAACCATCCGGGCAAAGACCTCGGCGGTCATGAGGGCGTCCCCCAAGGCGGTGTGCCGCCCCACCACCGGCACCCCGAAGCGTTCCGCCAAGGCTTCCAAACGGTGGTCCTTGAGGTCGGGGAAGAGGAGGTGGGAAAGGAGCAGGGTGTCCACCAGGGGGGGTTGGTGGATCCCCACCCGCCGCAAAAAGGCCATGTCAAAGGCTCCGTTGTGGGCCAGGAGGACGCTATCCTCCAAAAAGGCGCGGAAGGCGGGAAGGACCTCTTCCAGCCGGGGTTTGCCCTTCAGCATCTCCCAGGTTAGCCCGTGCACCTGGCTGGAGGCCTTGGGGATGGGCCGGCCGGGGTCCACCAGGGCCTCAAAGACCTCCTGGCGGAGCACCCTTTGCCCTAAAACGTGCACCCCTCCCAAGGCGATGATGGCGTCCTTTTCCGGGTCCAAACCCGTGGTTTCCAGGTCAAAGGCCGTATAGAGGAGGCCCTCTATGGGGGCTTCCTCCAGTTCCTCCGGGACTTGGAGGAGGGTAAGGTCAAAGACCACGGCCCTGGGAGGGGGGCCTTCCTGGGCGGGGAGCCTAGGGGCTTCCCGTGCGGGAAGGAGGAGGTGGAGGCGAAAGGCCTCCTTCCAGGCGCTTCCCCCCGAGCGCCCGGCGGCTTCCTCGAGGAGGGGAGGCAACCGGACGCCCCCACCCCCTTCCGGGAGGGTTAGGGTGAGGTGAAGGAAGCCATCCTGCCGCCTGGCTTCCAAGAAGGCTTCCTCTACCTCCTCGAGGGCCTCCGCCAAGCCCCGGGCCAAGGCGTAGGTGTCCGCCAACACCAGAAGCCCCTTGGCCCCCTCCTCCAGGGAGAAGCCGGGGGCGATGCCCGCCTCTCGCTCCAGGGTCTCTAGGAGGAGGGGAAGGAGGTCCTCCGCCAGGACCTCCGCCGCCTGGGGTGGGGGCCTCCAGGAGGCGAGGAGCTGGCCAAGCTCTTCCGCAGTGGCCTTAGCGGTGTTCAGGAGGGCCTGGAGGCGGGGGGTTTGCACCTCCAGGTGCAGCACCTCCACCAAGGCCTTCAGCCCAGCCAGCTTGTCCCGCAGTTGGTGAAGGAGCTTCCCCTCCAAAGCCCCTTCCTCTTTGGCCCCTTCCAGGAGGACCAAGTACCCCTCGTCGCCCTCCAGGGGCACCACCTGCAGCCACAAGGCCCCCTTGGGTCCTTGGGTAAGAAAGCGCTCTTCGGGAAGGCTTAGGGCATGGACCCAAAGCCCCCGGTCCAAAAGGCCCAGGAGGCTTTTGCCCACCCCCAGGCCCTCCCCCAGAAGCCCCCGGGCGGCGGGGTTATAGAGGAGGACCTGGCCCTTGGGGTTGGCCAGGATCACTCCTTGGGGCAGGTGGGCGATGAGCAGGGCCAGCTTCTTGCGCTCCTCTTCCACCAGGGTCTTGGCCTCGGCGATCCGGGCGGCCACCTCCCGTTCCAAGGCCTCCTTTTCCTGAGCCAGGCGGTTGATGAGGTCCGCAAGGGCCTGAAGCTCAAAAGGACCCCGGGGGCGAAGGCGGTGGCCCGGGTTGCTTAGGATCACCTCCGCCTCCTGCCCCAGGGCCCGGGTGGCCGCCAGGTAGCCGAGAAACACGGGATAGAGCAAGGCTGCCAGCACCAGGAGGAAAAGAAACCCCGCGAAAAGGAGTGCCGGCATCCTGGCCTGGGCCAGACGGAGGAACTCCCGGGCTAGGGCCTCCTCCCCTTGGAGAAGGAGAAATAGCCCCAAGGCCACCGTACCCCCCACCAGGAGGAGGCCCAGAATGAGGGCACCTAGAAAGCGGAGGGCTTCCCTCATCCTCCTACCAGCCTTTCCACCTGGGAAAGAAGGTCCTGGGTGGCGAAGGGCTTGGCCATGAAGGCCTCGGCCCCCAGGGCCAGGGCCTTGGCCCGGTCCGCCTCCCGCCCCCGGGCGGTGAGGACCAGAACCTTGGGCCTATGCGGTAGGGTTTTGGCCTTTTCCAGCACGGCAAAGCCATCCAGGCCCGGAAGCATGAGGTCCAGCACCAGGAGGTCATAGGCCTCCCCCTCCAGGGCTTTTAGGGCTTCCTCTCCCGTGCGGGCCAGGACCACCTCGTACCCGGCCCTCTTCAGGAGGAACTCCAAGGGTACCAGGATGCTTTCCTCATCGTCCACCACCAGGATTCTCATGGCTCACCTCCAAAGGCAGGGTGAAGGCGAAGGAGGCCCCATTCCCCTCCCTACTTTCCAGCCAGATCCGGCCTCCCAATCCTTCCACGAGCCTCTTGGCCAGGAAAAGGCCCAGGCCTGTGCCGCCGGAAAAGCTCTGAAAGGGTTCAAATACCAGGGCCTTGGCCTCTTGGGGTACCCCGGGCCCGTCGTCTTGGATGCGGAAAAGGACCTCGTGGTTGCCGGGAGCCACCTCGAGGCGCACCCGGCTTCGGGCGTGGCGCAGGGCGTTGTGCAGGAGGTTTAGGAGCACCTGGAGTACCCGGTCGCGGTCGGTGAGGGTTTGGACCCCTACCAGCTGGCTTTCCATTGTAATCCCCCTTTCCCGGGCCAGGGGTTCCACCAAGGCCAAGGCCTCCTCCGCCAGGGCCTTAAGGTCGGTGGGGCTCCTGGCCAAAGGCACCCCGGCTTGCAAGCGGGTGTAGGCCAAGACCTCCTCCACCAGGCGGGAAAGGCGGGCGGCTTCCTTGGCCATAAGGGCGGTGAAGCGGCGCCTTTCCTCCTCGCTGAGGTCGGGGTTGGCCTCGAGGATCTCCGCCAAGGCCCGCACCGCGGTGAGGGGGGTCTTGAGCTCGTGGGAGACGGCGGCCAGGATTTCGTCCTTGGCCTGGTCCAAGGCCTTTAGGCGTTCATAGGCCTCGGAAAGCTCCCGCTTGGCCTCCTCCAACGCCCGGGCGTAGGCCCGCACCTCCCGCGACTCCCGGGCGGCTTCCTCCAGAAGGGCTTCAAAGGGGGAAGGGGCCGCGGGAGCCTCCCGGGTGGCGGAAAGGAGGAGGAGCCTGGCGGTGGCGGGGCCCACCGCGGCGGAAAGCCAGGACTCGGCCAGGGCCACGGCCTGGGGGCCGGAAAGGGTCTGGGCTTCCTCCCGGAAGGCCTTTTCCGCCTCTGGGCCCAAGACCCGGCCCACCAAGGCGGCCAGCTCCCCGAGTTCCCCGGTGCGTCCCTCAGGGGCAGGGCCTTTCCGGGTGAAGAGGGAAACCCCCACCGCAAGGGCCAGGTTCAGCCCCACGCTGACGAGAAAACCATGGGTTATGGGGTCAAGGCCTTGGAGGCCCAAAAGCCCTTCGGGGTGCAGGAGGGGATGCGGACCCTCCAGAAACCCTTGGGGGAGCCAGCCAGAGCGGGCCAAGGCGGGCAGGAAGAGGGTATAGGTCCAAAGGGCCATTCCTCCCAGGAGGCCGGCCAGGGCCCCTTGGGGGGTGGCTCCCTTCCAGAAGAGCCCCAAGAGCCCCGCTGGGGCCAGCTGGGCCACGGCCACAAAGGAGATGAGGCCCATGGCCACCAAGGCGTAGGCCTCCCCCGCCAGGCGGAAGTAAAGGTAGGAAAGAAGCATCACCAGGAGGATGGAGAGCCTTCGCCAAAGCAGGAGGCTCCCCAAGGCCTTCCACCTGAGGAGCAATGGGGAGAGGAGGTGGTTGGAAATGAGGATGGAAAGGGCCAGGCTTTCCACGATCACCATGGCGGTGGCAGCGGAAACCCCACCCAGGAAGGCCAAAAGGGCTACCCCAGGGCTTCCCAGCTCCAAGGGCAGGGCCAGCACATAGAGGTCGGGGTTTCCCCCAGGCAAAAGGGTGCGCCCCCAAAGGGCTAGGGGAAGGACGGGCAGGTTGATGAGGAGGAGGTAAAAGGGAAAAAGCCAAGCGGCCGGGCGCAGGTGCCCGGGGTCGGTATTTTCCACCACGCTCACGTGGAACTGCCGGGGCAGGAAGAGGAAGGCCAGGCCAGAGAGGAGGACAAGGCTCACCCAGGCGAGATGGCCGGCAAGTCCCTCAGGGGGCCGGAGGAGGGGTAGGAGGTCGGGATCCTGGAGGGCCCGGGGAAAGGGGCTGCCCAGGTGCCAAAGCACAAACCCACCCACTAGGAGGAGGACGAGGAGCTTTACCCAGGATTCAAAGGCCACCGCCAGCACCAGCCCCGGGTGCCTTTCCGAGGGGTCCAGGTGCCGGGTGCCGAAGAGGATGGCGAATAGGGCCAGGAGCAAGGCGGTGGGGAGGGCCACGTCCCCTAGAGGGGCCCTTCCCCCGCTTAGGAAGAGGAAGGCTTGGGCGATGGCTTTGAGTTGCAGGGCCAGGTAGGGTAGAAGCCCCACCACGAGAAAGAGGGCGGTGATGGGGCCAAGGAGGCCGGGGCCATAGCGGAGGAAAAGGAAGTCGGCCCAGGAGGTGAGGCGGTGGGAGCGGGCCAGCTGCAAAATCCTTCCGTGCAAAAAGGGCCAGAGGAGGAGGACCAAGGTGGGGCCCAGATAGATGGGAAGGAAGGTGGCTCCCGTCGTGGCCGCTCGGCCTACGCTTCCGAAAAAGGTCCAGGCGGTGGCGTAGACCGCTAGGGAAAAGGCGTAGGCGTGGCCGCTTTGGGCTAAAGTTCTGCCCCGGCCCTCCCCCCAGAGGGCCACCAGGAACAAGGAGGCCAAGTAAAGGAGCAGAAAGAGGAACAAAGCCAAAGCGCTCATGGCCTGCGGTAGAGGCGGTAGGCCAGGAGGATGACGAGGCTCCAGGCCAGGAAGAGGTAGAGGTAGGCGGCGGGGATCCCCCATAGGCTCCTTCCCCCCCAGGAAAAGAGCTCCAGGGGTAGGGTGAAGAGGACCAGGGCCAGGAGGAAGAGGGCGAGGGCTTTCTCCTTCATCGCAGCTGGAAGCGGCTTGCGGTGCTTTCCTGAAGCTCGGCGATGGCCCGGAAGCCCTCGAGGGCCTTCCGCTTTTCCGATGGCGTTAAGGCGGACCAGAGCACCCGGTTTCCCACCTCCTTTCCTTGGCGCAGGCTCTCCAGCTGGTGCTTGAGGCGCAGGGTGAAGAAGAAGCGGAAGGCTTCCTCTAACCTTTCCCCTCCCTCCGGGCTTAGGGTGCCGGCCTCCGCCGCCGCCCTTAGCCGGTCCACCGTCCCTTTGGCCAGGCTCCCCGCCAGAAGGGCGTAAAGCCGGGCCAAGGCCACGATGGGGGCGATGGCGTGCCGCTTCAGGTCAAGGAAGCCCTCCTCGGTACGCACCCGGCCAAAGAGGCCCAAGGGGGGGCGGAAGGCCAGGCTGGCCTGGGCCAGGTGGTAGCGGAAGACCCCCTTCTGGCTTCCCTCCAACACCGTTTCCTCCAGAGGTTTTAGGGAAAGGCCACCGGCTGCGGAGCGGAAGTCAAAGAAAATCTGGGTATCCAGGAGGGCCTGGGGCTCGGGGGTTTCCATCCACCGCCGGAAGGTGCCTTGCCATTCAGCCAGCGTCTTGCGCCAACGGGTGGCCATGTAGCCGCCCTTGCACTCGGGGATGCCGGCTTGGATGAGCCCTGCCACCACGTGCTCCGCCAGGGCCTGGAAGTAGGGGTCGTGCCCCCCTTCTGCCAGGACTAGGGCATTGTCCTGGTCGGTGAGGAGGGCTTGCTCCCGGCGGCCTTCGGAGCCAAAGACCATGAAGCTGTAGGGGATGGGTGCGGGGCCCAGGACCCCTTCCGCCTCCTTGACGAGGCGCCGGATCAGGGCGTCGTTCAAGGAGGCCACCACCCGGCCGATCTCCACGCCCCCTAAGCCCCTTTGGAACAGGCTCTCCACCAAGGAGGCCACCTCGAGGCCATACCGGGAAAGCTCCAGCCGCTCAATCCGCCTTAGGAGGACCAAGGGGCTTTGGGCCTGGTTGAGGAGCAGGTCGGTATGGGTCACCACCCCCACCACCTTCCCCCCTTCCGTAAGGGGCAGGTGGTGGATGCCCCGCTCCACCATGGCCGCCAGGGCCTCATAGATAGGGGTTTCCGCCGGGAGGGTGAAGAGGGGCGTGGTCATCACCTGGGCCACGGGAGTGGAGGGGGAAAGGCCCTCCGCCAGGACCCGGTTCCTTAGGTCGCGGTCCGTGAGGATGCCCCAAGGCTCCCCTTCCACCAGGAGGCTGGAGATGCCCTCTTGGCGCATCCTCCTCGCGGCCTCTTCCACCGTGGCCGAAGGGGGGATGAAGGCGGGGGGGCGGCGTACCAGGTTGCCCACGGGGGCAAAGAGGGAGGGTTCTGGCGCCAGCCGCAGCCTTACCCGTTCCGCCAGGCCTTGGCCAAAAAAGCGGGCCGCTTCCGGGTACGTCAGAAGCCTTTGGAAGGCCTCCTTGGGAAAGGCTAGAAGCCGGACCGGGGTCTTGGCCACCACCCCCAGGGCCGGGGGTTCGCCGGAAAGGAGGGAAGGGAAGCCGAAGAACTCCCCCGCCTCCAGGGTTCCCACCTCCCGTTCCCCGTCCAGGAGGGCCACCTGGCCTTCCAGGAGGAGGTAGAGGTTTTGCGCGGGTGCCCCCCCCTGTTCCATGAGCGGGGTGCCCGGGGAGTGCACCTCCTCGAGGGCTTGGTGGAGAAGGGCCTCGAGGTCGGCTTCAGGAAGGGCGTTTAAGGGAGGGATCTTCCGGGGATCCATAGGCGGGGGTTAACCAGGCCACCAAGGGAATGAAGTAGTGCAGGGCCACCTGGGCCTGGAGCAGGATCAGAAGGCCTATCCCTAGCATAAAGGCTGGAGGTAGGAGGATGAAAAGCCGTACAACGCGGCCAATCCCTGGTGGAGGCAAGGGCCAAAGGCGGTGGTAAACAATGCCCAGAATCGTTCCTATACCAACCCCTAGAGCGATCTGGAAGAGCATCTTGGGGGTGGGAAAGGGCAGGCCCAAGAGGTAATGGCCGCTCAAGTAAAGGCCAAAGAGGACCACCAAGCTTCCCAGGTAAAACCTCAGATAAAGGAGGTGCATAGGAACATTGTAGGGGGGCTTTCGCCCCCCTTTTGCTTAGTGGTCAGCTGCCTGGCCTGCTCCTTTGGGGATACGGATATCCTCCACCAGGTGCTGGATGTGTTCGGGGGGCGGGGGCGTGATTCGGGAAACCACGTAGGCCACCACGAAGTTGAGGATCATGCCGACAACCCCGATGCCCTCGGCGCTGATACCCCAAAGGTTAGGGATCACCGGGGCCGGGGCGCCGAAGATTTGCGGTGCCCGCATCATGCCGATCATGGTTGCGGTGAAGATGAGGCCCACCAGGATGCCGGCAATGGCCCCCTCCCGGTTCATGCGCTTATCAAAGATGCCCAGGAGAATGGCAGGGAAGAGGCTGGCCGCCGCTAGCCCGAAGGCGAAGGCCACCACCTGGGCTACGAAGCCCGGGGGGTTCACGCCGAAGTAACCGGCCAGGATCACCGCCAAGAGGATCACGATCCGACCCGCCAAAAGGCGCTGGGCCTCGGTGGCAGTGGGGCGGAAGATGCGGTAATAGATGTCGTGGGAGATGGCGCTGGACATGGCCAGGAGCAAGCCGGCAGCCGTGGAAAGGGCAGCGGCCAGACCTCCGGCGGCCACCAGGGCGATCACAAAGGGGGAAAGCTTGGCCACCTCCGGGGTGGAAAGGACGATGATGTCGTTGTCAATGTGTACCTCGTTCTTGCTCTTTTCGTCAGGGGTATTGAAGTCCGGCTTGCCGCCCTTTAGGGCGAAGGCCCGGCCTGGGGCCACGGTGACCTTGCCGTCTCCGTCCTTGTCTACAAAGGCCAGGAGCTTGGTCTTTTCCCACTTGGCCACCCAGTCAATCTGGCGCACTTCTTCCAGGCTCTTGCCATTCAGGGTGGAGATGAGGTTGTAGCGGGCAAAGGCCGCCACCGCCGGGGCCGTGGTGTAGAGAAGGGCGATAAAAAGCAAGGCCCAGCCGGCGGAATAGCGGGCGGA
This sequence comes from Thermus altitudinis, assembly GCF_022760835.1. Classification (GTDB taxonomy): domain Bacteria; phylum Deinococcota; class Deinococci; order Deinococcales; family Thermaceae; genus Thermus; species Thermus altitudinis. Next base: position 71,528 of record NZ_JAKTNQ010000007.1, read on the forward strand.
ACGCACATCGGGCACGGTGTAGAAGCGGATGATCACGTGAGGCAAGCCTGCGGTGCCCACCATCAAGGCCAGGGTGATGGCCAAGATGTCAATCATGGGTTTGCCCTGGAAGGGCTTGGTGTACTCGGTGAAGCCCAGGTCCACTTGAATCTGGTTTAGACGGGCCACCAGGTCGCTAAAGGTAAAGGCCAGCTGGGGAACGGGGTTGCCAGTGAGGATATTGGCGATGGCGATGGCGGGGATCAAGTAAGCGATGATCAGCACCGTGTACTGGGCCACCTGGGTCCAGGTGATTCCCTTCATGCCCCCGAGGACCGCGAAGAAGGCTACCACGGCCACCCCGATGATGACCCCGGTGGCGATGTCCACCTGGAGAAAGCGGCTGAAGACGATGCCCACGCCCCGCATCTGCCCGGCCACGTAGGTAAGGGAGATAAAGATGGTGGCGATGGCGGCCACGGCCCGGGCGGTGTGAGAGTAGTAGCGGTCGCCAATGAAGTCGGGTACCGTGTACTTCCCGTACTTGCGCAGGTAGGGGGCCAGGAGCAGGGCCAAGAGTACATACCCCCCGGTCCAGCCCATGAGGTAAACGGCCCCGTCATACCCCATGAAGGAGATTAGGCCCGCCATGGAGATGAAGCTGGCGGCGGACATCCAGTCGGCGGCGGTGGCGGCTCCGTTGGCGATGGCGGGCACGCCCCGACCCGCCACATAGAACCCCGCAGTTTCCCTAACCCGGCTGGCGTAACCGATATAGATGTATAGGGCAAAGGTAAGGCCCACAAGGAGATAGGTCCAGACTTCCACGCTCATGGTTTCCCCCTACTCGTGCACCCCGTACTGGCGGTCCAGTTGGTCCATCTTCCAGGCGTAGTAGAAGATTAGGACGACGAAGACGTAGATGCTTCCCTGCTGGGCGAACCAGAACCCCAGGGGAAGCCCCCCTAGGCGGATGCTGTTTAAGGGTTCCACCAGGAGGATGCCGAAAACGTACGAAACCAGCGCCCAGATGATAAGCAGGTTTCGTATCAAGGATGTGTTGGCCTTCCAGTACCCTTCCAGGTTGCTCATAACTCCCTCCCCCGCTAGGGAAGCGCTCTCTGCGCCCCTTTTTTGCCTCCCTCGCGGTTACGGGCAATCTTAGGGAAGGATGAGGGAGGTGTCAAGAAAACTAAAGTTTGCGGGTATGCGCAAAAGCGCGGCTTTTCCGTAGGGAAAGGGGGCTGGGGTATGCCCCAGCCCCCGGCAAAGTAGGGCTACTCCTCCAGCGTGGACAGATCCCCCGGGTCCTTGCCTAGCTCCTTTGCCTTAAGCAAGCGGCGCAGGATCTTGCCGGAGCGGGTTTTGGGAAGCTTGTCCAGGAAGACCACCTGCGAAGGGGTGGCGATGGGGCCCAGCTCCCGGCGCACGTGGGCGATGAGGCTCTCCTTGAGTTCCTCCGAGGGCGTTTGGCCTAGGCGGAGTACCACGAAGGCCTTTATGGCCTCTCCCTTGAGGGGATCGGGAACTCCGATCACCGCCGCCTCGGCCACCGCAGGGTGGGAGACCAGGGCGCTTTCCACATCCGCGGTGCCGATGCGGTGCCCGGCCACGTTCAGGACGTCGTCTGCCCGGCCCAGGACGCTGAAGTACCCCTCCTCATCCTTGCTGGCCACGTCCCCGGCCACGTACACGTTCCCCGGCACCTCGCGCCAGTACTGGAGGTAGCGGTCGTGGTGGCCCCAGACAGTGCGCATCATGTGGGGGAAGGGGCGCTTCAACACCAGAAGCCCCCCTTGCCCCGGGGGAACGGGTTTCCCCTCCTCGTCCACCACCTCCGCCTCCACCCCCGGCAAGGCCACCCCGGCGAAGCCCGGCTTGGCGGGGAGGACCAGGGGGGTGCCCAAGGTGGGCCCACCCAGCTCCGTCTGCCACCAGTTGTCGGCCACGAAGCCCCGCCTTCCCTCGTCCGCCAGATGCCGGTAAGCCCAGCGCAGGGCCTCGGGGTTTAGGGGCTCCCCGGCCACGGCGATGAGGCGCAAGGAGGAGAGGTCGTACTTTCCTGGCCATTCGGGGCCGAACTTCATGAAGAGCCTTACCGCGGTGGGGGCGGTGAACATCACGTTCACCCGATAGCGCTCCACCACCTGCCAGAAGGCCCCGGGGTCGGGATAGTCGGGGGCGCCTTCCCGGAGGACGCTGGTGATGCCTTCCAAAAGGGGGGCGTAGACGATGTAGGAATGCCCCACGATCCAGCCGATATCGCTGGTGGCCCAGAAGATATCCTGGTCCTTGACGTCAAAGAAGGTGCGCAGGTGGTAGGTGGTGCCCACCATGTACCCCCCGTGCACGTGCACCACCCCTTTGGGTTTGCCGGTGGAACCGGAGGTGTAGAGGATGAAAAGGGGGTGCTCGGCGTCCACCATCTCCGCCTGGGCCTCGGGGGGGTTTCCCCAAAGGAGTTCCTGGAAGTCGTGGTGCCCCTCCGGTAGCTCGGCCTTGAAAGCCCTCTGGAACCAGACCGCCTTCAGCGGCAGGTCCTTGATGGCCTCCTCCACGATGGAGCGGAGGTCCACCCCCTTGCCTCGGCGGAAGCTCACATCCCCGGCGATGAGGAGTTTGGCGCCGGCGTCCAGGATGCGCTCCCTTAAGGCGCTCACCCCAAGCCCGGCGTAGACCACGCTGTGGATGGCCCCCAAATAGGCGGTGGCCAGCATGGCCACGATGCCCTCCAGGGTCAGGGGCATGTAGATCACCACCCGGTCGCCCTTCTCCACCCCCAGGCGCTTTAGCCCCGTGGCCAGCCGGCGCACCCGGTCCAGGAGTTCCCCGTAGGTGAGCTTTTCCTCCCGGCCGTCCTCGGCCAGGTAAAGGAGGGCCACCTTGTTCCTAAGGCCCCTTTCCACGTTGCGTTCCAAAGCGTTGTAGACCACGTTGGTGGTGCCCCCCAGGAACCAGCGGTGCTCGGGGAGGTCCCACTCCAGGACCTTTTGCAAGGGCCTTTCCCAGTAGAACCGCTTGGCCCATTCGCCCCAGAAACCCTCGGGGTCCTCGAGGCTACGCCGGTACTCTTCAAAAAAGTTCTGGAGATTCGCCTTCCGGCGCACCTCCTCCGGGGCCCAAAGCCGCTCTTCTGCCTTAAGAAGCTTTTGTACCGCCATACTCCTCCTCCAAAACCGATACATCCCCAGGTTCTAACCCCAGGAGCTCCGCCTTTAGGAGGCGCCTCAGGATCTTCCCGCTTCGGGTGCGGGGCAACCGCTCCGCGAAAAGGATCCGGGGTGGGGGCACGGGGCCCAGGTGCCTTAGGAGGTGGGCCTTGAGCTTTTCCGCCAAGAGGGCCTTAAGTTCCTCCGGCACCTCCTTCCTGGGTACCACGAAGACCACGATCTCCTCCCCCTCTTCCCCGGGTATGCCGATGGCGGCGGCCTCCGCCACCTGGGGGTGGGTGAGGGCGGCCGCCTCCACCTCCGCGGTGCCCAGCCTGGCCTCCCCCGCCTTGATGACCTCCTCCGAACGGCCCAGGATGCGGAAGTAGCCTTCCTCGTCCCAGGTGGCCAGGTCCCCGGTCCAAAAGAGTTCCCCTTTCCATGGGCTTTCCCCTCCCAGGAGGTCCACCATGTGGGCTGGGCCAGTGCGGAGAAGGACCAGGTGCCCCTTGGCCCCAGGGGGCAGAACCCGGCCTTCGCCATCCACCACCCGGGCCTCCACTCCCGGAAGGGGCACCCCCACAAAGCCCGGCTTGGCGGGAAGGGTTATGGGCGTGGCCAAAGCCGGGGCTCCCAGTTCCGTCTGCCACCAGTTGTCCAGGGGCCAGGCCAGGTTCTCCCGGGTCCAGCGCCACACCTCCGGGGCCAGGGCTTCCCCCACGCTGCCCACCAGGCGCAAGGAGGTGGGCCGGGCCTCCCCGTGGCGGCGCAGGGTGCGGAGCACCGTGGGGGAGGTAAGGAGCACGTCCACCCCTAGGCGCTTTAGCCGCTCGTAAAAGGCGGCGGGGCTGGGGTGGTCGGGCCGGTCCTCCACCAGGAGGCTGGTGCCCCCCAGGAAAAGGGGCGCGTAGAGGCCGAAGGAATGCCCCACCACCCAGAAGAGGTCAGCGGTGGTATGGAAGACCTCCCCTGGCTTCAGGTCAAAGAGGTAGCGCAGGGCCCATCCCACGCCCACCATGTACCCCCCGTGGCCGTGGACCACGCCCTTGGGCTTTCCGGTGGAACCTGAGGTGTAGAGGATGAAAAGGGGGTGCTGGGCAGGGACGGCTACGGCCTCCACGGGTTTTCCTTCCGAGGCCCGTTCCAAAAACTCCGTGGTGCCCCGGGTATGCCAGAGCACCGGCAGCTCCAGGCCGGAAAGGGCGGCTTCCACCACCGGCCTCAAGGGGATGAGCTGGCCCCGGCGGAAGTAGCCGTCGGCGGCGACAAGCATCCGGGCCTGGCTTTGCAAAAGCCGCTCCTTAAGGGCCTCTGGGCCCAGGCCTACAGGCAGGGCCACGTGGATGGCCCCTATCCGGGCCAGGGCAAGGAGGCTTAGGGCCGCTTCCGCGCCGGTGGGCAGGTAGAGGGCCACCCGGTCACCCCGCCTCACGCCCAGGGCCTGGAAGACCCCGGCTAGGCGGCGGGAAAGGTCTAAGAGTTCCCGGTAGGTCCACTTGGCCAACTGCCCTTCCCCGTTCAGGGTGAGGAGGGCCACCTGCTGGGCCTTGGCGGGCAGGTGCCGGTCCAAGGCGTTGAGGGCGGCGTTGGTGTGCCCGCCCAGAAACCAGCGCCGGCTTTCCGGATCCCAGGCCTTTTCCCAGGGGGTTTCCCAGACAAACTCCCGGGCGAAGCCCCCGAAGAAGGCCTCGGGGTCCTCGAGGCCCGCCCGGTAAGCGGCGGCATAGTCCCGCAGGTTGGCCTCTTCCTTAAGGGGGCGTGGGGGCTCCACCACCTCCAGGTGCGGACCGGGCTCCAGGGCGGGCGGAGCCAGGCTCGGAGGCTCGGGGGGGCGCAGGTGGGCGGAGACCTGGGCCACCTCGGAAAGGGCGCGGGCCAGGCGGCCGAAGGCAAAGGGAAAACGCCTGGCGGGCACCACCACCCCCAGGGCCCCTAGAAGCCCGCCCTCGGGTCCAAAAAGGGGAGCGGCCAGGGCGGAAAGCCCTAGGGCGTACTCCTCCATTTCCGCTGCCAGCCCCGATTCCCGGATGCGGGCGAGTTCCGCCTCGAGGGCCAAGGGGTCGGTCAGGGTGTAGGGGGTTCGGGGATGGAGTGGCGGTAAGGGCAAGGCCCCGTAGGCCAAGAGGACCTTGCCCAAGGCCAGGGCATGGACCTCCTCCGGCAGGGTGTCCCCCAGGGGGTGGGGTTGCCCCTGCCGTCCCCGGGTTTTGAGCCGCACCCCCTCTGGGGTCAGGAGGGCCAGGTAGCACCGTTCCCGGGTGCGGAGGTAGAGTTCCTCCAAGGCTTCCTCCAGGGGCGTGGTCTCCAACCGCAAGGGTTTGGCCTGGCCCAGGCGGTACCCCCGTTCCGTCTTTACCGCAAACCCCTCCTCCTCGAGGCTGTTGAGAAGGGCATAGGCCGTGGAGAGGCTTTTGCCCAGGAGGCGGGCCACCTCCTTCACCTCCACCCCTTCCGGGTGCTCGGCCAGGTAGGCCAGGATGCGCAAGGCCGCTTGGACCGTGGAGAGGCTTCTCTTCCTGGCCATTTACGCTTATGTTGGGCAAACCGAGACCCGCCTGTCAAGAAAAGGGGGGTTTGGCAAATGGTGAAAAACCCCCCTTTTCTTGACCCCGCCCTGGGGCCAGCCTATCCTTAAAGGCCAAGGGAGGGTATATGGACCGGATAGAGGGCGTTCTCAAGGAGGAGCGGGTCTTTTACCCCAGCGAGGCCTTCCGGCAACAGGCCCACATAAGGAGCGAGGAGGAGTACGAGCGCCTGTATGAGGAGAGCCTAAAGGATCCCGAGGGCTTCTGGGGACGGGTGGCCTCCGAGCTCCACTGGTTTGAACCCTGGCAGAAGGTCTTGGAGGGGGACCTGCCCCATGCCAAGTGGTTCGTGGGCGGCAAGACCAACCTTTCCTATAACGCCCTGGACCGCCATGTAAAGACCTGGCGTCGCAACAAGGCGGCCCTCATCTGGGAAGGGGAGCCGGGGGAGGAGAGGGTTTTGACCTACCACGACCTCTGGCGGGAGGTGCAGAAGTTCGCCAACGTCCTGAAGCGCCTGGGGGTGAAGAAGGGGGATAGGGTCACCATCTACCTGCCCATGATCCCCGAGGCGGCCATCGCCATGCTGGCCTGCACCCGCATCGGGGCGGTGCACTCCGTGGTCTTTGGCGGCTTCTCCAGCGGGGCCTTGGCCGACCGCATCAAGGATGCCGAGGCCAAGGTGCTCATCACCGCCGATGGCGGTTACCGCCGAGGCCAGATCGTGCCCCTCAAGGGGAACGCCGATGAGGCCTTAAGGGAGGTCTCCAGCGTGGAGCACGTGGTGGTGGTGCGCCGCACCGGGGAGGAGGTGCCCTGGACCCCAGGCCGGGATCACTGGTGGCACGAGCTCATGGAGGCGGCCTCCGACCGGGCCGAGGCCGAGCCCATGGAGGCCGAGGAGCCCCTTTTCATCCTCTACACCTCGGGTTCCACGGGCAAGCCCAAGGGGGTCCTCCACACCCTGGGCGGCTACATGACCTACGTCTACCTCACCACCAAGCTGGTCTTTGACCTGAAGGACGAGGACGTGTACTGGTGCACCGCCGATGTGGGCTGGATCACCGGCCACTCCTACGTGGTCTACGGGCCCCTTCTGAACGGGGCCACCACGCTGATGTACGAGGGAGCCCCCAACTGGCCCGAGCCCGACCGCTTCTGGCAGATCGTGGACAAGTACGGGGTGAACATCCTCTATACCGCCCCCACCGCCATCCGGGCCTTCATGAAGTGGGGGGAGGGTTGGCCCCTTAGGCACCGGCTGGACTCCCTGCGCCTTTTGGGCACCGTGGGGGAGCCCATCAACCCCGAGGCCTGGCTCTGGTACTACCAGGTGATTGGCAAGGGGCGCTGCCCCATCGTGGACACCTGGTGGCAGACGGAAACCGGGGGCATCATGATCACCACCCTGCCCGGGGCGCACCCCATGAAGCCCGGGCATGCGGGTAAGCCCTTCTTTGGCATAAAACCAGAGATCTTGGATTCGGAGCACAAGCCCGTGGAGAATCCGGACGAGGGCGGGCATCTGTGCATCACCCGTCCCTGGCCCAGCATGCTGCGCACCGTCTGGGGGGACCCGGAGCGCTTCCTGCAACAGTACTTCAGCCAGCACCCCGGCAACTACTTCACCGGGGATGGGGCTAGGCGGGATAAGGACGGGTACTACCTTATCCTGGGCCGGGTGGATGACGTCCTGAACGTGGCCGGGCACCGCCTGGGCACCATGGAGATCGAGTCCGCCCTGGTCTCCCACCCCGCGGTGGCCGAGGCGGCGGTGGTGGGCCGGCCCGACCCCTTGAAGGGGGAGGCCATTGTGGCCTTCGTGACCCTGAAGGAGGGGCACGCTCCCTCCGAGGCCTTGCGGGACGAGCTGAAGGCCCATGTGGCCAAGGTGATCGGGCCCATTGCCCGCCCCGACGAGGTGCGCTTCACCGAGGCCCTGCCCAAGACCCGCTCCGGCAAGATCATGCGCCGCCTCCTAAGGCAGATCGCTGCCGGGGAGAAGGAGATCAAGGGGGATACCTCCACCCTCGAGGACCGCTCCGTGGTGGAGCGCCTCAAGGAAGGGGCCTAGCCTCCCCCCTGTCCCAGGGCCGGGTATACCCGGCCCTGGGGGTGCAGATGGGGACGCTACTGGGCCGGGCTCTTGTGCACGTGCACCACCTTCCAGCCCTCGGGGAAGCGCACGGCCACCCGGCTTTCGTTCACCGCCCGGTGCCTTAGGCCTCCTTCCTCCTCCACGGTAAGCAGCAGGGTGTAGCTGAAGATGGCCACGTCCCCGTAGCGCTGCAGGCGCCTTTCCAAAAGGTCCAGGCGGTAGGGCTTGCCTCCCGTAGCCCAGCGGCGCTCGGTCATGTAAAGGTGGAAGGGAAGCCCGTCCAACCGGTGCGGGGTCACGAACCACTCGTATAGGGAAAGCTCCTCATGGGTGGTGGCCCGGTAGCCTTCGGGGTCCCCTTGGTAGATGCTCTCAAGATGCCTCTCCAGAAACTTCCAAAGTTCCGCCTCGCCCTCCACGGTTCACCTCCCCGGCTGGTACTCCCCCCACTCCTCCCTGAGCACCCCGCAGACCTCCCCCAGGGTGGCCCGGCGGCGGAAGGCCTCCAGCACGTGGGGGAATAGGTTCTCGCTTCCTTTTGCCGCACGGCGCAGGTTTTCCAGGCCGATCCGCACGCTTTCCCCGTCCCGCTCGGCCTTGAATGCGGCTAGTTCCCGTTTGCGCCTCTCGTGGAGCGCGGGGTCTATGCGCTGCACGGGGGTCGGCTCGTTGAGGGGGCTATGGGGATCGGCGAAGCGGTTTACCCCCACGATGATGCGCCGGCCTTCCTCCACTTCCCTTTGGAACTGCCAGGCGGACTCCTCTATGGCCCGCTGGAAGTACCCGGCCTCCACCGCCGCCACCGCACCCCCTAGGGCGTCGATCTCCCGGATGAGCCTTTCCGCTTCGGTTTCCAGGTGGTCCGTGAGGTGCTCCACGTAGAAGCTTCCCCCCAAGGGGTCTATGGCCCGGGTGACCCCGCTCTCGTAGGCCAGGATCTGCTGGGTGCGCAAGGCCAAAAGGGCGCTTTTCTCCGTGGGGAGGCCCAGGGCCTCGTCGTAGGCGTTGGTGTGCAGGCTCTGGGTGCCCCCCAAGACCGCGGCCAGGGCCTGGTAGGCGGTGCGCACCACGTTGTTTAGGGGCTCTTGGGCGGTAAGGGTGGAGCCCCCGGTCTGGGTGTGGAAGCGGAGGGCCCAGCTTCTCGGGTCCTTGGCCCCAAACTCCTCCCGCATGATGCGGGCCCAAAGCCTCCTGGCGGCCCGGAACTTGGCGGCCTCCTCAAAGATGTCCCCGTGGGCGGCGAAAAAGAAGGAGAGCCTGGGGGCGAACTGGTCCACCTCAAGCCCCCGCTCCAAGGCGGCCCGCACGTAGGCCTTGCCGTCGGCCAGGGTGAAGGCGATCTCCTGGGCGGCGGTGGCGCCCGCCTCGCGGATGTGGTAGCCGGAGATGGAAATGGTGTTGAAGCGGGGGACCTGCCTTGCGCAAAACTCAAAGATATCCGTTACCAGGCGCATGGAGGGCCCCGGGGGGTAGATGTAGGTGCCCCGGGCGAAGTACTCCTTGAGGATGTCGTTTTGCACGGTGCCGGAGACCTTTTCCCAGGGGACCCCTTGTTCCTCCGCCACCAGGAGGTAAAGGGCCAGGAGCATCATGGCGGGGGCGTTGATGGTCATGCTGGTGGAAACCTGGTCCAGGGGGATGCCCGCAAAGAGCTTTTTCATGTCTTCCAGGGTGGCGATGGACACCCCTACCCGCCCCACCTCCCCCACGCTCATGGGGTGGTCGGGGTCTAGGCCCAGCTGGGTGGGCAAGTCAAAGGCCACGCTTAGGCCTGTCTGGCCCTGGGAAAGTAGGTATCGGTAGCGGGCATTGGACTCCTCGGCGGTGGAGAAGCCCGCATACTGGCGCATGGTCCAAAGCCTGTCCAGGTACATCCGCGGGTAGATGCCCCGGGTGTAGGGATACTCCCCGGGGCGGCCCAGCTTTTCCCGGTAACCCTCCGGCAGGGACTCAAAGAGGCCTTCCATGCCCTAGTTTTACAGGAAAATCCGCACCAGGAAAAGGAAGAGAAAAAGGGCACCCAGGATCAGGAGAAGGGGCGGCAGGAGCAGGCTATACGTGGCCAGCACCAGGGCCAGGAAGTCCTTCCAGTCGGGTTTCGTTTCCCCTCTCATCCCCCTTTTAGCCTACACCTTGGGGGTTCAAGGGCCCAGGGATGGGGGCGGGGGCCAAGGCTTTACCTGTGGATAGCTATGCCTTCTTTTGCTAGCATTGGGCCATGGCCCTCTCCAAGAACACCCGGAAGGTGCTTAAGGTGCTGGCCCGGCGCGGAGCCCCCGAGGTGCTTTTGGCCCTAAGCCGCGGTACCTCCCGCTTTTCCGATCTGGGCACCCACCTGGGCCTTTCCCCCCGCACCCTGGCGGAGCGGCTTCGGGAGCTCCACCTCCTGGGGTTCGTCCAGCGGCAGGCCTACGCGGAGGTCCCGCCCCGGGTAGAATATGTCCTGACCCCGCGGGGTAAGCGGGTTTTGGAATTTTTGGACGCGTTGGACGAGATATTGGAGGCCGTGCAGGAGGGCAAAAGGTGAAAGCGAAAGCCATTGTGGTGACTTCGGGCAAGGGTGGCGTGGGGAAGACCACCACCACCGCCAACCTGGGGGCGGCCTTGGCCAAACTGGGGGAGAAGGTGGCGGTGGTGGATGTGGACGTGGGCCTCAGGAACCTGGATGTGGTCATGGGCCTCGAGGGCCGGGTGGTCTTTGACCTCATTGACGTTCTGGAGGGACGGGCCAAGGTGCGCCAGGCCCTGATCCGGGACAAGCGCATAGAAAACCTCTTCCTCCTCCCCGCCTCCCAGACCAAGGACAAGGAGGCCCTGGACCCTGGCCGTTTCAAGGAGCTCGTCCAATACCTCCTTCAAGAGGAGGGCTTTGACCGCGTGCTCATCGACTCCCCCGCCGGCATTGAGAAGGGCTTCCAGACCGCCGCCACCCCGGCGGAAGGGGCTTTGGTGGTGGTGAACCCCGAGGTCAGCAGCGTGCGCGACGCCGACCGCATCATCGGCCTCTTGGAAGCCCGGGAGATCCGGGAAAACTTCCTGGTCATCAACCGCCTGCGGCCGAAGATGGTGGCCCGGGGGGATATGCTTTCCGTGGAGGACGTGGTGGAGATCCTGGGCCTTAAGCCCCTGGGCATCGTCCCTGAGGACGAGCAGGTGCTCATCTCCACCAACCAGGGGGAGCTCTTGGTGTTGAAGGGCTCGAGCCCCGCCGCTCAGGCCTTCATGGACACCGCCCGGCGCATCCGGGGGGAGGAGGTTCCCTTCCGCAGCCTGGAGGATAGCCAGGGGCTGTTGTCGGTGATCCGGCGGCTCTTTGGAGGTCGCTGATGTGGTGGCGCAGGAAGAGCAAGGATAAGGCCAAGGAGCGGCTCAAGCTGGTCCTGGCCTACGACCGGGCCAAGCTTTCCCCGGGCCTGGTGGAGAACCTGAAGCGGGACCTTTTGGAGGTGTTGCGCCGTTACTTCCCCGCCCAAGAGGAAGTGAACGTGGCCCTGGAGGAGCGGGGGGAGAAGATGGTCCTGATCGCCGATATTCCCCTCCGGTAAAGGCCCATGGTGCTCCGGCGCCCAAACCTTCTGGCCTACGACTGGGGCCTGATTCTCCTTGCCGTAACCATCGCGGTTTTGGGGCTTTTCAACCTGCGAAGCGCCGCCCCTGACCCTAGCCTCTTAAGCCGCCAGCTTGGGGCCTTCGGCCTGGGTCTTTTGCTGGCGGTGGGGGTGCAGTTCCTCTCCCGCCGCACCGTCTTCGCCCTGGCCTACCCCCTTTATGCCCTTTCCCTCTTCCTCCTGGTGGCCGTACTGGCCTTCGGTCGGGAGATCAACGGGGCCAAGGCCTGGTTCGTGCTGGGGCCTTTGCAGTTCCAGCCCCTGGAGCTGGCCAAGCTGGGCCTCATCCTGGCCTTGGCCCGGCTTTTGGAGTCGCGGGAGGTGCGCCGGGTGTGGGACTATTTCCTGCCGGGCCTGTTGACGGCTCCCGTGCTGGCCCTCCTCCTCCTGCAGCCGGACCTGGGGGGTAGCCTGGTGGTCCTTTTTGGCGCCTTCACCGTGCTCTTCGTGCGGGGGTTGCCCTGGAAGCACATCTTGGTGGGCTTTGTTGCCCTGGTTCTCCTGGTGCCCACCGTGGTCTGGCCGAACCTCAAGCCCTACCAGCGGGAGCGGGTCCTCATCGTTTTGGATCCCTACCGGGACCCCCTGGGCCAGGGCTTCCAGGTGATCCAGTCCACCATCGCCATCGGCTCGGGAGGGCTTTTCGGCAAGGGGTATGGCCAGGGCACCCAGACCCAGCTGGGCTTTGTCCCCTTTCGCCACACGGACTTCGTCTTCGCCGTGTGGGCCGAGGAGTGGGGGTTTGTGGGGGTGGCGGCCTTATTGGCCCTTTATGGGCTTCTCCTCCTGCGAATCCTGGGTGTGGCCTTGGAGTGCCCCCGCCTATCCGACCGCCTTTTTGTCGCCGGGGTGGGGGGGATGCTGGGCTTCCAGGTCCTGGTGAACCTGGGGGTGGCCTTGGGGGTGATGCCGGTAACGGGCCTTACCCTGCCCCTTTTCTCCTACGGAGGATCCAGCCTTATGGCCACCCTTCTCTCCTTGGGCCTGGTGCTCCTCGTGCACCGGGACCGGGCAACCCCATGAGGGTTGTGCCCCAGGCCCCGGCACCCTAAACTAGGCCCCGTGGCCGGGGAAGCGCTGGTCCGCCTTGTGGGGGTAAGCAAGCGTTTTGGCGAGGTGGTGGCCTTGGATGGCGTGGACCTCGAGGTGCAAAAGGGCGAGTTTTTTAGCCTCCTGGGGCCCTCGGGTTGCGGGAAGACCACCCTGTTGCGGCTTTTGGCCGGGTTTGATACCCCGGATGCCGGCCGCATAGAGATCGCAGGCCGGGACGTCTCCCGGGTTCCCCCCTACGACCGGCCCGTGAACACCGTCTTCCAGAACTACGCCCTCTTCCCCCACATGACCGTGGAGGGCAACGTGGCCTTCGGCCTGCGCATGAAGGGGCTTTCCCCGGGGGAGGTCCGCAAGAAGGTGGCCTGGGCCTTGGAGCTAGTGGACCTTGTGGGCCTGGAAAGGCGCTACCCAAGGGAGTTATCCGGGGGACAGAGGCAACGGGTGGCCTTGGCCCGGGCCCTGGTGCTGGAACCCCAGGTGCTCCTTCTGGACGAACCCCTTTCCGCCTTGGACCTAAAGCTCCGCCAGGAGCTCCGGGTGGAGCTCATGCAGCTTCAGCGAAGGCTCGGCACCACCTTCATCTTCGTCACCCACGATCAGGAAGAAGCGTTGGTCATGTCCGACCGCATTGCGGTGATGCGCTCGGGAAGGATTGAGCAGGTGGGCTTGCCCGACGAGGTCTACGAAAGGCCCAAGAACCGCTTCGTGGCGGATTTCCTGGGCCGCTCCAACCTCCTCCCCGCCAAGCCCCACCCCCTGGGGGCGGAAACCCCCCTGGGTCCCTTGCGCCTCAAGGAGCCCCTGGTGCGGGAGGCCCTCTTGGTGATCCGGCCTGAGAAGATCCGCCTTTACCCCCTGGGGAACGGAGCCCCAGCCCGGGACAACCTGGTGCGGGCCAAAGTGGAGGAGATCGTCTACACGGGGGCAGAAAACCAGTACTACCTGCGCTCAGGGGAGGTAAGGCTTCTAGCCTACACCCTAAACCAGGACCTACAGGAGCCAGGGGCGGAGGAGTTTTCCTATGGGGAGGAGGTTCTTTGCTACCTCCCCCCGGAGAACCTGGTGGTGCTCCATGAATGAGGCGGCTACCCCCTGGCGGCGGCTTTTCCGGGTCCTGGTGACGGTGGGCCCTGGGGGGCTTTGGCTACTGGTCTTTGTCCTCATCCCCACCCTTTTGGTGCTCGTGGCCTCCTTCCTCACCCGCGGGCCTTATGGGGAACTCAGCGGGCCCTGGGGCCTCCACAACTACGCCAAGCTCCTTCAGCCCGCCTACTTGGAAGCCTTTGCCCAAAGCCTTTTGGTGGGCGTTCTGGCCACCCTCCTTTCGGCCCTCATGGGCTATCCCCTGGCCTTCTACATCGCCCGCCATCCTCGGCGGGACCTCCTTCTTTTCCTGCTACTTTTGCCCTTTTTGACCAACTTCTTGATCCGGGTGTATGCCTGGCTGGTCCTCTTGCAGCGGGAAGGCCTGGTGAACGCCCTTTTGGGGGCCTTCGGCGTGGGGCCTTTTACCTTATACCCCTCCTTTTTTGCGGTTCTCCTGGCCACGGTCTACACCTTTTTGCCCTTTTTCGTCCTGCCGGTCTACGCCAGCGTGGAACGCTTGGACTGGCAGCTTCTGGAGGCGGCCTACGACCTGGGGGCCAAGCCTTTTAGGGCCTTCCTGCACGCGGTCCTGCCCCAGACCTACCCTGGGCTTTTTGCGGGTAGCGTGCTGGTTTTTATCCCCGCCATGGGCACCTTCGTGGTGGCGGACCTCTTGGGGGCAGGCAGGGTGGTCTTGATCGGCAACCTCATCCAGCAACAGTTCGGCCTTACCCGGGACTGGGCCTTTGGGGCGGCCCTTAGCGTCTTCCTCATGGGATTCGTGCTCCTGGCCCTTTACCTCTATGCCCGGCTTCAAGGGGAAAGGGGGTTGGACGAGTTGGTATGAAAAGACTCCTTTCCCTTCACGCCCTCTTGGTCTACCTTTTCCTCTATCTGCCCATCCTGGTGATCGTAGCCCTTTCCTTTAATGAAAGCCGCCGGGGGGTGCGCTTCACCGGCTTCACCCTGGATTGGTACCGGGCCCTTTTCCAGGACCCCAGGGTCCTGGAATACTTCCTGAACACCCTCACGGTGGCCTTCGTGTCCACCCTGGTGGCCACCCTTTTGGGCACGCTTTTGGCGGTGGGGCTTGTGCGCTACCGCTTTCCCGGTAAGGGGTTTTTGCGCTACCTCCTCTATATCCCCGTGGTGGTGCCCGACGTGGTCATGGGGGTCTCCCTCCTCCTCCTCTTCGCCCTGGCCCGGGAGGTTTTGGGCTTTCCCCGGCTTTCCCTGCTTACGGTGATCCTGGGCCACATCACCTTCCAGGTGGCCTTCGTGACCCTGGTGGTGCGCTCCAGGCTCCTTCTCCTGGACCCAGCCCTGGAGGAGGCGGCCCGCGACCTAGGGGCCCGGGGGTGGCAGACCTTTTGGTACGTAACCCTGCCCCTGGCCTGGCCGGGGGTGGCGGCGGGGGCCCTTCTGGCCCTCACCCTTTCCCTGGACGACTTTGTGGTCACCTTCTTCACCGCTGGGCCCGGGGCTACCACCCTGCCCCTGTACATCTATTCCAGCGTCAAGCTGGGGGTAAGCCCCAAGGTCCACGCCTTATCCACCCTGATCATTGGCCTTGGCGCCTTCTTCCTGGCCTTGGGGTATGCTTTAGGCCGGAGGAGGGTATGAAGCGTTGGGGCATCCTTTTCCTGGCGCTCCTTTTGCTGGGTTTGGGCGTCTATGTCCTCAGGCCGAGGCCGGCTCCCGGGGCGGGGGAGACCCTGTACTTCCTAAACTGGGCCGACTACATCCCAGAGGACCTCCTTAAGAAGTTTGCGGCGGAAACCGGGGCCAAGGTGGTCCTGGACACCTTTGAGTCCCCCGAGGCCATGCTGGCCAAGCTGAAGGCGGGGGCGGACCGCGAGTTCTCCTTGGTGGTGGCCCCCGACTACTACGTGCTCCAGATGGCCCGGGAGGGCCTCCTCGCCCCCCTGGAGAAGGAACGGTTGAAGAACCTGGCCAACCTGGACCCCTTTTTCCTGGACCCGCCCTACGACCCCGGCCTGCGGTACTCGGTGCCTTACCTTTGGGGCACCACGGGCCTGGCCTACCGGGAGGATTTGGTAAAGGGCCCTGTGGATTCCTATGCCGTGCTCTTTGACCCGGCCAGGCAGGTGGGGCCCTTCCTCCTCCTGGACGAGATGCGGGAGACCATCGGGGCGGCCTTGAAGTACTTGGGTTACTCGGTGAACACCACGGACCCGAAAGCCCTGGAGAAGGCCCAGGGGCTTCTCCTCGAGGCCAAGCGCCGCTCCGTGGGCTTCGCTGGAGGGGTGGAGGCCTTAAACCGCATCCTGGGCGGGGATGCGGCGGTGGCCCTCGCCTATTCCGGGGATGTCCTCCAGGCCAGGCAGGAGGACGAAAGGCTCCGCTACGCCATCCCCAAGGAGGGGGGCACCCTCTGGACCGACGCCCTGGTGGTCCTGCAGCGGGGCCCGGCGCAGGACTTGGCCTACCGCTTCATAGACTTTCTCTTGGAGCCTCAAAACGCCGCTTCCCTGGCCCAGTACACCCGCTATGCCACCCCGGTGGCCAAGGCCCTACCCCTTCTTCCCGAGGAGATGCGCCAGGACCCCACGGTGTTTCCTCCGGAGGAGGTGCGGGAAAAGCTGGAGTACCTTAAGGACCTAGGGCCGGATATCGCCCTTTACGACCGGGTCTGGACCGAGGTAAAGGCCCGGTGACGACTCCCCGCTCTAAAGAGCGGGGCTTCTCGGGGACAAGTTTAAACCT
>NZ_JAKTNQ010000008.1 GCF_022760835.1 Thermus altitudinis
CTCTTGTGGTACTCTTCTCCATCGGGACGTGGCCGCGGCAGTGAACATCTTGGTTAAGGCCTGGACGGAGCCTTCGGTGACGGGTTTACACCTGGAGCCGAGAAGCCCCGCTCTTTAGAGCGGGGAGTCGTCACGGCATGGGATGGGCTAAGGCGAGCCGCCTAACCTCCTCCCTGAGGGCCTCGGAGGGTCCCTCCATCAGGGTGCGGTCAATGAGTTCCGCCACCAGGGGCATCTCCTCGGGGGTGAAGCCCCGGGTGGTGATGGCGGGGGTGCCGATGCGGATGCCCGAGGTGACCCGGGGGGGCTTGGGGTCAAAGGGGATGGCGTTCTTGTTGACGGTGATGCCCACGGCGTCCAGCCTCTCCTCCGCTTCCTTGCCCGTTAGGCCCTTGGGGCGTAGGTCCACCAGGAAAAGGTGGTTATCGGTGCCTCCGGTGACCATGCGGTAGCCCCTTTGGGCCAGCTCTTCCGCCAGGCGCTTGGCGTTTTCCACCACCAGGCGGCTATACTCCTGGAACTCGGGTTGCAGGGCCTCAAAGAAGGCCACCGCCTTGCCGGCGATCACGTGCTCTAAGGGCCCTCCTTGGATACCGGGGAAGATGAGCTTGTCTATCCTCTTGCCCAGCTCCGGATCGTTGGAAAGGATGAGCCCGCCCCTTGGCCCCCGGAGGGTCTTGTGGGTGGTGCTGGTGACCACGTGGGCGTGAGGGAGGGGATTCGGGTGGAGCCCGGCCGCCACCAAGCCGGCGAAGTGGGCCATGTCCACCACCAGGTAGGCCCCCACCTCCTCGGCGATCTCCCGGAAGGCCTGGAAGTCCCAGAAGCGGGGGTAGGCGCTGGCCCCGGCCACGATCACCTTGGGGCGGTGCTCCAGGGCCAAACGGCGCACCTCCTCCAGGTCAATGAGCTCGGTGTCGGGCCGGACCCCGTAGGAGACCACCCTATAGAGCTTTCCCGAGAAGTTCACCTTGGAGCCGTGGGTGAGGTGGCCCCCCGCGGCCAGGTCCATGCCCATGAGGGTATCCCCCGGCTCCATGAGGGCCATGTACACCGCCATGTTGGCCTGGGAGCCGGAGTGGGGCTGGACGTTGGCCCAGGCGGCACCGAAGAGCTCCTTGGCCCGCTCTATGGCCAGGCTTTCCACCTGGTCTATGATCTCGCACCCCCCGTAGTACCGGGCCCCGGGGTAACCTTCGGCATACTTGTTGGTGAGAACGCTTCCCACCGCCTCCCGCACCTGGGCGGAGACGAAGTTCTCGCTGGCAATGAGTTCCAGGCCTTCCCGCTGCCGCTTTTCCTCCAGGGCGATGAGCCGAAAGAGGGCCTCGTCCCTTAAGCTGGTCCTGACCATAGGCCGATTATAGGGCCTGGGCCAGGATGGGGCTAGGTTCCCCCTTCCTGGATCCCTTGCCTTAAGGGTTGGATGGACCCCAAGGAGGGCGCTTCCCTTGGTAAGCTGGGGTTATGAAAGGAAGTGTTCTTCCGATTTTGAAGTGGGGGCTTGCGCTGACCCTGGTTATCCTGCTCTTGGCCATTATCCTCATCAACTTCACCTCTAGCCGCGACCTACCGGAGCTGGTCCGGGTCCAGGTGGAGCGCTATGCGGTGTGCAGCTACTGGTTCTTCGGCTGGCACCTGGCCTCCACGGGCGCCTTTGCCTTTATCTTCCTCCTTTTGGGCTTCCTGGTGGGCCTGGGGACGGGGTTTTTCCTTAGGCGGGGCGTGGCCAGGGGGTAGCCCTTTGGCTAGAGGGTTTCCAGGGCCAGTTTTTCCCCTTCCAGGGGCACCCCGGCTGGGTAACGGCCGTTGAAGCAGGCCAGGCACACGGGGCTTCCTATGGCCCTCCTCACCCCTTCCTCGGAAAGGAAGACCAGGCTATCGGCCCCGATGTAGGCCCGGATCTCCTCCACGCTCTTTTGGGCGGCGATGAGCTCCTTGCGGGCGGCGGTGTCAATGCCGTAGTAGCAGGGGAAGCGGATGGGGGGGCTGGAGACCCGGAAGTGGACCTCCACGGCTCCGGCCTCCTTCAGCATGGCCACGATGTGACGGCTGGTGGTGCCCCGTACGATGGAATCGTCAATGAGCACCACCCGCTTACCCTTTACCGCCGAGGTGGGGGATAGCTTTAGGCGGGTTTTCAGGTCCCTAAGCTCCTGGGTGGGCTGGATAAAGGTACGGCCCGCATAGGGGTTCTTGTAGAGGCCGTACTCCAGGGGAAGGCCGCTAGAGCGGGCGTAGCCCACCGCGGCCCCGATGCCGGAATCGGGGACGGGTACCACCATGTCCGCCTCCGCCGGGGCCTCCCGGAAAAGCTCCATGCCCATGCGCACCCGGGCCTCGTAGGCTTCCACCCCATCCAGCAGGCTGTCGGGCCTTGCGAAGTAAATCCATTCAAAGGCGCAAGGGGCGGGATTTGGCGGGAGGGCTTGGAGGCTTTTGAGCTCGCCTTCCTCCACCCAGACCACCTCCCCCGGGCGCACGTCCCTTAGGTACTGGGCCCCCATGAGCTCCAAGGCCGGGGGCTCGGAGGCCAAGGCAAAGCCCTGGGGGAGTTTGCCGATGGCCAGGGGCCGGACCCCATGGGGGTCTCTCAGGGCCACCACGGTTTTGCGGTCCATGAGGAGGATGGCATACCCCCCTTCCAGGGCCTTCATGGCCTCGGCGGCCGCTTGGGGGAGGGGAAGGTGGCCCAAGCGGGCCAGGAGGAGGAGCATTACCTCGGTGTCCGAGGTGCTTTGGAAGGTGGCCCCTTCCTTAAGGAGCCGGTCACGAAGGGGCTTGGCGTTGGTGAAGTTGCCATTGTGGGCGATGGCCAAGACCCCGTGGGCGGTGCGGGCGGTGAGGGGCTGGGCGTTAAAGCGCAGGTTGGAGCCGGTGGTGGAGTAGCGGGTGTGGGCCAGGCCCAGCCTGGCCCCGGGAAGCCTCAGGCGGGAAAGCCTTTCCTCGGTGAAGACCTGGTTCACCAGGCCCAAATCCTTTTCCACCAAGAACTCCCTCCCGTCCGATACGGCTATGCCCGCGGCCTCCTGCCCCCGGTGCTGGAGGGCGAGGAGGCCCAGGTGCAAAAGCCCGGCCATGTCCAGGGGCTCTTGGCTATAGATTCCCAGGACCCCGCATTCTTCCCGTGGCTTATCCATCCAAGACCTCCCTGAGGGGCTTCTTCCAGGCCTCCACCAGGTCCTGCACCCTCCACTCTAGCACCCCTTCCGGGGTGAGGACCGTGAGGGTCTGCCCCCCGGTTTCCCCCAGCACCCGGTAGGGCAGGCCCAGCTCCTCCAGGCGGAAGGTGGCCTCCTTGAGGTGTTCTTTGGCCACGGTGAAGAGGATGCGGCTTGGGGCTTCCCCAAAGAGGGCCTTTAGGCCGGGGGTGCGCACCTCCACCGTGGCCCCTAGGCCATAGGGGAAGGTCATCTCCGCCAGGGCCACCAAAAACCCCCCTTCCGCCAGGTCGTGGGCGGTGCGGGTGAGGCCCAGGGCGATGAGCTCCCGGATGGCCTCCTGCACCCTTCTTTCCCGCTCCAGGTCCAGCCGGGGTGGATGGCCCGCCTCGAGGCCCGCAAGCAGGTACAAGACCTCGCTGCCCCCAAACTCTCCCCCTTCCTCCCCCAGGAGGACGATCACCTCTCCGGGGCGGCGGAAGCCCATCTCCGCCCGCCTCCTCACGTCCAAGACCCCCACCACCCCCACCATGGCCGTGGGGGGGATGCGCCGGCCCCCGCTTTCGTTGTAGAGGGAGACGTTCCCGGAAACCACCGGCACCCCCAGGGCCTCGCTGGCCTCGCGGAGGCCGGCGATGGTTTCCTGAAGCTCGTGGTACCCTTCTGGGGTCTCCGGGCTTCCCAGGTTGAGGCCGTCGGTGTAAGCCAAAGGCCTTGCCCCCACCACGCTCACGTTGCGGCAGGCCTCGGCCAGGGCGTGCATGGCCCCAAGCCGGGGATGGAGGCGGCTATACCGGGGGTTCTGGTCCACCTTGGCGGCCACGGCCAGGTGGGTGCCCTTGATCCAGAGGACCGCCGCATCCCCCTTGCCCGGCACCAGGGCGGTGCGGGTTCCCACCTGGTGGTCGTAGCGCTCGTAGACCGCCTCCCGGCTCGCCAGGTTGGGGGAGGCGAGGAGCCGGGGGAGGACCTCCTGGGGATCGGCGGTGAGGGGGGGAAGGGGCGTTTCCCGGAGCCTTTGGATCTCCGGGTCCTCCCTTCCTATGCGCACGTAGGTGGGGGCCTCGGCCAGGGCCTCGGTGGGGACTTCCGCCACCACCTCGCCCCGGTAGAGGACGCGGAAGACCCTTTCCGGGATGGTCCGGGCCACGGGCACGCAGTCCAGGCCCCACTTCTTAAAGATCTCCTCCAGCTCCTTTTCCTTGCCCTCCTTGGGCACCAGGACCATGCGCTCCTGGCTTTCGGAGAGGAGGAGTTCTATGGGCCCCATATCCCTTTCCCGGGTGGGGACGCGGTCCAGGTCCAGCTCCACCCCCAGGCCCGACTTGTGGGCCAGCTCCGAGAGGCTGCTGGTGAGCCCTGCGGCCCCCATGTCCTGGACGCCTTCCACCAGGTCCTTCTCAATGGCCTCCAGGGTGGCCTCCATGAGAAGCTTCCCCAAAAAGGGGTCCCCCACCTGGACCGCCGGCCGGTCCTCCTCCTTGTCCGCGGCCAGCTCCCGGCTGGCGAAGGCGGCCCCCCCGATCCCGTCCCTTCCCGTCTTGGCCCCCGCATAGTAGATGGGCCGGCCCAGGGAGGCCTGGCTCCGCCTAAGGTGCTCCTCCCGGAGAAGCCCCAGGCACATGGCGTTCACCAGGGGGTTTTCCCGGTAGCCCTCGTGGAAGTAGAGGTCCCCGCCCACCGTGGGCACCCCGATGGCGTTGCCATAGTGGGCGATGCCGGAAACCACCCCTTTGAGGAGGTAGCGGCTACGGGGATCCTCCGGGGGACCAAAGCGCAAGGAGTCCAAAAGGGCGATGGGCCGGGCCCCCATGCTCATGATGTCCCGGATGATCCCTCCCACCCCGGTGGCAGCTCCCTGGAATGGTTCCACTGCGGAGGGGTGGTTATGGCTTTCTATCTTGAAGGCCACGGCGAAGCCTTCCCCGATGCGCACCACGCCGGCGTTTTCCCCGGGGCCTTGGAGAACCGCCTCCCCCTCCTTGGGAAGCTGCTTCAGGAGGGGCCGGGAGTTCTTGTAGGCGCAGTGCTCGCTCCACATCACCTTGAAGAGGAAGAGCTCCACCTGGTTGGGCTCCCGCCCAAGCCGCTTCACCATTTCCCGGTACTCGGTTTCCGGGATGCCGATTTCCTGGGCCAGGGTCTCCATCACTGGAGAAGGGGAAGGAGTTCCCGGTGGCTTTTCACCTTGGCGGTGGGCTTGACCTCCCCATTCACCTCCCTTAAGCCCACGTACTGGACCGCCCAGGGGTAGCCGGTGGCGAAGGCCCCTTTGATGTCCGTCTGGGGCAGATCCCCCACGTGCAGGGCTTCCTCCGGGGGGATGCCTAGGGCCTCGAGGGCCACCTTAAAAGCTTCAGGCCGGGGCTTTACGTACCCGGTTTCGTCGGAGAAGCTGTAGGCCTGGAAGACGTCCAGCCCCTGCCGCCTTAGGTGCTCCCGGATGAGGCGGCCCGGGGTGAGGCCGGTGTCGGAAACCAAGGCCAGGGGGTACCTGCGGGCCAGCTCCTTCAAGACCTCTACTCCCGGAAGGGGCTCCAGGTCCACCAAAAGGGAGCTTTCCTCCAGCTTCCTGGCAGTTATGGCGATGAGCCCAGGGTCGTGGGGGGCCCCAAGGAGAGCGAAGATGCGGGCCACCCGGTCGTATACGGACATGTGCTCCCCGGCCTTCCACGCTTCCTCAAAGGCGATGGCCGCCTGCCGGTAGGCCTCCCGCACCTCGTGCTCCTCCGCCGGATGCCCAGCCTCGGAAAGAGCGTCCAGAAGGATCTCGTACCGGGCGGGCATGACCTTTTCCAAAAACGCCTTTCCCTCGGTGAAGAGGGTGCCCCAGAAGTCAAAGGTGATGGCCTTGGGTTTCATGCCGTTACCTCCTCTAAAAGACCTAAGAACAAGGGGAGCCCATCCGTACCGCCCAAAACCTCATCCACCGCCCGCTCGGGGTGGGGCATCATCCCCAGGACGTTGCCCCTTTCGTTGGTGATGCCGGCGATGTCGTTTAGGCTTCCGTTAGGGTTGTAATCCGCTTCCCCCCTTAAGGGGGCGTAGCGGAAGACCACCAGGCCTTCTCCCTCCAGCCGGGCCAGGGTTTCCGCATCCGCATAGTAGCGGCCCTCGGCGTGGGCGATGGGAAGCCTAAGCACCTGCCCCTTCTGGTAGAGGCGGGTGAAGGGGAGGTCCGTGCGCTCCACCCGCACCCCCACCTCCTTGCAGGTGAAGTGCAGGTTCAGGTTGGCCAGAAGGGCCCCGGGGAGGATCCCGGCCTCGGTGAGCACCTGGAAGCCGTTGCAGACCCCGAGCACCCAGCGGCCCTCCCGGGCAAAGCGCTTAACCTCCTCCATCACTGGGCTTTTGGCCGCCAGGGCCCCGGCCCTCAGGTAGTCCCCGTAGCTGAAGCCTCCCGGCAGGAAGACCCCGTCAAAGCCCTTTAGGCTGGTCTCCGTGTGCCAGACGTATTCCGCCTTTATGCCCGCCTTCTCCAAGGCGAAGCGGGCGTCCTCGTCGCAGTTGGAGCCGGGAAAGCGGACGATGGCCCACTTCATGGGAGTTCCTTTAGGGCCTCGAGGGTATAGACCTCCATCACCGGGTTGGTGAGGAGTCTTCCCATGGCCTTAGCCCTTTCCTCCGCCTCCAGGAGGGTTTCCGCGGGGAAGACAATCTCCAAAACCTTCCCCACCCGCACCGACTCCACGGGATGGCCCAGGTCCTGCAAGACCCCTTCCACCGCCCGGCCTTGCGGGTCCAGGATGCCGTCTTTCAGCTCAATGAGCAAAGTAGCCTGGTACCTGGGCATGGCTACACCTCTAGCACCCGCCTGAGGACCTCCTGGTAGGCCTCCTCCACACCCCCCAGGTCCTTGCGGAAGCGGTCCTTGTCCATGGGCTCCCCTGTCTTCTGGTCCCATAGGCGCATGGTGTCGGGGGAGATCTCGTCGGCCAGGAGGATCTCCCCATCCCGTTTCCCGAACTCCAGCTTGAAGTCCACCAGGTCCAGCCCCCTTTGGGCGAAGAAGGTCCGCAATAGCTCCCCCACCTTCAGGGTGGTGGCCCTCACCTGGGCAAGCTCCTCCTCCCTGGCCAGGCCCAGGGCCAGGATGGCCTCAGGGCAGATCAGGGGGTCGCCCAGGGGGTCGCTCTTAAGGGAGAACTCCACCAAGGGGGTCTTTAGGGGGGTGCCCTCCTTTACCCCGTAGCGCTTGGCGAAGCTCCCCGCTGCCCGGAAGCGGAGGATGATCTCTAAGGGAAGGATCTCCACCCTTAAGACCCGCATCTCCCGGTCGGAAAGTTCCTCCAGGAAGTGGGTCTTTACCCCATGGGCCTCCAGGTAGCGGAAGAGGGCAGCCGAAACCTTGTTGTTCACCACCCCTTTCCCAGGGATGATCCCCCGCTTTTGCGCATTGAAGGCCGTGGCCTCGTCCTTGAAGTAGACCCGAAGGGTGTCTGGCCCTTCGGGGTAGAGGATTTTTGCCTTCCCCTCGTATAGCTTTTCCATGTGCCTCCAGTTTGGGACCCCCGTCCCGTCTGGCCTTCATTTTAAGCCCAAGGGATGCCAGAATCGGGAAGGCCTGGCCCCACCCCTGGACCTTTTGCGTCCTGTAGGGGGGAGGAAGCTTTAGCTCCTTTGGGAGCGGAATCCCGGCTGTCCGTTTGGGGGGGTTGCCGGAGGGGAGGCTTGGGGTGGGTTCCTGGGAAGGGCAAAGCGGCCAGCGGGGCCATCCCGTCCCCTGACACCTCTTGGGTTGAAGGGGGGCGCGGGGAAGCCTTGTCGGAGGAGGAAAGGGAAGGCTATTCCTCTGGACCCGGAGCTTCCCGGACCTGCCCTCCGCCTACCCCCTTGGGGCAGGGTTTTCCCCGGAGGCCTGCTTCCCGCCTCCACCCAGGCGCTCCCGTTAGAGCCCAAAGCGGGCGTAGATGGCGTCCACGTGCTTGAGGAAGGGGGCCGGGTCAAAGAGGGCCCTTA
Organism: Thermus altitudinis; assembly: GCF_022760835.1. Lineage (GTDB taxonomy): Bacteria > Deinococcota > Deinococci > Deinococcales > Thermaceae > Thermus > Thermus altitudinis. Next base: position 8,121 of record NZ_JAKTNQ010000008.1, read on the forward strand.
GCCTTTCCCCCTCGAGGGGATTGTCCGGGTCCTTTTCCAAAAGCTCGGCGAAGCTTTGCCCCTCCTCCCAGCTCCTTAGGGCATTGCGCTGCACGATGGCGTAGGCCTTGTCCCGAGGGAGGCCCTCCGCGATGAGGGCGTTCAGCACCTGCTGGGAGTAGACCAGGCCCCGGGTGAGGTCCAGGTTCCTTTTCAGGTTTTCTTCAAAGACCACCAGGCCCTTCAGGATTCCCCGAAGCCGCCTTAGGGCGTAATGGCCGGCGGTGGTGGCGTCGGGGAGGACCACCCGCTCCACCGAGGAGTGGGAGATGTCCCGCTCGTGCCACAAGGCGATGTTTTCCAGGGCTGGTCCCAGGTAGCCCCTTAGGAGCCTCGCCATCCCGGTGAGGTTTTCCAGGCCCACAGGGTTTTTCTTGTGGGGCATGCTGGAGCTTCCCGTCTGCCCTTCCCTAAAGGGTTCCTGGACTTCCAGGACCTCTGTGCGCTGCAGGTGCCTTAGCTCCACCGCCACCCGCTCCAGGTTCCCTCCCAGGATGGCCAAAGCGGCCAGGGCCTCGGCGTGCCGGTCCCGGGGCACCACCTGGGTGGAGAGGGGTTCGGGGCTGAGGCCAAGCCGCCGGGCCACATGGGCCTCCACCTCTGGGGGCACGTGGGCGTAGTTGCCCACCGAGCCCGAGAGCATGGCCACGCCCATGGTCTTCTGGGCCCGCTTTAGCCTTTCCTCGTCCCTCTGAAAAGCGGCGTAGAAGCTCAGGAAACGGAGGCCGAAGCTGGTGGGCTCGGCATGGACCCCGTGGGTGCGGGCAATGGCGGGGGTGTGCTTGTACTGGAGGGCTAGCCGCTTGAGCTCCTCCTGCACCCCGGCCAGCTCCTCAAGGATCAGGTCCAAGGCCTTCACCAGAAGGGCGTTTTGTGCCGTGTCCACGATGTCCGAGCTGGTGAGGCCCAGGTGCAGGTAGCGCCCCACCTCCTCGTCCCCGGTCCACTCCACCAGGGCCCGGGTGAAGGCCACCAGGTCGTGGCGGGTCACCTCCTCCAGCTCCGCCACCCTCTGGGCGAAGCGGGCGTCCAGGGGGTGCGCCTCCAGGTGGCGCAAAAGCCTTTGGGCAAGGCCCTGGGGCACCTGGCCCAGGGCCTCCCAGGCCTCGAGGGCATAGGCCTCCACCAAAGCCCACATGCGGTAGCGGTTTTCCTCCGACCACAGCCCGGCCATCTCTGGGGTCTGGTAACGGGGGACCATGCCTTAAGGGTACTAAAGGGTTGTGGTTCCCGCACCCTATAGCGGGCTTCCCCAGCGGCCACCCCCAAGCTTTGGGCCAGGGCCGGGACCCGTAAGCGTAGGAAGAGTGCCCACCTACCCCCTTTAGGGTCCCATTGAAAGGGGCCTGGAGGGGGGCTGGGTATAGACTGGGACCATGGTCCAGGCGGTTTTCTTTGATGTGGGCAACACCTTAATCCTGGCAAGCCCCCGGTTTTGGCTGCTGCCCTTTTTACAGGAAAGGGGGCTAAAGCCCAGGAAGGACCCCAAGGGGGCGGCCTTGGCGGCCTTTCGCTTTTACGAGGAACACCATTTGGAAGCCCGCGACCTGGAGACCGCCTTGGGGCTTTGGCGGGAGTTCCACCGCAGGCTCTTTACGGGGATGGGCCTCGAGGAGCACGCCGAGGCCCTGAGCCGGGAGTTGGTGGAAAACTGGAAAGATCCCCGTTTTTGGCCCCTAACCCCGGGGGCTAAGGAAACATTGCAAGCGCTACGGGAGCGGGGTTATGCCCTGGCGGTGGTCTCCAACTGGGATGCCACCTTGCCGGAGATCCTGGAGGTGGTGGGCCTAAGGCCCTACTTTCAGCACCTTTCCGTAAGCGCCCTCTCCGGGGTGGCCAAGCCCGATCCCAGGCTCTTCCAGGAAGCCCTTTCGGCCCTGGGGGTTAGGCCGGAGGAAGCCCTGCACGTGGGGGATTCGGAGGCGGATGTGGCCGGGGCCAGGGGAGCTGGGGTTAAGCCTCTCCTCTTTGATCCCCTGGGGGAGAACCCAGAGGCCCTCCATCGTCTGGAAGGGGTGCTAGACTACCTGCCATGAGCGTGCGGCGGGCCATCTGGGGGGAGAAGGAGGAGGCCATAGAAAAGGCCCTCAAGGAGGTGGACGAGGACCTTTTCCGCTACATCCGCGATTTCGCCTACGAGGAGGTTCTGGCCCGGCCGGGGTTGGACCTCAAGACCCGGGAGCTTCTGGCCATCACCGCCCTCATCGCCTTGGGTAGCCCCAAGGAGCTGGCCACCCATCTGGAGGGGGCCTTGCGGGTGGGGGCCAAGGAGGAGGAGGTGCGGGAGGCCATCCTGCAGGCCGCCATTTTCCTGGGGTTCCCCCAGGCCCTGGCGGCCATGAAGCTTTTCCATAAGGTGCTGAAGGGCCGTGGTCCTGCTCACCCGGGGGAAGGATAGGGCGCTTTTAGAAAGGCTCCGCGCCTTAGGGGTGGAGGCGGCGGAGGTGGCCCTTTTGGAACAGGTGGACCTGCCGGGTCTTGAGGCACTTCCCGGGAGGCTTCTTAGGGCCGACTGGGTGGCGGTTACCTCCAAGGAGGGGGCAAAGCGGCTTCTTTGGGCTTGGGAAAGCGTGGGGAGGCCTCTGCTGAAGGTGGCGGCGGTGGGGGAGGGGACGGGGGAGGTGTTGCGCCAGGGGGGGCTCACCCCGGCCTACACCTCCCCCCGGGCCACGGCCCGGGACCTGGCCCTGGGGTTCCCCCAGGCGGAAAGGGTGCTTTTTGTGGCCGGGGACCTGGCGGGGAAGGACCTCGAGGAAGGCCTGAGGGCCCGAGGGGTGGAGGTGGAAAGACTGGAGGTCTACGCCACCCGGGAGCGGGCCCTGGCCCCAAAGGAGGTGGCCCTTTTGCCAAAGGCCCAGGTGGTGGCCTTTTTCAGCCCAAGCGGCGTCCGGGCCTATGCCCGTTGGACCGAGAGGCGACCCAAGGCGGCTTGCATTGGCCCCAGCACCGCCAAGGAGGCCCGGGCCTGGGGCTTCCCCGTGGTGGAGGCCAAGGAGCCGGGCCTCGAGGGCCTCTTCCAGGCCATCCTGCGGGCGCTCCCATAGGATTTCGGTTAAGGCTTGTTCCCAAGCAGGTTTTGTGCCCCTGTGCGGGTGGCGTATACTGACGGAAGCCTATGGCCCTGCCCCTTTACTTGGTGGGCCTTTCCCACAAGACCGCTCCCCTGGAGGTGCGGGAGCGGGCGGCCTTGGACCCCGTGGTGGCCCTGCCTGCAGCCCTGGCCACCCTGGGCAAGGCGGTGGTGCTTTCCACCTGTAACCGCACGGAGATCTACGGGGTGGGTAGCGCCCAGGAGGCCAAGGCCCTTCTTTTCTCCCGGGGGGTGGAAGCCCAGCACCTCTATCAGAAGGAAGGGATGGAGGCCCTGCGGCACCTCTTCCGGGTGGCAGCAGGCTTGGATTCCCTGGTGATGGGGGAGGCCCAGATCCTAAGCCAGGTGCGGGAGGCCCTGTTCCTGGCCCGCAAATATGGGGCCACGGAAAGCCTCTTGGAGAAGGCCTTCCAGTCGGCCATCGCCCTGGGCAAAAGGGCCCGGAGCGAGACCGCCATTGGGGCCGGGGCGGTGAGCGTGGCCTATGCCGCCTTGGACCTGGCCTTGGCGGTCTATGGGGACCTGACCGGCCTGGCGGTGGCGGTCTTGGGAGCTGGGGAGATGGCGGAGCTCTTCCTCACCCACCTGAAGGCCCACGGGGTGGGGAGGGTCTTGGTGGTGAACCGCACGGTGGAAAGGGCCAAGGCTTTGGCGGAGCGGTTTGGTGGCCAGGCCTTTGGCCTGGAGGCCCTGCCCCAGGTCCTGCGCCAGGCGGATCTGGTGGTGGCCTCGGCGGCTGCTCCCCATTACCTGGTGCGTCCGGAGGACCTCCCCAGGAGGTCCAAGCCCCTTTTCCTCATTGACATCGCCCTACCCCGGAACATCGATCCGCGGGTGGGGCGCCTTTCCCAGGCCTACCTCTACAACCTGGACGACCTGAAGCGGGTGGTGGAGAAGAACCTAAGGGCCCGCCAGGGGGAGGTACCCAAGGTGGAAGCCCTCATTGAGAGGGCCCTAGGGGAGTACCTGGAGTGGTACGCTGGCCACCGGGTGCGGGAGGCCATCCGGGCCCTGGAGGGCTGGGCCTATAGGGTGGTGGTGCGGGAATACCCTGAGGCCGATCCCCTTACCTGGCACAAGGAGGCGGGGCGTAGGGCCCATCCTTGGATCCTGGCGGTGAAGGCGCGGACCCAGGAGTTCCTGCAGGGCCCTCCATGCCCCAGGGAGTGTCCCCTCCTGGCCTTCCGTCCCCCACGGCTATGACCGGTGCTTCCCTTTTGGCCTTGGTGGGGGTCCTCCTCTTGGCCGTGGGTTTGTTCTGGCCTCGAGGGCTTTCCCTAGGGGCCTTCCTTTACCTGGGAGCTGCCTTGGCCGATGCCCTGGCCAAGGGGTTTTTCTCCGGGCCAGCCCAGCCCGCCCTGGTCCTGGGGGGGCTTTTGGCCTTACGTGGGGAAAGCCTCCTCCTTAGACCCCGGCTGACCCCCTTGCGCCGCTATCTGGTCCTCCTGGCCATGCTTTTGGGCCTCTTTGCCCTCAAGGCCTTGCCCCATCCGGGCGGGAGTCTGCCTCCCCTTCTTACCTTGGTGCATGCCGGGGCTTTCCTGGTAGCCTACCTGGCCCTGGCAGTGGGGGTGGGAGCGGGGGTGATGTGCGCCCTTCAGGACCTACGCCTGCGGTCGGTGCCGGAAAAGGCCTTGCTCTCCGCTCCCCTTTGGAGCCTGAAGCGGCTGGAGCAGGGGTACTTGCGGGTGGGGTATCTGGCCACCACCTTGGGCTTGACCAGCGGCATGGCCTGGGCCTGGGGTTATTTCGGCAGTCCCTTGGCCTTGGATCCCAAGGAGATCTCTGTGCTGTTGGGTTGGTTTGGCCTTACCCTGTACTTTTTGCTGGAGGAAAGGCTCCGGGGCTATGTGCGCATGGCCCTCCTCCTTTCGGCCTATGCCCTTTTGCTCTTTGCCTTTATAGGTGCCCCCTTCCTGGGTTCCCGCCATCCCTCGGGGTTAGGTTTCTAATATGTTAACTTATACTTGACAACATGTAAAGCTCCGGTTTATAATCCCTGATAAGGAGGCAGGGATGTGGTGCCTGTGGTGGGACCCGGAAGCGATGGGGAGGCGGCATGAGGAACTCCTCCAGGAGGCGGAGCGGGAAAGGCTTCTTAAGCCTCTTCGCTTCCCCTGGCGTCTAAAGCTGGGCCGGCTCCTCCTCGGCTGGGGCCAGCGGCTGGCCCCGGAGCTTGCGGCAGAGCCCCCGGAGGTTTCCTATGGAGGATAGGAAAAGGGAAAAGACGTTGGTGTCGGACTCCTGCCCCTTCCGGCCAAGGCTGGGCTCTGGTCCAGGTACGGCCAGGCTTGGGGCTTGGGTGAGTAAGCACCAGCGGCAACTGGAGGTTTAGAATGGAAGAGAAGCGGCGGATTCTAGAGATGGTGCGCTCGGGGGAGATCGGGGTGGAGGAGGCCTTGGCTCTCCTTCAGGCGTTGGAGGAACCTAGGGCCCAGGCCCAGGCTTCAGCTAGGCTTCTTCGCGTGAGGATTAATGCCCAGGATAAGGGCAAGCCCGTGCGGGTCCAAGTGAACCTACCCCTGGCCTTGGCGGAGCTTTTGGAGAAGTTCCTTCCCGAAGAGGCCAAGCTCACCCTGGAGGACCGGGGGGTTCATCTGAAGGACCTTTTGCGCCTGGTGCGGGAAGGGGTTCCTGAGGGGAAGCTGGTGGAGATTGAGGCGGAGGAGGAGGGCCATCCGGTGCAAGTACTGGTGGAGGTGGTGTGAGGCCAAAAAGGGTACCCCTGCGCCCCCGCTTCCTCTACCTTTGCCTTTGGGTGCGGGGGCCTTGGCCCCTGCCCCTGGTCCTCATCCTTCCCCTTTTCGCCCTGGAGTGGGGCCTGATGCTGGCGGTTCTGCTCCAGAAAACCCGGAGGCTTTCCCGGCCAGTGCCCTTTGGGGCCTTTTTCGCCCTGAGGTCTCTCCCTCCCGTGGCCCTGGTATGGGTTCAGGCGGAGGGGGTGGAGGTAAAGGTGGGCCTATGGTGACCAAACCCATGCCCGTACGCTGTCCGGCCTGCGAGGCCCCTTTGGCGGTGAGGGTCCTGTACTGCCCCTCCTGCGGCAGTGAGGTACATGGCCGCTTCCAGCCCAATGAGTTCGCCCTATTGCCCAAGGAGCACCTGGATTTCCTTCGGCTTTTCGTGAAGACCCGGGGGAACCTGAAGGAGGTGGAAAGGATCCTCGGGGTCTCCTACCCCACGGTGCGGGCCCGGCTGGATGCCCTCTTGAGGGCCTTGGGCTACGAGGCGGAGGAGGGGGAGGGAGGGGATAGGCTTAAGGTTTTGGAGGCCTTGCGCCGGGGGGAGATCAGCGTGGAGGAGGCGGTGGCGCGGCTGAAGGGAGGGAAAAGCTGAAGGCCGTGCCTTTGCCCACCTCGCTTTCCACCCAGATCTCCCCCCCGTGGGCCTCGAGGATGGCCTTCACGATAGCCAGGCCCAGCCCCGACCCCCCCCGCTCCCGGTCCCGGGCCTTGTCCACCCGGTAGAAGCGCTCAAAAAGGTGGGGAAGGTGCTCCTTAGGGATGCCCTCCCCATCGTCCTCCACCCGGACCACCACCTTTTCCCCCAGGTCAAAGGCCCTAAGCCAGATGTGCCGGGCCCTGGCCTTGATGGCGTTGGAAAGCAGGTTGGCCAGGACCTGGTGGAGCCGGTCGGGGTCGCCTTGCACCCAAAGCTCCGGGGAGGTTTCCACCTCTATGGCTCCCTCAAAGCTTTTGGCAAACTCTTCCTTTACCTCCTCCAAGAGGTCCAGCACCCGCACCGGGGCAGGTTCCATGCGCCAGGTGCCGCTTTGGGAGAGCTCCAGAAGGTCGGAAACCAGCTTCCCCATGCGCTCCGCTTCCCGCTTCACCACCTCGAGGCTTTCCCTTTGGGCTTCCGTGAGGGGGGTACGCCTTAGGAGGTAGCCCACGTGGCCCAGGATGGCGGTGATGGGGGTCCTGAGCTCGTGGGAGGCGTCCTGCAAGAAGCGGGTCTGGGCCACAAAGGCCTCCTGCATCCGGGAGAGCATCCCGTTCAGGGTCCGCACCAGGGTGGCCACCTCATCCCGCCCTTCAGGTTCCGGCAAGGGTTCGGGGCGGGTGGTGATGGCCTCGGCCCGCTTGGCCACCCACTCCAAGGGCTCCAGGGCCCGGGCCACCAGGTTCCTGGCCAGGAGGATGGCGAGGAGGAGGACCAGAAGCGCCGTCCCCGTATAGATGCGGGCGAACTGGGTGAGGGTGCTCTCCAGGCTTTCCACAGGCCTTCCCACCAGGAGGGCTCCTTTCCACACGGTTCCCCCCAGGTTCACCTCCACCTGTCGGGCATGGACCAGAAGCCTGAGGGGGGGTCCTTCCCGGGGTAGCTCGGCGTAGGCCCAGGCCTCGCCCCGCTGCAAAAGGGCGCGGTAGTCCGCCTCCTTTAGGAGGAGGCGCTGGGCTCCCAGGGCGGGGCTTTTTTGCAGGCTGATCCCGCCTTCCTGAGCCAGAAGGGCGGGGTTTTCCTCGGGGAGGAGGATCAGCTCCGCATACAGGTTCGCGGGAAGCCCCGCTTCCAAAAGGGCTTGTCCGCCCAGGTTCAGAAGGCGCACCACTTGGTTGCTGGCCTCCTGGAGCTCCTGGCGGAGGGAGCGGTAGAGGAAGTTGCGTAAAAGACCCTCCAGGGCAAGTCCCAAGACCAAGAGGGCCACCAAGAGCAGGCCTGCGGTGAGGAGGGTGATGCGGAAGCGCAGGGTCATACCGCCCCGCCCTGGCTTCGCCCCGGTGGGGCCCCCGGCGAAGGGGTGCGGGGGGAGCGCATCCGAACCCCCTCTAGGCTAGCCAGGGTCTTCCTGACCAGGGGCATGGCGGATGGCGCCTCAGTCCTCGCGGAGTACGTAGCCCACACCCCGCACCGTGTGGATGAGGCGCCTTTCCCCCCCGGCTTCCAGCTTCTTGCGCAGGTAGCCGATGTAGACGTCCACCACGTTGCTCCCACCTTGGTAACCAGGCCAGACCTTCTCCTCTATCTCGTAGCGGCTGAAGACCTTGCCCGGATTTCTGGCCAGGAGTTCCAGGAGCTCAAACTCTTTGTTGGAAAGCTCTATGCGCCTTCCGCTGCGGAAGACCTCCCTTCCTTCCAGGTTGATGATGAGGTCGGCCACCCGGATCTCCCCGGTGATGGCCGGGCTCACCCGGCGCAGGTGGGCCCGCACCCGGGCGAGAAGCTCCTCAATGGAAAAGGGCTTCACCAGGTAGTCGTCGGCCCCAGCATCCAGGCCTTCCACCTTGTCCTCCACGCGGTCCTTGGCGGTGAGGATGAGGATGGGGACGTTGGAGGTCTTGCGGATGCGCTTGGCCACCTCAATCCCGTCCATGACGGGAAGCATCAGGTCCAGGATCACCAGGTTGGGGTTCACCTCCCGGAAGCGGGAAAGGCCCGTGATGCCGTCGTAGGCCACCTCGGTGCGGTAGCCTTCGGCTTGGAGTTCCAGTTCTATGAAGCGGGCAATATCCTTCTCGTCCTCCACGATTAGGATTAGAGGGGGTTCCATACCCCCTAGGATACTCACTTTCTCATGAGAAAGCTAGGTGTACAGGCTTAGAACCGCCAGGTACATACAAAGGCTTCCCAGGAGGACCAGGAGGTGCCACAGACCGTGAAATCCCATGCGCTCCGGCCAGGGGTTGGGTTTCCGCTTCCCGTACACCCAGGCCCCCAAGGTGTAGAAGGTCCCGGAGAAGGCCATCAGGGTGAAGGTGGGAAGGGGCAGGTGGAGCTTGGGGAGAAAAAGGACGGAAAGCCATCCCAGGACCAGGTAAGCCAGGGTATAAAGCCAACGGGGCGCCCGCAGGAAGAAAAGGCGGAAACCCACACCTAGGAGGGCTAGGCCCCACACCAGGCCTAGGGCGAAGGGCTTCCAGCTTTCCTGGAGGCCTTCCACTAGAAAGGGAGTGTAGCTTCCGGCGATGAAGAGGAAGATGGCCGCATGGTCCAGCCGCCTGAGCCAGGCCAGGGCCCGATTCCCCACCCGAAGGGCGTGGTAAAGGGCGCTGGCCCCAAACATCAGGGCCATGGTGAGCCCAAAGGCCAAAAGGCCCGGCCAAGACTCCTTAGGGGCATGCAGGAGAAGAAAAGCGCTTCCCAGAAAGGCCAGGGGTACTCCCAGGGCATGGCTCAAGGCGTTAAAGGGTTCACGGACCATGCCCCAGGGTACCCCATCGGGCCTCAGGAGCCTGGGCCCAGGGCAGCTTCGATCTCCGCCACCTTCTTCACCGTGCGCAGGAGGGCGTCGGGGTTGAGGCTTAGGGAGTCTATGCCCTTTTCCACCAGGAAAGCGGCGAACTCCGGGTAATCGGAGGGACCCTGGCCGCAGATCCCCACCTTCTTCCCCTTGGCGTGGGCTTTTTCCAAAAGCATGGCGCAGAGGGCCTTGACCGTCTCCCGCCTTTCGTCAAAGAGCCAGGCTACCCTTTCCGAATCCCGGTCCAGGCCCAAGGCCAGCTGGGTGAGGTCGTTGGAGCCGATGGAAAACCCGTCAAAGAGCTCGGCAAAGGCCTCGGCCTCGAGGATGTTGGAGGGGATCTCCGCCATCACGTAGACCTCCAGCCCCCCCTCTCCCCGCCTCAAGCCCCCTTCCGCCATCACCTCCAAGACCCTGGCCCCCTCCTCCGGGGTGCGGCAGAAGGGCACCATGACCATGAGGTTCTTCAAGCCCATCTCCTCCCGCACCTTCCTCACCGCCTGCACCTCGAGGAGAAAGCCCTCCTTGTAATCAGGATGGTAGTAGCGGCTGGCCCCCCGCCAGCCCAGCATGGGGTTTTCCTCCTTGGGCTCAAAGAGGTGCCCCCCGAGGAGGCGGGCGTACTCGTTGGTCTTGAAGTCGGAGAAGCGGAGGATTACGGGCCTGGGGTAGAAGGCGGCGGCGATGAGGCCAATGCCCTGGGCCAGGGTGTCCACGAAGTAGGCCCGCTTGTCCGGGTAGGCCTCCGTGAGCTCCTCCACCTGGCGCTGGACCTCCTTGGGCAGGGTTTCAAAGCGGGTTAAGGCCAAGGGGTGGATGCGCACGTGGCTGGCGAAGACGAACTCCATGCGCAAAAGCCCCACCCCATCCGTGGGTAGGAGGCTTACCCTGAGGGCCTCCTCCGGGGTGCCCACATTCACCATGATCCGGGTGCGGGTTTGGGGCAGGGTTTCGGGCCGGACCTCCTCCACCTCAAAGGGCAGGGCCCCCCGGTAGATGCGCCCCACCTCCCCCTCGGCGCAGGACACCGTGACCACCTCCCCCTCGGGGATGAGGCGGGTGGCCCCCAAGGCCCCCACCACCGCGGGCACCCCCAGCTCCCGGGCCACGATGGCGGCGTGGGAGGTGCGCCCGCCCCGCTCGGTGACGATGGCTGAGGCCCGCTTCATGATGGGCTCCCAGTCGGGGTTGGTGGTTTCCGTGACCAGGACCTCGCCTTCCTGGAAGCGATCCATCTCCTTGGGGTCTTGGAGCACCCGGGCCCTTCCCGTGGCGATGGCCTCGCCCACGGCCAGGCCTTCGGCCAGGACCTCCCCCCTTTGCAAAAGGCGGTAGATGCGGAGCACCGGGGCCTTTTGCGAGTGGACGGTTTCGGGGCGGGCCTGCAGGATGAAAAGCTCCCCCGTGGGCCCGTCCTTGGCCCACTCAATGTCCATAGGGGTGGGCGCTCCCCGTTTTTTGCTGTAATGCTCTTCAATCTTGAGGGACCAGTCGGCCAGGAGGAGAGCCTCGTGGTCGGAAAGGGCAAACTGCTTGCGAAGGTAGGGGGGAGTGGGGCGGTTTCTGAGGCGGCCTTCCCTGGGGTCAAGGGCCAGGGTAAGCTCCTTGGGGCCCAGCTTTTTGTGCACCAGGGCCCGGTAGCCCGCCTTCAGGGTTTCCTTGTGCACGTAGTAGGCGTCGGGCCCCACCCGCCCCTGGACGATGTTTTCCCCAAGGCCGTAGATGGCGGTGATGTAGACAAAGCCCCGGTGGCCGGTGTCGGGGTCCAGGGTGAAGATCACCCCGCTGGTGCCGGTATCGGCCCGCACCATGCGCTGCACCCCCACGGAAAGGGCCACCTTCAGGTGGTCAAAGCCCATGTGGGCCCGGTAGCTGATGGCCCGGGCGGTGAAGAGGCTGGCCATGGCCCGCTTCACGTGGAGAAGGAGGTCTTCTTCCCCTTGCACGTAGAGGTAGCTTTCCTGCTGCCCGGCGAAGCTGGCGGTGGGGAGGTCCTCGGCGGTGGCGCTGCTGCGCACGGCCACGGGGAGGGCCTCTTCCCCCGCCTCTTGGGAAAGCTGCCGGTAGGCCAGGCGGATCTCCTCCTCCAGGTCCTTCGGGTATACCCCCTTCAGGATCAGGTTCCGCAGGCGGCGGCTGGCCTTTTGCAAGGCCAGGGGGTCGTCGGGGTCTAGGTTCTTGAGTTCCTGGCGGATGGCCTCCTCGAGGCCATTGGCCTTGAGGAAGTACCCGTAGGCCTCGCTGGTGGTGGCAAACCCCCCGGGCACCTTTACCCCCAAGGGGGCAAGCTCCCGGATCATCTCCCCCAAGGAAGCGTTCTTGCCCCCCACCAAGGGGACGTCCTCGAGGCCCACCTCCTGGAAAAACCGTATCCAGCGCATACCCTTCCTCCTTTCTTAGGGAATGCCCCCCTTTTTGAGCAGCTGCTTTAGGATTTCCTCGGGGCTTTCCCCCTCGTAAAGGGCTTCTTCCGTGAGGAAAAGCCGGTGGGGAAGGGCCAAAAAGGCGGCGTCCTTAAGCTCCTTCCAGTCCACCAAGGGTTTTCCCCTTAGGTAGGCCAGGGCCCGGGCCAGGGCCAGCCAGGCCTTGGCCCCCCGGGGGGAGAGGCCCATGCGCAGGCGGCCATCCTCCCCGCTCAGGAAGGCCACGTGGGTGATGGCCTCCAGGGCCTCCTTGGCCACTCGCACTGCCTGGGCCTCCTTTTGCGCCTTTAGGAAGTCCACGGGCAGGGGTTCGGGAAGATGGGGTTCTTCCGTCAGAATCCTGAGCCACACCTCCCGCCTGGGGGGGCGGAAGGGGATTCGGGCGGTGAAGCGGTCCAGCTGGGCCTCCGGGAGGGGGTAGGTGCCCTCAAGCTCCAGGGGGTTTTGCGTAGCCACCACGAAGAAGGGCTCAGGGAGGGGGTAGCGTACCCCTCCTATGGTTACCGCCCGCTCCTGCATGGCCTCGAGGAGGGCCGACTGCACCTTGGGCGGGGCCCGGTTGATCTCGTCCGCCAGGACCACCTGGGCGAAGAGGGGTCCTTTGATGAACTCAAACCGTCCCTCGCGAAAAATCTCGCTGCCCGTGAGGTCCTGGGGGAGGAGGTCGGGGGTGAACTGGATGCGCTTGTAGCTGAGGCCGCTGGCCCGGGCGAAGCCCTCCGCCAAAAGGGTTTTCCCCAGGCCTGGCACCCCCTCCATGAGGGCGTGCCCCCGTCCCAGGAGGGTGGCGAGAAGGGCCTCAATCACCTCCTCCTGCCCGAAGAGGACTTGGCCAAGGGCTTTTTGGATGGCGGAAAGCTCTCCCTCCACCTTTCCCCCTACCCTTCCGCCGCCTTGCGCTCCTGGATCACCTTCTGGGCCAGGTGAGGGGGGACCTCGGCGTAGTGGCTGAACTCCAGGGTGTAGGCCCCAGCTCCCCCGGTGAGGCTGGGAAGGGCCTTGTAGTATTCCAGCACCTCAGCCAAGGGGACCTCGGCCCTCACCGCCGCCAAGGCCCCCTCCTGCTCCATGCCCAGGATCCGCCCCCGCCTTGCCTGGAGGTCGGAGAGGATATCCCCCACCCGCTCCTGGGGGGCGATCACCTTGATCTGGTAGATGGGCTCCAGGAGTACCGGGCTGGCCTGCTCCATCACCTTTTTGAAGGCCATGCTGGCGGCGATCTGGAAGGCGAGGTCCGAGGAGTCCACCTCGTGGTAGGAGCCGTTATACACGATGGCCTTGAAGCCCATCACCGGATACCCCGCCAGAACCCCCTTCTTGGCGGCCTCGAGGATCCCCTCCTCAATGGCCTCCTGGTACTTGCTGGGGATCACCCCCCCAGTGATGCGCCACTCAAAGCTGTACTCGGGGGCGGGCTCCAGCCGGAGCCACACGTCCCCGTACTGGCCGTGGCCTCCGGTTTGCTTCTTGTACTTGCCCTGGCCCTCCGCCACCTTGCGGATGGTTTCCCGGTAGGGCACCTTGGGCACGGAGAACTCCACCTCCACCCCGTAGTCCGCCAGGCGCTCCTTGGCGGTGGTGAGGTGGAGCTCCCCATGCCCCCAAAGGAGGAGCTCCCCCGTCTCCTCCTGGCGCTCCAGCCTTAAGCTGGGGTCCTCCTCCAAAAGTTTTCTCAAGGCCTCCCCCAGCTTGGCCTCGTCGGTTTTGCCCTTGGGCCGGATGGCCACGGGCACGTTGGGCTCAGGTAAACGGGCGAAGGGTACGGCCTCGCTTTCCGGCCTTTCCCCTTGCCAAAGCACCATGCCCCGGTGGAGGGTTTCCGCCTTAGGAAGGCCCAGGATAAACCCCCCTTCCGCCTCTTCCACCTCCAGGAGGTCCTTGCCCATGGGCACATAGAGGTGGGGAAGGCGCACGGGGCCCGCCTCGCTGGAGAGGGTATCCCCCGGCTTTAGCCTTCCTCGGTAGAGGCGCAGGTAGGCCACCTGGCCCATGAAGGGGTCCACCTGCACCTTGAAGACCTTGGCCAGGGCAGGGCCCTGGCCAAAGCGCTCCTCCGGGGAGGGGAGGGCTTCCAGGACCAGGTCCAAAAGGGGTAGGACCCCGATGCCCTCCGTGCCCGAGGCCAGGGCCACGGGGTAGAGGAGGCCCTGGCGCACCGCCTCGTGGAAGGCCCTTTCCAGGGCCTCCCCGGTCACCTCCTCCCCTTCCAGGTACTTTTCCAGGAGGGCCTCGTCGGTTTCCACGATGGCCTCGAGGACCTCCTGGCGGAAGCGCTCCACCCGTTCCCGTTCCTCCTCGGGCACGGGCACCTCCACCTCCTGGCCGTTTTGGTACCGGTAGGCCTTGCCGTGAAACACGTCAATGAGACCCACCCAGCGCCCCCCGGCGAAGAGGGGCAGGTCAATGGGCAGGATGTGGCCTAGGGTGGCCCGGAGATCCTCCAAAAGGGCGTAGTAATCCCCGCCCTTGTCCAGCTTGGTGACCACCACCATGCGGGCGAGTCCCAGCCGCTCCGCCACGGTCCAGGCCCTTTCCGTGCCCACCTGGACTCCGTTTTCCGCAGAGACCAACACCATGGCGGCATCCGCGGCCTCCAAGGCCCCCCGTATCTCTCCCACGAAATCCCCGTAGCCGGGGGCGTCCAGGAGGAAGATGCGGTGGCCCTTGTACTGTAGGGGGGCTACCCCGGTGCGCACCGTGGTGCGGTGGAGTTTGGCCTCGGGGGTGTAGTCGGTGGTGGTGGTGCCGTCCTCCACCCGGCCCATGCGCTCCTTGGCCCCGGTTCGGAAAAGCAGGGCCTCGGTCAAGGTGGTCTTGCCGCTTCCCGCATGGCCCACCAGGGCCACGGTTCGGATGGGAGAGGTTCCTGGGATCATCTTCCCTCCTTCTTGGTGCCCATAGTATAGGCCTAAGGAGGGGGCGATTGTCCCAAGTGCTCTACGTGCCCAGGAGGCTTCTGGAGGAAACCCGCACCCACCTGGATAAGGAGGTGCCCAGGGAGGGGGTGGGGCTTTGGGCGGGCAGGCGGGAGGTGGAACGGGTCATCCCCTTGCCCAACGTCCACCCTGAGCCCTTGACGGGGTATTTGGCGGAACCCCTGGCCCTGCTTCGGGCCTTGAAGGAGTTGGAAAGGGAAGGCCTTAGCCTTCTGGCCATCTACCACTCCCACCCCAAAGGGCCTGCCCTTCCCAGCCCCACCGACATTCGCGAGGCCCGCTGGCGGGTACCCTACGTGATCTTCGGCACCGATGGGGTCAGGGCCTTCCTCCTTCCGGAGGGTAGGGAGGTGCCCCTAAGCCTCCTCCCTTAACCCCCGTAGAACCAGCCCGTGTCCCACAGGATGAGGGGCTTGGCCTCCTCCCTCACCCCAGCCTCCACCACCTCGGCCACCACCAGGCTGTGGTCCCCGCCCTCCAGGAGGTGGCGCACCTCGGCCTCGAGCCAGTAGGGAAGCTCGGTGAGGAGGGGAAGGCCAAAGGTGGGGGAGGGTTCAAAGGGATGGCCGTTGAGGGAGTTCCCCTCCCGCACCGTGGGCTTGAAGAAGTCCTGGGCGATCCCTTTCTGGTGGTGGGCCAGGGTCATGAGGGCCAGCTTCCCCGTGCGCGCAATAAGCTCGTGCAGGCGGCTATCCCGCTTCACCCCCAGGGCGATGAGGGGTGGGGTGAAGGAGGCCTGGGTCACCCAGTTCACGGTGCCGGCGGCGTAGTCCTCCCCGTCCTTGGCCGTGAGGATGTAAAGGCCATAGGTGAAGCTGCGCAGGACTTTCTTCTTGGCCTCGAGGTCCATGCCCCCTATTTTAGCGGCCCAGGAGGGTCTGGATCAGGGCCTCGTGGATCTCGCCGTTGGTGGCCACGATGTAGCGGTGTCCCAGGCGGTAGGGCCGGCCTTCTAGGTCCGTCACCTTGCCCCCTGCCTCCTCCACGATGAGCCAGCCCGCCGCCACGTCCCAAGGGTTTAGCTTCACCTCCCAGAATCCTTCCAGCCTCCCAGCGGCCACATAGACCAGGTCCAAAGCCGCCGCCCCAGGCCGGCGCACCAGAAGCCCTTGGGAGAGGGCCCGGTGGAAGTAGGTGAGGTTTTCCGGGTCCTTGGCCACATCGTAAGGGAAGCCGGTGGCCAGGAGGCTTCCCAAAAGCTCCTTGCGCTTTGTGACCCGGATGGGCCTCCCGTTTAGGAAAGCGCCTTCTCCCCGCACCGCATAGAAGGCCTCGTCCCGGCTGGTGTCCAGCACCACGCCCACCTGGATCTTCCCCTCCACCTCGAGGGCGATGGAAACCCCATAGAAAGGGAAGCCGTGGGCGTAGTTCACCGTGCCGTCCAAAGGGTCCACGATGAAGCGGAGGGCCTTTCCTCCCTCGCTTCCCCCTTCCTCCCCCAAAAAGCCCGCCTCGGGGAAGTGGGAGAGGAGAAGGTCTTTAATGGCCTCCTCCGACTCATGGTCCGCCTGGGTCACCAGGTCCGTGGGTCCGGACTTGGTGCCGTGGGTGAAGCCCTTTTCCAAGTAGTAGGCGTGGATGCCCTTGGCCAGGTGGGCGGCCTCCAGCATGGCGGCCAGAAAGGGGTAGTAGGGGTGGTTCCTGCCGATCACCCCTCCATCATACGGGGCCGTACCCACCAAGGCGCCTGGCCTTGGCAAAAAGCGCCCGTAACTTCTCCTCGTCCTTTACCCCGGGGGCCCGTTCCACCCCGCTGGCGAGGTCCAGGGCGTAGGGCCTTAACGCCAGAACCTCCTCCAGGTTTTCCGGGGTGATGCCCCCGGCCAGGATTACCCGCTTCCCGGTTTGCAAAAGGGGCCGGGCCCAGTCCCTTGGGTAGGCCTGGCCGCTTCCCGGGGCCTTGCCGTCCAGAAGGAGGGCGCTGGCGGGGTAGTCCTTCCAGGCGGGGTCTGCGGGGCCGGTAAGGGAAAAGGCTTTGATGACGGGGTAGTGCTGGCCGATGGCCTCCGCCCACTCCGGAGGCTCTTGGCCATGGAGCTGGACCACCTGGAGCCCTGCCCTTTCCATGAGGGAAAGCACCTCCTCCGGCTCCTGATCTTGAAACACCCCCACCCGCACCACCAAGGGCCCCAGGGCCTGGGAGAGGCTGCGGGCGGCCTCCGGGGTAAGCCGCCTCTTGGAGGCGGGGGCGAAGACAAAGCCTAGGGCATAGGCCCCTAAGGCCTCGGCCAAAAGGGCGTCTTGGGTCCGGGTGATGCCGCAGATCTTGATGCGGATCAAGGCAGAATCTCCCTGACGGCAAAGAAAACCTGGGGGAAGGCCAAGGGGGCAAGGGCCTCCTCAGGCCTAGGCTTTCCCACCCCCGGACAAGCCCCTTCTAGGGGCTTCCGGTAGGCTTTCTCCTGGTTTTCCTCCAGGTTCACCAGCCAGACTTTGGGAACCCCGGTTCGGACGTAGGGGGGGAGCTTCACCTGGCGGTCGTAGGCCGAGGAGGCCTCGGCCATCTCTCCAGGAAGGAGGAGGTCCTCGAAGCTAGGGTGGTCCTGGGCGTAGAAGTCGGGGCGCACCTTCAGGGGGACCAGGTCCGGCGGGCGCTGGGAAAGGGGGGAAAGCCTTAGGGGGTCCTGGACCCCCTCCAAGGCCTGCTCCCCCAGGGCTTGGTGGAAAGGGGCGTCGGGCGTTTTGACCAGGGCCGGATACCGGCTTCCTGTGGGGCTCATTTCCCTCATGGAGCCCGGGATGGGCTCCACCCTTTCCCCCTGCGGGATTACCCCGGCCTCCAGGGGGCGGTGGTCCTCCTCCCGGGTGAAGCGCCGGGGCTGGACCATGCCCTTAGTCTAAGGCCCCACCGGCCTAACCGGTGAGGCCAGGTATCCTAGGCCCCTAACCGCACTTGGAGTAGCCGCAGACTTGGCACTTGAAGCACCCTTCCTCCCGTACCAAGGCCTTTTCCCCGCAAGAAGGGCAGGTGATGGCCCCCGCCAGGGCCAAGCCCCCTCCCGAAAGGGAGGGAACGGGCTCGAGGGAAGCCCCTTTGGAGTAGGCCTCCCCCTTTAGGACCTCGGGGACCGTTTCCAGGGCCACGGCGATCAGGTCCGCCTTGCTGGAGACCAGCCTCCCCTGGTAGGTGCCATAGAGCCCGCCGTTGATGCCCCTCAGGGTGCGCACGATGGCCTCCGGGGGTACCCCGTACTGGAGGGCGATGGAGACCACCCGGCCCAGGGCCTCGGAATCGGCGTTGGCCTCGTCCCCCGCCTTGCCCGAGGTGAGGATGACCTCAATGGGCCGGCCTTCCCACATGTTCACCGTGACCAAAAAGCTCCGCTTGCCCCCATCGGGGGAGAGGAGCTTGACCATATCGGTGAAGCCCATGAGCCTCCCCGGGCGCTCGTAGACGGGTGTACCCATTTGCGATGCCGGTAGAGGAGCCTGGAGCGCTGCTGGCGGGGGAGTCTCGGAATCCCGGACCTCTTCCTTCTTATGGTTGGGGTTCACCTTCTCCTCCTTCTTTTCCTCCTTCTTCACCGTCAGCACCTGGAACTCCCTAGACCCGTCCCGGTAGACGGTGATGCCCTTGCACCCCGTGCGGTAGGCCTCCAGGTAGGCTTCCTCCACCTCTTCCACGGTGGCGTGGTTGGGCAGGTTGATCGTCTTGGAGAGGGAGTTGCCCGCATACCCTTCGGCGTCAAAGGCCCTTTGGATGGCCCCCTGCATGCGCACGTGGTCCAGGGGCGGGATGTCGTGGGCGCACTGGAAGACCTGGCGGATGGGCTCGGGGACGAAGTGAAGCCCTTGCACCGAGCCGTGGCCGTCCTCCTGGATGGCGGCGATGATCCTCTCCCAGTCCCACTTCCCCTCCTTCTCGTACTCGGGATGAGGCGGGTAGGCCTCCATGAGCTCCACGAAGAGGGGGTGGAGGAGGGGCTTGTATTCTCCGCCGATCCTGCGCCACACGAAGGGGCTGAAGACGGGCTCAATGCCGCTAGAAACTCCCATGAGCATGCTGGTGGTGCCCGTGGGGGCCACGGTGAGGAGGGCCACGTTGCGCCTGGGCCTAACCCCTAAGGCCTGGAAGTATTCCCGGTGCTCCTCGTAAAGGGGGAAGGGGCCCCTCTCCTGGGCCAGGGCCTCCGAGGCCTTGATGGCCTCCTCCCGCATGGCCGAGGCGATGGCGTAGGCCTTTTCCCTGGCGGCTTCCGAAGCGTAAGGGAGGCCCATCTTGATGAGGGCATCCGCCAGGCCCATAAGCCCCAGGCCTAGCCGGCGGAGCTTCCTCGCCGCCTCTTCGTTGTCGGGGAGGGCGTACTGGTTCACGTCCAGGACGTTGTCCAGGAAGCGGATGGCGGTGTGCACGTCATGGCGGAACTCCTCCATCTGGAACTCCCCGCCCTTCACGTAAGCGGCCAGGTTCAGGGCTCCCAGGTTGCAGGATTCGCCCACCGTGAGGGGGATTTCCCCGCAGGGGTTAGTGGAACGGATCTGGTACTTGGGCCCAAGCCCTTTTAGGGCCGAGAGCTCGTTGATGCGGTCAATGAAGATAAGCCCCGGCTCCCCCGTGGCCCAGGCGTGCCAGGCGATCTCGTGCCAAAGCCAACGGGCCGGGACCTTGCCCCCGAAGAGGGGGATGGGCTTGGCCCCATCCTCCCGTTCCGGCAGGCTGGGGATATGGCCCGTGTAGCCCCCCTCCACGGGGTAGGGGTAGTACTTGCCCGGCACCTCAATGGGGGTTACGGGCCAGAGGGTATCCCCCTCTACTGCCCGGATGAAGGCCTCCGTGGCCAGGATGGAGATGTTGAAGGTGGAGATGTCCCCTTCTGCCTTCTCCCGGTCCAGGTCTTTGGCGGTGAGGAAGTCCAGGAGGTCAGGGTGCTCAATGGAGAGGGTGGCCATGCCCGCGCCGCGGCGGGTGCCGCCCTGCCTCACCACCCGCAGCACTGGGGCGTATACATACCTCAAGGTGGCCACGGGGCCCGCATTCTCCCCACCCAAGGCGGCCCACTCCAGGAAGTTATCAAAGATCTCCACCAGGAAGCTGACGGGGCCGGAGCTGGTTCCTCCCGAACCACGGATGGGGGCTCCCTCGGGCCGCAAGGAGGAGAAGTCCACATGGGGCGTCAGGCCTTTGAGGGCCAAGGCGGTGGCCTCCTTGGCTGCCTCTACAATCCCCCCCATGTCGTCGGGCACCCGGATGGCCTCCGGAGGGGGTGCCTTGAGGATGCCCACCCCGTAGCGCTCCGCCAGGGACCTAAGCTCGGGGGAAACCTCCCCGTAAACGGCCCTTTTGAAGTTCTTTAGGGCGATCTCCTCCTTTTCCCCTTCTGGGTTGGTGGGGGGGCGCATGAGGCCCCGGATGAAGTCGGCCACATCGGGATGACTAGCGGAGAGGTAGGCCATCCCTCGCACTGTCCGGCGCTTGCGGTTCCCCTTGGAGCGGTAAGGATCCAGGTTGACCCCATTCCCCCCGCCCACCTTGGTGACCAGGGCCAGTTTCTTGGCCACCTCCATGATGCCTTCAAAGCTTTCCGGCGGGTTATCCGTGGCCCCTTGCACAAAGCAGTTCAGCAGGTTGCCGTGGGCGGTGCCGGCCCCCGCCAGGATCCGCCCCCCGGGGGAGAAGCGCTTGGAGGCCATGAGATGGTAAAACTTTTCCTCCCAGAAGGCGCGCTCCTCCGGCTTCTCGGGCTTGGCGATCTCCTGGGCCACCCGGCGGAACATACCCAGGATGTCCCCATCCCCTTCTTGCAGATACTGGCGTTTGGCGATGGCCTGTGCGTGCTCATCAAACAAGTGCTCCATAAATCCTCCCTGAGTACTTGAGTGGACAAGACCGCTGGCCCCAAGGGCTTTCCCCTATATCTTGGGGCAGGCGGAGGTGATGCTACAACCCCTGGGGTTTTCACCGCAAGTGGGGGGGATCACACTCTGCCCCCGCTTGTTGACTTGGTCCCCTTAGCCTACCAGAATGGAAAGGATGCGCGCGGCCTTCCGCACCCTGGGGTGCAAGGTGAACCAGGTGGAGACCGAGGCCCTTTTGGGTTTCCTTAAGGCCTTGGAGCCGGAGGTGGTTCCCCTCGAGGCGGGGGCCGACCTGGTGGTCATCAACACCTGCGCCGTGACCACCACCGCCGAGGCCGACGCCCGTAAGGAGATCCGCCGGGCCAGGAGGGCTAATCCCAAGGCCTTCATCGTGGTCACGGGATGCTATGCCGAGCTGGCTCCTGAGGAGGTGCGGGAACTGGGTGCCGACGCCGTGGTGCCCAACACCCGCAAGGCGGAGCTTCCCAAGGTGATCCTGGAGCACTTTGGCCTCCCCGCGGACCCCATCACCACCCCCCCCAACGAGTTCTGGGGGGCGGGGGAAAGGGGGCTTTTGAATAGTCGGGTGCGGGCCTTTTTGAAGGTGCAGGATGGCTGCCAGGTGGGCTGCGCCTACTGCATCATCCCCCGCCTCCGGGGCAAGGAGCGGCACCGGGATTACCGGGAGGCCCTAGGGGAGGCGGAGGTGCTTCTCCGCATGGGCATCAAGGAAATCGTGCTCACGGGGGTGCGGCTGGGAAGCTACCGGGGCCATCCCAAGGGCCTTGCGGGGTTGGTGGAGGACCTCCACCACCTGGGGGCAAGGGTGCGGCTTTCCTCCATTGAGCCCGAGGACGTGGGGGAGGATCTCCTTGGGGTCATGGCCCGCTATGCCCCCAAGGTGCGGCCCCACTTGCACCTTTCCCTGCAGACGGGTTCGGACCGCCTCCTAAGGCTTATGGGCCGCCGCTACGACAAGGCCTACTACCGCCACCTGGTGGAAAGGGCCTATGAGCTCATCCCCGGCTTTGCCCTCACCACGGATGTCATCGCTGGGTTGCCCACGGAGACCGAGGAGGAGCACCAAGAAACCCTGGCCTTTTTAGAGGAGCTTAGGCCCACCCGGGTCCACGCCTTCACCTACACCCCCAGGCCCAAGACCCGGGCGGCCTCCATGCCCCAGGTGCCCCCAGAGGTGCGCAAGCGGCGCACCAAGGAGATCATCGCCTTGGCCCAGCGCCTGGCGGAGGAGCGCATAAGGCCCAAGCTGGGAAGCCAGGTGGAGGTTTTGGTGGAGAGGATCCAGGGCGGTTTGGCCCTGGGCCACACCCCGGACTATTACGAGGCCCGGCTTTCCGGGCCTGCCCGGCCCGGGGACACGGTTTTGGCCCGGGTGGAGGGGGCGGAGGGGTACACCCTTTTGGGCCGGGTGGAGGCGGTAGTGGAAGGCCACCCGCTTCCTGTGGAGCTTCCCTTAAGGTAGACTTTCCCCATGGAGTGCGTGTTCTGCCGCATCATCGCCGGAGAGCTTCCTTCCCGGAAGGTCTACGAGGATGCGGGCTTTGTGGCCTTCCACGACATAAGGCCTAAGGCCCCGGTGCATGTTTTGGTGGTGCCCAAGGAGCACATCGCGAAGCTTTCCGACTACCCCGACACGGAGGAGGGGGAGAGGAAGCTCGGGGCCCTTTTCCGCACCGCCAACCGGGTGGCGCGGTCCTTGGGGCTAGAGGGCTACAAGGTCCAGGTGCACGTGGGGGAGAAGGGGGGGCAGGAGGTCTTTCACGTGCACGTCCACGTCATGGGGAGCCCTTCCTAAGGACAAAGCGATCCAGCACCCGGCCGCTGGGGTCCAAGGCCAAGCCCACCAGGGTTTTCCCTTCCGCCTCCAGGAAGAGGGCATGGTGGGCTACCGCCAGGGCCTGGGTGTAGGGGGAAGGGGGTTTGGTGGGGTAAAGGCTGGCTCCCCCTCCTCCCACCACCAGGTGGGTGGTGGGGCCCACCTGGAGGCGTTCATAGTGGTGGTCGTGGCCCGCCAGGACCAGGGGTATACGGTGCTGGCGTAAGAGAGGCTCGAGAAGGCTTCGTAGGCTCGGGCTCCCCCCGTGTAGCCCCGAGGAGTACAGGGGACGGTGGAGGATCAGCGCCGTCCAAGCAGCTTGGCTGTGGCTAAGGGCCTGGGCTAGCCAGGCCCGCTGGGCCCTGAGGTTTCCTTCCGTGTAGAGGACCAGGAACTCTATTGCTCCCAGGCGCACCTGGTAGTAGGGCCGTTCCAGGTGGAAGCGCCGGAGTTGCTCCTCCAGGTGGGGAGTGTCATGGTTGCCAAAGGCGGGGTAGAGGGGCACGGGGGGAAGCTCCCGGAGAAAGCCCTCCACCACCTGCCCCCGGGGGTAGAAATTGTCCCCCGCGGTAAGAAGGGCAGCGAGGGGCTTGCGGGCATGCTCCGCCCGAAAGAGCCGGGCCACCTGCAGGCGGCCGGGGGTGTCCTGGCCCCAATCCCCTATGACCGCCAGGCGCTGGCCCAAGGCCAGCCCCAGGAAAAGCAGGAGGAGAAGGGCCCTTTGCACTAGGCTTCCGCTGCTCCGTGGGGCTTTAGGCTAGCCTCCTCCACCCCGGCTTTTTCCACCACCTCCTCCGCCACCAGGATGGGGGCCCCGGCCCTTAGGGCCAGGGCCATGGCGTCGGAGGGCCTGGCGTCCACCTCCAGCTCAATGCCCCGGTGCTCCAGGATGAGGCGAGCGTAGAAGGTTCCGTCTCGCAGGTCAATGATTTCCACGCGAAGAAGTTTTCCCTGGAGCATTTCCATCACGGACAGCAGAAGGTCTGGGGTTAAGGGGCGGGGGGGCTTTTCCCCTTGCAGGGCCACCACGATGTGGTGGGCCTCGAGGGGACCGATGACGATGGGAAGGAGTTTGTCGTTCTCCGTCCTGAGCAGAACCACCACGCTCCCGTTCTGGGGGTCCACGCCCAGGGTTTCAATCTTGGCGCTTAGCATACCTAGAGTATAGACTAGCGGCGTGAGGACCTACCCTGTGGAGATCGCTGGGGTTCGGCGCGAGCTTCCCATCGTCCAGGTGGGCCCGGATGTGGCGGTGGCCCTTTTGAACCTTCTGGGGGACACCGAGCTCACCGAGGCCGCCGCCGAGGAGCTGGCCAAGCACCTTCCCCCCGAGGCGGAAACCCTGGTTACCCCGGAGGTCAAGGCGGTGCCCTTGGCCCACGCCCTTTCCCGGATTACCAAGAGGCCCTACGTGGTAGCCCGGAAGACGGAAAAGCCCTACATGATCAACCCCGTGAGCCGTCAGGTGCTTTCCATCACCACGGGCAAGCCGCAGCTTTTGGTGCTGGATGGGGCGGACATCCCCCTCATCCGGGGGCGGAAGGTGGCCATTGTGGACGACGTGGTGTCCACAGGGTCCACCCTTTCCGGTCTTAGGGAACTCATTGAGAGCGTGGGGGGCCAGGTGGTGGCGGTTCTGGCGGTCTTCACTGAGGGTACGCCCCGCCAGGATGTCATCGCCTTGGGTCATCTGCCTCTCTTTCGGCCGGAATAGGAGGTTCTATGGAAACTTATCCCATTGCCATCGGTGGTGTTACCCGGCATGTGCCCCTCATCGAGCCCTTACCAGGACGGCGCATCCCCCTGGTGGAGTTTTTGGGGGACCCTGAGTTGGTGCGGGCGGCGGCCCAGGCCTTAAAGCCTTTGGTGCCTGCGGGCACGGAGGTGCTTTTTACCACGGAAACCAGCCCCATTCCCCTCACCCATGTGCTGGCGGAGGAGATGGGCCTGCCCTATGTGGTGGCCAGAAGGCGCCGCCGCCCCTATATGGAGGATCCCATCATCCAGGAGGTACAGACCCTCACCCTAGGGGTGGGGGAGGTGCTCTGGCTGGACCGGCGTTTTGCTGAAAAGCTTCTCAACCAGAAGGTGACCCTGGTCTCCGATGTGGTGTCAAGCGGCGAAACCATGAAGGCCATGGAGCGGATGGTGCTCCGGGCGGGAGGGCATGTGGTGGGGCGGCTTGCCGTCTTCCGCCAAGGGGTTTCAGCGGTAGATGTGGTCACCGTGGCCGAGCTTCCCGTGCTTTAGACTTTGGAATCCGAGAGGGGTCTGGACAGGATCCGGACCCCTCGGTTATTCTTTGCCAAGGGGTCTTTATGAAGTGGACTGGAGTTGGGTTGCTTTTTTTGGCAGGCTTGTCTTTGGCGGCTTTCTCTGATATCCCCTCAGGTCCCTTGGCCGAACAGGTGGAGCGGGTGGTGGGGGCTGGTTGGATGCAGGGCTATCCTGATGGTACTTTCCGTGGTCAGGAGCCTTTAAATCGCTACCAGCTGGCTACGGCCTTGGGGCGGGTGCTTAAGGACATGGGGGCAGAAGCCCGAGAGGTGAGGTTTCGGGATGTGCCTCAGGGGCACTGGGCATTAGAGTCCTTGGCTTTGGTGGTTTCCTGGGGGCTGGTCACGGGATATCCCGATGGCACCTTTCGCGGCACTGAGCCCTTGACCCGGGGAGCGCTAGCGGTGGTGTTGGCCAAGCTTTTGGACAAACTTTCCTTGGCTAAGGAGGCACCCCTTCCTTGGGATGTGCCGGCCTCCCACTGGGCGGCGAAAGCGGTGCAAAAGGTGTTGGGTACAGGCTTGATGGATCCCAATCCCGACGGCTCGTTTGGCTTTGAGGCGCAGGTTAACCGATACCAGTTGGCCCGGGCTTTGGCTGCTTTGCACTCCCTGGTGGGTTCCCAGCTGTCCAAGGTTCCTGGGCCTCCTTCCCAACCCGGGGTTCCGGCTTCTTCCAGGGAGGAGGCTAAGGTGGAGAACCTGGAAGTAGCTGGCCGGTGGTTGGGTACCCGTTTGGGGCATACCGTGGTGCTCACAGAGGAGAAGGTTTACCAGTTAACCCCTACGGGGCTCCAGGAAATCGGGAGTGCCTCGGGTGCTTTGGCGGCGGTTCCCCCTTGGGTTTTGAAGGTGGGCGCCCTAGAAGATGGGGGGCAACGTTATGTGCCTGTGGGTGCCCCTGGGGGCAAGGGGGTTTTGCCGCCGGTATTTAAGAGCTTGCGGGAGGGCCACCTGGCCCTGGATCCTTCTGGGAACTACTTGCTCCTGGTCAATGCTGAACCCCTTTGCAACTGCCCAAGCCGGGTTGTGCGTCTGGTCCTCCTCTTAACCAACCCTGTAGGTCTTTATGCGGAATATGTGTACCTGCTGGATGAAGTGGGGGCTCGGGTGGCTGGAGTAGCCTGGGCGGACCCCAAAAGCCTCCTGGTCTTGGAAACGGTTGGCCAAAAGGGCCGCCTCTATCGGATTAATCTTAATGCTGGCGAGGACATAGCCTTTAGCGCCTGGGATGAAGGGGGACTGGAGGAGAGAAGCCCCGTACCTGTGCGTCCCGTGGCCAAGGTTTTGCTGCTGGAGGTACCCGTTGCCGAAGCCTGGGGACTGGGTGTGGAAGCCTCGGACCGCCTGCTTACCGGGGTGGGGGGGAAGATCCTCCGGATTCAGTTGCCCAGCGCCCTTTGGTAGACGTTGTATACCTCAGCCCGCAGGCCTAGCCTGCGGGCCGCTTCCACGTTTTCCGGATCGTCGTCCAGATAAAGGGTCTCCTCGGGGGCTAGGCCCAGGCCCTTTAGGGCCATCTGAAACGCCTTAGGGTCAGGCTTGGCTACCCCCAGGGAGCAGGAGGCGAAGAAGCCATCCACGTACCGGTCTAGGCCATGGTAGGCCAGGCTCTCCCAAAGGCTTGGCAGGGTGTTGGAGAGGACGCCCACCTTGAGCCCTCGTTCTTTCAGACTCCGGAGCAGGGCTTCCGCCCCCGGGGCTTTGCGCATGAAGTGGTAATAGCGCCAGGAGAGGAGCTCTGCGGATAAGGGGGTTTTAGCGGAACCGGAAAGCCCAAGCCCCTCGGCCACCTTCTGGGCCAGGACGTTCCAGAAAGCGGCTTCCTCCTCGAGGGTCCGCACCCTTAGGGTACGGACCGCTTCGTTGACCTCCCGCACCGCCCAGGCCAGGACGGCCAAGGTTTTGTCAAGCCCGGCTCCATGGAGGGAAAGCTCCAGGGCTCTCTTGTAAAGGGCTTCCTCGTCCATCAGGAGCAGAACCCCGTCCCGGTCCAGAAGGGCTCCTTGCATGGGCCTAAGTGTAGCATCCCCAGGCTTGACCCATGGGTCATCCCACCGGATGTACCCCCTCCTCCGTGGCCAAGGAGCCTACCGGCACATCCCAAGGGTCCCGGGGGAGGCGAGGAAACAGAAGGGCCTTGGGGATCACTCCCAGCTTCTCGGCCCGGATCGTGGCCAGGAAGCGGTCATAGTACCCCTTGCCGTGCCCCAGGCGGTAGCCTTCCTGGTCAAAGGCTAACCCAGGAACCACCACCAGCTCCAGGACCTCAGGGTCCACCGGTTGGGTGGTGGGTTCCAAAAGGCCGAAGGGCCCGGGGGCCAAGGGGCCCAGGGGGTGTACCGTGAGCCCCAGGCCAGCCACCTTGGGCAGGTAGTAGCGGGCGGGGTAAAGCTGGGTGAGGGAAAGGAGGTTGAGCTCGTGGGGCAGGGGATGGTAAAGGAGGATCTCCTGGAAGCCCCGCCCCTTCAGCCAAGGCACCAGGGTCTCCGCCACCTGCCGGGAAAGGCTCTCTCGGTCCAGGGTCCGCCAAAGGCGAAGGCAGTGGCGGCGCAGGCTGGGCTTGTCCACGGGGGAAGGGTACCATTCCCCCCTCTTGACACTCAAGCTAGTTGAGTGTCAAAATGGGCAAACAGGAGGGTGGGTATGCCGGTTTACGTCTACAAGGGCTTGGAGACGGGTAACTACTACGAGTTTGAACAGGGCTTCCACGATGAGCCTCTTAAGGCGCACCCGGAGACCGGGGAGCCCTTGAAGCGGGTTATCACCCCACCCGCCATCATCTTCAAGGGTTCGGGGTGGCACGTGAAGGATTACGCCAAGAAGGATTCCTCTTCCAAAGCGGAAGGTGGGGAGTCCACGAGCGGCGGCAAGGATAGCGACTAAGGGCCTTGGGAAGGGTTCGGGATAAGGCGGTTTAGGGAAGCACCCGATCCCCTGGTTCCAGCCTCAACACCCCGCTTCGGACCTCTAAAAGCCCCCGGTAGGCGAGGCCGGGGGCGTAGCTCTTTCCTGGCTCCAGCTGGACCACCTGCAGCACCCGGCCATGGGCATCCAGGAAGGCCAGGAGCACGGGAAAACGGTAGCCTTCGGTGCTAAAAGGGGCGTCGGTGGCCTCGGGAAAAAGGTAGAGGAGGGCCTGCAGGTCCTCGCCCCGCACCCCCAGGCCTCGGCGCCAGGCCTCGGGGGTGCGGGCTAGGCGGGCCTTCAAGGTGTGGGTGCCCCCTTTCGTTTCCACCACGATCCGTTGGGGGGGAGGGGGGGTCTGGAGCCTTCGGGCTGCCAGCATGTACCCCAGGAAGGAGACCACGGAAAGCCCGATGATCAGGATGAAGGCGGCGATGGGAAGAAAGGGATTCCGTTCCACTATCGGGGCCAGAACTTCAGGGCCTCGCCGCCCACCCGGGCCCCGGGGGTGAGGCCCCTTTTGTGGAACCAGCCTTGGTTCACCTCGAGGGCCCCTTGGTAGACCACCCCAGGGTAGTACACGGGGCAGGGATCCTTGGGGCAGGGTTCCATGTCCAGGATGCGCAAGATGACCCCCTGCCGGTCGAAGAAGGCGATGGAAAGGGGAATGAGGGTGTTTTTCATCCAGAAGCCCCCGGCCGTGGGGGTGGGGAAGAGGAAAACCATACCCTCGTCCTCCCCCAGGCCTTTGCGGAACATGAGGCCCTGGGCCTGGCGCTCCGGGGTGTCGGCCACCTCCACCTTGAGGACGTGGCGCCTTCCCCCTTGCTCCACGTAAAGGGTGCTCTTGGGAAAGGATAGGCCCTGGGCCAGGGCCACCAGCCCCAGGACCCAGGGGGCCAGCCACCGGGCGGGAAGGATGCGCATAGGATCATTATGGCAGATGGAGATGCCCTTCCCTCAGGGGAAGAGCTGGGGGATGCTGGACCGGATGGCCGCTTGCACCTCCGCCACCGGCCGGGTGGCGTCCACCACCCGGAAGCGCTCGGGCTCCGCTTCCGCCAGCCTCAGGTAGCCTTCCCTGACCCGCCGGAAGAACTCCAGCCCCGTCCTTTCCAGGCGGTCGGGGGTGGCTACCCGCCCAAGGGCCTCCTCCGGGGGCAGGTCCAGGAGGAAGGTGAGGCGGGGTTTCAGGTCCAAGGTGGCCCGTTTGGCCACCTCTAGAAGCCAAGGGAGGGGAAGGCCATGGCCATAGCCCTGGTAGGCCAGGCTGGAGTCCAGGTAGCGGTCGGATATGACCCAGTAACCCTCTTCCAAGGCGGGAAGGATGACCTTGCGCACGTGTTCCGCCCGGTCGGCGCTGAAGAGGAGGTACTCGGCTTCCGGAGAGAGGGCCTCTCCCTCTAGGAGAAGGTCCCGCACCCCCTTAAGCCCCCCGCCGGGCTCCCGGGTCAGGCGGACCCGGATGCCTTTCTCTTCCAGGAACCGGGCCAGGAGCCGGGCCTGGGTGGTCTTACCCGAGCCGTCCAGGCCCTCGAGGGTGAGGAAAAAGCCCTTCATAGCCCCGTGGGATGGTCCAGGAAAACCCAGGGTAGGCCAAAGCGGGCTTCCAGGTGCTGGGCCAGGGCCTTGACCCCGAAGACCTCGGTGTCGTAGTGGCCGGCGTAGATGACGTTAAGGCCCCGCTCAAAGGTTTCGTGAAAGACGCTGTGCTTGGGTTCCCCGGTGATGAAGAGTTCCGTGTGCACCTGGCCTATCAGGCTGGCCGCCCCGCCGGATACGATGGTTACCGTCTCTACCAGGCCTTTGCCCCCTTGATGGACCAAAGGCTGCATCCCGGTGAGTTGCCCCAGCATGTCCGCCACCTGGGCCAAGGGGGTGGGCAGGGGAAAGCGGCCCTTTACCCCCACGTCAAAGGGTTCCAGCTCCACCAGACCCAGAGCCCGGGCCAGCTGGTGGTTGTTGCCCACCTCGGGGTGAGCGTCTAGGGGAAGGTGGGCGGCGTAGAGGTTGATCCCTCCCTGGAGGAGGAGCTCCAGCCGGCGCTTGTGGTGGCCCACGATGGGGAAGGGTTTTCCCCAGAAAAGGCCGTGGTGGACCAGGAGGAAGTCCACTCCCTCCTCCCTGGCCTTTTGGAAGATGGCCTCGGCGGCGTCCACCGCCGCCCCAACCTTTCGCACCTCCTTCTTCCCCTCCACCTGCAGGCCGTTTAGCGAGGCATCCTGGGGGAAGTCCCCTAGGCGCAGGTACGTGTCCAGGTAGCGCACCAGCTCGTCCCGGTCCATGGCGCCCAGCTTACCGGAAAGGCGGGCCTGGGGACAGGCGAATGACCGGTCAGTATTATGGGGGTATGGGACCGGAAATCCTCCTTAAGCTCCGTTTCCTGTCGGACCTTACCCCTGGCCCTGAGGGCTTTCCCCTTTTCCTCCTTACCGACGTCCAGGAGGGGGACCCTCCCCGCTACCGTTCGCGGCTGGCCCTTTTTGACGGGGCCTTGCGCTTTCTCACCCAGGAGGAGGCCAAAAAGCCCCGCTATGCCCATCCTTACGTCTACTTCCTGCGCAAGGTGGGGGAGGTCCAGGAGCTTTTCCGCCTGGACCTAAGGGGTGGGGAGGCGGAGAGGCTTACGGAAACCCCGGGGGTCTTGGACTACGCCCTGGGTCCTGAAGGGGAGGTGTTTTTCCTGGCTCTGAAGGAGGCTCCCAAGCCGGGAAGCCCCCGCATGTACGAGGGATGGCCCTTCAAGTTTGATGGCCGGGGCCTCCTGCCCGAGGGGAATGTGGCCCTTTATGCCCTCGAGGGGGGTCAGAAGCAGCTTCTATTGGACCGCTTTCCCGCTCCCAAGGAAATGGTGCCCTCCCCCGAGGGACTTTACCTGGTGATGGCCGAGGATGTGCAGGCCCAGGCGGAGTGGCGGGACACCCTATACCGCCTTAGGGATGGGTCGCTGGAGAAGGTTTACGGGGGCTTTGGCCCCATCTTCGCCCTGGAGTGGAGCCCGGAAGGGCTCTTCTTCCTAGGGCACGCCTTTGAGCGGGGTGGGGGTACGGAGGCCCGGCTTTACCACCTACGTGGGGGCCAAGCCCGGGTCCTTCTTGAGGGGAGCCTACACAACTCCCTCAACTCGGATCTCCGCTTTGGCGCCCACCCCCAAGGACCTAAGTGGGGTGGGGACGGGGTTTATGTCGTGCGCACCGAGGAGGGGATGGCCCGGCTTTACCGGGTCGGGCTAGAGGGAAAGGCTGAGGTGGTGGCCGCGGAAGGTAGCGTTCTTTCCTTCGCCATAACCGAGCGGGGCCTCTTTTTCCTTACCGAGGACTTCACCCGTCCGGCCCGCCTCGAGGGGCCCCTGGGCCTCTTTGACCCCAACGAGGGCGTTATCTCCCCTTTGGCCGAGCCCGTGTACACCCAGTGGCCAAGCCCCGAGGGGCACCGGGTTCCGGGCTGGGTGTTGCTTCCGCAAGGGGAGGGCCCCCATCCGCTGATCCTCTACATCCACGGGGGGCCCCACACCGCCTTTGGCCGGGCCCCCATGCTGGAGTTCCAGCTTTTTCGCCAGGCAGGGTATGCCGTGGCTTTTTGTAATCCTCGAGGGTCCACGGGCTACGGCCAGGACTTCGCCCTCCTGGAAGGGATGTGGGGGGAACGGGACGAGCGGGACCTCCTGGGCTTTTTGGATCACGTTCTGACCCATTTTCCCTTGGACCCAGCCCGGGTGGGGGTGGCGGGGGGTAGCTACGGGGGGTATATGGTGAACTGGCTCACCGCCCGCCATCCGGAGCGCTTCCGAGCGGCGGTCACCGACCGCAGCATCTGCAACTGGTTCAGCTTCTTTGGGGCCAGCGACATCGGCCCCCGCTTCACCTTCATGGAACTTTTCGCCAAGCCCTGGGAGAGGCCCGAGGTGCTGTGGGAAAAAAGCCCCCTGCGCCACGTCCACCAGGTGAGGACGCCCACCCTGGTGGTCCACTCCGAGCAGGACCACCGCTGCCCCATAGACCAGGGGGAAACCTGGTACACCGCCCTCCTCCACCTGGGAGTAAAGACCCGGTTCTTCCGCGTGCCCGAGGAGGGGCACGAACTTTCCCGCTCCGGCAGGCCAGACCGCCGCATGGCCCGGCTCGAGGCCTACCTGGACTGGTGGCGGGAAAACCTCCAATAAGGATCCCCACCTGGGCGGAAACCCGGGTGGGGGTCCCGTGGCCCTGATCCCTAGGCCTGGCTTTCCGCCACCGGCTCAGGGATGGGGCCGAAGGTTTCCTCGTACCGGGCCACGTTTTCCGCCAGGCTCCGGAGCAGGGCCTTGGCGTGCTGCGGGCTGGTGATCACCCGGCTCACCACTATGGCCCCCCCCTGGGGTTGCAGCAGGGCGAAGTCCAGGATGAACTCGTTCTTGGTGTGGGCGATGAGGGCCAGGTTGGTGTACCGGCCCAGGGCGATGTCCTTGTCGATTTGGATATCCAGCTTTAGCTCGCTCATCTAAGCGCCTCCTCTAGCTTGGGCACGGCCCTTTTCAAGGCCAGACGTACCCGTCCCAGGCTGCGCACGCTGTCCAGGAGAAGGAGCAGGTGGTAGCCGGGAAGGGGCACCAAAAGCAGGGCCCCCTCAGGGTACTCTACCATGACCTCCTCCACCCCCTCCTGGCCCAGGGTCTGGGCCAAGGCCTTGGCGGTGCCCAACGCCGTGGCGGCCCGGGCGGAAAGGAGGCTGGCTTCGGGGGCCTCCATCTCCCTGGCCTCTTCCACCACGAACCCATCCTCGCTGAGGAGGGCCGCCACCCGCACCCCTTTGATGGCCTGGAGTTCCTGTAGGACTTCCTCCACCATGCCTCCTTATACCAGCTCAGAGGTTTTGCACCCTAAGGGCGATGCGGGAAAGCTCCTGGCCGATGGCCTTGCGGTCCATGCCCCGCTCCACCACCGCCCCCAGGACGTACTCCCCTACCCGTAGGGCCAGGATCTCGTGGGTGTCCGTGGCCAGGGTGAACCGGCGCACCTCTCCGGAGAGGGCCTCCGCCAAGGGGGTCATGTGGCGCACCAGGGAGGCCAGCTCCGCCGCCAGGACCTCGGCCGGGGGGTGGCCCCGGCCTAGGGCCTCTATGACCAGGCCGTCCAAGCCCGTAAGCACCGCCCGCTTGACGCCAAAGGGCGCCAGGCTTTCTAGGTAAGCCATCCCGCCACCTCCGCCAGTTTTTCCGCGGTTTTGGCCGTTTGCAAGCGCGCCTGGCCCAGGTTGGCCTCCGGCTTCATCAGGAGAAGGAGAAAGAGTTCCTCGTGGCCTTGCCCTTGAGGAAAGGCACCTTGAGGTCTGGGGCTGGCTTTGCGCACCATCTGGGCGTAGCCTACCACGGGGTGGCCCCCCACCAGGAGCTCCTGCACCCGAGGGGTGCCCAAACTTCCGGCGTAAGCGGCCTTGGCCTGGCGCAGGAGGGCGGCATGTTCGGCCACGGCCGCCTCCAGGTCCACCCGCTTACGCCGCACCCCCTCCACCAGAAGGCCATCCAGGGTGCCGATGGCCGCGGCAAAAGCCCCTTCTACTTGGTCCAAGAGATGGTGCAAAACCTCCTCCATACTGCCCTTATACCGTTTTTACCATCCCCTTCTTCACGTTCCTCCGAAAAGAGGCCAAAGATGAGCCCCACCCCCGTGCAAACCAGGGTGGGATGCTCCTACAGGGCCTTCCTCCCCTCCAGGGCCCGGCCCAAGGTTACCTCGTCCACGTACTCCAGGCTTCCCCCCACGGGAAGGCCGTAGGCCAGGCGGCTGGCCTTGACCCCCCGGCGCTTGAGCTCCTCCGCCAGGTACAGGGCCGTGGCCTCCCCCTCCACGGTCATGGAGGTGGCCAGGACCACTTCCTCCACCCCTGGGAGCCTGGGCCAGAGGCTTTCCAGGTTGAGCTCCCTTGGCCCCACCCCTTCTAGGGGGTTCAGGGCCCCGCCCAGCACGTGGTAAAGCCCGTGGAACTCGCCGCTCCTTTCCAGGGCATAGAGGTCGGAAACCGTTTCCACCACGGCGATCACCGAGCGGTCCCGGGTTTCGTCCTGGCAGATGGGGCAAAGTTCCCCTTCCGCCAGGTTGCCGCAGATCCGGCAGACGCCCAAGGCCTCGAGCCCGGCCAAGGCCCTTTCCAGTTCCGCAGCCTCCTCTCGGTGGAAGGCCAGATGGAGGGAAAGCTTCTGGGCGGTTTTGGGGCCGATTCCCGGCAGGCGGGAGAGGGCGCGGGTGAGCTTGAGGAGGCTTTCCGGGTACCGCATCCTAGAAAAGCTTGCCCAGCACCTGGCCCACGCCCCCCAGCTCCCGGGCCATCTCCTTTTCCGAAAGCTCGTGGGCCTTCTTCTGGGCGTCCTGGATGGCCACCAGCAGGAGGTCCTCCAGGCCCTCGAGGTCCTCCTGGAAGGCGGTGAGCACCTCGGGCTTCAGGCGGACGGCCAGGATCTTGCCGTGGCCGTTGGCCTCCACTTCCACCAGGCCCTGGGCCGTGCCCACCACGGTCATGGTCTCTAGCCTCTCTTGCACCTCAGCGGCCTTTTTCTGGGCCTTTTGCGCTTCCTTCAAGAGCTTCTGCAGGTTCATGCTCCCTCCTCCCTGAGTATAGTGGAAGGCATGGAGCGCCCAAGAAGGCTGCGTTCGCCCCTTCTCCGGCCCCTGGTGGCCGAGGTGGAGCTTAGCCCCAGGCACCTGATCCTACCGGTCTTTGTGAAGGAGGAGGGGGAGCCGGAGGAGGTTTCCTCCATGCCCGGGGTCTTCCGCCATCCCCTGGCCCACCTTCCCCGCCTGGGGGAGGAGGTGCTGAAGGCGGGCCTGGGTGGGATCATCCTCTTCGGCGTATTACCCGAGGAGGAAAAGGATGCCTTGGGGCACGGGGCGTATGCGGAAGAAGGGATCGTCCAGCGGGCCATCCGCCTTTTGAAGCGGGAGTTTCCGGAGCTTTTGGTCATGGCCGACACCTGCCTTTGTGAGTACACGGACCACGGCCACTGCGGGGTGGTGCGGGAAGGCCCCTTGGGATTCCACGTGGATAACGACGCCACCCTCCAGCTTTTGGCCAAAACGGCCCTTTCCCAGGCCCAGGCGGGGGCGGATGTGGTGGCCCCCAGCGCCATGATGGATGGGCAGGTTAGGGCCATCCGGGAGGCCTTGGACCGGGGGGGGTTCGTCCACGTGCCCATCCTCTCCTATGCGGTGAAGTATGCCTCCGCCTTCTATGGGCCTTTCCGGGAGGCGGCAGGGAGCGCCCCCCAGTTTGGCGACCGGGCTGGGTACCAGATGGACCCCAGGGCGGGCCTCTGGGATGCCTTGCGGGAGGCGGGGCTGGATGACCTCGAGGGGGCCGACATGCTCATGGTCAAGCCCGCCCTGCCCTACCTGGACGTGCTCTTGGCCCTTAAGGGGCGGTTTTCCAAGCCCCTTTTCGCCTACCAGGTGTCCGGGGAGTACGCCATGCTGAAGGCGGCAAGCCTCAAGGGCTGGCTGGACGAGAGGCGGGCGGTTCTGGAAAGCCTTTACGCCTTAAGGCGGGCTGGGGCCCAGGGGATCCTCACCTACTACGCCCTGGAGGCGGCCCGCTGGCTGAGGGAAGCCTAGCTAGGCTTCTTGGGTGGGAGGGGTTTCCTTGGGGGCGGGGATGCCCCCGGTAAGGAGGGTGTAGGCCGCCGCCAGGCTCACCAGGCTCCCCGCCAAGAGGAACACCGTGGGGGCTCCTATGGGGCCTTCCAAGGCCCCGCCCCACATGGTCCCGAGAAGCACGGCAGCGTTCATCACCGCACCGAAGGCGGCGAAGATCCGCCCCCGCATCTCCTGGGGGGTGTTGAGCTGGAGGATGGAGCGGGCGGGGACGATGAAGGCCATGTTGAGGAAGCCGGTGATGAAGAAGGCCAGGAGCACCCAGGCGAAGAGGGGAAAGGCGCCGATGGAGGCTTCAAAGATGCCGTAGAGGAGAAGCCCCAGGAGGAAAAGCCTTTCCCGGGGGGTGTGCCTAAGGAGATAGGGGATGGCGAGGCCTCCCAGGATGGCCCCTAAGGCCATGGCGGCCTCCATAAAGCCAAACCCCGCCGAGCCCACCCCAAGCCACTTGATGGCCAGCACCACCCCCAAGGCGGTTTCCACAGAACCGAAAGCGGCGGCCACGAACAGGGTGCCCACCGCCCGGCGGAGGGCGGGGTGGCCCACCAGGTGGCCGATTCCCTCCTTCACCCGGGCGAAAAAGGCGGCTTTGGGAAGCCTTTGGGGCCTCAGGGAAGGGAGGCCCATCAGGATGAGCCCTGAGGCCAGGTAGGTGGCCGCATCCAGATAGAAGGCAAAGGCCGGGCCCACGGCGGCCACCAAGACCCCGGCGGCCCCCACGAAGAGCACCTCGGAAAGGCGGTCCGCCAGGAGGACCAGGCTGTTGGCCTCGTCCACCTCCTCCTTGGGTACCAGGTCGGGGACCACGGCGTTTTGGATGGGGTCGTGCAGGTCCCGCAGGAGCTCAATCAGGAAGACGAGAAGGAGCAGGATGGGGAGGCTCTTGGCCCCAAGAAGGGGGATGAGGGCCACAAGCGGCGCCCTAAGGAGATCGGACCAGACGAGGAGGCGCTTGCGGTCCTGGGTATCGGCCCAGGCGGAGAGGAGGGGGGAGAAGACCACCGTACCCAGAAGTTGGACCCCCAGGGTGAGGGAAACCCAAAGGGCGTTTTCCGTGAGCAGGTAGACCAGGACCAGAAGGGCTACCCGGTGTACCTTACTGCCCGCCTGGGAAACCAGGTAGGAGAGGATCAGGCGGGCGAAGGCCTTGTGTCGCAAAGTTTTCATAAAACCCCCTTGCCCGGGAGTATATCAAGAAATCCCTTATGTCAAGGGTTACCCATCACCAGATAGGCCAGCCGCCTTCCCTCCCGGGCCAGGACCACGGTTCCCTCCGCAAGGCGGTAGACCAGGAGGTCCTTGAGCCTGCGGGGTACCTCGCCCGCCTGGCCCACATAGAGGGCATCCTCCTGGGGGTTTTCCGAGGAAGCGTTCCTGGGACGTACGGAAAGGACGGTTTGCCCCACCTTGAGGGCCAGGGGTTCGGCCCCGATGGAAAGGAGGTGCACCTCCCCCCCGAGGGTTTCCCGGGTGGGGGGACGGCGGCCCAGGTATTCCTTTAGGGCATGCGCCAAGGCCAGGGCTGCCCGCTCCTGCCCCAGGGCCTGGCCCACCTCCTTTAGGAGTGGAAGGGGGTCGGTAGCGCCCAGGCGTTTGCTAGCGAGTTCCAGAACCTTCCGGGCAAAGTCTTGAAGCGCCTCAGGGGGGGCTTGTCGGTACTTTTCCGCCAGCTCCGGGCCAAAGGCCTGGGGGCTGAACTCCCCCTTAAGGCGGGCGGAGAGGGCCCGGAGGAGGCGTAGGTAGGCGTAGTCCTGGGTGGGATCCAGCAAAAGAGCCAGCACCCGCCCTTCGGAGAGGAGTTCGTAAAGCCTTAGCCCGCTTCGGGCCTCGAGCCTCAGGTGGAGCAAGTTTCCTTCCCGCACCGCCAGAACCTCGAGATCCTCCCAGGGGATCACCAAGGTGTCGTCCAGGATGTGGTCCTCGCCTGCCATCCCTAAGTGCCAGCTACCCTCCACCTGGCTTAGGGTGAGGGTGAGGGGGCCCAAGGTGATGCGGCCAGGCTTCAGGGGCAGGGTGAGAAGGCTTTCCTCCCCCTGGCCGGGCTCGGGGACCTTGGGCCAAGGGGTTTCCCCCTGGGGCGCAGGGAGGAGCTGGAGAAGGGAGAGCACCTTTTCCATCGCCACGTGGAAGCGGCGCCTTTCGTCCTCCAGGAGGAGTTCCCGCCGCCTTTCCTCCTGGGCTTCCCTCCGGAGGCGCTCCTCCAGGCGGGCGATCTCCTGGGTGCTGGCCCCTATGCGCTTGGCTTCCTCCAGGGCTTTTTTCAAGGGCAGGAGGTCCCGCCTGGGAGGAAGGCCATAGGCATCCTCCCACTCCAGGATGCGGTTCAGGAAGCGGCGTATATAGGTGCGGGTTTCCTCGGGGGGCAAGGGGAGGTCTTGGGGAAGGCGCAGGGCGGTTTCCAAAAACTCCAGCACCAAGGCCTCGGCCACCTTGGGATCCTCGAGGTCCATGAGGCTGTCGGAAAGAGAGGGGATGGGGTGGGTGGGGTGGAAGCGGGAGAGGTTGAAGTCCCGCTTGAAGGTTTCCTTCTCCCGGTAATCCAGGTAGTTTTGCAAGAAGGCATGGATGAGCCTTAGTTCCTCCCGTCTGCCGGTGAGAAACTCCTTGGCCCGGGCCCTCACCTCCCGTGCCGTCAGGAGGCGCCATACCTTTAAGGCCATGGCCCGCAAGGGGGAGGTATCCGGGCTGGGTTCCTCGGGGGTTTCCGGTATGGCGATGGGAAGGTCCAGGGGAAGGGTTTCCCCGGGCTGGGGAGGGCTTTGGCTTGGCCGCAAGGCCCTAAAACGGGCATCGGCCTGGCG
Source organism: Thermus altitudinis (assembly GCF_022760835.1). Classification (GTDB taxonomy): domain Bacteria; phylum Deinococcota; class Deinococci; order Deinococcales; family Thermaceae; genus Thermus; species Thermus altitudinis. The sequence goes on from NZ_JAKTNQ010000008.1 coordinate 46,030, forward strand.
GAAGCGTTTGGCCAGGGCGCCGGGCAGGCGGGACTGGATCAGGAAGGCCCGGAGTGCCAAAAGGGCCTTCTTGCCCCCCTTGGGGGTGCGCCCTGCCACCAGGTCCTCCACCCGGTACTCGTAGAGGTCCACCAGGTCGGCCAGGTGTTCCACCTACTCATCCTATAATGGGTCCGATGCGCCTTGCCCCCCGTTACACCGTGGCTGCGGTTTCCCATGTGGGCCGTCGCCAGAACAATGAGGATTTCCACCGGGTGATGCGCCTGGAGGTTCCCCAGGGCAACCTTCTCCTCCTGGCGGTAGCCGACGGCATGGGGGGGATGGAGGCGGGGGAGTGGGCCAGCAAGGTGGCCATTGAGGCCCTCTCCGAGGCGGTACGGGCCTATGCCGAGCACCTGAGGAGTGGACGCCCGGCGGTGGGCCTGGCCAAGGTAATGGAAAAGGCCTTTACCCTGGCGGCCAAGCGGGTGGAAAAGGAGGCGGAAAGGCTAGGCAAGAAGGGCATGGGCACCACCCTCACCGCCTTTCTCTATGCGGACTGGCTCAAGGAGGGGGTGGTGGGGCATATCGGGGATTCCCGCGCTTACCATCTCACGGCCAAGGGGCTGAAGCGGCTCACCGAGGACCACTCCTGGGTGGCGGAACGCTTAAGGGAAGGGGTTCTTACCCCTACCGAGGCCGAGCGCCACCCTTACCGCAACATCCTTACCCGAGCCCTGGGTCTGCCCGAGGCCCGCTTTGATCTGAAGGAGGTGCGCCTCGCCCCAGGGGAAGGGGTGCTTTTGGTCACGGACGGGCTCTACGGCCTGCTCCCCGAGGAGGAGTGGCTTTTGGGCAAGGACCTCCAGGCGAGCCTCGAGGGCCTCATGGCCGAGGCTTTGCGCCGGGGCGGGGACGATAACGTGACCGCCATCGCCTTACGGGTGGAGTGATGCAGGGGCTTCTGGCCTTCCTCCTGGTTCTCCTTACCGCGGCCTTGGCCTCACGCCTCTCCCCTTGGCCCCTCGGGTTTCTCTTGCTTTTCCTCTCGGGAGCTGCCTGGGCCACGGGGGTACGGCCGGATGTGATCTTCCCCTGGCTTCTCCTGGGCCTGGGGGTCCTGGCGGCCCCCCGGGTGTACCTGGGTTCCCGGCGACGGTTCCCAAGGCGTCCCCGCACCCAGGGGCGGCCTTCCTCCGCCTCCAAGACCACCGAGGAGGCCCGGGCTCTGGAAAAGCAGTACGAGATCCTGGAAAAGGTGGGCGTGGGGGGCATGGCCACCGTTTACAAGGCCAAGGACAAGAAAACGGGCCGCCTGGTGGCCCTAAAGGTTCCCCAGGAGCGCTTTCTGGGCGACCCCCGTTTTGTGCGCCGTTTCCACCGGGAGGCGGAGGTCTTGGCCAAGATGGACCACCCCAACATCGTCAAGGTGTACGACCACGGCCAGGTGGATGGGGTCCACTATATCGCCATGGAGTACCTGGAGGGGGAGGGCCTGGACAAGCTCATTGAGGAAAGGCGCCTTTCCCTTAGGCAGGCGGCGGCCATCCTGGCCCGGGTGGCCGACGCTCTGAGGCACATCCACGCCCAAGGCATCGTCCACCGGGACATCAAGCCCGGCAACATCATGATCCTCAAGGGGGCCTTAAGGGAGGAGGGGGTGGACCCCAGGGGGGTGCGGCTCATGGATTTCGGCATCGCCGCCGGCAAGGTCCTCACCCGCCTCACCATCACCGGGGCCCGGATCGGCACCCCGGTCTACATGAGCCCAGAACAGGCCAAGGGGCAAAAGCTGGACCACCGCTCGGATATTTACTCCCTGGGGATCGTCCTTTACGAGGCCTTAACCGGCCAGCCCCCCTTCACCGGCGGGTACGAGACCGTGATCCACCAGCAGATCTTCCAGGTGCCCACCCCTCCCAAGCAGCTCAATCCCCAGATTCCCCAGGTTCTTTCCGATCTGGTCCTGAAGATGCTGGAGAAGGACCCCGCCAAGCGGCCCACCCTGGACGAGGTGGTCCAGGTGCTCTCCGGCTCCTGGGAGGAGGAAAAGGGGTTGCCCCATCCCTTCTACCTCTTGGTGGGGGTGGAGGCCAAAAAGGGCACGGTGCGGCTTCTGGACCTTTCGGGTACCGCCGCCCGGCTCATCTCCGGCATCGGCTCGGGCCCCGGCTACTTCCCGGCCCCGCCTTTGGCGGTGGCCGCCGATCCCGAAGGGGGGATCTGGATGGCGGTTTTTGAGCATGGGGCCAAGCTCCTCCACCGCTTTTCCCCCGAGGGCCAGCTTCTCCTATCCACCGGCCCCTATGGGATGAAGCCTGGGGAGTTCCTTTTTCCCACAGCTCTGGCGGTGGCGGATGGTAGCCTTTTCGTTCTGGATTCGGAAACCGCCACGGTGAGCCGGCTGGACCTAGAGGGCCAGTACCAGGAGCGCTTTGGCGGTCAGGGAATGGGCCGGGGCACCTTCCAAGACCCCAAGGCTCTGGTGGCCACCTCGGAGTTCCTCTTCGTGTTGGACTACGGCAACCGGCAGGTGCAGCGCCTCTCCTTGGATGGCCGCTACCTATCCCGCTATGCCTTCCGCCGCTCTAAGGAAAGCGAGGAGCTAAGGCTCCTTGGCGGGGTGGGGGTGGAGGGGGAGAGGCTTTACCTCTACGATGTGGAGGCGGCCAAGGTGCGGGTGGTGGACCTTTCCGGAAGGCTTTTGGCTTCCCATGTCCTGCCCCTTTTGGAAGGAGAGGACCCCAGGAGCCTGGTGGAGCTTCTGCCCTTCGGGGGCATCCTCTATGCTGCCCGGCGCGGGGCGAGCCGCATCCAGCGCATAGACCTGAAGACCGGGGAGGCCTTGCCGCCTTTGGAGGTCTACGCCCCGGTGCGGGCCCTGGCCCTTTGGCGGAATCCGGCATGAGGGTGCTCTTGGTGGAGGACGACCCCGGGGTACGGGAGGCCTTGGAGCTGGGCCTGGCCTTGGAGGGGCACGAGGTACGGTCCACGGAAAACCCTAAGGAGGCCCTAAGCCTTCTGCCCTGGGCAGAGGTGGTGGTTTTGGACGTGCTTTTGCCGGAAGGGGATGGCTTTTCCCTCCTTAAGGAGATCCGCGCCCGGTCAGAGGTGCCGGTGCTGATGCTCACCGCCTTGGATGCCGTGGAGTGGCGGGTGAAGGGCCTAAGGGAGGGGGCCGACGACTACCTGGTCAAGCCCTATAGCCTTTCCGAGCTCCTGGCCCGCCTCGAGGCCCTGGTGCGCCGGACCAAGGGTCCCTCTGAGGTGCTGGCCTACAAGGACCTCAGGCTTTACCCAAAGCGCATGGAAGCCTTCCGCGGCGAAAGGCGGCTTTCCCTTCCCCCCAAGGCCTTTCTCCTCCTGAAGGCCTTTTTGGAGTCACCGGAGGAGGTGCTTTCCAAAGAGGCCCTGATGCATAGGGTATGGGGGGAGGAGGTGGAGCCCGCCACCTTAGAGGTGCACCTTTCCCTCTTGAGGAAGGCCCTGGGGGAGCCCAATCCCATCCAGACGGTGCGCGGCTATGGCTACCGCCTTTTCCTCCCTTAGGGGCAGGCTTTTCGCCCTTCTTTTCTTGGCCCTTGTGCTTTTGGCCCTGCCCCTAGCCTTCCTTTCCGCCAGGGAGGCGGAAAGGGCCGCCAGCGAGGACCTGCGCCGGGCCCTTTACACTCGCCTCTACCTTCTGGGGGAGGAGGGGGCGAGGGAAGAGGAGGCCTTGCTCTTGGAACTTTTCCGCCTGGCCCAGGTTTATGGCGGTGGGGTAGGGTTTGTGGTGGAAAGGGGGCGGGTGGCCTACTCCGAGGTGGGTACCTGGCCTTTGCCCAAGAACCTCCTGCAGGCCTTGGCGGAGGGAAGGGTTTACCAGGGGGTAAGGGACGGGACCTTGTACGTGGCCCTACCTAAGGAGGAAGGAGGGTTTGGGCTGGCGGTGCCCTTAGAAGGGGTTAGGGGTTTGGGAAGGCGGCTTCTTTTCCTCTACCTCACCTGGGGGGGTGGGGTGCTTCTTGGGGTGTTCCTCCTTTCGGCCTTGGGGCTTTCCTGGGCCCTTCGCCCTCTGGCCAGGCTTACCCAGCTCCTCCAGGCGCGGAGGCCTGAGGACCTAAGCCCTCTTCCCGATCCCGGTGTGGCGGAGTTGGGGCCTTTGGTGAAGGCGTTGAACCTCCGCCTAGCCCAGGTGGCGGGGCTCATCCGGGAGCTTTCGGAAAAGGAGGAGGCGGCAAGGCGCTTTGCCCACCATGCCTCCCACGAGCTGCGCAACCCCTTGGCGGCGCTCAAGGGGTATCTGGAGGTGCTGTTGCGCCAGCCTGAACCCAGGGCCTTTCACGGGGCCTTGCGGGAAGCGGAGCGCATGGAGGCTTTGCTCTCGGGGCTTCTGCGGTTATCCCGCCTGGAGGCCACGCCCCCCCGGCCTAGCCTTCTGGACCCCAAGGTCTTTTTGGCGGAGTGGGACGTAAGGGTGGAGGGGGAGGAAAGGCTTTGGGCGGACCCTGAGCTTTTGGCCTTGGCCGTGGAAAACGTGGTGGATAACGCCCGCCGTCACGGGAGGCTTCCCCTAAGGGCGGAGCTGCGGAAGGAGGGGGAAGGGGTGTGGCTTTGGCTGGTGGACTCAGGCCCGGGTTTTCCCCCAGAACTCCTGCCGAAAGCCTTGGAACCCTTTGTCCATGGGGGAAAGGGCACGGGGTTGGGCCTGGCCCTAGTGGCGGCGGTGGCCCGGGCCCATGGGGGAAAGGCGGCGGTGGAGAACCGGGGTGGGGCGGCGGTGGGGCTTTTTCTGCCTTTAGCTTCCCTTAAGGTTTCCCCCGATGCGCCCTTTAGCCAGGGGGGCTAGGCTCCCTTTGGAGGTGATGGGAATGCGGAGGATGTTGGCGGGTGTGTTGCTTCTGGCGGCGGGCCTTTCCCTGGCCCAGGCCACCGATTACCGGCAGGCGGCCAAGGCGGCAGCGGCCTTGGCCCGGCTGGAAACGGTGGCCCAAGGGGCCACGGGGGAAGAGAAGCTTCTCTCCTGGGCCAAGGAGGTGAAGGCCCGGGCGGAGAAGAGCTACGAGGCCAAGAACTACTTCAAGGCGGCACGGGAGGCCCAGGCGGCCCTTCTCCTCTTCCGGGCTGCCCCAGGGGAGCCCCAGGTGCGGGCCCGGGTGGAAAGGCCCGTGCCCCATAGGGGCCTGGGGATGCACCACCCCTATGGGCCTAGGGGCCACGCCTTGCCCCCGGGTAAAGGGCAAGACCCAGGTGCCCGCTTGGCCCAAAGGGCCCCGGTGGCGGTGGACCGGGCGGAGAAGGAGCTGGCCTACTACCGGGCCCAGGACAACCTGGTGAAGGACCTGGTGGCCGAGGCCAAGAATAGGCTCTCCAAGGAACCTGGCCGGGCCCTCTTGTTGGCGCGGGCGGCCTTGGCCCTGATCTCGGCGGAGCGCGGCTTCTAACCCTACCCTACCCGGGCAGGGCCCGATTACCATGGCGGCATGATGCGGTGGCTTGGGGTCCTCCTCCTCGGCCTTGGGGGTTTGGCCCTGGGGGAGGGGGGCCCTAAGGCCCTGGTTTTGGCCCCGGAAGAGGTCCTAAACCGCTGCGGGGCCCTGGTGCGGGTCCTCGAGGTCCAGGCCCTTTACCGGGAAGGGGATACCTTTTTGCTGGTTCTGGGCCAGAAGGAGCCCTTGCTCCTCTTGGCCCTGGAAGGGGATAGGCCCATGCCCCACATGGGCCCCCCCAGGGGCCGGCCCATACGTAAGCGGCCTTTTCCCTTTTTGCGGGAGCTTTCCCTGGCCCGGTGGGTGGTGGTCCTGCCGGGGGAGTACCGGTGCTTCATCCTCCACCGGGGACGGGTGGTGGGGGTGTTGCGCCTGGGCCAGGACCTTTCCCCCCTACCCCTTCCTGCCGGGGATACCCCTTAAGACCACCCCCTGGCTTCAGCAAGAGGGACGCCGGCGGAGCCCCCTAGGGAGCTCATAACCCAGGGCAAAAGGGCATAGCAGGCCCTGAGGCTTAGTGCAGGGCAAATGCCCTGCGGTTTTAAAATGTTCCCATATGAAGCCCGGCCTTTATCCCCTTCTGGGCCCTCCGGCCTCGGGGAAAACCTCTTTGGCCCGGGAGTGGGCCTTGGAGGTGCTAAGGCGACGGGGAAGGGTTTACTGGGTGGGCCTGCCCCACCAAAGGGCTTATGTCTACCGTCTTTTCGGCGGGCAGGAGGCGGTGCTGGGCCTGGAGTTCATGTCCTTCCAGGCCCTGTACTACCGGGTGCTGGCCGAGGTGGGCCGGCTTGGGCCCTTGCTTCCCGGGGCGGGAAGGGTGGCCCTGGTGGGGGAGGCCTTAAGGAGCCTCTACGGGGAGGGGATCGCCCCGGGGGAGGCGCGGTTATTTGCCCGGGCCATCGCTGAACTCAAACGCTATGGCCTTTCCCCCTTGGCCCTGCCCAAGGAGGGGGAGGCGGGAAGGCTCAGGCAGGTCTACTTCGCCTACCAACGCCTTAAGGGGCAGGCCCTGGACTACGATGACTTCCGCCACCGGGCAGGCCGGGTGCCCCTTCGCCTTTTCCCCAAGCCCGATCTGGTGGTGGTGGATGGCTTTCGGGAGGTGGGTCCTTTGGACCTCCGCTTCCTCAGGCGCCTGGCCCAGCAGGTGCCGGTCCTCCTCACGGCGGAACTCCTCCCAGAAGGGCTTGTGCCCTGGAAAGCCCTTTCCCCTAGGCCGGTAAAAAAGGAGGTCCTGGCCCTGGCCAACCCCGTGGAGGAGGTCCGCTACCTCCTTAGGGCCTTAAAGCGGGCCCTGGCCCCCAAGGCGCTGGGTGGGGAAGGCCTGGATCCCTGGGAGGTCCTGGTGGTGGCTCCCGAGGAGCGCATCGGGGGGCTTCTCCTCCTCAAGGACGAGTACGGCCTGCCCCTTTACGATGGCCGGGAAAGGGCCTTGGCCGACACGGAGGAAGGAGAGAGGGTGCTGGCCCTTGTAAACCCCTTCCCCACGGGGCGGGACCTTCTGGCCTTGGGGTTTCCCGCCTTGGGGAGGAAGGCCCTGAGGCTGGGTCTGGCGGGGGAGGAGGCCCTTGGGGCTTTGGCCGAGCGGGAAGGGCTTGAGGAGGAGTGGCGGGCCTTCCAAGGGCTCCGCACCCCGGGGCCCGACCTTCTGGCCTGGGCCGAGGAAGCCTTGGAGCGCCTGGGGATCAAAGCCAAGGAGCCTTTCCTTGCCCGCCTGCGCCTGGCCCTACGGGCCGATAGGGGGAATCCCTTGGCCTGGTGGCGGAGCCTGCTTTTGGACGAAAGCCTGCCCCCAGAGCCCAACCGGGGGGTGGCCCTGCTTCCTCCCTTGAGGGCCCTCGGCATAAGGGTCAAAAGGGCCTATGTGCTGGACTGGGTGGCGGGGCGCTATAGCCTACGGGAGCGGGAGGACTACTTCCTCCTGGAAGAGCTTAGGGAAAGGGGGCTTCTAAAGGGACTCCCCCGGCGCCTTAAGGGCCTTGACTCCCTTTTCTGGAAGGAGATTTCCACCCGGGGGGAGGAGGTGTTCCTCCTCTACCCGGAGGCCGGCCCCTCGGGGCTCTACCCGCCCTTGGAGAAGGGGGTTAAGCCCGAGCCCTTGCCCCCGGCAAGCCGCCTCGAGGCCCTTCCCCAGTTGCCCTTTACCCCGCCCCTGCCCACGGGGCGGGAGCCCCCGCCCCACCTGGAGGTCCTCCGCCGCTTCCGGGATTGCCCTTTTAGGGCCTACGTGGAGCGGTTTGACCTTAAGGGGCGGGATGGGGCCTTGGGGTGGCACCTCCTGCCCACCAAGTTGGGAGAGGTTCTGGCCCACCCCGAGGTGGGTCCCTGGTTGGAGGCCCATCGGGCCCATTGGGAGGGGATGCGCTTTTGGTCCACCTTGCCTGGGAAACCTCCCTTACGCCTGGATGGGGTGCGGCGGGAGGGGGAAACCCTGCACCTTTACCGCCTGTTGCCCCAAGGAGCGGAAGCTGACTTGGGGCCGCAAAAGCGCTGGACGGAGTGGTATGCCCTGGGGGTCTTGCTGGGCCGCAAGGATGTGGCCGAGGTTAGGCTTTGGGTCTGGCCTTGGATGGGAAAGCCTTCCCTCCTTCGCCGTCAAACCCCGGGAACCCTGCCCAAGCCAGTGGAGGAGGTGCGTCAACAGGCGAACGAAGCCTATCGCCTTTGGCTCAAGGGGGCTTTTCCCCCAAAGCCGGGTTTTCACTGCTACGCCTGCGGCCTTGAAGACCTCTGCCGAAAGGAGGAGAGGTGAAGCTTTACGTGGCCTCAGCGGGCACGGGGAAGACCCATGCCTTGGTCCAGGAGCTTTTGGCCCTTTTGCGCCAAGGGGTGCCCCTGCGGCGCATGGCCGCCCTCACCTTTACCCGTAAAGCGGCTGAGGAGCTTAGGGAACGCATCCTGGAGGAAGTTAAAGCCCTGGGGGATGGGGAGGGGGAGACGGCCAAGCGGGAGCTTTATGGCGCCCTTTTCACCACCATCCACGGCTTCATGGCCGAGGCCTTACGCCACGCGGCCCCCTTCCTCTCCCTGGACCCCGATTTCGCCGTCTTGGACGAGTTCCTTGCCGAGGCCCTCTTCCTGGAGGAGGCCCGCAGCCTCCTCTACTTGAAGGGCCTGGACCCCGGGGAGGAGGAAGGGCTTTTGGGTGCTCTTCGCGCCCTTTACGAAAAGCGCTCCCTGGCGGAGGGCTTCCGGCCCTTGCCGGGAGCGGAAGGGGTTTATGCCCTTTTCCAGGAGGTCCTTAGGAGGTACCAGGCCCGTACCCAAGACCTCCTAGGGCCAGGGGACCTCGAGGCCCAAGCCCTCCGCCTCCTGAAAAACCCCCAGGCGGTGAGGCGGGTGGTGGAGCGGTTTAGCCATATCTTCCTGGATGAGTACCAGGATATAAACCCCCTGCAGGGGCGGTTTTTCCAAGCCCTGGAGGAGGAGGGGGCCAAGGTGGTGGCCGTGGGGGACCCCAAGCAGTCCATCTACCTTTTCCGCAACGCCCGGGTGGAGGTTTTCCGCGAGGCCCTGGGGAGGGCTGAAGAGGTTCGCTTTCTGGACGAAACCTTCCGCCACAGCGGGGAGCTGGCCGAGTTCCTGAACCGCTTTGTGGAGCGGTTCTTCCCCGAAACCGAACGGGTTTTGGTGAGGCCTAGACGGCCGGAAAGGGGGTTTTTGGAGGTGCACTGGGTGGGAGGGGAAGGGGAGCTGGATGGGAAGCGCCACCAAGAGGCCTTGGTCTTGGGAAGGAGGCTTCTGGCCCTACGGGACCAAGGGTATGCCTTCCCAAAGATGGCGGTTTTGGTGCGAAGCCGCCATAGCCTTCCCTACTTGGAACGGGCCTTCCGCGCCCTGGGGGTTCCCTACGGTATCCGCCGGGGAAGGAGTTTCTTCATCCGCCCGGAGGTGCGGGATATCTACCATGCCCTTAGGCTGAGCCTTTTGGAACCCGAGGCTCCCCTTTCCCCCGAGGAGCGGCTTTCCCTTTTGGCCTTCCTGCGGGGCCCTTTCGTGGGCGCCGATTTGGGAAGGTTGGGGGATTTACCCCAGCAATCCCCCTGGAAGGACCTTTTCTCCCAACTCCCCGCCGAAGCCCAGGCCCGGCTGGAGTGGCTGAGGGAGCTGGCCGGGAAGCGGCCCCTGGAGGCCCTTAAGGCCTTGGTGCGGGACGAGGTCTTTTTGGGGCGGCTTTCCCCTAGGGCCCGCACCAATCTGGACACCCTTCTCCTCCTGGCGGCCTCGGAGCGCTTTCCTGACCTCGAGGCCCTCCTGGAGTGGCTCAGGGTGCGGGCCACGGACCCTGAGGCCGCCGAGCTCCCCGAGGGGGGCGAGGGGGTGAACCTCCTCACCGTGCACGCCGCCAAGGGGTTGGAATGGCCGGTGGTGGCGGTGTTTGACCTCTCTCGGAACGAGCGGTTTCAGGAGGATTCCCTCCTGGTTGGACTCGGCGGAGAGGTGGCCCTGAAGGGCACGCCCGCCTACCAGGGGGTGAAGCAAGGCCTGAAGGAGGCCCAGGACAAGGAGGCCATCCGGCTCCTTTACGTGGCCCTTTCCCGGGCCCGGGATGTCCTTTTGCTCACGGGAAGCGCCTCTTCCCGGCCAGGCCCTTGGGCCAAGGCCCTCATGGACTTGGGCCTAGGCCCGGAGTCCCAAGACCCCAGGGTACGGGTCCACCCCCTTAGGGCTTCCTTCCCCTCGCCCTCCTTCCCGCCGGCGCCCCTTTTGCACCCAGCCCCTTATGCCCCCTTGGCCTTGGAACCCAAGCCCTTTCCTCCCCTCTACTCCCCCAGCGCCTACCAGAAGGCGGAGGGGGAGCCCTGGCCCTTGGCGGAGGCCTTGGAGGCCGAGGTCTTGCCCGAGTTTGCCCGCGCCCTGGGTACCTTGGTCCACTACGCCCTCGCCCGCAACCTGGACCCGGAGGACGAGGCCCAGATGCGCTCCCTTCTCCTGCAGGAGGTGGCCTTGCCCTTTTCGGAGGAGGAAAGGGCAAGGCTTTTGGCTGAGGTGCGGATCCTCCTCCTTAACCACCGGGAGATGCTGGGGGAGGTCTTGCCTCCCTTGGAGGGGCGCCTCGAGGACCACCCCGAGCTCCCCTTGGTCCTGCCCCTGGCGGGGACGGTCTGGCACGGGGTTCTGGACCGGCTTTACCGGGTGGGGGACCGGTGGCACCTGGAGGACTACAAGACCGACCAGACCATGGACCCCGGGCGCTACCGGTTGCAGCTGGCCCTCTACTGGGAGGCGGTGCGGCGGGCCTGGGGGGTGGAGGCGGAGGCCCGCTTGGTCTATTTGCGGCACAAGAAGGTCCACGTCTTCTCGCCAGGGGAGCTTCGGGAGGCCCTTGAGGAGTTGGAAAAAGCCCCTGGGATGCTCTCCCAGGGGCGGGAACCTCGCCTTACCTAACGCTTGGAGTACTGGGGTGCCCGGCGGGCCTTGTGCTTGCCGTACTTCTTCCGCTCCACCACCCGGGCATCGCGGGTGAGGAAGCCCAAGGGCTTCAGCTTGGCCCGGTAGTCGGGGTTGTAGCGGAGAAGGGCCCGGGCCACCCCCAGCTTGATGGCGTCCACCTGGCCGCTCTTGCCGCCCCCCCTCACGGTGATGTAGGCGTCAAAGCGCCCCAGGGCATCCACCACCCTCAGGGGCTCGAGGGCCGCCACCGCCCGCACCAAACCCTGGAAATAATCCTGGAAGTCCTGGCCGTTCACGGTGACCTTGCCGCTTCCGGGCCTCAAGAAAACCCGGGCCACCGCTTCCTTGCGCCTGCCGGTGCCGTAATACTGCTCCATCACTTGACCTCCAGTTTAACGGGCTTCTGCGCCTGATGGGGATGGGTGGGGCCAGCGTAGACCTTGAGGCGTTTGAAGAGCCTCCGCCCCAGAGGGCCTTTGGGTAGCATCCCTTTTACCGCATGCTCCAGCACCCTTTCCGGGTGGGTGGCAAGCATCTTCTCGGCGGGAATCTCCTTCAGGCCCCCCTGGTAGCCGCTATACCGGGTGTAGATCTTCTGCTTGAGCTTCTTGCCGGTGAGGCGGACCTTGTCGGCGTTCACCACCACCACGAAGTCGCCCATGGGGAGGTTGGGGGTCCAGTCGGGGCGATGCTTGCCCCTGAGCAAGGTGGCGATTTGGGTGGCCAGCCGCCCCAAGGTCTTGCCCTCGGCGTCTATGAGAACCCACCGGGGTTCAATCTTTTCCGGTACGTACGTCTTGGGCTGCATTTCCAGGGCCCTCCTTAAGCGATACACCCTGTTCTTGCCGGGGGATCGGGGGACCCCGCAAGAACGCCAAAGAAAACTTTACCATAACCCCAGGTCCTTTTGCCAGATGTGGTAGGCTGGGGTCCCGTGAACGGGGTTTCCGAGAGTAGCCAAAGGCCAAGGAAGTACGTGTTTGTCACCGGGGGTGTGGTGTCCAGCCTGGGCAAGGGCATCCTCACCTCCTCCCTGGGGGCCCTTTTCCGGGCCCGGGGGTACCGGGTTACCGCCATCAAGATTGACCCCTATGTGAACGTGGATGCGGGCACCATGCGCCCCTACGAGCATGGGGAGGTCTTCGTCACCGCCGACGGAGCGGAAACGGATCTGGACATCGGCCACTACGAGCGTTTCTTGGATTTGGACCTCTCCAGGGGCAACAACCTCACCACGGGCCAGGTCTACCTTTCCGTGATCCAGAAGGAGCGCCGGGGGGAGTACCTTTCCCAGACGGTGCAGGTGATCCCCCATATCACCGACGAGATCAAGGACCGCATCCGCCAGGTGGCCGAGGAGCAGGGGGCCGAGGTGGTGGTGGTGGAGGTGGGGGGCACGGTGGGGGATATAGAGAGCCTCCCCTTCCTGGAGGCCATACGCCAGTTTCGCTTTGACGAGGGGGAGGCCAATACCTTCTACATCCACCTCACCCTGGTCCCCTACCTGGAGACCAGCGAGGAGTTCAAGACCAAGCCCACCCAGCACTCCGTGGCCACCCTAAGGGGTGTGGGCATCCAGCCCGATGCCGTGGTCCTCCGCTCGGTGAAGCCGGTGCCGGAGGAGGTGCGCAAGAAGGTGGCCCTCTTCACCAATGTGCGCCCCGGCCACGTGTTCAGTAGCCCCAACGTGGAGCACATCTATGAGATCCCCCTCCTTCTGGAGGAGCAGGGCCTAGGCCGGGTGGTGGAAAAGGCCTTGGGCCTGGAGCCGGTTTTCCCCAACCTTTCCTTCTGGCAGGAGGCGGTGCGGGTTCTTAAGCACCCCGAGCGCACCGTAAGAATCGCCATCGCCGGCAAGTACGTGAAGATGCCCGACGCCTACCTTTCCCTCCTGGAGGCCCTGAAGCATGCGGGCATCCGCCATGGGGCCCGGGTGGAGGTGAAGTGGGTGGATGCGGAGGGCCTCGAGGGGGCCGACCTGGACGAGGCCTTCCGGGATGTTGCCGGCATCCTGGTCCCCGGCGGGTTTGGGGTCCGGGGCATTGAGGGCAAGGTGCGGGCAGCCCAGTACGCCCGGGAGAAGGGCATTCCCTACTTGGGCATCTGCCTGGGGTTGCAGATTGCCGTCATTGAGTTTGCCCGGAACGTGGCCGGGCTTAAGGGGGCCAACTCCACGGAGTTTGACCCCTATACCCCCCATCCGGTGATTGACCTCATGCCCGAGCAACTGGAGGTGGAGGGCCTGGGAGGCACCATGCGCCTCGGGGACTGGCCCATGCGCATCCGCCCGGGCACCCTCCTCCACCGCCTCTACGGCAAGGAGGAAGCCCTTGAGCGCCACCGCCACCGCTACGAGGTGAACCCCCTCTATGTGGACCAGCTGGAGCGGGCTGGGCTGGTGATCTCCGCCACCACCCCGGGGATGCGGGGCCGGGGGGCGGGGCTGGTGGAGGCCATAGAGCTTGAGGACCACCCCTTCTTCCTGGGCTTGCAAAGCCACCCCGAGTTCAAGAGCCGGCCCATGCGCCCCTCCCCGCCTTTTGCTGGATTTGTGGAAGCGGCCCTTCGGCACGCGAGGGCCCTAGAGAAGGCTTAGGGCGAACTGCCGGGCCACCCGCCCGGAAAAGCCTTTCTGCAAGGCGAAGCGGAGGGCTTCCCTTTCCTCCTCCGGGGTTAGGGAGCGGCCCAGGTGGTGGGCCACGGCCTTCAGGTAAAGGGTCTTGTCAAAGGGGGGGAAGGTGAGGACCAGACCGAAACGCTCGGAGAGGGCTAGGGTGTCCTGAAGCTCGTCCCAGGCGCTGGGGTCGGCCCCGGGTAAGGGGTTTTCCCCCTGGTGGCGGACCAGGTGGCGGCGGTTGGAGGTGGCGAGAAGCAGGACGTTGTCCGGAGGCCCTTCCAGGCTTCCCTCCAGGAGGGCCTTGAGGTGGTGGAAGGCCTCCTCCTCAGGGTCCAGGGAAAGATCGTCCAGGAAAAGGAAAAACCGGTGAGGGACCAGGGCCAGCCTCTCCAGGAGGTTTTCCAGGTGAGCCAGGGCCTTGGGTTCCACCTCCACCATGCGGGCCTGGGGAAGGTGGAGGAGGCTTTTAGCGGCGGTGCTTTTGCCCGTGCCCCGGGCTCCATAGAGCAGGATGTGGAGGGCCGGTTTGCCCGACAGGAAACGAAGGGCGTTGGCCTTAAGGGCCTCGAGTTGGGCCTCGTAGCCAATAAGCTCGTCCTCCCGGGGCAGGCGGAAGGTGCGGGGGTATACCTCGCCGGAAAAGCGAAAGGCCCGGTAGAGGGCAAAAGGGTAGGGGCCGTGGGTCTGAAGCACCCGGGTCAGGGCCTCGGGGTTGCGGGCGAGGAGGGCGGCCAAGGCCTCCTCCTCGGCGGGGTGGGGTGGGCGTTCCCCTAGGTCCGACAAGGGATACGCTGTCCGCCTCTGTTCCAGCTCCTGGGAGAGGGCCTCGAGGTCCTGCCGTATCAGTTGCATAAGCCCCGGGGTGGGCCTAAGGGCCCGCCAGGCCCAGGGAGCCCTAAGAAGGCATTGGGCAAAGGCGTAGCCCCAGGGTTCACCCCGGGGCAGATCCAGGTCCAGTAGGTCGGATGGGGTCTGGGGAAGCCTCATGGGCCCCATGGTAAAGGAAAACCCCGGGGGTTTCCCGGGGTCTTCTGGTGGGCCGCACAGGACTCGAACCTGTAACCCACCGATTAAGAGTCGGTTGCTCTACCGGTTGAGCTAGCGGCCCAAGCTACACCGTGGGGGTGTATGGCGTTGGCCTTAACGCCAAAAGCTAGTGTAGCCTTCCTGTAAACCCCTGTCAAGGCGCCTAGAACAGATAGAGCACCGCCCTTCCCCTTTCCACCCGTACCTGGAGGGTCCCCAGGGCCTGGTTTTCCAGGGTGAGGGTGGTGGCCTTCAGGGGGGTGGGGGGGAGGTTCCACCGCGCCCCCTCTACCCCCAAGGTAGCCTCGGAAAAGGGGATAAGGCTAAAGGGCGTACCCTCTTCCAAGGGAAAGATGTGGTTTCCCCTGAGGAGGGGGAAAGCCCGGGTAAGCCCATCGGTGAGCTCTACCCGCACCCCCTTTTGGGCCAGAAGGAAGGAAAGCTCCAGGTGGGCCAGGGTATGGTCCAACCGCCCCCCGATGCCGCCCAGGAGAAGGAGCTCCTCGGCCCCCAGCTCCAGGGCCTTGCGCACCAGGGCTTCCCCGTCCGTAAGGTCTTTCTCCCGGGGAAGCCCTTCCTTGGGAGCGGAAAGGGCGTTGTGCAGCCACTTGGGGCTGGAGTCAAAGTCCCCAAGCCATAGCTCCAGGGGATGCCCAAGGGCCAGGGCATGCCGGGCGCCCGAATCCGCCGCCATTAAGCGGTAGGCCTTTAGGCGTTCCCGCAGGGCCGCCGTTACCAGAAGGGGCCCGCCTAGGAGAAGGGCGAAGCGCCTCATCCCTCCAAGGGTACGGCTTGGGAAAGGTCCAGGCCTAGGGGGACCCTGGCCCCTTCCTCCAGATGGGGGAGGGGATCCAGGGCCTCCAGGTACACCCTCACGCCCCTAAGGCGTACCCAAAGCCCCACCCGGCTGCCGAAGAAAAGGCGCTCCTCCACCACCCCTTCCTGGTCTCCTCTCAGGCGCAAGGCCGCCTGGGGCAGGAGGTGGGGCCTGGGGGGAAGGCCCAGGGCCTGGCTTTCCTCGGGGGAAAGGAGGTTCTTATGCCCCAGGAAGCGGGCAGTCCAAGCATCCTGGGGCCTGGCGTACACCTCTTCCGGGGGGCCAACCTGGACCAGCCTTCCCTGGTTCAAAATCGCTACCCGGTGGGCCAGGAGGAAGGCCTCGCCTTGGTCGTGGGTCACCACCAAGGTGGTGATGCCCTCGCTCCTTAGGGTTTTGCGCAAGAAGAAGAGGAGTTCCTCCCTCAGCCTCAGGTCCAGGGCCCCCAGGGGCTCGTCCAGGAGGAGAAGCCTGGGCCGGGGTGCCAGGGCCCGGGCCAGGGCTACCCGTTGTTGCTCGCCCCCGGAAAGTTCTTGTGGGCGCTTTTGGGCATGGGTGGAAAGCTCCATTCTTACCAGAAGCTCCCGTACCCGTGCCTCCTGCTCCTTCCGGGACCAGCGGGCTTCCACCAGGCCAAAGGCGATGTTTTCCCAAACGGTGAGGTGGGGGAAAAGGGCGTAGTCCTGGAAGAGGAACCCCACCCCCCGCCTTTCCGGGGGCAAAGGGGTGAGGTCCTGGCCTTGGAAGCGCACGAAGCCCCGGTCTGGGGTTAGCAGCCCGGCAATGAGCTTTAGCAGGGTACTCTTTCCGCTTCCCGATGGCCCCAAAAGGGCCAGCACCTCCCCCTCCTTGGCCGAGAGTTCCAGGGCGAGCCGGAAACCGGGAAAGGCCTTTTGCAGGGATAGCTCCAGCACCCCTCCATTAAACAAGGAGCCCTGGGGGACCCCAGGGCTCCCCCTTGGACCTCCTTACTTCAAGCCGAGCTTCTTCCGCTCCTCCAGCACCTGCTGGGGGGTGAGCTTGTTGCCCCTGAGGGCCTTCACCTCGGCGGCGGTGAAGGGCTTGAAGCCGGGGACCTTCTTGTCGTCGCCCCAGGCGGTGGCGATGTGGTTGAGAAGGGCGGCGATCTCCTCATCCTTTAGCCCGTTGTAGGCGGGCATGGCTCCGTTGTACTTCATGCCCTTGACCTCAATCTGACCCTGCAGGCCCCAGAGGAGGGCCTTGATCAGGTACTCCCGCCCGCCCTTGAGGTTAAGGATCTCGGAAACGTGGCCTGCCAGGGGCGGGAAAGCGCCTGGTACCCCCTGCCCGGTGGCCTGGTGGCACCCCGCGCACTGACCATAGAGCTTAGCGCCGTCCGCCTGGGCCAAGGCCAGGCTGCCGATAAGGAGGAGAGCCGTTAGGGTCCGTTTCATCTTTACCCTCCGGGCTACCAGGGTATTTTGTCCCGTCCTGGGTGTCAAGGGGACTGGAGGGCCTAAACCTTTAGCTTTTCTTAAATCTCAGGTATACACTCGGGGGGTAAGGGGTGTGCCAGCCTTTTTTATGCCTTGGTTATGTTTGAGGGAGGACAGGTTGTGTCAGGGGTGCTTGACAGGGTTTTGGGGGTAGTGTTAGGGTACAAATGTCCTTGGGTGTACCCTTGGGGTGTATCGGATGAAGGCATACCAGGTACTTTTGACCCTTCCCCTACTTGCCATGGCCTTGGCGGCTTTGGACTTCGGCCGCTGGTATCCCTACGATGCGGCCCTTTCCCTTGGGCAGGCCCATGGGCGGATGGTGATGGTCTACTTCCATAGCCCCCACTGCCCCTACTGCGACCAGATGAACACCTTCGTCCTTTCCGACCCCCAGGTGAGCCGGCTTTTGGAGGAGCGCTTTGTGGTGGCCTCTGTGGGCACCGAAACCCAAGAAGGCCAAGACCTGGCCCGGCGCTACCGGGTGCCGGGCACCCCAAGTTTTGTCTTCCTCGTCTTCCGTAAGGGGACGTGGGAAGAGGTGGGCCGGTTCTTTGGCAGCCGGTCCCGGGCGCAGTTCTTACAAGAGTTGCGCCAGATCTGTGCCAAGGGAGGTGTATGCGGTGAATAGGCGAGCGTTTCTAAGGACCACAGGCGTAGCCCTGGGGGCTTTGGCCCTTTCGGGGGTTCCCGCTTTGGCGCAGGGCCTCGAGGGGGAGGACCTGGCCAACCTGGAGAAGGCCCTAAAGGAGGTCTTGGGCAAGAGCTTTAAGGACCTGACCCCCTCTAACCTCATCAAGCTCACCATGCCGGCCATTGCCGAGAGCGGGGCCAACGTTCCTGCCGAGGTGGAGGTGAACCTCCCTCCGGGCCAGGTGAAGGCTATCCACCTCTTTGCCGACAAGAACCCCACCCCCTACCTGGTAGGCTTCATGCCCATGAAGGCCCTGCCTTACTACGCCACCCGGGTGCGCCTGGCGGAGACCAGCGCCATCCGGGCGGTGGTGGAGACCGCGGACGGCAAACTGCTTTTGGCCTCGGCTAGCACCCGCGTGACCGTGGGTGGTTGCGGTTAAGGAGGTGGAAGATGGCCATTCGCACTATTGTTCGCTTGACTCCCGCCAAGCCCAAGGCGGGCGAAACCTTTAAGCTCCAGGTGGTAGCCCAGCATCCCAACGAGCCCGGTACCCGTAAGGATGCCGAGGGCAAGACCATCCCTGCCAACTACATCAACCTGGTGGAGATCTACTTTGAGGGGGAGAAGGTGGCGGAGGCCCGCCCTGGTCCCTCCACCAGCGCCAATCCCCTCTACGGCTTCATGTTCAAGGCGGAAAAGGCTGGCACCTTCACCGTGAAGCTGAAGGACCTCAGCGGGGATACGGGCGAAGGCACAACCAAGCTGGAACTGGCCTAAAAGAGCGCCCGGGGGTTATCCCCGGGCGCCTTGCACTCGTGGGAGGTGGGGTATGTCCCCAAGGGTTTGGTGGAAGGTGGCGGCGCTTTTCCTCCTGGCCTTGGCCCTGGCCCAGGGGGAGGTGGACCCGAGGGAGGAGGCCAAGCGGCAAAAGCAGCTCCTTTTGGAGACCGCGGGCATCCTGCCCACGGAGCTCATTGTGGAGCAGGGTAAGGAGCTCTTTAACCGCAAGGGCCCTAGCGGCAAGACCATGGCCGAGTGCGACTTCGGCCTGGGTAAGGGGGTGTTGGAGGGGGCCGCGGCCCGGCTACCCCGCTATTTCCTGGACACGGGCAAGGTGGAAGACCTGGATGGCCGCATCCTCACCTGCATGACCCGGGTCCAGGGCTTCCGGCCCGACCAGATCCGGCGCCAGGAGGTGGTGGCCGTGGCCTTCTACATCGCCAGCTTCTCCACCGGCAAGCCCATCCAGGTGCGCCTCCTTTTCCCGCAGGAAAGGGAGCTTTATACCCTTGGCGAAAAGCTCTTCTATGCCCGTAGCGGAGCCCGGGATATAGGCTGCGCCACCTGCCACGTCACCTACGTGGGGCGCCGGGCGGGCGTGCTTCCCTACGCCGATGTCCTTGGCCGGGACAAATCCTGGACCCACTGGCCCGCCTACCGCTACTCCAACGACCAGATCTGGACCATGCAGGACCGGATCCGGGCCTGCTACGGCAACATCGGCCACCCCCAGCCCAACCTCTACTCCCTGCCCATCCTGGCCCTGGAGCTCTTTATGGCCTACCAGAATAACGGGGCGGTGGTGGAGGAGTGGCCGGCCTTTGTGCGGTGAGGAGGCGGTGATGAAGCTGAAAAAGCTTTTCCCTATCCTTTTAGCCACGCCTTTGGTGGTGGCCCTGGCCCAGTCGTACTTTACCCCTTCCGAGCTGGAGGCCATCAAGACCGGGGGCAAGGCCTACGCGGAGGTCTTCCTCAACCAGCGCCCGGACCAAGCCCTTTGCTCCTTCCACCGCAACCGTCTACCTGCCGACCTCCTGCCCCAGTTCCTGGAAGAGCAACGGGCCCTCATCAAGTACCCGGCTAGCGGCAAGCTCATGGGGGACTGGAAGAAGGGAGGGGCCATCTTTAACAACTTGCAGAAGGCCAACTGCTTCTCCTGTCATTTTGGCTCCCCTGTGCATCTGGGCGGAGATGTGGGGCCCAGCCTGGAGAAGTATGGCCTGAAGCGCGGCCAGTCTGAGGCCATTCAGCGCTACACCTACGAGGTCATTTACAACGCGTGGGCCTACTTCCCCTGCACGGTCATGTACCGCTTTGGTGCCCTGGGAGGCTTGACCCCCGAGGAGATCGCCGACGTGGTGGCCTACCTCCTGGACCCCGAGTCTGAGTTCAATACCAAGCCAGCGGTGGGGTCTAAATGAACCGTAGGGAACTCCTATTCCTCCTTTCTGCCCTGGCCGGGTTAGGGCCTAAGGGTTTAGCCCGGGTCCTGGAGGATCCTTCCCGCCTTTATAGCCTTCCTCCATACGGGGACGCTACCCTTCTTTACTTCTCCGACCTCCACGGCCAGGCCTTCCCCCACTACTTCATGGAACCTCCTAACCTCATCGCCCCTAAGCCCCTCATGGGCCGGCCCGGTTACCTGACTGGGGATAGCATCCTGCGCGCTTACGGGGTGGAGCGGAAGACGCCCTTGGCCTATCTGCTTAGTTACCTGGACTTCGTGGAGCTGGCCAAGGCCTTGGGCCCCATTGGGGGCATGGCCCATCTCACTGCGCTTATCCGTCAGCAAAAGGCCCAGGTGGAGGCGGAGGGGGGTAAGGCCTTGGTTTTGGACGGGGGGGATACCTGGACCAACTCCGGCCTTTCCCTCCTGACGCAAGGGGAGGCCCTGGTGGATTGGCAAAACCTCACCGGGGTGGACCATATGGTCTCCCACTGGGAATGGACCCTGGGGCGGGAAAGGGCCGAGGAGCTCTTTGGGAAGCTTAAGGGGGAACACCTTTCCTACAACGTAGTGGACGAGCTTTTCGGCGACCCCCTTTACCCCGCTTACCGCATCCATAGGATGGGCCGCTACGCGGTGGCCATTGTGGGAGCCACCTACCCCTACGTGAAGGTATCCCACCCCGAGGAGCTTACCCAAGGCCTTTCCTTTGCCCTGGACGAGCGCCGCCTTCAGGAAGCCGTGGACCAGGCCCGGGCGGAAGGGGCCGATGCCGTGGTCCTGCTTTCCCACAACGGCCTTCAGCTGGACGCGGCCTTGGCGGAGCGGGTTAGGGGGATTGACCTTATCCTTTCGGGCCACACCCACGACCTTACGCCCCTTCCCTGGCGGGTGGGGAAGACCTGGATCGTGGCGGGAAGCGCTGCCGGTAAGGCCTTGATGCGGGTGGACCTGAAGCTCTTTAAGGGAGGTATCGCCAATCTGCGGGTGAGGGTGTTGCCGGTTTTGGCGAACCATCTTCCCAAGGCCCAGGATGTGGAGGCCTATGTGGAGTCTAAGGTGGCCCCGCACCGCCAGCACCTTCTTGAGCCCCTGGCGGTTTCCGAGTCCTTGCTCTACAAGCGGGACACCCTCTACTCCACCTGGGATGAGCTGGTGGGGCGGGCGGTCAAGGCCCTTTATCCGGAGGTGGACCTGGTCTTCAGCCCGGCGGTGCGTTGGGGCACCACCATCCTCCCTGGGCAGGCCATTACCCGGGACCACCTTTACGCCTACTTGGGCTTCACCTATCCCGAGCTTTACCTCTTCTGGCTAAGGGGGGAGCAGATTCGGAGCACCCTCGAGGACATCGCCAGCAACGTCTTCACCCCCGACCCCTTCTACCAGCAGGGTGGGGACGTGAGCCGGACCTACGGGATTCGCTACGTCCTGAACCCCGATGCCCCCACGGGCCAGCGCATCCGGGAGGTGGAGGTGGGGGGCAAGCCCCTGGACCCCAACCGCCGCTATCTGGCGGCCGCCTATGGGGGCAGGCTCCAGCGGGTGGGGGAGGCCAAGGCGGGCTACGAGCCCAGGCCCATTTACCAGGTGGTGGAGGAGTACCTGAAAGGAATGGGTAAGGTGGCGGTCCAGCCCAACCCCAACGTGCAGGTAGTTGGCCGTAACTATCGCATACCGGAGGTGCGTGTATGAGGAGAAAAGCCGTGCTGTTAGGGCTTCTTTTAGGGATAGGCCTTTCCCAGATGGGGCCTTTCCGGGCCCGGTTTGAGGCTGCTCTCCATAGCGGGGGGCATGAGTTCGCCCAGGTGATGCTGGCCCAGGACAAGGGTCAGGCCCTTTGCTCCCAGTACCGGGACAAGCTTCCGCCCGACCTGATACCCGGCTTTTTGGCGGAGCAGAAGGCCCTCATCAAGTACCCGGCCAACGGCAAGCTGATGGGGGACTGGAGGAACGGGGAGAAGGTCTTCACCGATCCTAAGCGGGGCAACTGCTATGCCTGCCATGCGGGGGTCCCCGAGGAGGTGGCCTACGGCACCATGGGCCCAAGCCTCACCGCCTATGGCCAGCGGGGGACCGCCGAGCCGGTGGTGCGCTACACCTACGAGAAGATCTACAACGCCTGGGCCTTTGTTCCCTGCTCCCTCATGTACCGGGGCGGGGTGCACGGCCTTTTCACCCCGGAGGAAACCGCCGACCTGGTGGCCTTCCTACTGGACCCCGAATCCCCCATCAACCGGAGGTGAACCATGGGACGTAAGAGGCGGTGGATCCTTCTGGGCGTAGTGGCCTTGGGTACCTGGGCGGGCTTTGGGGCCTACACGCAGCAGCAAAAGCCCCTGGATCCCTTTGAAGAGGCCATGCGCCAACGGCAGATGTACCTGGAAACCTTTGGGGTGCTCCCGGGAGAGCTTTTTGTGGAGGAGGGTAAGGAGCTCTTCTTCCGCAAGGGCCCTAGCGGCAAGACCCTCGAGGAGTGCGATTTCGGCAAGGGAAAGGGGGTGTTGGAGGGCGTTTACGCCATCCTCCCCAAGTACTTCCCCGACACCAAGCGGGTGGAGGACCTGGAGACCCGGGTCTACACCTGCATGCAGACCGTACAGGGGTTTAAGCCCAGCGAGATCAAGCGGGATGAGGTGAAGGCCATCACCACCTACATCGCCTCCTTCTCCTCCAAGGCCAGGATCCAGGTGGTGCCCAAGCACCCGGCGGAGCTGGCCATGTACAACCTGGGGCGGGAGCTGTGGTACACCCGCGCCGGAGCCCGGGATATGAGCTGCGCCGTCTGCCACGACCAGTATGCCGGCCAGCGGGTACGCCTTTCCCCGGTGAGGAGCCCCAAGCAGGGCCTGGGCAACGAGTGGCCCGCCTACCGCTTTGAGGAGGACAAGCTCTACACCATGCAGGACCGCATTGACTTCTGCTACGAGTCCATCGCCATTCCCAAGCCGGAGTTCTACTCCGAGGTGCACATCGCCCTAACCGTGTACATGTTGGCCGAGGCCACCAAGGCCGGGCGCTCCTTTGAGGAGCTGCCCTTCTTCACCCGCTAGCCATGCGCCGCCGGGAGGTTTTGGCCCTTCTTTCCCTCCTCCCCTGGGCCCGGGCCCAGGGGGGGGAGGGCTGGGTACAGGCCTTTGGGGACTTTATAAAGCGGGTACCCCCCGCCAGCTACCTGGTCTACCCCACGGAGGCCAAGGACCTCCTCCTCTTTGATCCCTTTATCCTGGACGTGCGCACGGAGGAGGAGCGGAAGAAGGGTTATATTCCCGGCTCGGTGCACATCTATGCCGGCCAGGTGCCGGATCGGCTAGGGGAGCTTCCCAAGGATAGGGAAGCCCTGATCCTGGTCTATTGCAACTCGGGAAGCGTTTCCGCGGTGGTGGCCGCTTACTTGCAGGCCCTGGGCTATAAACACGCCAAGAACATAGCTCACGGCTTCAAAGGCTGGCTGGATGCGGGTCTAGAAGTGGAGGGAGGTTCGCAATGAGGAAGCTTTTGGCTCTGGTGGCCCTTTTGGGTTTGGGTTTCGCCCAGTCGTTGGTGGTGGAGGTTAGGGGCTCCCTGGAAGAGGTGGAGGCCAAGACCCTGGCGGCCCTGAAAGGGGTGGACTTGGAACCCGACCGGATCCTGAACCTGGGGGAGCAGGTGCGCCAGGTGACGGGCCCGGGTTTTCCCGAGTACCGCCTGGTGGTCCTAAAGCCGGATAAGGGGAGCGTGGAGGCGGTTTCCAAAAATCCCATGGCGGCCATCGTGTTGCCCCCTACCGTTTTCATCACGGGCCAGGGGAATAAGTTCATGGTAGGCACCTTTGATGGGCGCCTCCTCTTTTCCATGCTGCAGGCGTATGGCGGTGAGGTGGAACGCCTCACCTGGCGCCTCGAGGCGGCCCTCGGCCGGCTTGGCATCGTGAAGCGCCTGCCTCCCGCTATGATGCCGGATCCCAGTAGCGGCATGATGCCCGCCCTCATGTACCGGGTGCCGGGGGCCAAGGTGGAGGACGTGGTGCTCATGGTGGAGACCGAGCTTACCTCCCATGGCCTTAACCTGCTTCCCAACGTGAAGGTGGGCCCGGTGACGGTAATCATGCCCTGCAAGAGCGAGTGGGCCCGGATCATGTTCCTCACCCAGCCCGCCGGGGGCTTTGCCGCCCCTTGCCGCTTCTTTGCCATGCAGATGGGCCAGGATGTCCTGGTGGGGGCCATTGAGCCCATGCTCATGACCATCATGCCGGGGGTCATGGGTACCCCCGCGGTGCCCATGCTCCAGGAGGCCCGCCAGGTGATGACGGAGATCCTGGAAGCCACGGGCGGAACCCCTTACCGCCCTGGTCAATAGGGAGGGAGTATGAGCAAGGTGAATCGGCGTCAGGTTTTGAAGACGGGTGCGGCCTTGGCCGCGGCAGGGGCCCTTTCGGGCTCGGCCTTCGCCCAGGAGTTCTATAGCCGCCCCCCCACCCTTCTCCCCCGGACCCGCAAGCCGCGGGTGGTGGTGATCGGGGGCGGCTGGGGCGGCACCACGGCGGCCCGGAAGCTGGTCCAGTCGGGGGTGGACGTGGAGGTGGTCCTGGTGGAGCAGAGGCCCGTCTTCATGTCCTGCCCCATGTCCAACCTCTTCCTGGCCGGGGCTAAGCCCTTAGAGTGGCTGGTCTTTGACTACACCAACGTGGTCAAGGACGGGGTGATCTTCGTTCAGGAAAGGGTCTTGGACATCAACCGGGACCGCCGCCTGGTGCGCACCGCTGGGGGGTACTTGGCCTACGATTTCCTGGTTCTGGCCCCGGGGATTGACTACATGTACGAGGCCATCCCCGGCTACGCCGAGGCCAAGCACCTCATGCCCGTGGGCTTCAAGCCCTTTGAGCACATCGCCTTAAGGCGGATGCTGGACCAGTTTGACGAGACGGGTGGGGAGCTGGTCATGTACATTCCCAACCCCCCTTACCGCTGCCCCCCGGGGCCCTACGAGCGGGCGGCCATGCTGGCCTGGCGGCTTAAGGAGAAGGGGGTTAAGGGTAAAATCACCGTTTTGGATGCCAACCCCCAGCCCATCTCTAAGGCCCCGGGCTTCCTGGCCGCCTACAACGATCTCTACAAGGACTACCTGGAGTACGTGCCCAACACCAGGATCACCGGTGTGGATTACGAGAAGAAGGTGGTCAAAACAGAGCTTGGGGACGTGCCCTTCACCCTGGCCAACCTCATCCCCCCCATGAAGGCCGGGGAGCTGGTGCGGGTGGCGGGTCTGGGGGAGCGTTGGGCCAACGTGCGCGCCCCCTACTTCCTCTCGGAGAAGGACGACCGCATCTACCTGGTGGGGGATATCACCGGCAACACCCCCTACCCCAAAAGCGGCATGGTGGCCTATGTTTCCGGCACCATTGTGGCCCGGCACCTGGTGGAAAGGCTTAAGGGCAAGCCCTTGGCGGAGATACCCCCCGAGCTTCCCAACAACATCTGCTATTCCTTCGTCAACAGTGAGGAGGCCATCTGGGTGGCGGCCAACTACTCTTGGGACGAGGCAGCCAAGCAGTTTAAGTCCCAAGGCTCCGTGGACAACCAGCGCTCCGCCGCCAACGGCACCGCCGCCATCGGCTGGGCCACGGGTATCTGGAACGACATGTTCGGCCCCGCCTAAAGGTTGCCCCGCCCCGCATAGGGGCGGGGTTTTCCTTGCCCGAAAGAGATACGATAGGAGGGTATATGGACCGAAGGAAGTTCTTTAGGCTCTTAGGTGCAGGAGGCCTATTTGGGCTTCTAAAGGCTAAGGCGCAAACGCTGCCTTGGGACGAGGACACCTTCGCCCCCATGAAGACCTTGGGGGCTCCCCTTTCCGAGTACGGCCAGAGGAGCCCTTTTGAGGAGGGGGTGGTGCGCTATATCTCCCCCAACCTGCGCACCCGGCACTCGGGGGCGGACTTTGCTCCCCTGGAGAAGCTGGAAGGGGTCATCACCCCTAACGGCCTGCACTTTGAGCGGCACCACGGGGGTGTGCCCCAGGTGGACCCCGCCAAGTACCGCCTGGTGATCCACGGCATGGTGGAGAGGCCCTTGGTCTTTACCCTGGAAGATCTGAAGCGTTTCCCTTCCGTGACCCGCACCTACTTCATAGAGTGCGCCGGCAACGGACAAAACGGCTACCGCAACCCCCCAGACCCCCAGCTTACGGCCACCCGGAGCCGGGGCCTGGCCTCCAATGCCAGCTGGACGGGGGTGCCCTTGGCCTTGCTTCTCAAGGAAGCGGGGGTGAAGCCGGAGGCCAAGTGGCTCATTCCCGAAGGCATGGATGCCGCTGCTTACACCCGATCCCTGCCCTTGGAGAAGGCCATGGAGGATGTGCTGGTGGCCTATGCCCAAAACGGGGAGGCTCTGCGCCCCGAGCAGGGCTACCCCGTGCGCCTGGTGGTGCCGGGCTGGGAGGGGAGCATCCAGGTGAAGTGGCTCAGGCGCATCCTGGTCACCGACCTGCCGGCCATGGCCAAGGACGAGACCAGCGAGTACACCGACGTGATGGCGGACGGCAAGGTCTGGGCCTTCACCTGGATCATGGACCCCGAGTCCATCATCACCTACCCTTCAGGCCTCCAGCAGATCAAGCCGGGCTTCCACGAGATCCGCGGCCTGGCCTGGAGCGGGTATGGGCGCATAACCAAGGTGGAGATCTCCTTTGACGAGGGCAAGACCTGGCGGCAGGCCACCTTGGAACCCCCGGTGGAGCGCTACGCCTTCGTGCGCTTCAAGATGCCCTGGCACTGGGACGGCAAGGAGGTGGTGCTTTGGAGCCGGGCTTGGGATGAGAAGGGGAACACCCAGCCCACCCGGGAGGAGTTCTTCAAGAAGTGGGGCCGGAACAACCGCTACCACTACAACGCCATCCAGGCCTGGCGGATCCTGCCCGACGGCCGGGTGGTGAACGGGGATAGGCCCCTGGGCCAGCAGGCCTTTGGGCCCATGGGGGGCTGCGGCGGGGAGGTGTTTGATGGTTAAGCGCGTCCTGGTTCTTTTGGCCCTTTTGGGTCTGGCCGTGGGGGCCCGGTACAACCTGGGCACCCCCATTTCCGAGGAGTTGGTGGCCCAGTACGACCTTAGGCCCGCGGTCCTCCCCGATGGCCGGGGACTTCCCCCGGGAGAGGGAAAGGTGGAGGAAGGGGAGCGCATCTACGCGGAAAAGTGCGCCTCCTGCCACGGGGCCAGGGGGGAGGGGTATCCCTTTAACCGCTTGGTGGCTGAACCTTTCCCCATAACCAAGGATACCGAGCCCGCGGAGTTCGCCATCGGCAACTACTGGCAGTACGCCACCACCCTTTACGACTACATCCGCCGGGCCATGCCCTTTGGGGCCGCGGGTACCTTAACGAACGAAGAGGTCTACCACCTGGTGGCCTTCCTCCTCTACATGAACGGCATCATTGACGCCCACGAGCCCATCAACCAAAAGACCCTTCCCCAGGTAAAGATGCCCGCCCGGGAGCTTCTAGAGTTGGACCCGGAGACCAAGCGCCGTTTCCCCTGGCTCACCTTGCCCTAGGATGGAGGCATGAGCGTATCCTTGGCGGCGGCCTTTTTTGCGGGGGTGCTTTCCTTTCTCTCCCCCTGCGTCTTGCCCCTGGTGCCCACCTACCTGGTCTACCTGGGGGGGGAAAGGGGGCGCCCCCTTTTCAACGCCCTCTTCTTCGTGCTGGGTTTCGGCGCGGTGTTCTTCCTCCTGGGCCTGCCTTTTACCCTTCTGGGTGGGCTCCTTTTTGAGCACCGCCAAACCCTGGCCCGGGTAGGGGGTGTAGTTCTCATCCTCTTTGGCCTTTACATGCTGGGGCTGAGGCCCCGCTGGGGGGTAAGCCTCCGCTACGAGGGGGAAACGGCCCGCCCCGTGGGGGCCTTGCTCCTGGGGGCTACCTTGGCCTTGGGCTGGACCCCTTGCATCGGGCCCATCCTGGGGGCCATCCTCACCCTCACGGCGGTGGGGGGCGGGGTGGGGCTT
The DNA here is from genome assembly GCF_022760835.1 of Thermus altitudinis. Taxonomy (GTDB): domain Bacteria; phylum Deinococcota; class Deinococci; order Deinococcales; family Thermaceae; genus Thermus; species Thermus altitudinis. Next base: position 73,626 of record NZ_JAKTNQ010000008.1, read on the forward strand.
CTTTTGGCCTACATCCTGGGCCTGGCGGTGCCCTTTTTGCTGGTGGCCCTTTTCGCTGAGCGCATCAAGGGTTGGCTGAGGAAGGCTGGGCGGCTTTCCCACTATGTGGAGCTCTTTGCGGGGGTGGTGCTCCTCTTGGTGGGGCTCTTGCTCCTCACGGGCACCTATTCCGCCTTGAACACCTTCTTCCTCCGGATCACCCCGGAATGGTTGCAGAAGTACCTCTAGGGTGGGTGTTGGAGGAGCCTTCTCTCCTAAGATGGAGGCATGTTGCTTCGCCTTCAGGCCATCTCCAAACGCTTTGGTCGGGACTGGGTGGTGCGGGACCTTTCCTTCACCCTGCAAAGGGGCGAGGTGGTGGCCCTTTTGGGGCCGAACGGCTCGGGGAAGACCACCCTTTTGCGCCTCATGGCGGGGCTCTTAAAGCCCACCCGGGGGAAGGTGGAGCGGCTGGGCCAAGCCCTTTTCCTGGCTAACCCCCCCGCCTTCCACCGCCGCCTCACCGCCCGGGAACACCTCCTCTACGACCTGGCCTTTCACGGGAAAAGGGGGGATTGGGAAGGCGCCTTGGTCCGTTTTGGTTTACCCGAGGACCTACCCCTTCTGGCCTTCTCCAGCGGTATGAGGAAGCGGCTGGCCTTGGCCCGGCTTACCCTGCTTCAGCCCGACATCTGGCTTTTGGACGAGCCGGAAACCGCCTTGGACCGGGAGGGACGGGGGCTTTTGCTGGCCACCTTGGCCGAGGCCCGCAAGGGGGCGGGGATCGTTTTGGCCACCCACGACCGCCACCTGGTGGAGGAGGTGGCGGACCGGGCCCTGGAACTGGGGGCGGCATGAGGGTTCCCGCCAAGGGATGGCCGCAGGTTGCTGGCGGCGGTAGGGTAGGAGGGGTGAAGCGGGTTTTCCTTTTGGCCTTACGGGACCTGCGCCTCGAGGTCCGGGACCGCTCGGGGCTCCTTTCCGTTTTGGCCTTCTTTGCGGTGATGCTGTTCATCATGGCCCTGGCCTTGGGGCCTGAAGAGGGCCCTTTGCGCCGGGCGGCCCCTGGGGTGCTTTGGGTGGCCTTGGCCTTTGGGAGCACCCTCCTTTCCACCCGGGCCTTTGCCCTCGAGGTGGAGGAAAACACCCTGGATGACCTTCTCCTGGCCCCTGGGGGCAAGGAGTGGATCTACTTCGGTAAGCTGCTTTTCCAGATGCTCCTTTTGCTTCCCCTGGCCCTTTTGTCCCTCTTCATGGCGGCAGGCCTTTTTTATCTGCCTTTAGAGCGCCTCCTCTCCCTCTTTCTGACCCTGGCCCTTGGGGTTTTGGGCTACGCCAGCGTGGCCACCTTCTACGCTGGCCTCCTTTCCCGGCTTAGGGGGCGGGAGGTTCTCCTTCCCCTCCTGCTTTTCTCCTTGGTGGTGCCCGTGGTTCTGGCTTCGGTGCGGGCCACCCTGGGCCTGGTGGAGGGATTGCCCCTAGGGGAGGTGGCCCCGTGGTGGCAGCTCCTTTTGGTCTTTGATGTGGTCTACCTGACCGCCAGTGCCCTTCTTTTCCCCTTGGTTATGGAAGGTTAGGGCCTGGGGTATGGGGACCACAGATTTTTCACCTGGCCCTTGGCTATGCTAGGGGCCGTGGAGGTCAAGATGCTAAAAGCAGCGCAACCCGACCGGCCTGATGCCCTCACCTGGGTTTTCCTGGGGCTAGGGCTTTTGCTCCTGCCCGTGGGGCTTTACCTGGCCCTTGCCGCTCCTCCCGATGTGAACCAAGGCTACCTGGCCCGGATCATGTACCTGCACGTGCCCGGGGCCTGGCTGGGGTACCTGGCCTTTTTCGTCACCTTCCTCTACTCCCTCCTCTACCTCTTCCGCCAGGACCCCCGGTACGACCGGGTGGCCCTGGCCAGCGCCGAAATCGGCCTGGTCTTCATGGGCCTCGCCCTGGTGACGGGGATGCTCTGGGCCCGGCCCACCTGGGGGGTCTACTGGACCTGGGAGCCCCGGCTTACCACCACCGCCATCCTCTTCGCCGTCTACGTGGGCTACTTCCTCCTTAGGGGGGCCATAGAGGACCCCGAGTTAAGGAGGAAGGCGGCGGCGGCGGTGGGCATCCTGGGCTTCATCAACGTGCCCATCAGCTACCTGTCGGTGAAGTGGTGGCGGAGTCTACACCAGACCCAGTCCATTGACCTCACCACCGGCAAGATCCACATGGACCCGGCCATGCTTCAGGCCCTCCTCTTTAACCTCTTCGTCTTCACCCTCCTCTACCTGGGCTTTGTCCGTTTCCGCTCCCTGTTGGCTGCCATAGAGGATCGCCAGGAGGAGGCATGAGCGAGGTCTTCGTCACCTGGGTCTACGCCCTCACCTACCTCACGGTCTTCGGCTACCTGGCCTACCTCTTTTGGCGTTACCGGAGGACGCGATGAAGGCCAAGTACCTGATCGGCCTCTTGCTGATTCTGGGGGCCTTGGCCTACCTCATCTTCGGTGGCTTGGGCCAGAACCTGGTCTACTTCCTCACCCCCTCCGAGTACCTCCAGGACCAGGCCCGCTACCAAAACCGCCCCGTGCGCTTGGGGGGTTTGGTGAAGGAGGGGACGGTCCGCTACGACAAGGACCAGCTGGAGCTGCGCTTTATCCTCACCGACGGGGTGGCGGAGGTGCCGGTGGTGCACAAGGGTACGCCTCCGGGCATGTTCAAGGAGGGGCAGGGGGTGGTGGTGGAAGGGCGCTTTGGGGAAGGGGTCTTCCAGGGGACCAATCTCCTGGTAAAGCACTCCGAGGCTTACCAGGCGCCCAAGGCGGGCTGGACCCCGGAGGAAGTGCGCAAGCTGATTGAGGAGGCCAAATGACCCCGGCCCTTCTTGGCAACCTGGGCGTGAGCCTGGCCCTAGCCTTTAGCCTCCTGGGCCTGGCCCTTTCCCTTCTCGCCTACCACCAAGGGGACGGGCGCTTCTTGAGGGGGGCCAAGGCTTTGGTGGCCCCGGCCTTCTTGGCGGCTTTGGCTGCCTTCTTGGCCCTGGAATGGGCCCTTATCACCCATGACTTCAGCGTGGCCTACGTGGCCCGCAACCACTCGGTCCAGGACCCCCTTTGGGTCACCCTGGTAACCCCCTGGGCGGCCCTCGAGGGGAGCATCCTCCTTTGGGGGCTCCTGCAGACCCTGTACACCTTCCTGGCCAGCCGCAAGCCCCTGGACCCCTGGCGGGCCTCCTTGGTGCTGGCGGTGCTCTTCGGCATCCAGGTCTTCTTCTTCGGGGTCATGGCCACCATCGCCAGTCCCTTCCAGACCCTTCCCAACCCGCCCGCCGACGGTGTGGGGCCCAACCCCCTCCTGCAGAACCACTGGATGATGGCCGTGCATCCCGTGCTCATGTACCTGGGTTTCGTGGGCCTCAGCGTGCCCTTTGCCTATGCGGTGGCCGCCATGGTGGTGCGCCGCTACCAGACCTGGGTGGGGGAGACCCGCTGGTGGACCCTGATCGCCTGGGGCTTCCTCACCGCCGGAAAGGTGGCGGGGATGTGGTGGAGCTACGAGGTCTTGGGCTGGGGAGGATACTGGGCCTGGGACCCGGTGGAAAACGCCTCCTTCATCCCCTGGCTTCTGGCCACCGCCTTCCTACACACCGCCATCGTCCAGGAAACCCGAGGGGCCTTTAAGGCCTGGAACTTTGCCTTCGTGACCCTGGCCTTTGCCGCCACGGTGCTGGGCACCTTCCTCACCCGTAGCGGGGTGATCCAGTCGGTGCACGCCTTCGCCGAGGGGCCGGTGGGGCCCGCTTTCTTGGGGGCCTTCCTCTTCTTCACTGCCTTGGGCTTGGGCCTCCTTTCCCGGGTGAGCCGGGAGGTGCGGGACACCGTGGTCTTCCGTCCCCTTTCCCGGGAGGGGGCCTTGCTCTTGGGGGCCTTTTTCTTTGCCGGCTGGGCCTTGGTGGTGGTCTTGGGCACCTTCTACCCCCTTTTGGTGGAGGCCTTTGCCGGGGCCAAGGTGAGCGTGGGGGCCCCCTTCTTTAACCAGGTTTCCGCACCCCTTGGGGTGGGGATCCTCTTCCTCATGGGGGTGGGGCCTCTCTTGCCTTGGCGAAAGCCCAGGGCGGAGGTCTTCCGCAACCTCTACCTCCTCCTGGGGGTTCTCCTTTTGGGCACCTTGGGGGGACTCCTTCGGGGCTACACCCTGGGGGCCTCCTTGGCGGTGGGGCTTTTCCTCTACAACACGGCCGCCATCCTCCTCCTGGTGCGGGAAGGGGTCCTGGCCCGGGTTAAGGCGGGGCTTTCCCCATGGGGCTTTTTGGCGAACCGCAGGCGGGTGGGGAGCTTGGTGGTGCACTTTGCCGTGGCCCTCATGGGGCTTGGCATCGCCTTCAGCCAGACCTACCGCTTGGAAAGCGAGAAGACCCTTTACCGGGGCCAGGCCTGGGAGGTGGGGGGGGTGCGCATGGAGCTTTTGGGGGTGCGGGCCCTGGACGAGGGAAGGCGGTTTGCCGTGGAGGCTTCCTTGCGCACGGACCGCTTTGGGGAGGTGCGGCCCAGGCTTCACTTCTACCCCCAGATGAACTCCCCTTTGCCCGCCCCCAAGGTGGTCTACACCCCAGGCAACGACTACTACTTCCTCCTCATGGACTTTGACCGGGAAAAGGGGGAGTGGGCCTCCATCCGGCTCATCGTCACCCCCTTGGTCTTCTGGATGTGGGTGGCGGGGGGGCTTATGGCCTTGGGCACCCTTTACATCCTCTGGCCGGTGGCCAGGCGGGAGGAGCTTAAGGGGGTGAGCCCGGCGTGAGGCTTCCCATGGGGAGCAGCGTGAGAAACTGGCTTTGGCTCCTTTTGGTCCTGGCCCTGGGAGGGCTTTTCTACTGGGGGATGAAGCGCAACCCCAAGGAGCTGCCCTCGGTGCTGGCCAAGGAGCGCCGTCCGGCTCCAGACTTCACCTTGCCGCTCCTTCCCCCTTACCGGGAAGAGTGGGGGGAGGCTCTAAGGCTTTCCGATTACCTAGGGAAAAAGCCCATTGTGCTAAACTTCTGGGCCAGCTGGTGCTACCCCGCCTGTTACGAGGAGGCCCCGGTCCTCGAGGCCACCTGGCGCCGGTACAAGGACCAGGTACTCTTCGTGGGCATCAACACCCAGGACAAGGAAGGGGAGGCCCTGCGCTTCATCCAGCAGTTTGGCCTCACCTTCCCCCAGGTGTTTGATCCTCGAGGCCGGGTGGGGGTGGACTACGGCATGTACGGGGTTCCGGAAACCTTCCTCATCGATGGGGAGGGCCGGGTAAGGGTGCGGCATGCGGGGGCCATAGACCAGGCCAGCTTGGAGGGGTACCTGAAGGAGGTGTTGCCGTGAGGGCTTGGGCGCTTTGGTTTCTGTTCTTCCTGGGGGCTTGGGCCCAGGGTGGCCTCACCTCCCCGCCCCCCGACCTTTCCCCCGAGGTCTTCGCCATCGCCCGAGAGCTGCGCTGCCCTGTGTGCCAAGGGGAGTCGGCGGCGGAGAGCAACTCCGGGGTGGCGGTGGAGATGCGCCGCCTCATCGCCGAGATGCTAGGGGAGGGCAAGACCAAGGACGAGATCAAGGCCTTCTTCGTGGAACGCTACGGGGAGTGGATCCTCTACGAGCCTCCCAAGCGGGGGGTGACCCTTTGGGTCTGGCTGTTGCCGGTGCTGGGCCTGATCCTTTTGGGCCTGGGGCTTTTCGCCTACTTCCGCCCCAAGAAGCCCCTGCCCCCGGAGCTACTGGAGGAGGCGGAGCGCCGCCTGAAGGAGCCCCAATGATGCCCACCCTTATCTTTTTGGCCCTGTTTCTCTTGGGGCTTTTCCTGGCCCTGAGGCCCCTTTTGGGCCCCAAGGAGCCCTTCCCCGAGCCCCCGAGGCGGGAGGAGCTCCTAAGGGAGTTGGAGGTCCTTAAGGAAGAGGTGCAAAACCTGGAGGGGGAGGAGAAAAAGCTGGCCCTGGCCCGGGTGGTGGAGCTGGAAAGGGCCCTGGAGGGCTGGCGCCCCCCCAAGCCCCGCCCCTTCAACCCCTGGCCTGTGGCCTTGGCCCTGGGGGTGGTGGTCCTCCTGGGGGTGGGGCTTTGGCGCTACACCCTGCCCCGGCTTCCCGGGGAGACCACGGTGACCGCCAGGGCCGAGGCGCGGGAGCTTAAGGCCCTGCAGGACAAGGCCAAGCGCACCGGGGAGGTGGCGGACCTTCTGGCCTGGGGAAGGCGGGCCTATGAGCTCAAGGCCTTGGACCAGGCGGCGGAGGCTTACCTGGAGGTCCTCAAGAAGGACCCTAGGAACGTGGAGGCGGTGCGCCGGGTGGGGATCCTCCTTTTCATGGGGGGGAGGCCCGATGAGGCGGAGATGTTCCTAGAGATCGCCCAGCACGCCGACCCCAAGGCCGCGGAGGGCTGGCTCTTTTTGGGCAACATCTACTTCCAAAAGGGCCAGACCCAGGAGGCCATCGCCGCCTGGGAGAAGTACCTGGAGGTGGGAGGGGAGGCCCGGGAGAGGGTGGAGGGCCTCATCGCCATGGCCCGGGCCCAGGCCCAGGGGGGCAAGGATGGGAAGAGCGTCTACCAGGCCCGTTGCGCCGCCTGCCATGGGGCGGAGGCGCAAGGGGGCCTTGGGCCTAGGCTCCGGGGAAACCCCATCCTGAAGGCCCCGGAGGCGGTGAGGGAGATCGTGCTGAAGGGCCGGGGCCAGATGCCGGCGGTGCCCTTGGACGAGGGAGAGCTGAAGGCCCTTCTGGACTACCTGTCTAGCCTATGAAGCGGCGGGACCTCATCTTCTACGTCCCTGTGGCGGTGGCGGGGGGGTTTTTCCTGTGGTTGGGGGTACGTACCTACAACCTCCGCTTCCGCGCAAGGCCTGGGGTAGGGGAACCCGTGTGGAAGGAAGGGCCAAGGGTGGCGGTGGCCCAGCGGGGGGAGCTTAGGGTGTGGCAGGCCAAGGCCTTTGAATACCCCTTGCCCTTGGGGCCGCTAAGGGCCTTCCTCCTCCGCTTGCCCGAGCCGGCCCTAGGGGGGCTTTCCCTAGGGGAAGAGCATTACCTGGCCCTAAGCCGCATCTGCACCCACCAGGGGTGCACCGTGAACTACGTCCCCGACCCCGAGGCGGCCTCTATCCTCTACAACTTCCGCTACGAGAGGCCCTTCCTAGGCTGCCCCTGCCACTTCGGGGCCTTTGACCCCCTTTTGGGAGGAAAGGCCATCTATGGTCCGCCCCGCTATCCCTTGCCGCGCCTGCGCCTCGAGGCCCAAGGGGATACCCTCTACGCCACCGGGCACGAGGTGCCCCTAAGGCCCATGGAAGGTTCCTAGTCCGCAAGCCGCACCCGCACGAAGCGGTCCTTGCCCCGCTGGAGGACCCGGGGGCGGGAGAGGTCCACCTCCAGGGCCACATCCTCAATCAGCTCCCCGTCCAGCCTTAGGCCCCGGTTCTGGATGAGCCGTTTGGCCTCGGCGTTGGAGGGGGTGAGGCCCGCCAGGGTGAAAAGCCTGGCCACCCATATCCGTCCCTCCTTGAGCTCCGAGGCGGGGATGGCCACCTCGGGAAGGCTTTCCGGGATGGCCCCCTTGGCCACCTGGTCGTAGCGCTCCTCCGCCTGGCGCACCGCCTCTGGCCCCACCCCCTTGTCCTGGCCCAAGGCCTCCCAGGCGTAGCCCAGGCTCTCGTAGAAGGCCCGGTCCATGCGGGCGGGGATGGTGGGGAGGGCGTAGGCGGCGGTGAGGAGGCGGGCCAGGACCCGGTGGGCGGGGACGGGGCCCGCCTGGAGGAGGGTTTGGACCTCGGCCTCCTCGAGGTCGGTGAGGAGGCGGAAGTAGCTTTCCAGGAGGGCATCGGGCACCCACATGAGCTTTTTGAACATCACCTCGGGGGGCTCCGAGACCCCGATGTAGTTGTCCAGGCTCTTGCTCATCTTCTCCCGCCCGTCCAGGCCCACCAGGAGGGGCATGAGGAAGGCCACCTGGGGCGGCTGGCCGTAGGCCCGTTGCACCTCCCGGCCCACCAGGAGGTTGAAGCGTTGGTCCGTGCCCCCCATCTCCACGTCGGCGCGGATGGCCACGGAGTCGTAGGCCTGGGCGAAGGGGTAAAGGAACTCGTGCAAGGAGATGGGAATGCCCTCTTCGTAGCGCTTCTTGAAGTCCTCCCTTTCCAGCATCTGGGCCACGGTCATGAGGGAGGTGAGGCGCACCACCTCCTTGAAGGTGAGGCCTTCCAGCCACTCGGAGTTGTAGCGCAGCTCAAAGAGGTGGGGTTCCTGCCTAAGGATTTTCCCCGCCTGCTCCACGTAGGTCTTGGCGTTTTCCCGGGTTTCCTCGAGGGTAAGGGGGGGCCGGGTTTTGCTCCGGCCCGAAGGATCCCCGATCATGCCAGTGAAATCCCCGATGATGAGCACCACCTTGTGCCCTAGTTCCTGGAACTGGCGCATCTTCCTCAAGACCACCGCGTGCCCCAGGTGCAGATCGGGCCGGGTGGGGTCGGCCCCCAGCTTCACCACCAAGGGCCGGCCTTCCTTTAGCTTGGCAAGCAGTTCCTCCTCAGGGATGATCTCCTCCGACCCCCGCTTGAGGAGGGCCAGGGCCTCTTCCGGGGAAAGCCTGGTGTCGCTACCCGCCATGAGCCCAAGTATACTGAAGCCAATGCGGACCCTGCTCTTTTTGGCCGTCATGGCCCTGGGCCTTTACTGGTATGCGGAGCGGTATGGCCTGGCCTTGGGCTATCCGCCCTTCTTGCCGGTTTTCTACTGGAACTATACCGGGGAGGCCAAGTATCCCCTTCGGGTAACCGGCCTTTACGATACGCTAAAGGTCAAGGTGACGGGGGATTTAAAGGAAGGCCGGCTTTCCCTTAGCCTTCTCAAGGATGGCCGGGTGGTGGGGGAGAAGGTGTACACCGGTGGCTTCCAGGAGGAGGTGCGCTTCCCGGTAAGCCCTGGGGAGTATCTCCTCCGTTTCCAGCTCCAAGGGGCCAAGGGCCAGGTGCGCTACGACTGGGTGGCCACCAAGTTTGCCCCTTAGGGCGTGGGTGTGCTACACTTAGGCCTGGTCTGCCCCTAAGGGGCACGAGGGGAGAACGATGGCGCAGAAGAAGCCCAAGAAGAACCTTTCCGCTCTCAAGCGGCACCGGCAGTCCTTGAAGCGCAGGCTCCGCAACAAGGCCAAGAAGTCGGCCATCAAGACCCTGAGCAAGAAGGCCGTTCTCTTGGCGCAGGAGGGCAAGGCGGAGGAAGCCTTGAAGATCCTGCGCCAGGCGCAAAGCCTCATAGATAAGGCGGCTAAGGGCTCTACCTTGCACAAGAACGCCGCTTCCCGCAGGAAGTCCCGGCTGATGCGCAAGGTGCAGAAGTTCCTTTCTGCCGTGAGCGCCTAGGAGGAAGAGGATGGGCAAAGGCGACCGTCGCACCCGTAGGGGCAAGATCTGGCGGGGCACCTACGGCAAGTACCGTCCGCGCAAGAAAAAGTAGGGCTACCCCCCTTGGCGAGGCCAGGGGGTAGGGTCGTTTGGGGCCCAGGGCCTAGGGACGGCCTCTAGGTTCCCTCTTCCCTTTCCATCTCCCAGGTGAGGTCGCGAAGGAGCCAGCCCCGGCCCGGAGGGCTGAGTTCCCCCGAGGCCAGGGCCTGCACCAGGTAGCGGCGCACCAGGCCCACGGGCACCCCCGAGGCGATCACCTCCCCCAGGTTGCGGCTGCCGTCCAGGAGGGCCTGGAGTTGGCCGAACTCCTCCAGGGTCTTGCCCCTTTTCCCCTGGTATTTGATGCGCAGGGCATACCAAGCGTAGCGGCGAAGGGGGTAAAGGTCCCCTTCCCTCACCCCCATGTAGGCCCGCTCCATGGCAATGAGGAGGGGGACCCCCCAGGCCTTGGCGGCGGCCCGCACGCTTTTCCCCCCCTGGAAGACCTCGTAGGGGGGCTTGGGTCGGATGGCCTCCAGGACCCGGCTGGGTGAGTCCACCAGGGTACGGAACCGGTCCCACTCGTCGTTGACCCGGGCCCACTCCCCCAAAAGGGCGGAGAAGGGCATCAGGGGTCTGTCGGCGGTGGGTGGGGTTACCTGGAAGCGGAACACCCCTTCCTGGGGATGCAGGGGGAAGCTGAAAAGGGCCTCGAGGCCTTCCCAGTCCAGAATGGCTGCCCCCACCACCTCCCCCCCGGTGAAGCGCAAGGAAAGGGGCAGGTAACCCACGGAGAGCTCCAAGACCCCGGAACGCCGGTGGCCATGGACCAACTCCAAAAGCTCCACCAGGGGAATGGCCTTCAGGTTTCCTTCCAGAAGTATCCCTCCCCTATCCGCAAGACCAAGGTGCGCCCCTCTCCCCGGTAGGCCTCGAGGGCCCGGGCCACCCTTTCTATATCTTCCTCTCGCGCCAAGGCTGCCAGGGTGGGCCCGGCCCCGCCCACAAAGGCCGCCAGGGCTCCGGCGTCTAGGGCCCCCTTTATGGCTTCTAAAACCCCTGGCATCAGGTGGGCCCGGTGGGGCTGGTGCAGGCGGTCTTGGCAGGCTTCCCGTAGGGCTTCCAGCCTTCCCGAGTAGAGGGCTGCTGGCCAAAGGGCGCTTCGGGCTAGGTTGTAGACGGCGTCGGCCAAGGGGACCATCCCCGGTAAGGCCGCCCGGGCTAGGGGGGTGGGCACCTCATAGGGCGGTACCGCCAGCACGAAAAAGACCCCTTCGGGTCTGGGCAGGGGAATGGCCAGGGGGGGATCCGCTAGGGCCGTCACGAACCCCCCGTATACCGCCGGGGCCACGTTGTCGGGGTGGCCTTCCAGGCTGGCGGCTACCCGGAAAACCCCTTCCCGCCCAAGCCTTCCCCCCGAAAGCCGGTCCGCTAGGGCCACCCCCGCCACCAAGGCGGCGGAGGAGCTTCCCATCCCCCGGGCCAGGGGGATGGGGTTGAAGGCGCGGATGCTCAGGGGTTCAGGGCGGAGGCCCAAGGCCTCCATTCCCGCCCGGTAACCCTGATGGATGAGATTGTCCGTGCCCTGCACCCGGCCTTCGCCCTCGTAGGAGAAGGTGTCCTCCTGGCTGGGTTCGGCCTCCACCTCCAGGTAGAGGTCCAGGGCCACCCCCAAGGCGTCAAACCCCGAGCCCAGGTTGGCCAGGGTGGCGGGAACATAGAGGCGGGCTGAGGATTCCATACGTCCTACACCGCCCCCAGAATACCAGGCGCTTTTCGGACGGTTGCCAGGAATACGGGTATGCGGCGAAGGTCTAGGGGTACGCCCGTGGGGAATGGCCACCCTTAGTGGGCGTTAGAGAAAAGGTGGGTGTGGGGGGCTATAATCCCCCGGTTTGCAAACCGGGGATACATGGACCCCCCACGTGCCCCGCAGGGGCACATGGCATGGTGAACGGCAGATGTGTGGTCCGATCTTCTTGGGGACAGCGTTCCCCGTGGACCTCCAAACTTGGAGTAGGGGGTTC
>NZ_JAKTNQ010000009.1 GCF_022760835.1 Thermus altitudinis
ACGGAGCCTGCGGGGATAGGTGCTCTAACCTAGAACCGCGAAGCCCCGCTCTTTAGAGTGGGGAGTCGTCACCACCTGGACTTTGGGGATCCTAACCGTTTTGGGCAGATGTTGACCAACATCAGCAACCACCTTTCCGTTTATGACAACGACCCCTTCAAGGTCAAAATCGTTGTGGTGGCCCATGGGGCCGGGGTTCAGTTTTTCCTCAAGGATCTGGAGGGTACCCCGTGGGCCTCGGCCCAGTATGACCGGGAGGCCCTTTTCCGCCGGGTGAAGCAGCTGGCCCAGCTGAGGGTGGAATACTACCTCTGCGAGATCACCTTTAGCCGGAACAACATCCCCAAGGACAAACTTCTGCCGGAGGAGTTCCTCAAGTGGGTGCCCTCTGGGGTGGGGGCTTTAGGGGAACTCCAGGCCAAAGGGTACGCGTACATCAAGGTGGGTTGAACCTGAAAGGACCCGGACGGGTGCGTATAATGCCCCCATGCGGGTCCTCTTCATCGGCGACGTGATGGCCGAGCCCGGTCTCAGGGCGGTGAGCCTGCACCTGCCGGATATCCGGGACCGGTACGATCTGGTCATTGCCAACGGGGAGAACGCCGCCAAGGGCAAGGGCCTAGACCGTCGTTCCTACCGCATCCTACGCGAGGCAGGGGTGGACCTGGTTTCCTTGGGGAACCATGCCTGGGACCACAAGGAGGTCTACGACCTTTTGGAAAAGGAGCCGGTGGTCCGGGCCCTCAACTACCCTCCGGGTACCCCGGGGCGGGGTTGGTGGCGGCTTTGGTCAGGGGAGGAGAGCCTCCTCTTTGTGCAGGTGATGGGCCGGATCTTCATGGACCCCCTGGACGATCCCTTCCGCACCCTGGATGCCCTTTTGGCCCAGGAAAGGGCGGATTATATCCTGGTGGAGGTGCACGCCGAGGCCACCAGCGAGAAGATGGCCTTGGCCCACTACCTGGACGGGCGGGTTTCTGCGGTCTTGGGCACCCATACCCACGTGCCCACCCTGGACGCCATGCGCCTGCCCAAGGGTACCCTGTACCAGACCGATGTGGGCATGACCGGCACCTACGAGTCCATCATCGGTGGGGAGGTGGAAACCTTCCTGGCCCGCTTCCTCACGGGTAGGCCCCAGCCCTTTAGGGCTGCGCAGGGAAGGGCCCGTTTCCATGCCACGGAGCTGATTCTGGAAGGAGGCAAGGGGGTTTCCATAGGCCCTTATGTGTGGGAGGAACCTTGACGCAGGGGAAGGAGGACACCTTTGACCTCTTGCGGGCGGAGGTGGACCTTTTGGGTCGCCTTCTGGGGGAGGCCATCCGGGCCATCTCGGGGGAGCGGTTTTTTGCCTTGGTGGAGGAGGTGCGCCGGCTTTCCAAAGCCCGGCGGCAAGGAGACGAGGGAGCGAGCGCCGTCCTCCTAAAGCGGGTGGAGGGGCTTTCCCTAGAGGAGGCGGAGGCCCTGGTGCGGGCCTTCACCCACTACTTCCACCTGGTGAACCTGGCGGAGGAGAGGCACCGGGTGCGGGTGAACCGGCTCAGGGCCCAGGCGGAAACCCCGGAGAACCCTAGGCCCGAGGGCTTCCTGGCCTTGGCCCAGGCCCTGAAGGAAAGGGGTCTTTCCCTGGAGGAGGTGGAGGCCCACCTCAACCGCCTGGAGCTATGGCTCACCTTCACCGCCCATCCCACCGAGACCCGCCGGCGGACCCTAAGATACCATCTGGAAAAGCTTCAAGAAGAGCTGGAGGCCAAGGACCGCTCCCGCTTGGCAGCCAGGGTAGCCCTGCTTTACGCCACCGAGGAGGTGCGCAAGGCCAGGCCCACGGTGGAGGACGAGATCAAGGGGGGGCTGTACTACCTGCCCACCACCCTTTGGCAAGCGGTGCCGCGGGTGGTGGAGGGCCTCGAGGCGGCCCTGGAACAGGTGTATGGCAAACGGCCCCGCCTGAAGAGCCCGCTGCGCTTTAGGAGCTGGATCGGAGGCGACCGGGATGGCAACCCCTTCGTCACCCCAGAGGTGACCGCCTTCGCGGGTCGGTATGCCCGCCAGGTGGCCCGGGAACGGTTTCTAGGGGAGCTGGAGGGGCTGGTGCGGGACCTCTCCCTCTCCGAAACCAAGGTGCCCGTCCCCCGGGGTATCCGGGAGGGGGGAGAAGGGGTGGAGCGCTTTCCCGGCGAACCCTACCGCCGCTTCTTTGCCCGGCTTTATGCCCGGCTGGAAAGGGAAGAGCTCAGCACCGAGGAGCTTTTAAAGGCCCTGCGGATGGCGGAGGAGGGCCTGGGGACGGTGGGCTTAGGGCAGGTGGCCCTCTCCTTTTTCCGGCCCCTCGAGGCCCGCCTGCAGGCTTTCGGCCTGGAGCTGGCTCCCCTGGACCTCAGGGAGGAGTCCATAAAGCTTCTGGAGGCTGCCCAGGAGCTTCTCCTCGTGGGGGGTGTCCATCCCGGCTTCCTCTCCCTTTCCCCGGAGGAGAAGGAGGCGCTTCTCACCCGGGAGCTGGCAAGCGCCCGCCCCCTTTTGCCCGTGGGGGAGGAGCCCAAGGGCGAGGCCCTGCGGGTGGCCCTGGGGGCCCTTAGGGCCTGGCGGGACAAGGGGGCGCATGTGGTCTCCATGACCCACCATCCTGCGGACATCCTGGCGGTCTTCCTCCTGGCGCGGGAGGTGGGGTTATACCGCCCGGGCGCTTCCTTGCCCTTTGACGTGGTGCCCCTTTTTGAAACCCTAGAGGACCTCCACCGGGCCCCGGAGGTGCTGGCCCGCCTTCTCTCCAACCCCGTCTTTCTTGCCCACGCTCGGGGCCGGGGTGGGCTAGAGGTGATGATCGGGTACTCTGATTCCAACAAGGATGTGGGCTTCCTGGCCGCCAACCTGGCCCTCTACAAGGCCCAGGAGGCCTTGGCCAGGGTGGGGGAAGGCTATGGCCTGCCGGTTTACTTCTTCCACGGCCGGGGTACCTCCACCGCCCGGGGTGGGGGCCCCGCAGGCCGGGCCATCGCCAGCCTGCCCCCTAGGAGCGTGGGGCACCGCATCCGTCTCACGGAGCAAGGGGAAGCCTTGGCGGACCGGTACAGCCACCCTGAGCTGGCCGTGCGCCACCTGGAGCAGCTCCTCTACCATTTCGCCCAGGCAGCCTTGGGGGAGGGGATGGAACCCAAACCCGAGTGGCGGGAGGCCCTTTGGCAGGCGGGGGAGGAGAGCGTGCGCCGGTACCGGGCCCTTCTGGCCCAGGAGGGTTTCTTCCCCTTCTTTGAGGCCCTCACCCCCATCCGGGAGATCGGGGAACTTCCCATCGCCAGCCGCCCCGTGTACCGGCACGGCCGGGTGCGGGAGATCCGGGACCTGAGGGCCATCCCCTGGGTGATGGCCTGGACCCAGGTGCGCCTTCTCCTGCCGGGCTGGTATGGGCTTAGCGCCTTGGAAAGCCTTCCCCTGGATCTTCTCAGACAGATGTACCAGGAATGGCCCTTTTTTGCCACCACCTTGGAGAGCGCCGCCATGGCCCTGGCCAAGGCGGATATCGGGGTGGCGGGGCTTTACCTGCGCCTGGTGCCCGAGGAGCTTCATTCCCTTTTCCATGGCATCGCCCAGGAGTACCGCAAGACGGTGGCGCTTCTGGAAGGCATCTTCCAGGCCCCCCTCCTCCACAACCAAAGGACCCTGGAAAGGCAGATCGGGCTACGCAACCCCTACGTGGACCCCATCAACTTCGTGCAGGTGGAGCTCCTCCGCCGCTACCGTGCCCCCGGAGGCCGGGAGGACGAGGCCCTGAGGAAGGCCCTCTTGCTTTCCTTGCTAGGGGTGGCGGCGGGTCTCAGGAATGCGGGGTAAGATGGAGGCCGATGGAACTCGGCCAGCATCCTGACCAGCGGGTGGGCGTCTTCGTGGACACCCAAAACCTCTACCACTCCGCCCGGGACTACTATGAGCGCAACGTGAACTTTGAGAGCCTCCTGCGTTTTGCCGTGGGGGGGAGGCGCTTGGTGCGGGCCACCGCCTACGTGGTGGAGAAGGAGGGGGACACCTCCGCCTGGCCCTTCATCTACAAGCTTTCCACCATCGGCTACCGGGTTAGGCGCATGTACCTTACGGTGAAGGAGCTGGGCGAGGGAGGGAAGCCCATCTACGAGGGCAACTGGGATATGGGTATCGCTGCGGATATGGTGCGGCTCATGCCCCACCTGGACGTGGTGGTCCTGGGAAGCGGGGATGGGGATTTTGTGGAGATCCTCGAGGTCCTCATGGAAAGGGGCATCCGGGTAGAGGTGATCGCCTTTCGCGAGACCACGGCCCAGAGGCTCATAGACGCCGTGGACCGCTTTACGCACCTCCCGGAGATTCCCAACGCCTTCATGGAGCCCAAAAACACCGAGCGATGAGCCTGGAGGCTTACGATTACTTCCTTCCCCCGGAGCTCATCGCCCAAGAGGGGGTGGAGCCCCGGGACCTGGCCCGGATGCTGGTGGTGTATCGGGAGGGTCCTTTTAGGGTAGAACACCGCCGGGTGCGGGACCTGCCCGAGTACCTGCGCTCGGGAGATGTCCTGGTCTTCAACGAGAGCCGGGTAATCCCGGCCCGTCTCCTGGCTAAGAGGCCCACAGGGGGAAAGGTGGAGGTGCTGTTGGTGCGGGAAAGGTCCCTAGGTCTTTGGGAGGCTTTGGTGGGGCCTGGGAGGAAGGCCAAGCCTGGGACTTGGCTGCGCTTTCTTTCGCCGCGGGATTTGCGGGAGGTTCCCGGCCTGCACGCGGAGGTGGTGGGGGTGGAGGAGGGTGGGGTGCGGCTTCTTCGCTTTGAAGGGGACCTCCTGGCCCATTTGGAAGAGGTGGGGGAGGTGCCCTTGCCCCCCTACATCAAGGCCAGGATTCCCCCTGAGCGCTACCAGACCGTTTACGCCAAGCGCCCGGGCTCGGTGGCGGCGCCCACAGCGGGGCTGCACTTTACCCCTGAGCTCCTCGCCCGCTTATCGGAGATGGGGGTGGAGCTTCGTTTCCTAACCCTTCATGTGGGGCCTGGTACCTTCCGCCCGGTCAAGGGGGACCTGGAAAGCCACCCGATGCACTCCGAACCCTTTGAAATCCCCCAGGAAACCGCCGAGGCCGTAAACCGGGCCAAGAAGGAGGGGAGGCGGGTGGTGGCGGTGGGCACCACCGTGGTGCGGGCCTTGGAAAGCGCCTATCGGGAAGGGGTGGGGGTGGTGCCGGGTGCGGGGGAAACCCGGCTCTTCATCCGCCCTCCTTACACCTTCCGCGTGATAGACGCCCTTTTCACCAACTTCCACCTGCCCCGCTCCACCCTCCTCCTGCTGGTGGCGGCCTTTTTGGGCTATGAGAGGACCATGGAGGCCTACCGGCTGGCGGTGGCGGAGCGGTACCGGTTTTACTCCTTGGGGGATGCCATGCTCATCCTTTAGATTCGGACCTTTTGTGTCCCCGAGATGGGGTCTACAGAAGGGCTTTTCCAGGGTGGTGCTAGAGGGAAAGGCCTAGGCTTTTGAGGAAGGCCTGGGCCTCTATGGGGCTTAGGAAGCGGGCCCGGCGTTCAGGGGAGAACCAGGCCAAAAGGGGCGCCAGCTCCTGGTCCTTGGGGAGGGTGGCGTCCGCTAGGACCAGCTTGTGATCCCCATCCGCTAGCCACACCATCCCCACCACTTCTCCTTCCACCCGGGTTCCCGGGGGGAGGGGTGGGCCCAGATACACGGCATCCACTTCCTCCCCGTCGGCGGGATTGATGAGGCCCGGGATGAGGCCGTAGTTTACCGGCGCCGGTTGGTCCACGGCCACCAGGCGGAGCTTCCCTTCCTTCCAGGCATAGCGGAAGGGGCTTCCCTTGCTCCACTCCACCACCATGGAAAGCCGCATCATCCCAGGTTAAGGAGAAGCTGGGCCACGGTAAGGTAGATGAGGAGGCCCGAGATATCCGAAAGGGTGGCCACCAGGGGATTGGATACCAAGGCCGGGTCTACGCCAAGACGCCTCAGCACCACCGGGAGCATGGCCCCTACCAGGTTGGCAAACAGGACCAGGAGGAAGAGGGCTAGGCCCACCACTGGGGCCAGGGGGGCGTGGCCATCCAGAAAGACCTTGCCCAACAGCAGCGTGGCCAGGGTGAGGCCCAGAAGGCTTCCCACCAGGCTTTCCTTGAGGAGGACCCGCCGCCAGTCCCTAAGGTCCAGGTCCCGGGTGGCCAGGGCGCGGATGATGAGGGTGGCGGATTGGTTGCCGGTGTTGCCTCCCGTGCCCAGGAGCACGGGTACGTAAAAGGCCAGGGCCGTGGCCGCCTCGAGGAGGCTTTCAAACCCTTGCAGGATGGAACTGGTGACCATGCCGGTCAGGATCAGGATCACCAGCCAGCGCACCCGGGCCAGCCACAAGGCGATGGGGGAGGCCTGGCTGTAGACCAAATCCGGCACGTCCACGGCGGCCAGGCGGTGGATATCCTCGGTGGCCTCCTCTTCAATCACGTCCAGGACGTCATCTACCGTGACGATACCCACCAGTACCCCCTCCTCATCCACCACGGGCAAAACGGTGAAGTCGTAGTCGGCCATGAGGCGGGCCACCTCCTCCTGGTCGGTGTCCGTGCGGGCGAAGACCACCTTGGGGTTCATGATCTCCGCCACCTTGGTCCGGGGGTCGGCCACGATCAGGTCCCGCAAGGAGAGCACCCCTTTAAGGCGGCCCGCCTCATCCACCACGTAGATGTAGTAGATGGTTTCCGCATCGGGGGCGGCCCGGCGCAGGAAGCGGATCACCTCCTCCACGGTCATCCCCTCCCGTACCGCCACGTACTCGGGGGTCATGAGGCCGCCCGCCTCGTCCTCCTCGTACTGGGTGAGTTCCTCCACCTCGGCCCGGGTCTCGGGGTCCAGGGCTTCCTTTAGGCGGCGGAAGAGCTCGGGGTCCTCCTCCTCCACCGCCTGGAGGGCGTCGGCCAGGTCGTCTAGGGAGAGTTCCTCCAGGAGTTCCTGCACCCGCCAGGGGGGGAGGGTTTTCAGGTACTCCGCTTGCTCCTCGGGACCTAGGTGGGAGAAGACCTCCGCGGCCCGGTCCTTGGGCAGGAGGGTGAGGACCACGTAGCGGTGCTCCCCTTCCAGCTCATCCCAAAGGCTCAAGAGGTCCTGGGGATGGATTTCCTCCAGGATTTTCTGAAGCGCAAGGGTGTCGCCTTCTCGCAGGGCTTGGCGAAGGGGGGAAAGGGTCGTTTCCACAGGCGGCCTCCTTTCTCGCCGAAGGCCGCCCATGGCGGCCTTCAGGGCCTAGGACTCGAGGGCAAAGCCCCTGTCATACCCTTTCTAGCCTAGGGGGTCAGACTTTCCCCGTCAACCGACCTCGCTAGAAGTGTGGGAAAAATTGAGGTTGACACGCTCAAGGGGTGTGCCCTATCCTAAGGCCCGGCCTGGTGGCCGGGAGGCGCATGTTTGCCAAGCTAGCGGGGAGACTGCAGGAAGCCATAGACCGCCTAAGGGGCCGGGGCCGCATCAGCGAGGAGGACCTGAAGGCCACCCTCAGGGAGATCCGTCGGGCCCTGATGGACGCGGACGTGAACCTGGAGGTGGCCAGGGCCTTCGTGGAGAGCGTGCGGGAAAAGGCCCTGGGCCAGAAGGTCCTGGAGAGCCTTACCCCCGCGGAGGTGGTCCTGGCCACGGTCTACGAGGCCCTAAAGGAGGCCTTGGGCGGCGAGCCCCGTTTCCCTACCTTGAAGGACCGTAACCTCTGGTTCCTGGTGGGTTTGCAGGGCTCGGGTAAGACCACCACTGCCGCCAAGCTGGCCCTCTTCTACAAGGGCAAGGGGCGCAGGCCCCTCCTGGTGGCCGCCGACACCCAGCGCCCCGCGGCCCGGGAGCAGCTTCGCATCCTGGGGGAGAGGATCGGGGTGCCCGTCCTGGAGGTTCAGGACGGGGAAAGCCCCGAGTCCATCCGCCGCCGGGTGGAGGAAAAGGCCAGGCAGGAGGTTCGCGACCTGATCCTGGTGGACACCGCCGGGCGTCTGCAGATTGACGAGCCCCTCATGGCGGAGCTGGCCCGCCTCAAGGAGGTCTTGGGCCCCGACGAGGTGCTTCTGGTCCTGGACGCCATGACCGGCCAAGAGGCCCTGGGGGTGGCCCAGGCCTTTGACCAGAAGGTGGGGGTCACGGGCCTCATCCTCACCAAGCTGGACGGGGATGCCCGGGGTGGGGCCGCCCTTTCCGCCCGGCACGTGACGGGGAGGCCCATCTACTTCGCCGGGGTTTCCGAGCGCCCCGAGGGTCTGGAGCCCTTCTATCCAGACCGGCTGGCGAGCCGTATCCTGGGCATGGGGGACGTGGCCACCCTGGCGGAGAAGGTGAGGGCGGCGGGGCTCGAGGCCGAAGCCCCTAAGTCCGCCAAGGAGCTCACCCTGGAGGACTTCCTGAAACAGATGCAAAACCTCAAGCGCCTCGGTTCCTTCTCGGAGGTGCTCTCCATGCTCCCTGGGGTGGGGAAGGCCTTGCCCGCAGGGGTTCAGGTGGACGATAAGTCCATTAGGCGCCTGGAGGCCATCGTCCTTTCCATGACCCCCGAGGAGCGGAAGGACCCCCGCATCCTAAACGCCTCCCGGCGCAAGCGCATCGCCAGGGGAAGCGGCACCAGCGTGCAGGAGATCAACCGGTTCATCAAGGCCTTTGAGGAGACCAAGGCCCTAATGAAGTCCCTGGAGAAGAACAAGGGCCGGGGACTCATGGGAATGTTCAGGAGGTAAGGGAGAATGGTCAAGATCCGTCTTTCTCGTTTCGGCTCCAAGCATAACCCCCACTACCGCATCGTGGTGGCCGATAGCCGCAAGAAGCGCGACGGGGCGTACATTGAAAAGATAGGCTACTACGATCCCCGGAAGACCACCCCGGAGTGGCTTAAGGTGGACGTGGAGAGGGCCAGGTACTGGCTTTCCGTGGGTGCTCAACCCACGGACACCGCACGTAGGCTTCTCCGGCAGGCGGGGGTTTTCCGACAGGACCAGCCCGCTTAGCCCTTCGCCCAGCTGGGGCCCCAGGTATAGCCAGGGCTCGGGGCCAAGGGGGCGAAGGAGGAGGCCAGGCGCCGGCAGGGTTTTCCCTCCGGCGTTTTCCCATTAGGATTAGGGCATGAAGGACCTGGTGGAATACCTGGCCAAGAGCGTGGTGGACCAGCCGGAGCGGGTCCGGGTGCAGGAAAGGCGCACCCGCGAGGGGCCGGTGTACATGGTGGAGGTGGCCCCTGAGGACAAGGGCCGGCTTATCGGCAAGCAGGGCCGGGTGATTGAGTCCATCCGCACTCTGGTGCGGGCCTACGCCAAGCGCAAGGTGGGGGTGGAGGTGCGCTAGGACTAGACCCCTTCTTCCTCAGCGTGGGCGCAGGCAAGGGGATTTTGGCATAATAGGGGTATGCGCCTGGTGGAGATAGGCCGGTTTGGGGCGCCCTATGCCCTTCAAGGAGGGCTTAAGTTCCGGGGTGAGCCCGTGGTGGCCCACCTGGAGCGGGTCTATGTGGAAGGGCATGGCTGGCGGGCGCTGGAGGACCTCTACCAGGTGGGGGATGAGCTGGTGGTCCACCTGGTGGGGGTGCGAAGCCGGGAGCTGGCGGAGCCCTTGGTGGGCCTCAGGGTGTACGCCGAGGTTTCGGAACTTCCCCCTTTGGCGGCGGGGCAGTACTACTACTTTGCCCTCATGGGCCTGCCGGTGTTCGTGGAGGGGGTTCAGGTGGGCGAGGTGGTGGACATCCTGGACGCTGGGGCCCAGGACGTCTTGATCATCCGCGGGGTGGGGGAGAGGCTTCGCGACCAAAGGGAGTTCCTGGTACCCTTGCAGGCCCCTTACGTGCGGGTGGAGGCGGAAGGGATCCATGTGGAGCCCATCCCCGGGCTTTTTGAGTGAATGCGCTACAGCATCCTTACCCTTTTCCCTGGGCTCATCCTTCCTTGGCTTTCGGAATCCCTGATCAAAAGGGCCAGGGAGCGGGGGCTCATCAGGGTGGAGGTGGTGGACCTAAGGGCCTTTGGCCTGGGCCGCCACCGCACCGTGGACGATACCCCCTATGGCGGCGGGGCGGGGATGGTGATCCGTCCCGATGTGGCGGTGGCGGCTTTGGAGACGGTGCTCCCTGCGGACGAGGTGATCCTCCTCTCCCCGGCGGGGGAGCCCTTCACGCAAAAGGTGGCGGAGGAGCTGGCCGAGAAGGAGCACCTGGTCCTTCTTTCCGGGCGTTACGAGGGGTTTGACGCCCGGGTGGAGGCCTTTGTGACCCGTTCCTTAACCATTGGGGACTATGTGCTCATGGGGGGGGAGGTGGCGGCCTTGGCGGTGTTGGAGGCCACGGCTCGGCTTCTTCCCGGGGTGATCGGGGATCCGGAAAGCCACCGCAAGGACTCCTTTGTAGGGGGGCTTTTGGACTACCCCCACTACACCCGTCCGCCGGAGTTCCGCGGGCTAAAGGTACCCCAGGTCCTCCTTTCCGGGAACCACCAGGAGGTGGAGCGCTGGCGCCGGCGGGAGGCCTTGCGGAAAACCCTGGCCCTGCGCCCCGAGCTTCTTAGGGAGGCGAGGCTTGGGCCCCTCGAGGCCCAGTGGCTTGCAGAAGCGGACCGGGAGGGCTAGACTAGAGACTGTTGCCCATGAACCCCTAAGGGTTCCTCTGGGGTAGGAGGATTGGGATGAACCGAGGAGCTCTTCTTAAAGTGGTGGAGGCCAAGTATACCCGCACCGACCTGCCCGAGTTCCGGCCTGGCGACACCGTACGGGTGGCCTACCGGGTAAAGGAAGGCAACCGCACCCGGGTGCAGAACTTTGAGGGCATCGTCATCAAGATCAAGCGGAACGGCTACAACACCAGCTTCACCGTGCGCAAGGTGAGCTACGGGGTAGGGGTGGAGCGCATCTTCCCCCTGAACTCCCCCCTCATTGAGCGGATTGAGATCGTCCAGCGGGGCCGGGCCCGGCGGGCCAAGCTTTACTTCATCCGTGAGCTTTCCGAGAGGGAGATCCGCCGTAAGCTCCGCGCCGACCGCAAGCGCATCGGCCAGGACCAGGAGATGGCCAAGGCCGCCAAGGAGGCAGCCATCGCCGAGGCCGCCGAGGCACCCGCCCAAGGGGAGTCCAGCGCCGAGTAGCCGTTATCCCGTGCTGGGGGGCGGGGAATCCCGCCCTCCGGCTTTGGTCAGGAACCCCAGGGCTCTGGCCCTGGCCAAGGCCTCCACCCGGTTCCGGGCCAGGAGCTTGCCATAGAGGCTTTCCAGGTGGTCTTTCACCGTATCCGGGGAAAGGCCTAAGGCCTTGGCTATCTCCTTCACGGAAAGCCCGTGGGCCAGAAGGCCCAGCACCTCTTCCTCCCTGGGGGTCAGGACGGGGAGGTCAGGGGGGGTGAGGCGTTCCTCCCCCCGGGCTACGCGCAGGAGGCGCCTTTTCAGCTCGGGGGCGGACAGCTCCTTGGAAAAGTAGGCGTCGGCCCCGGCCAGATAGGCCTCCCGTACCAAAGCGGGCTCCTGGTAGGTGGTGAGAAGGGCGATAAGGCCTTGGTATCCCGCGTGGCGTAGTTTCCGGGTGCACTCTAACCCGTCCAATACGGGCATCCTGAGGTCCAGGAGCACGGCTTCTGGCCTTAGGGCCAGGGTCTTGTCCAGGGCTTCTTGTCCGTCCTGGGCCTCGGCCACCACCACAAGGCCTTCCCCCTCGAGGCCCGCCCTAAGCCCCAGGCGGAAGAGGGGGTGGTCATCGGCGATCAGGACGCGGAGGCTAGGTTCTGGAGTCCCCATTCCTGCCCTTAGCATAGGCCCGCCCCTGGGCGGATGGGGCCAAAGCCTATACTGAGGCTATGCCATTAACCTTGAACGAACTGGCAAGCCTTTCTGGCCGGGCGTCGGGGGCGGTGCTTCGTGAGGAGGTGGAGGAAACCGGTTTAGTCCCCGAGGTTATCCTGGATGGGCTTCGGGAGCGCCTGGGCGTCATGCGGGATTCCATCCGCAGGGGTCTGGCCTCGGATGCCCCCAGCGTGGCGGGGATGGTGGGTTGGAACGCCAAGACCTTGTGGGAGGCCCCCGATCCCTTGCGGGACCCCCTCTTGAAACGGGTCCAGGCCTACGCCATGGCGGTCAATGAGGAGAACGCCCGCATGGGCCGGATTGTGGCCGCACCCACAGCGGGTAGCGCCGGGACCCTGCCGGGGGCTCTTCTGGGGGTGGCGGATCACCTGGGTATCCCCGACGAAGCCCTTCTCATGCCCATGGTCCTGGCCGCCGGCGTGGCCAAGATCATCAACCGCCAGATCTACATCGCGGGGGCCAGCGGGGGGTGCCAGGCGGAGATCGGTTCCTCGGCCGCCATGGCGGCCGCCGCCGTTACCGAGCTCCTCGGAGGGAGCCCCGAGGCTTGTGCCCACGCGGCCGCTTTAGCCCTGCAGAACACCCTGGGCCTGGTTTGCGACCCCGTGGGGGGGTTTGTGGAGGTCCCCTGTGTGATGCGCAATGGGTTTTATGCGGTCCATGCGGTGAGCGCTGCCTCCATGGCCCTTGCGGGCATCAGGAGCGTGATCCCTCCCGATGAGGTGATCCTGGCCATGGCGGGCATCGGCCGTCTCCTGCCCTTGGAGCTAAAGGAAACGGGCCTTGGGGGCTTGGCGGACACCCCCACGGGGCGTCGGCTTGCCGCCCAGGCCCTAGGGCAGGCTTCCGAGGATTGAGCCCGGCCACCCTGGGGCGCCAAGGGGCAGGATGGGGCTACTCCTCGCCTTTGGCCACCGGCACCCCCACCAGGTTGCCCCACTCTGTCCAGGAGCCATCGTAGTTCTTCACGTGCGGATAGCCCAGAAGGTACTTGAGGACAAACCAGGAGTGGCTGGAGCGCTCGGCGATGCGGCAGTAGACCACCACGTCCTTGTCCGGGGTGATCCCCAGGGGCTGGTACAGGGCCTCTAGTTCCTCTACGGTCTTAAAGGTGCCATCGGGGTTTACCGCCTTGGCCCAGGGGATGTTTTTGGCACCCGGGATGTGGCCGGCCCGTAGGGCCCCTTCCTGGGGATAACCGGGCATGTGGGTGAGCTCTCCCCGGTATTCCTCGGGGCTGCGCACATCCACCAAAGCGCCCTTGCCCTCCTTCACCTTGAGGATATGCTTGAGCACCTGGTCCCGGTAGGCGCGGATGGACTCATCCCTATAGGGGACGCGGTAGTGGCCTTTTGCGAAGGTGGGCACCTCGGTGGTGAGGGGGCGGCCCTCCTCCACCCATTTCTGGCGTCCCCCGTTCATCAGGCGCACGTCCTGGTGGCCGTTGTACTTGAGGAACCAGAAGGCATAGGCGGCCCACCAGTTGTTCTTGTCCCCGTAGAGGATCACCGTGGTGTCGTTGGAGATGCCAAGCCTTTCCATGAGGTTAGCAAACCCCTCTTCATCCACGAAATCCCGCACCACGGGGTCCCAGAAGTCCCTCTGCCAGTCCACTTTCTGGGCGTTGGGGATGTGGCCGGTGTCGTAGAGGAGGATGTCCTCGTCCACCTCGAGGATCCGAACCTGTGGGTCCTGCAGGCGCTCCTGAACCCATTCCGTGCTTACCAGTACCTCAGGATGGGCATACCCCATACCGCACCTCCCAGGCCAACATACCCCTGAGCGTGAAGTAATAAAGGAAACGAGCCCACATTTGGCAACAGGGCCTTGCCATGGGGGTGGGCGTCTGGTATAAAGGTACCTGCGGGGAGTAGCCGCCCCCAGTGGGGGCCAGCCGATCGTCAGTACGGGAGCCTTCCCCGGTCGGCTGGGGCGCCTGAAGGCGCATGGCGAGACCACCTACGGGTGGCCTCGGTTTTTTGCTACTCTCCGTAAGGAGGTGCACGGGAATGGACATGTTGGCGCTTTTGCTCATGGTGCTGGTCTTCGTGGCCAGCATGGTGATACAAGGAGGGTTGCAGGCTACGTTTGCCCGCTTTAGCCGGGTGGCCAATAGCCGTGGCCTCACGGGGGCCCAGGTGGCCCGGGCCATCCTGGATGCCCATGGCCTCACCCACGTGCGGGTGGAGCCGGTGCCGGGGGCTCTCACCGACCATTACGACCCCCACGCCAAGGCGGTGCGGCTTTCCGAGCCCAACTACGCCTCGCCCAGCCTAGCCGCCCTGGCGGTGGCGGCCCACGAGGTGGGGCATGCGGTGCAGGATGCCCAGGGGTATGCTTGGCTGCGGGTAAGGGCCAGCCTGCTGCCGGCCGCCAGCCTGGGTTCCAACCTGGGGCCTTGGCTGGTGATCCTGGGGCTTATGGTAGGGGCGATCGGTTTGGCCAAGCTGGGCCTCTACCTCTTCCTGGCGGTAGCCCTTTTCCAGCTGGTCACCCTGCCGGTGGAGTTTGACGCCTCGAGGCGGGCCTTGGAGTTCCTAAGGCGCATGGGCTTTCTTTCCCAACAGGAGATGGCCCCCGCCCGCCAGGTGTTGACCTGGGCCGCCCTTACCTATGTGGCGGCCCTAGCCAGCTCCTTGGCCACCCTTCTTTACTACGCCAGCCTCCTCATGGGCCGCCGGGAGGAGTAGATGCCCCTTCTCCTTTGCCCCAACTGCCAGGTGGGCATGCGGGAGGTGGAAAGACGGGGGGTCCTGTTGGACGTATGCCCCCAGTGCGGGGGTGTTTGGCTGGACAAGGGGGAGCTGGAGAAACTCCTGGCCGAGGCCCGGGAAGTGGAGCGTTCCTACGAGGAGGAAAGGGAGGTCTACTACCGCAAAGAAGGGAAACCTTACAGGAAAAAGAAAGGGTTTCTGGAGATCTTTGACCTCTTTGACTGAGGGCATGCCCCCTGAAAGCCCCCGGGAGACCCCGGGGGCTTTTTCGGGGATGGGCTACTCCGCCTTCTTAAGGCGGAGGTACCAGCGCCTGTACTCGGCGTACTCGGTTTTTCTGGCTTCGTCGGCCTTAAGCTCCTCCAAGGTGGCCGGAGGCTTGACGATGGCGGCCTCCCCGGGTTGCCAGTCGGCAGGGGTGTTCAGGCCGGTGCGGTCGGTGAACTGGAGAGCCCGGATGAAGCGCAGAATCTCGTCAATGTTCCGACCCGTGGTGAGGGGGTAATACAGCATGCCCCGTAGGATACCGTTGGGGTCAATGATGAACACCGCCCGCACTGCAGCGGTTTCGCTGGCGGCGGGGTGGATCATGCCATAGAGCTTGGATACCTTCATGTCCAGGTCGGCGATGACCGGGAAGTTAATCTGGACCCCGGACATCTCCTCCAGGTCCTTCAGCCAGGCCAGGTGGGCGTAGATGGAGTCAATGGAAAGGCCTACCAGCTGAACACCC
Source organism: Thermus altitudinis (assembly GCF_022760835.1). GTDB lineage: Bacteria > Deinococcota > Deinococci > Deinococcales > Thermaceae > Thermus > Thermus altitudinis. Next base: position 15,253 of record NZ_JAKTNQ010000009.1, read on the forward strand.
AGCTCCTCAAACTCCTTTTGCCGCTTGGCGAAGGCCAGAAACTCCGTGGAGCACACCGGGGTAAAGTCGGCGGGGTGGCTGAAGAGCACCACCCATTTGCCCTTGAGGTCGGATAGCCGAAGCTCCCCAGCCGTGGTCTTGGCCACGAAGTCCGGCGCAGGTTCGTTTAAACGGGGAAGGGTAACGGTCTCTTCCATACCAGACCTCCTCGGCTGATGTGCCAGCCGAAGGACACTATACCTTAAAGGGGTATCAGATGCAAGTGATTTGCGTTAGCGGTTGTCCCCTGAGCCCCCGATCCTTCCCCGCTCCAAGCGGGAGCGGAGCTTAGCCAGATTGCCTTGGGCAACCTCCTCCAAGCTCACCCCCAAGTCGGTGGCCAGCTGGGCCACATACCAAAGCACGTCCCCAAGCTCAGCCAGGAGATCCTCCCGAGCGTCCGGGCCGAGGGTTCCCCCGCGGTCTCTAAGCACCTTCTTTACCTTGTTGGCCAGTTCCCCTGCTTCGCCCACCAGGCCCAAGGTGGGGTACAGGATCCGGTAGGCCTCGGGGTAAAGGGCGGTCTTCTTGGCCTCCTGCTGGTACTCATTCAGGGTCATGGGCCACCTCCTTGCGGATGGAGTAGACCCGGCTCACGCCTCCTTGGGCGGTGACCCCGTAGAGGGCGTGGCAGGCCTCCATGGTGCGCTTTTGATGGGTGATGAGGATGAACTGCTGCCCCGAGTGCAGGAACCGGGTGAAACGGGCCAGGTTGGCGTCATCCAAGGCGGCGTCCACTTCGTCCAGTACCGCCAGGGGCAGACCCCCTTGGAGGTCCCCCAGGGAGAACAGAAAGGCCAAGGCGCCCAGGGTTTTTTCTCCCAGGGAAAGGAGGCGGAGGTCCTGGGTGCGTTTGCCTGCGGGAACCAGCGCCAGCTTCAGGCCCCGGCCCTCCCGCCGCACCTCGGCCTGGGCTCCCAGGAGGGCAGAAGCGTTGCGCCGGAAGGCTTCCTGGAACACGGCGAAGCTTTCCCGCAAGCGCTCAGCGTATTCCCTTTCCACGGCCTTGGCCTCCGCCTCGAGGCGGTGCAGGGCTTCCAGGGCTTCTTGGACCTCCTCCTCCTGGGCTTTAAGGCGGGCTTCCAGCTGGACGAGTTCCCTTTCCGCCAGGGCGTTCACCGGTCCTAAACGGGCCCGCTCCCGTTCTAGCTGGGCCAGCTTGGCCTGCAGGGCCTTGGGGGTACCGGGGATCCTTTCCAGGGGAGGCAAAGCGGTCCGCTCCCGCAAAAGCTCCTCCAGGAGGGCTTCCCGGCGGGCCAGGAGGAGGCTTAGGTTTTCCCGCTCGGCCAAAAGGGCGTTGGCCCGGGTGAGGGCCCGGGTTTCCCGTTCCTGAAGCGCTCGCCTTTCCTCCCGTAAGGCCACCAGCTGGCCCTCCAGGGCTTGCATCTCGGCCAGGAGGGGTTCGGTGGCGGCCAGTTGGGCCTTCAGCTCCTCCATTCGCAGCTGGAGGCGGCGCACCTCCTGTTGCGCCTCTTCCCAGGCTTTCTGGGCTTGGGAAAGAAGCTGCCAGCGTTCGTGGGCCTCGGCCTGGGCCAAGGCTTCCTCCAGCTTTCTTAGCTCCTCCTCCAGGACCTGGAGCTGGGTTTCCTCCCAGGGGTCTTGGGGAGGCGGGGGGGGCTCTGGGGGCGGGGGTAGGGGGGAGGCGAGGGAACGCTGGAGGGTGGCCACCTGGGCCCGGAGTTCCTCCAGGTGCTGGTAGGAGGCCAAGGGGGCCAAGGCCTCCTCCAGGGCCCGGACCTTTTGCCGGAGGAGCTCTTCTTCGGCCTCGAGGTCCTCCAGGCGCCGTCTTAGGAGGAGGGTCTCTCCTCCTCCCCTTGGCCTTCCCCCGGTGAGGGCCCCCAGGCGTTCCAGCACCTCTCCTTCTACGGTGACCAGCCGTTCCCTGCCCCCCGCTTTACGGTAGGCGAGGGCGGTATCCAGGTCCCTGAAGACCAGGGTGTCCCCGAAAAGGGTGAGGAGGACTTCCTCTTCGTGGGGTACCCCGAGCCGCAGCCGGGCCAGCCGGAAAGCGGGTCCCAGGAGACCAGGGGCCGGCTGGGGTGAAGGGGGAGGTGGGGGGGAAAGAAGGCTTAAGGGTAAGAAGGTGGCCCGGCCCCCTTCCCGCTTAAGGAAGGCGATGGCGGCTTTGGCGGCTTCCTCATCCTGGGTAAGCACCCATTGGAGCCGGGGGCCCAGGGCCACCTCCAGGGCCAGCTCCAGCCCAGGTTCGGGCCTCACCAGGTCGGCCACCACCCCCAGGACCCCGGGAAGCCTGCGCACCTTTCTGGGGCCTTCTTGCAGGTCGCTTCCCGCCTGCAACAGGCGCCTGAGGCGCTCGGCCTCCCGCTGGGCGGCCTGGGCTTGGGCCTTGAGCTCGGCCAGCCTTGCCTCCAGCTGTCTTCTTTGGGCTGTCTGGGCCTCCAGGACCCTCAGGGCCTCCTGCTTGCGGCCAAGTTCCTCCTCCAGACGTTGCCGCCGGGCAAGGGCCTCCGCATAGGCCTTTTGCTTCTCCTCGTAGCGGGCCCGTTCGCTCAGATAGCGGCGCAGGGCCTCTTCGTGGCGGCGCTTTTCCTCTTTTAGCTGCTTTTCCCGGGCCCGCAGGGCCTTGAGGCGCTGGCGGAGTTCCTCCGCCGGTAGGGGGGGAGGGGGAATGGGGGGACCGGGGTCAGGCGGCGGGGGGCGGTCCAAGGTCTTTTGCAGCCGGGAAAGCTCTCTTAGCTCGCGCTCCCAGCCCTCCCGTTCCTTGAGGCGAAGGCGCACCGCCTCCAGTTCCTGGCGCAAGGCCTCCTCCTTCTTGCCTAGGGTTTGGCGGTGGGCCTCGAGCCCTGCCCGTTCCTCCTTTAGGGTTTCCTCTTCCTGGGCTAGGGCTTCAAGCCTTTCCTGGGCCCTTTGCATCTCCTTCTGGGCTTCCTCTATCCGGGCCTCGAGGAGGCTTGCCTTCAGCGCCAGAACCTGGAGGTCCAGCTCCCGGGCCCTTTGCGCGGTTGCCGCTTCCCTTCTTAGCCCTTCCGCCCGGGCCTGGAGTTCCTCTAGCCCAAGCCTTCGCTGCTCCAAGAGGTCCCAGGCTTCCCGAAGGCGTTCTTCCGTGGCCCGGGCCGCCTCCGCCACGGGCCTAAGTCCCGAGGCCTCCTCCAGATGGCCAAGGAGCACCTCTTCCGGGGCCTCCAGAAGGGCGGCCACCTCCCCTTGGCCCACGATGGCATACCCTCCGCGGCCCAGGCCGGTGCCGGCCAGGTGCAGGGCCAAGGCCTTGGCGCTCACGGGCCGGCCATTCACCCGGAACACGGAGCGCTCCCCCTCGATCCGCCTTTCCACCACCAGGCGCTCCCGGCCCCGGGAAAGCTCTAGGCGCACCTCCGCCATACCCTGGGGAGGGCGGCCATCGCTGCCGTGAAAGAGGAAGGCCTTAAGTTCCTGTCCCCTTAGCTCGTGGGCCCGGGCCCCGGTCACGAAGCGCAGGGCCTCCACCAGGTTGCTTTTGCCCGAGCCATTGGGCCCGATGATGCCGGTGATGGGGTCAGGAAAGTCCAAAGCGGTGCGCTCCGCAAAGGACTTGAACCCCTGGAGGAGCAAGCGGTCAATGCGCCAGGCTTCCTTTTCCCTCATGGCAGGCGATAAGGTTGGCTTAGGTCTAAATGGGCCAGCCCCGGCTTAGGCTCCCCCTCCACCAGGAAGCGCACCTCCTGGGCCTGGGGGAAGGTGGCCAGGAGGGTGTAGGCCAGGCTGTAGAGGCGTAGGGCTTCCTGGCTGGCATCCAGACCCAGGGGGAAATCGGCGGGAAGATCCACCACGAGAACCTGGGCCATCCGGTAGAGGCCCCGGGGTTTAGGGGCCTGCAAGGCCTCGGCCCAGGCGGCCAGAGCTTTGTTCTCCGGCGTATCCCCCGGGGCCAGCTCCAGGGTGCGGGTTTCCTTGCGGAGGCCTTGAGGGGGGTTGGGAAGGTAAAGGATGATGGGCAGGCTGCTTGCGGCCAGGGTCTCCTCCGAGGGCAAGGGCAGGGCGGAGGCAGCCTGGTGCCCTGGGCTTTGCCAGTAGACCAGAGCCCCCAGGGCGAAGAAGGCAAGGCCAAGGAGGTTCCAGAAGGTCAAGAGTCGGCGCATGGTTACTCCAAGTAGGTGCGGATGGCCTGGGCGATGGCCTCCGCCACCTGGTTGCGGGCCTCAGGAGTCTTGAGCCGCTCCACCCCCACCTCCAGGAGTACCCCTGCCCCGGGGATGTCCGTGAGGGCGTAGGGACCCTCGGCCCGGGCCAGCACGAGGCCCAGGGCAGAGAAGGCCTTTTCCAAGGCCACGGCCAGGCGCCGCGGGTCACCGGCATAGACCTTCAACAAGGCGGCTTGCTCCGCTGGGGCCGTGGCCAGGAGGGCCTCGGCGTTCCGGGCAAGGGGAGAGGTGCGGGCCTTGGGGAGGTAGAGGTTCACGGCGCTGCCCTGGGTCACGTGCAGGGAAACCATCACCGAGGCGGTTTGCGCCTGGGCCAAGCGGGCCTCGAGGGGCACGTACTGGTCGGTTTGCCGGGTGAGTCTGGCGTTGGCCAGGCGGGAGGCTACCCTCTTGGCCAGATCCAGGGTGAGGTCCTTTTCCCAGAAGCCCCCCGCCGAGATACCTGGGTCCTGCCCCCCGTGTCCCGGGTCCAGGAGCACCGTGGGCCTGGGTCTAGCCAGGGAACCCCACTCCAGGACCACCTGGCCCCCGCCGGGGTAGAAGAGCCGGGCGGGCGGGCTTTCCAGGGCCAGGCGCAGGCCCTGGGCCTCCTGGCTCAGGCCCGCCCCTTCTCCCTGGGCCAGGAGGAAGAGGACGCTGTTGCCCTCCACCAGGGCGTTCACCTCCCGGGAGAAGCGCAGCAAAAGGCGGGCTGGCCCGCGTTCCACCGAAAGAAGCTTAGCCCAGGGAAGCCGGAGCAGGATACCTTCCTGGGCCCGGTATTCCAGGCCCAAGGCCTCGCTTAAGGGCCGTAGGGGGACAAGGACCTCCTGCCCCCGTTTCCAGGCCGCCCCCCGGGCGGCCGCCTGGGCCTCGTTGGCCACCAGGGGGAAGGCCTTGTAGCGGCTTCCCAGGCCCAGGGCCACCTGGCCTTCCCCTTGCCACAGGGCAAGTCCCAGGCCCCGGGCTATAAGGCCCACTTCCCCGTAGGCCAAGCCCCGCCCCCCGGGATACCAGGCCTGGCCCACCTCCCCCCCCACCAGGAGGGGCCTTGGCGCCTGGGCCAGGGCGAGAAGGAGGAACAAGGCCAGCGCCAGGAACCTCATAGCTCCTCCAGGGCGCGGCGCACGGCCCGCTTCTTGTCGTCTTCCTTCCTTTGATAGGCCTTTTTCCCCCGGGCCAAACCCAGGAGCACCTTGGCGTAGCCCCGTTCGTTGAAGTAAATCTTAAGGGGTACCAGGGTGAGACCCTTTTGCTCCACCTTGCCCCTTAACCGGTTGAGCTCGTGGCGGTGAAGAAGGAGCTTCCGCTTTCTCCTGGGGTCCACGTTGGTGTAGGATCCCTTTTCGTAGGGGGCGATGTAGAGGTTTTCCAGGTAAAGCTCACCGTTTTCAAACTTGGCGAAGCTCCCGGTAAAATCCACCTTACCGGCGCGCAGGGACTTGACCTCGGTTCCCTTGAGGACCAGCCCTGCCTCGTAGGTTTCCAGGATCTCGTAGTCGTGCCGCGCCCGGCGGTTCTCCAGCACGAAGGCCATCTTACCAAAGGCGGTAGGCTTCCGGCCGCCGGTGGCGGAGGATGGGGTAGCGGGCGCGGTACTCCTCCAGGAAGGCAAAGTCTAGGTCCACCAGCAGAACCCCCTCCTCATGCCTTAGGCCCAGGAGGCGCCCATCAGGGGCCACCGCCAGGGAGGGGCTTCCCGTGTCCGCACGGTTGGCCAGGAGCAAATAAGCCTGGTTCTCCGCAGCCCGGGCCCGGGCCAGGACCGAGAGAAGCTCTTGGTACTCCCCGGGCCAGGCCGAGCCCACCAGAAAGCCCTCGGCGCCCATCAGGGCATAACTGCGAAACAGCTCGGGAAAGTCCAGATCGTAGCAAAGGGCAAGCCCGAACCGTTTGCCGCGAAACTCCCAGATCACGGGGCCTTCCCCGGGCGCAATCCCCTCATCCCCCTCCTCGTCCGACGCCAGGTAGGGATGCACCTTATCGTAAAAGGGACCCTGGGGGAAGATGCCAAGCCGGTTCCTGGGGCCAGGGGCCAGGAAGCCTGCGAGCACCGGTATCCGGTTTTCCTCAGCCAGGGCCTTAAGGGCTTGGGGAAGGGTGTCTTCCCCTTGCTTCCCCAGGACCAGCTCGGGAAGGAGGAGGGCCAAGGCCCCCTCCCCTTGCGCCCTTTCTAATAGGGGTAGGAGGGCCTGGAGCAACTCGGAAACGCTAGGCCTTTTGCCCAGGTGGGCTAGGGCTACCCGCACGCTAGCGCTTTCCCAAGAGTTTCCAGGCGGAGGGCAAGAGGAGGGCAGCCAGGACCGCCTTCACCAGGTCCCCGGGGATGAAGGGGAAGAGCCCCATGGCCAGAAGTGCACCGGTTCCGGCGAACTTTCCTGCCCCCATGAGCCAGGCGGCAAGCCAGGGAAGCCCCACCAGGTAGAGGAGGGCGTTGCCCGCCAGCATGGCCAGTAGGGTACCCAGGAAGCTGCGGTCTAGGCCGAACCGCTCCACCAAAAGACCCACGAGCCCCGCTGCCAAGGGGAAGGCCAACAGGAACCCTCCGGTGGGGCCCAGAATCTTGGCCAGGCCGCCCGTGCCCCCCGCGAAGACGGGTAGCCCCATGGCGCCCTCCGCCACATAGGCGAGAAGGGCTAGGAATCCCAGGCGGCTACCCAGGGCCGCGCCCACCAGAAGAATCGCCAGGGTCTGGCCGGTGATGGGCACGGGGGTGAAGGGCAAAGGGATGTTGATCCTGGCGGCCAGGGCCACGAGGAGGCTACCCGCCAGGATTAGGGTGAGGTCGCGAGCCAGGCTACGGTTTGGCCAAAGGATCTTAACCAAGGGGGTATAGGGAAGAACCTCGGTTTTCCACATAGCTACCTCCGGGACCACCTGGGTGGCCGTCAACCATGCTAGGGTTTTGGGGTTTACGGGTCAAGGCTGGGGGTTCGCTTAAGCCAAGTGCCGGGAATCACTTATGGAAAAGCCGCTATACTAAAGCCATAGCTCTTTACCCCGCCGGCACAGCAGGGGGGCAGGAGCCACGCTAGGAGGTAAGCTATGAAGGTAGGCATCAACGGATTCGGCAGAATCGGCCGCCAGGTGTTCCGTATTCTTCATGGGCGGGGCGTGGAGGTGGCCCTCATCAACGACCTGACCGACAACAAGACCCTAGCCCATCTCTTGAAGTACGATTCCATCTACCACCGCTTCCCTGGGGAGGTGGGGTACGACGACGAGAACATTTACGTGAACGGCAAGCCCATCCGGGCCACGGCCATAAAGGATCCCAAGGAGCTTCCTTGGGGGAGCCTGGGTGTGGACGTGGTCATTGAGTCCACGGGGGTGTTCACCGATGCCGACAAGGCCAAGGCCCACCTCGAGGCGGGAGCCAAGAAGGTGATCATCACCGCCCCGGCTAAGGGCGAGGACATCACCATCGTCATGGGGGTGAATCACGAGCAATACGATCCCGCCAGGCACCACATCATTTCCAATGCCTCCTGCACCACCAACTCCCTGGCCCCCGTGATGAAGGTGCTGGAAGAGGCCTTCGGCGTGGAAAAGGCCCTCATGACCACCGTCCACTCCTACACCAACGACCAGCGGGTTCTGGACCTGCCCCATAAGGACCTGCGTCGGGCGCGGGCGGCGGCCATCAACATCATCCCCACCACCACCGGGGCGGCCAAGGCCACGGCCTTGGTGCTTCCTTCCTTGAAGGGCCGGTTTGACGGGAGCGCCCTCAGGGTGCCCACGGCCACGGGGAGCATCTCCGACATCACCGCGGTGCTCAGGCGTGAGGTGACCGCTGAGGAGGTGAACGCTGCCCTCAAGGCAGCGGCCGAAGGTGCCTTGAAGGGCATTTTGGCCTACACCGAGGACGAGATCGTCCTTCAGGATATCGTGATGGACCCTCACTCCTCCATCGTGGACGGCAAGCTCACCAAGGCCCTGGGCAACCTGGTCAAGGTCTTTGCCTGGTACGACAACGAGTGGGGCTATTCCAACCGGGTGGCGGATCTGGTGGAGCTGGTGCTAAAGAAGGGGGTCTAGATGCGCACGTTACAGGATCTGGATGCCCGGAGCAAGCGCATCCTGGTGCGGGTGGACTACAACGTACCCATCAAGGAGGGGGCGGTGCAGGACGATACCCGCATCCAAGAAAGCCTTCCCACCCTGCGCCACCTTCTGGAACAAGGGGCCTCCCTGGTGCTTCTTTCCCACCTGGGTCGGCCCAAGGGGGTGGACCCCAAGTACTCCCTGGCCCCGGTGGCGGAGGCCTTAGGCCGGTATCTAACCGGTGTCCGTTTCGTGCCCCACAGCCCCGGTTCCGACCAGGCGCATCAGGCGGTAGAGGCCCTGGCCCCGGGTGAGGTGGCCCTTTTGGAAAACGTGCGCTTTGAACCGGGGGAGGAGAAGAACGACCCCGAGCTTGCCGCCCGTTATGCCCGGCTGGGGGAGGCTTTTGTCCTGGATGCCTTCGGGAGCGCCCACCGGGCCCACGCCAGCGTGGTGGGGGTGGCCAGGCTTCTTCCTTCCTTTGCCGGTTTCCTCATGGAAAGGGAGGTGAAGGCTCTTTCCCGCCTCCTAAGGAATCCGGAAAAGCCCTATGCGGTGGTCATTGGTGGGGCCAAGGTCTCCGACAAGATCGGGGTGATTGAGAACCTCCTGCCCCGCATAGACCGCCTCTTCATCGGCGGGGCCATGGCCTTCACCTTCATCAAGGCCATGGGTGGTGAGGTGGGGAAGAGCCTGGTGGAGGAAGACCGCCTGGATTTGGCGAGGGACCTCTTGAGGAGGGCGGAGTCCTTGGGGGTGAAGGTGTACCTCCCCGTGGATGTGGTGGCGGCGGAGCGGATTGAGGCGGGGGTGGAAACCCGCACCTTTCCCGCCGATGCCATTCCGGTGCCCTTTATGGGCCTAGACATCGGTCCCCAGACCCAGGAGGCTTTCGCCGAGGCCCTCAAGGGATCCAAGACGGTTTTTTGGAACGGTCCCATGGGGGTCTTTGAGGTACCGCCCTTTGACCAGGGCACCCTGGCGGTGGGCCGGGCACTGGCGGCCTTGGAGGGGGCCTTCACCGTGGTGGGGGGCGGGGACTCGGTGGCGGCGGTGAACCGTCTGGGCCTCAAGGAGCGCTTCAGCCACGTCTCCACCGGGGGTGGGGCGAGCCTGGAGTACCTGGAAAAGGGTACCCTTCCGGGGATTGAGGTCCTAGAGTAAAGAGGCAGGTTCCGGCCCCGCCCTCGCGGGCGGGGTTTTCCTATAGGATGGCGGCATGCGCAGGGTCTTGGTGGCAGGAAACTGGAAGATGCATAAGGTGCCCTCGGAGGCCCGGGTGTGGTTTGCCGAGCTCAAGAGGCTTTTACCCCCCTTGCAGTCCGAGGCGGCGGTGTTGCCGGCCTTTCCCATGTTGCCTTTGGCCAAGGAGGTGTTTTCCGGAAGCCAGGTGGCCTATGGGGCCCAGGATGTCTCCCGCCACCGGGAAGGGGCCTACACGGGGGAGGTTTCCGCCCGGATGCTCTCCGACCTAGGGTGCCGCTACGCCATCGTGGGGCATTCGGAAAGGCGGCGCTACCATGGGGAAAGCGACTCTCTGGTGGCGGAGAAGGCCAAAAGGCTTTTGGAAGAGGGGATTACCCCCATCCTCTGCGTAGGGGAACCCTTGGAGGTAAGGGAAAGGGGGGAGGCGGTGCCCTATACCCTGGCCCAGCTGAGGGGGAGCCTCGAGGGGGTCAACCCCCCGGGTCCCGAGGCCCTGGTCATCGCCTACGAGCCGGTTTGGGCCATCGGCACCGGGCGGAACGCCACCCCCGAGGATGCCGAGGCCATGCACCAGGCCATCCGCCAGGCCCTGGCTGAGCTCTACGGAAGGGCGTTTGCGGATCGGGTCCGCATCCTGTATGGGGGCAGCGTCAACCCCAACAACTTCGCCGACCTCCTTTCCATGCCCAACGTGGACGGGGGGCTGGTGGGAGGGGCCAGCCTGGAGCTGGAAAGCTTCCTGAGCCTTCTCAGGATCACCGGTTGAGGCGCAAAGGGCTTTGGGCTACCCTTATACCTATGCGGCTCCACCCCCGCACCCAGGCGGCCCGGGAAAGCATCTTCCCCAAGATGAGCCAGCTGGCGGCCAGACTCCAGGCGGTGAACCTGGGCCAGGGCTTTCCCTCAAGCCCTCCGCCCGCCTTCCTGCGGGAAGCGGTGCAAAGGGCCCTGGGCCGCTTTGACCAATACGCCCCTCCTGCGGGCCTTCCCCAGCTTAGGGAGGCCTTGGCGGAGGAGTTTGCGGTGGAACCTGAGTCCGTGGTGGTCACCTCGGGGGCCACGGAGGCCCTATATGTGCTCCTGCAAAGCCTGGTGGGTCCGGGGGATGAGGTGGTGGTGCTGGAGCCCTTTTTTGATGTCTACCTCCCCCATGCTTTCCTGGCCGGGGCCGAGGCCAGGCTGGTGCGCCTGCCCCTGGGGGAGGGGGGATTCCGGCTGGATCTAGGGGCCCTGGAGGCGGCCATCACCCCCCGTACCCGGCTTCTCCTTCTCAATACCCCCATGAACCCCACGGGCCTGGTCTTCCGGGAGGAGCTTAAGGCGGTGGCGGACCTGGCCCGGAGGCACCAGCTCTTTCTGGTTTCCGACGGGGTCTACGACGAGCTCTATTTCGGGGAAAGGCCACCCCGGTTACGGGACTTGGCCCCCGAGCGCACCTTCACCGTGGGCAGTGCGGGGAAGCGCCTCGAGGCCACCGGCTACCGGGTGGGCTGGATCGTGGGGCCCCAGGAGTTCATGCCCACCCTGGCAGGGATGCGGCAGTGGACCAGCTTCTCGGCACCAAGCCCTCTGCAGGCGGGGGTGGCGGAGGCCTTGAGGGTGGCCCGAAAGGAGGGGTTCTACGAGGCCTTGCGGGAGAGCTATCGGAAGAGGCGGGATCTGCTCCTTTATGGGCTTAGGTCCTTAGGCCTAAAGGCCCTTGAGCCTGAGGGCACTTACTTCCTTATGGCCGAGCTTCCCGGTTGGGATGCCTTCCAGCTTGTGCAAGTGGCCAGGGTAGCTGTGATCCCAGCCAGCGCCTTCTACCGGGAGGATCCACCCCCATGGCTTTTTCGCTTCGCCTTTTGCAAGGGCGAGAATGAGATCGCCCTAGCTCTGGAGCGCTTAGCTCCTGTGGTAAACTCCCCGGCGTGAAGCCCAAGGTAATCCGATACCTGGATAAGGGGGAGTTTCCCATAGGCGAGGGGGAAGCCTTGGCCCTTTACCGGGCCATGCGCCGGGCCCGGTTTTTTGACGAGAAGGCCCTTCTCCTTCAGCGCCAAGGACGGCTTGGGGTCTATGCCCCCTTCATGGGACAGGAGGCGGCGCAGGTTGGGGTGGCCTTGGCCCTAGGGGAGAAGGACTTTGTGGTGCCCAGTTACCGGGAGTCCGCCATGCTCTTAGCCCGCGGCCTCCCCATCCATACCTTGATCCTCTATTGGCGAGCCCATCCCGCAGGCTGGCGGTTTCCCCAAGGGGTGCGGGCGGTGAACCCTTACATCCCCATCGCCACCCAGATTCCCCAGGCGGTGGGCCTGGCCTTGGCGGGGCGGTACCGGGGGGAGGGTTGGGTGGTGGCCACCTCTATAGGGGACGGGGGGACCAGCGAGGGGGATTTCCACGAGGGGCTTAACTTTGCTGCCGTCTTTGACGCCCCCGTGGTCTTCCTGGTGCAGAACAACGGCTACGCCATCAGCGTGCCGCGGCAGAGGCAGATGCGGGTGGACTATATCGCCCGGCGGGCGGAGGGGTACGGGATTCCTGGGGTGGTGGTGGACGGCAACGACGCCTTCGCCGTCTACCTGGAGGCCAAAAAGGCGGTGGAAAGGGCCAGGAGGGGGGAAGGGCCCACCCTCCTGGAGGCCCTCACCTACCGCCTGGCTCCCCACACCACCTCCGATGACCCAAGCCGCTACCGCACCCGGGAGGAGGAGGAGGCCTGGCGGGCCAAGGACCCCATCCTCCGCCTCCGGAAGGCCCTCGAGGACCAGGGACTATGGGGAGTGGAGGCGGAGGAGGCCCTCTTGGGGGAGCTCGAGGAGGAGTTCGCCCGGGAGGTGGCCTTGGCGGACCAAGCCCCTGAGCCCACGCCCGAGATGATTGTGGAGCATGTGTACGCGCAGATGGGCCCCGACCAGAGGCGGGCCTGGGAGGCCTTAAGGCAGGGGAAACACGTGGAGGAACTATGGTAGCGGAAAAGGCCAGGGTGCTGAACCTGGTTCAGGCCATCAACGAGGCCCTGGACCTGGCCTTGGCTTGGGATGAGCGGGTTTTGGTCTTCGGGGAGGATGTGGGCCGGCTTGGGGGGGTGTTCCGGGTCACGGAAGGCCTCCAGGCCAAATACGGGGAGAAACGGGTATTTGATACCCCCTTGGCGGAAAGCGGCATTCTGGGGCTGGCCATCGGCCTGGCCATGGGGGGATTGCGCCCGGTGGCGGAGATCCAGTTTGCCGGCTTTCTCTACCCGGCTTTGGACCAGATTCTTTCCCACTTGGGCCGCTGGCGTCACCGTTCCCGGGGCCGAGTGGGTTTGCCCGTGGTGGTGCGGGCCCCCTATGGGGGAGGGGTGCACACCCCTGAGCAGCATGCGGACTCTCCCGAGGCCCTTTTGGCCCATACCCCTGGGGTTAAGGTGGTGATTCCCTCGAGCCCCGAAAGGGCCAAGGGTCTCCTCCTTGCCGCCATTGAGGACGAGGACCCCGTCTTTTTCCTGGAGGCCATCAAGCTCTACCGGGGGGTACGGGCGGAGGTGCCGGAAGGCTACTACACCCTCCCCTTGGGGAAGGCCCGGGTGGTGCGGGAAGGGAGGCACGCCACCCTGATCGGCTACGGGGGCATGGTGGAGGTGATGCTGGAGGCGGCTGGGGTGGCAGCCAAGGAGGGGGTGGAGGTCATGGTGGTGGACCTGGAAACCCTGGTTCCCCTGGATGAGGAGACCCTCCTCGAGGCGGTGCGGGAGACGGGCCGGGCGGTGGTGGTCTACGAGGCCATGCGCACCGGTGGCTTCGGGGCCGAGATCGCCGCCCGTATCGCCGAAGGGGCCATAGACTACCTTCAGGCCCCCGTGGTGCGAGTGGCGGGATACGACGCCCCGTACCCTCCTTTCAGCGCCATTGAGCATTACTACCGGCCCAATGCTCGCCGGGTGCTGGCGGCTTTGCGGCGGGTTTTGGGCTTTTGAAAACGCAGGGTTTTAGGTGGGGTTGTCTGGCCCTTGCTTGGGCGCCCTTGATGGTCCCTTTGCTGCTGGTGGCAAGATTTGCAACTATGTCTTGTGTGGCCACGACCCGTCCTCGGGTTATCCGTGGGTTTGAGTAGGACGTAGCCCGTTTTGACCCAGGCGCGGGCTGGCGTAGAGTGTAAGGCATGGAGAGGCCCATCTCTGAAAGGCTTTTTACCGAAGCCCAAAGGCATATCCCCGGCGGGGTTTCCAGTCCCGTTAGGGCCTTCAAGGCGGTGGGGGGTACGCCTCCTTTCCTCGTGCGGGGGGAGGGGGCCTACGTGTGGGATGCCGATGGGAACCGGTATGTGGACTACGTGCTCAGCTGGGGGCCCTTGATCCTGGGCCATGCTCACCCGCAAGTGGTGCAACGGGTTAAGGAGGTGGCGGAAGGGGGCCTCACCTTTGGTGCCCCTCACCCTTTGGAGGCCGAGCTGGCCAAGGCCGTGAAACGGGCCTTCCCCATGGTGGAGCTGGTGCGCTTTGTCAGCTCCGGCACCGAAGCCACCATGTCGGCCTTGCGCCTGGCCCGGGGGTATACGGGAAGGAAGTACATCGTCAAGTTCCGGGGCAACTACCACGGGCATGCGGACGGCCTCTTGGTGGAGGCGGGAAGCGGAGCCCTCACTCTGGGGGTTCCCAGCAGCGCCGGGGTGCCCGAGGAGTACGCCGGCCTCACCCTGGTCCTGGAGTACAACGATCCCCTAGGTCTTAGGGAGGTCTTGAGGGAGAGGGGAGAGGAGATCGCCGCCATCATCTTTGAGCCGGTGGTGGGCAACGCCGGGGTCTTGCTCCCCACGGAGGAGTTCCTAAAGGCCCTGCATGAGGCCCGGCAGTACGGGGTCCTCCTTATCGCCGACGAGGTGATGACGGGCTTCCGCCTGGCCTTGGGCGGGGCCACGGAGCGCCTGGGCCTAAGGCCCGACCTGGTCACCCTAGGGAAGATCCTTGGGGGAGGGCTTCCCGCCGCCGCCTATGGGGGAAGGCGGGAGATTATGGAAAGGGTGGCTCCCCTAGGACCCGTCTACCAGGCGGGGACGCTTTCGGGGAATCCCTTGGCCATGGCCACGGGCCTGGCCACTTTGGAGATCCTGGAGAGAAATCCCGGTTACTACGCGTACCTGGAGGCCCTAGGGGCGAAGCTGGAGGCGGGGCTTAGAGAGGTCTTGTCGCAAAAGGGCATTCCCCACACGGTAAACCGCATGGGCTCCATGTTGACCGTCTTCTTCACCGAGGGGCCGGTGGTCACCTTCCAAGACGCCAGGCGCACGGACACGGAGCTTTTCAAGCGCTTCTTCCATGGCCTCCTGGACCGGGGCGTGTACTGGCCACCCTCCAACTTTGAGGCGGCCTTCCTTTCCGTGGCCCATGGGGAGGAGGATGTGGCCCTTACCCTCGAGGCCCTAGCCAAAGCCCTCTAGCCCATGACCCTGAAGGACCCCATCTGCGCCATCGCTACTCCCTTGGGGAAGGGGGCCATCGGGGTGGTGCGGCTTTCGGGGGAGGGGGCTTTGGCCATTGCCAGCCAGGTGTGGCGGGGAAAGGATCCCCGGAAGCTGAAGGGCGGCCGGTTCACCCTGGGGGAGGTGGTGGACCCGGAAACGGGAGAGGTCCTGGACCAGGCCCTCCTTTTGGTCTTCCGGGCACCCCGGTCCTACACCGGGGAGGAGGCCTGCGAGTTCCACACCCATGGCTCGCCGGCGGTTTTGAGGAGGGTCCTGGAGGCCCTGGTGAAGGCGGGGGCTCGCGTGGCGGCTCCGGGCGAGTTCACCTTCCGGGCCTACATGAACGGGAAGCTGGACCTGGCCCAAGCGGAAGCGGTCTTGGCCCTGGTGGAGGCGGAAGGGGAGTTGGCCCGCCGCCAGGCCTTAAGGAGCCTGGAGGGGAGCTTTTCGCAGAAGATTGCCAGCCTGGAGGACCAGCTCCTTTCCCTCCTGGCCCACATCCAGGCCCTCTTGGACTACCCCGAGGAGGGGGTGGAGCCCCTGGAGGCCAAGCGGGTGATTGGGGAGGTGCTGGAGGAGGTGGAGGCCCTCCTGGCCCAGGGCCGGGCCTCCCGGCTGGCCCAGAAGGGAGCCCGCCTGGCCCTAATCGGGGCGCCCAATGCCGGTAAGAGCTCCCTTCTCAACGCCCTTTTGGGCTACGAAAGGGCCTTGGTGTCCCCTATCCCCGGCACCACCCGGGACTATCTAGAAGCCCCTTTGGAGCTTTTCGGCATTCCCCTGGTGGCGGTGGACACCGCGGGGATAAGGGACACGGAAGACCCCCTGGAAAGGGCGGGGGTGGAACGGGCCTTAAGGATCGCCGAGGAGGCCGACCTGGTGCTTTACGTGGCCGACCGCTCGGCTCCCAAGCCTCCCCTTCCTCCCTTGCCCCCCGGGAGCTTGAAGGTGGCCACCAAGGCCGACCTTCCCCCCCTATGGGAAGACCCGGAGTTCCTTCCCGTTTCCAGCCTCACCGGCCAGGGCCTGGACCGGCTTAAGGAGGCCATCCGGGAGGCCCTTTTAGGCAGGGAAGGGGGGGAGTACCTCCTCACCGAGCGACAGCTCCAGGCCCTCCACCGGGCCAGGGAGAGGCTTCTCGAGGCCTTGGACCTCCCCGAGGACCTGATGGGGCTGGCCCTGGAGGAAGCCGTGCGCACCCTGGCCTCCCTAAGGGGCCGGAGGGAGGTTTCCCCGGAGGTGGTGGCCCGCATCTTCCAGAACTTTTGCGTAGGGAAGTAGGGCTAGGGCAGGAAGGAGTCCAGAATGGCCTCCACCTGGTCGGTCTCAATCAGGAAGGCGTCGTGGCCATGGGGGCTACGGATCTCCCGGTACCGACCCCCGCTGAGCCGGGCCACTTGCCGCACCTCCTCCGCCGGGTAGAGGAGGTCGGTGTCTATGCCTACGAACAGGGAGGGTAGGTTCTTCAAGCGCTTCAGGGCCTCCTCCACCCCACCCCTTCCCCGGCCTACATCGTGGGTGTCCATGGCCCGGGAGAGGACCAGATAGCTTTCCGCATGGAAGCGTTTTAGGAACTTCTCCCCCTGGTAGTCCAGGTAGGTCTCCCCCTTTTCCGGCTCCTGGCCCCAGCGGGCTTCAAAGCCCCGGGGTGCGCGGTAGCTCATCATGGCGATTGCCCGGGCCAGGGCCATGCCCTGTGGGGCAGGGTGGCCCTTTTGGTAGTCGGGGTCTTGCAGGATGGCCTGGCGGCTTAGGTGGTTGAAGGCTCGGGCCCAGGGCCCGTGCCTGGCCGGGGCGGCCAGGACCACCAGCTTCTTCACCCTTTCGGGGTACATGAGGGCGAACTCCAAGGCCACCATCCCCCCCAGGCTTCCCCCGATCACGGTGGCCCTTTCCACCCCCAGGTGGTCCAGAAGCCTGGCCTGGGCCCGGGCCAGGTCCCGGATGGTGAGGGGTGGAAACTCCTTTCCGTAAGGCCTTCCCGTGCGCGGGTCCAGGGAGAGGGGCCCGGTGGAGCCATAGCAGCTTCCCAAGTGGTTGGCGGAGATCACGTAGTAAAGGGCGGGGTCCAGGATCCGCCCGGGGCCCACCAGGGCATCCCACCAGCCATGCCGACCGAAGGCCTTTTCCAGTGGCGAAAGGCTCGGCAAGGTGGCCTCGTCGTAGGTGCCGGCAAGATGGGCGCTTCCCGTGAGGGCATGGAAGACCACGACGGCGTTGTCCCGCAGCCGGGAAAGCCGCCCGTAGGTTTCAAACCGCAGGCGCACCTCGGGCAGGAAGCCGCCCTGCTCCGTGTAGAACCCCTCCCGCCTGGGGAAGAGGACCGCGGTGCGGGGCCTTGGGGGAGGGATGGAAAGGGGAGAACGGGGGGGCTTGAGGATGAGGGCCTCGTGCTCCCCCCAGGTCTCCAAGGCGATCTCGCTCATGCCAAGGCCTCCTGGAGCTCCGCCTTCAGGTCCTCCACGTGCTCGAGGCCCACGCTTAGGCGCACCATCTCCGGGGCAACCCCGGCCAGGGCCTGCTCCTCGGGGGAGAGCTGGGAGTGGGTGGTGGAGGCGGGGTGGATGGCCAGGGTGCGGGTGTCCCCCACATTGGCCAGGTGGGAGATGAGCTTGAGGCGCCCGATGAAGCGCTTGGCGGCCTCGTACCCTCCCTTAAGGCCGAAGGTGAGGACGGCCCCAGGCCTACCCCGGAAGTACTTTTGGGCGCGGGCGTGGTGGGGGTGGTGGGGGAGCCCGGGGTAGTTCACCCAGGCCACCTGGGGCTGTTCCGCCAGCCAATGGGCCAGGTGCAGGGTGTTCTCCACATGGCGCTCCGCCCGCAGGGAAAGGGTTTCCATGCCCAGTAGGACCACCCAGGCCTCAAAGGGGCCCAGGGCCTGGCCCTGGTCGCGGAGGCCGTCCACCCGGGCCTTGACGATGAAGGCCAGGTGGCCGAAGGCTTCCGTCAACTTAAGCCCGTGGTACCCCGGCTGGGGCTCGGTGAGGAGGGGGTAGCGGCCGTTATCCCAGGGGAAGTTTCCCCCGTCCACCATGGCCCCGGCGATCGCCGCCCCGTGCCCCCCTACCCACTTGGTGAGGGAATGGGTCACCACCGCCGCCCCCCATTCCAGGGGTCTTAGCAAATACCCCCCCATGCCAAAGGTGTTGTCCACGAAAAGGGCCACCCCCACCTCCCGGGCGGCTTGGGCCAGGGCCTCGAGGTCGGGGATGTTTAGGGCTGGATTACCGATGGACTCCACCCACCAGGCCCGGGTCCTTTCGTCGGTGAGGGCCAAAAACTCCTCGGGGCGCTCCTCGCGGGAGGTGAAGCGCACCTCAATCCCCAGCCGTTTCAGGGTTACCTTGAACTGGTTAAAGGTTCCGCCGTAGAGGTTCGGGGTAGCCACGAGGTTGTCCCCCGCCTGGGCCAGGGTGGTGAGGGCCAGGAACTGGGCCGCGTGCCCCGAAGAGGTGGCCAGGGCGGCCTTACCCCCCTCGAGGGCCGCCAGACGCCTTTCCAGCACCTCCACCGTGGGATTCATAATGCGGGAGTAGATGTTTCCGAACTCCTTAAGGGCAAAGAGGTTGGCGGCATGCTCGGGGCTTTGGAAGAGGTAGCTGGTGGTGGGGTAGATGGGCACCTGGCGGCTCAACGTGGTGGGCTCGGGCTCGTAACCGGCATGCAGCTGCAGGGTCTCAAAGTGCATCCTTGGCCTCCTTTCCAAGAACCTGCCGGGGGCGCTTGGAAGGGGCCAATAAGAAGGCCCCTTCTGGCGGGAAGTGCAAGGGCACCGTTCTCTCGCCTAGAAGGGGTTGGGCGTGGCGCTTACCCCCCTCTCTTATCGTCCCCGGGCGTTTCCCCCACCCGGGCCGGCCTTGGCACCAGCCCCACCCGCATCCGGCCATGGAACGGAAGGGATGGGAGGTTGCCGCGGTTTCACAGGGCCGTACCCTCCACCGCTCTGGATAAGAGAACGGGCTGGTTTTCGCCGCGCCCCGGCGCGGTTAAGGGTTAGTGTAGGAGGAGGGTTCTTTTCCGTCAACCCTTTGACCTTTTAGCCTTCCTACCCTATACTGATGGGCGCTACGGGGAGTAGCGCAGCCCGGTAGCGCACCTCGTTCGGGACGAGGGGGTCGCTGGTTCAAATCCAGTCTCCCCGACCAGAAGGCCGGCCCTAGGGCCGGCTTTTCGTATACTCCTCCCGTGGGCTTTCTGGCGGGCCTGGCCCTTTTGCTTTTGGGGCTTCACCTCATTGGGGAAGGGCTTTCCTCCGTCAAGGGGAAGCGGTACCTCCTGGCGCGGGCCTTCTCCACACCGGAGGGTCTTTTGCTTTCCGGTTTCCTCTTGGGCCTGTTCTCGGGCAGCGGGACCGGCCTCTCCCTCCTGGCCCTGGGGCTTTTGGAAGGGGGGATCTTTTTCCTGGGGCAGGCCGCTCTCCTTTCCTTGGCGGCCACCTTTGGGGCCAGTGCTTGGGTGGGGGTGGTGGCCCTGGCCCAGCGGGAGGTGGCCGAGGCGCTGTTGGTCCTCGGCCTTCCCCTTTTCCTCTTCCGGGGAAGCCGGAGCGGGGGGCTGGTTCTCCTGGGGTCGGGCCTTCTTTTCCTGGGCTTTTTGGAGATGGGCCAAGGGGCTACGGCCGTTGTGCCTCTTCTGAACCTGTTGGGCCCGGCTCCATGGGTCTTGTATCTGGTGGGGATCCTTCTGGCCTTCTTTTTGGGGACCGCCAACGGGGTGGCGGCTTTGGCCCTGGCCCTTCTACCCTTTTTGGGGCAGGAGGGGGGGATGGCCTTGACCCTGGGGGCAGGGGTGGGGGTTTCGGGGATCCTTTTCCTGGCGGCCTTGGGGGGTAGGAGGGAGGCATGGGCGCTTTCCGCGGTGCTCTTTGGGCATCGGTTGCTTCTCTCCTTGCCCTTCTTGCTCCTGCTTGGGCCCTTAGGGGGGCTGGGGGTGGTGGGGCTCCATCTCCTGAGCCATGGGGTCTATGCCTTGGGCTTTCTTCCTCTCCAGGCCTTTTACCTGCGCGTGGTGCAGCGCCTGTTCCCCCGCCCCAGCATCAGCCCCAAGTACCTTTCCCTCGAGGCCCTGGAAACCCCAAGCCTGGCCTATGCCCTGGTGCGGAGGGAGCTGGGCCGGGTGGCGGATGCCGTGCGGGACATGTTGGCTAAGGCGGTGCGCATCCTGGCCCAGGAGGAGGGCGGCGAGGCGGAGCTCGAGGCCCTGGAGGAGAAGGTGGACCGGCTTACCCGGGAGGTGGTCCTCTACACGGCCGAGCTTTCCACCCGTACCCGGGACGAGCGGGCGGTGCGCTTCTTCGTGGCGGCCAGCGAGCTGGAGCACCTGGGGGATCTGGTGCGCCGGGTGGTACGGCAAGCGGAGAAGCTTTGGGCCCAGGGCTTGACCTTCAGCCCGGAAGGCAAGGAGGACCTTTTAGAGGCGGGGAGGCTGGTGTTAGGCCGCTTGGAGCGCATGGCGGCGGCCTTGGCCACGGGGGACAAGGCTTTGGCGGAGGGGGTTTTGTCCGAGGAAGGGGAGGTGGCGGCCTTTCTGGATCGCTTGCGGCGGGCGCACCTAAGCCGCCTGGAAAGCGGAAGGGCGGAGAGCCGGGCCACCACCTTGGCCCACCTGGATCTCCTCATCACCCTAGAGGAGGTTTCCAGCGGGGTGGATAGGCTTTGCCGCCTGGTCCGGGAGCTTTAAGCTAGGAAGCGTGGTGAGGATCCTGGGCGGCAAGGCCAAGGGGGTTCCGCTGAAGGTGCCGGCTTCGGCCAGGCCCTCCCCAGTGCGCCTGAGAAAGGCCCTTTTTGACTATCTTCGCCTGCGCTACCCCAAGCGGGGCCGGTTCCTGGACCTGTATGCGGGAAGTGGGGCGGTGGGCCTCGAGGCGGCCAGCGAGGGCTTTGAGGCCACCTTGGTGGAAAAGGACAGGGAAGCCGTGGCCCTCCTTAAGGAGAACCTTCGCCGCACGGGGCTTAAGGCCCGCATCGTGCCCTTGCCGGTGGAGGTGTTCCTCCCCGAGGCCAAAGCCCGGGGCGAACGCTACACCGTGGCCTTCATGGCCCCTCCCTACCCCCTGGATCTCGTCCAGGCCTTCCAGGCCCTCCTGGAAAGCGGCCTGGTGGAGAAGGGAGGGCTTTATATCCTGCAGCACCCTAAGGACCTGCACCTTCCCTTCGGGGAGCGGCGGGTGTACGGGGAGAATGCCCTTACCCTGGTGGAGGCTTAGATGCACGTGGTCTATCCGGGAAGCTTTGACCCCCTAACCAATGGTCATCTGGACGTGATCCAGCGGGCAAGCCGCCTCTTTGAGAGGGTCACGGTGGCGGTGTTGGAAAACCCCAACAAGCGCGGGCAGTACCTCTTCACCGCTGAGGAGCGGCTCAACATCGTGCGGGAAGCCACCGTCCATCTGCCAAACGTGGAGGCCCACACCTTTTCCGGCCTCTTGGTGGATTTCGTAAAGCGGGTGGGGGCCCAGGCCATCGTCAAGGGCCTAAGGGCGGTCTCCGACTACGAGTACGAGCTCCAGATGGCCCATTTGAACCGCCAGCTCCTGCCGGGCCTAGAGACCCTTTTCATCCTGGCCGCTACCCGGTACTCCTTTGTTTCCAGCACCATGGTGAAGGAGATCGCCCGCTACGGGGGGGATGTGTCCAAGCTGGTGCCTCCGGCCACCCTTCGGGCCCTCAAGGCCAAGTTCGGCCAGGGGTAAAATCCCCTTGGAGGTGGCCATGAAGGCTTTTTCCAGCAAGTACGGGAACACCTTGGAGTTCGGGCATCTCATCGGCGGGGAGGAGGTCTTTGAAGAGGAGGTCTTGGAGAGGCGGAATCCTGCGGACCTCGAGGACCTGGTGGCCCGCTTTCCCCAAGGCACCAAGGAAACCCTAAGGAAGGCTGCCCTGAGGGCGCGGGAGGCCTTTAGGGAGTGGAGCCAGACCCCGGCTCCCGTGCGGGGACAGGTGCTCTTCAACCTGGCCAAGATTCTAGAGAGGGAGAAGCCCACCCTGACCCGGCTGATGGTGCGGGAGGTGGGGAAGACCTTCAAGGAGGCGGGTGGGGATGTGCAGGAGGCCATTGACACCGCCATCTTCTTCGCCTCCGAGGGGCGGAGGCTTTACGGCCAAACCGTGCCCAGCGAGATGCGGAACAAGGAGCTTTTCACCTTCCGCAGGCCCTTGGGCGTGGTGGGGATGATCACCGCCGGCAACTTCCCCATCGCCGTGCCCAGCTGGAAGCTGATCCCCGCGGTTCTTACGGGGAACACCGTGGTGTGGAAGCCCTCCGATGACTCCCCCACCCTTTCCTATATCTTCGTCAAGCTCTTTGAGGAGGCGGGCCTGCCCCCCGGGGTCATCAACGTGGTCTTTGGCGGGGGTAAGGGCTCCACGGGCCAGTGGCTGGTGGAGCTCATGGACGAGGGCCTCCTTAACAAGTTCGCCTTCACCGGCAGCACCCAGGTGGGGCGCTGGATCGGGGAGGTGGCAGGGCGGAACCTGATCCGGCCCACCCTGGAACTGGGAGGCAAAAACCCCTTGGTGGTGATGCGGGATGCCGATCTGGATTTGGCGGTGGAGGGGGCCTGGTGGAGCGCCTTCGCCACCGGAGGGCAGCGGTGCACCTCGGCGGGAAATATCCTCGTGGACGCACCCATTTATGACGAGTTCAAAAAGCGCTTCCTGGAAAGGGCCGAGGCCACGGTGGTGGGGAACCCCCTTCTCCACCCTGAGGTCACCTATGGTCCCTTTATCAACGAGCGGCTATACCGTCGCTGGGAGGAGCATTACACCTGGGGAAAGGAGGACGGGGCCACCTTGCTCTTGGGCCAGGGGCGCATCACCCGGGAAAACCCCTACCCCCGCTTCCGGGGTGACCCCGAGGCGGGCCTCTACGGCTGGCCCACGGTCTGGGAGGCCAGGCCCGGGATGCGCCAGTTCGCCGAGGAGATTTTCGGCCCCACCATCAACCTGGTCAAGGTGGAGGGCATTGAGGAGGCCATAGAGGTGGCCAACGCCACCCCCTACGGGCTTTCCAGCGCCATCTACACCAACCACCGCCACTGGGCTTACCTCTTCAAGGTGGGCATCCGGGCGGGGATGACCAGCATCAACAACGCCACCGTGGGCGCCGAGGCGCATCTGCCCTTCGGGGGGGTAAAGGCCAGCGGCAACGGGGCCCGGGAGTCGGGTATCTGGGTCATTGAGGAGTACACCTACTGGCAGGCGGTGAACGAGGAGTACTCCGGCAAGCTCCAGCTGGCCCAGATGGATACCGGCTACGTGAACCCCAAGCCCCCCACGCCCTGGGGAGAAATCCTGGGCTTTTGAAGGCCGTGAGGGCCTTCCCCGGGGCCTTGGGATCCCCTTTGGCTACTGGGCGCTTTCCAGGTCGGGCCTGAGGCGCACGGCCTCCCGCAGGTAGACGTGGCGCACCTGGTCCTGGGGGGTGTGCGTGTTCCAAAGGGCCAGGACCCGGATCACCCGGGGCAGGCTTCCCGGCACCGGCACCTCCCGGGCGGAGAGAAGGGGGACCCGGTGCATGCCGATCTGGCGGGCGGCCTCGGCGGGAAAGGCGGAGTGTAGGTCCTCCGTCACCGTGAAGATGATGGCCGCCAGCTCCTCGTGGCTTTGGATGCCGTTTGCCTCCAGCATCTTGAGAAGGAGTTCCCGGGTGGCCTGGTGGATGGCCTCCGGTGTGTCCTCCTCCACGGTGATGGCGCCTCGGATGCCCCGGACCATAGTTGGGCTCCATGGTAAGGGGTTTTCTCCCTCGGGGCAAGGAGGGTAGGCTAGGGACCATGAACCTGATGGCGGTGTTTGCCCATCCCGACGATGAGATCGGGGCTGCAGGCACCTTAGCCCTTCACGCCCGGCGTGGGGACCGGGTGTTGTTGGTTTGGATGACGAGGGGGGAGTTGGCCAGCCAGTTCGGGGCCCTGGAGGAGGCCAGGGTGGCGGAGGTACGGGAAGGGCACGGGGCCCATGTGGCCCAGCTGATCGGGGCCGAGTACCGTTTTCTCCCCTTTCGCGACACCTTTCTCACGGGGAGCCGGGAAGAGGCCCTGGCCCTAGCCCGGGTCATGGCCGAGTTTGCGCCGGATGCCGTCATCACCTGGGACCCTTGGGACGTGCACCCCGACCACCGGGCCACCCACCAGGCGGTGCTTTCTGCCCTGAAGCTTTGCCGCATCCCCAAACTGGTGGGGGAAGCGCACCGGAAGCCGGTTCGCCTGTACCACTACCCTAGGCGGGAGGTTTCCCGGCCTTATGTGTACGTGGATGTCTCCGCCACCCAGGAGGTGGCGGAGGCGGTGTTTGGCTTCTACCAGGCGTTCTACGGCTGGCCCTTTAGCCTCGAGGACTTTCGGGCCCAGCGGCGGCTTCGGGGCCGGGAGGCGGGGGTTCCCTTTGCGGAGGCGTTTCAGACGGACTCCCCTCCGGCGTGGCCGGCCCTTCCCTAAGCCCCTCCTCGGGGTCGTAGGGAGGGGTGAGGACGTAGGCCAGCACCACCGCGGGCAGGACCAGGGGCAAGGTGGCGTACCCGCCCCACTCCGCCGCCAACAGGGTGGCGGCAAAGGGAGCCCGGGCCACCCCCGCCAGCACGGCCACGCCTCCCGCCAGGGCCAGGGCTTCGGGGGGTAGGCCCAGGGGGCCCGGGAGGTGGGCCAGGAAGCTCCCCAGAAGCCCGCCCAAGACCAAGGCGGGGGTATAGGGGGCGCCGTAGGCCCGGACCCCGCTGGCCAAAAGGAGCAGGGCCAGCTTGGCCAGGATAAGGTAAAAAAGAGCCTTGGGTGGGATGAGGGGGGTGGTGGCCACGGCCACAAAGCCTAGGCCCGTACCCAGGGCCTCGGGGAGGAAAAGGAGGGCCAAGGCCAAGGCCAGGCCCAAGAGGCCGTGCCGCCAGGGAAAGGCCAAAGGGGAGAGGTGCCTTTGCAGGAGGCGGGCGCCTTCCATCCAGAGGGTAGCCAGCATGGCGGCTGCCAGGCCCACCAGCGCCCCAGCGGGCAAGGCCCCTAGATCCATGGGGGCGCTAAGGGGCAAAAGGGGAGTGTAGCCAAAGAAGGCCCCGTACACGGCGAAGGCCGAAAGGGCCCCGATGAGGGCTGGGGTTAGGGCCCGGGCCTCGAGGAGTAGGCTCCGGTAGAGGATCTCCGTGGCCAAAAGGGCCCCAGCCACGGGAGCGTGAAGACTGGCCCCAAGCCCAGCGGCAAGGCCAGCAAAGGCGAGACCCCCACCCAGACGGGGAAAGCGCCGGTCCAGGCCCCGGCCCAACCAAAGTCCCAGCACCCCAAAGGGACCTTCCCGCCCCATGGGGGAATAGAGGGAAAGCTGGAGCACCCCACCCAGCACCGCCCGCAGGTGAGCCCCCGGGGGGCTTGGCCGGTCTTCCCGGGCCTGGCGCAGTAAGGCGGCAAGGCCTTGCCCGGTGCCCAAGAGGCTGGTGACGGCAAAGAGGAGGGGTAGGAGGAAGGCCAGAGGCCAAAGGGCGGGTCCGGTGAAGGCCTGGGCTAGGCCACCTTCCCCTGGGGGCTCCGGGGCGAGGTATCCGAAGAAAAGCCCAAGCGCTTCGGTTAGAGCGCGAAGTAGCGCGTTAAGAAGGGCTAGCAGGAGCCCGGCCAAGGCCCCGGTGAAGGCGCTATACAGGATTAAGGGGCCGGTGTGCCGGACCTCTTCGTCCCGAAGGGAGGGGAGGTTGAGCTGGGGGCCGCGGCCCAAGGGGCGCATCAGAGGGAGTGTACCAGACTCAGAGGGGTTCCTCGGGCCAGGCGGGGGGTGGGAAGGCCCAGGGCCCGGTAGCCTCCCCGGGTTAGGGCTCGGATTATGAGCCGGGGTTCCGCCTTCCCCCAGAGGAATAGCGCCTCGTTTTTCACGTCCAGGTCAGGGCTGCTGGCCCGGGAGTCCGTGCCCAGGGCCAGCTCCACCCCGTGGCGGGCATAAAGCCCCAAGGGGGCTTCTCCCACCTGGAGGTTCCCGTTGGACCGGGGGCATAGGACCACCTTGCTGCCCGAATCCGCCACCATCCGCGCCTCTTCCTCATCCACGTGCACCCCGTGCACCAAAACGGTATGGGGCCCCAGGACACCAAGGGTCTGGAGATAGCGCACGGGGGTAAGGCCCGGGGCCTTCCAGGGGGTTCGGCTAAAGCGCCGGTACACCCCGGCCAGGGGGCCTTCCCCCGTCCTCAGGAAGGCCACCTCTTCCGGGCTTTCCGCCGCATGGATCATGAGGGGAAGGTCGTGGGCGCGGGCGTAGCGGTAAAGCTTCTCCAACAAGGGGGCGCTCACCGAGTAAGGGGCGTGGGGGGAAAGCCCAACCCTTATGCGCCCCCCCCTCTTGCGCCAGGCTTCCACCTTGGCCCTCACCCTCTGGAACACCTCCTCCGCATCCTGGGGATCTGGGGCGAAGACCTCATAGAAGGCCACCCCGGGCAGGGGGCTTTCTTGCAGGAGGAAGTCCATCACCTCATCCCGGAAGACGATGTCGGCAAAAGCCCCCACCCCAAGGCGTAAAAGTTCCTCCAAGCCCCTTTGCGCCGCCTCTAGTCCCCGCTTTTCCCGGTGGGCCACCACATGGGGAAGGAAGCCGGAAAAGGGCCCCCGGTAAAGGGGATGCAAGGAGAGATCCAGGTGGGTGTGGGCGTTCACGGGGGGTGGGAAGAGGGCCTTGCCCTTGTGGACCACCTCCGCTTGGGGAAAGCGGGCCTTTAGCTCCTCCAGGCCTCCCTGGCCCACCACCATGCCCCCTTGGACGGCGATGGCCCCCTGGAGCATGGGGGTGCCAAAGCCGGTGTAGACCACGTCCGCGGTCCAAAGCTCAGTCTTTAACCAGAACATAGCGGTTGGGATGCCGAAGGAAGTCCACGGCCTGGTAACCCCTGGCAAAGTAGTGGCCGAGGACCAAGCGGCTATGCTCCCGCCAGGCGAGGGCCAAGTCAGGGTCTTCCCTAAGAATCCTCCCCCAGTCCTCGGGGATCTGGAAAAGGAGGCGGGGGGCCTCGAGGTCCAGAAACCCTTCCAGGGGCCTCTCCTCCACCACCCGGTTGGCCAGGGGTAGGCCCTCCGCTTGGGGTTCGGGAGGAGGGTAGTAGATGCGGGCATAGACCCTTTCTGAAAGGAGTTCCCACTCCGCCAGGAGCCGATCCGAAGGGGCTCCGGCGTTGATGCCCGTCATGGGGCCATAGTGGTCGGGGAGGTAGGTCCTGGTCGTGGCCCCCAGTTTTCTCAGGTTGAAGTTGGCGTTCACCCCCCGTAGGGGATCAAAGGTCCAGACCACCTTCCTGATCCCCCGGGCCAGGCACCAGTCCCGCTGGAAGCGCTTTAGCAGGAGGGCGACCCCCGTGCCCCGGTAGGCCTCCAGGACACCCAGCATGTGGGAGTGCTGGAGGGTGGGGTCTTGGGTGGGAAAGCCGAAGACGAAGCCCACCATCTTGCCTTCCCAGAAAGCCCCCGCCACCAAGCCCCCTTCGTCCTGGATGGCGATGAGGAGGCCCCTGGGCACCAGGTCGCTCTCCGCCCGGCCCCAGACCTCCCGCTGGAGCTCCACCACGGCCTCCATCTCCTCGGGTCCTCTCAGCTCGCGGACATGTACCTCTGCCATAGGGTGATCCGCTCCACCAGGGGAAGCTTCAGGTGCACCCCGATACCTGGACGCTCGGGCACAGGCATGAGGCCCTCCTCCGCCTCGAGGGCCTCCTCCACGATGTCCTCCTCCCAGTAGCGGCTGGCCGAGCTTACGTCCCCGGGCTTGGTGAACCCCGGCAGGGTGGCCAGGTGGAGGTTGTGGGCCCGGCCCACCCCGGCCTCCAGCATCCCCCCCAGCCAAAGGGGAATCCCGGCGCTTTGGGCCAAGGCATGCACCTTGAGGCTGGCTCCGTGCCCGCCAAGCCGGGCGGGCTTGATGTTGAATACCCTTCCCGCCATAAGCTCTATGGCCTTCCTGGCCTTCTCCGGGGAGGTGAGGCTTTCGTCCAGGCAGATGGGGGTGGCAAGCTCCCGCTGAAGCCGGGCGTGGTCCAGGAGGTCGTCGTAGCCCAGGGGTTGCTCCAGGTAGTCCAGCCCAAGCTCGTCCCATCGCCGAAGCCGGTGGAGGTCCGCGAGGGTATAGGCGCTATTGGCGTCGGCGGTAAGGGTGGCCTCGGGAAAGGCCTGGCGCACCGCCTTCAGCACCTCATAGTCCCAGCCTGGTTTCACCTTGAGCTTGATGCGCCGATACCCTTGGGAAAGGTGCTTTTCCACCAGTTTCAGGGTGTCCGCCACCGTGGGCTGGATGCCTAGGGAAACCCCCACCTCCACCCTTTGCCGCACCCCTCCTAGGACCTGCCAAAGGGGTTTTCCCAGGCCCCGGGCAAAGAGGTCCCAGAAGGCCATCTCCAAGACCGCCTTGGCCATGGGGTTTCCCCGAAAAGGAGCGAGAGCCCCGTTTAAGGCCTCAGGATTGGGGAACTCCTTTCCCAGGACCTGGGGGAGGAAGACCTCCTCCAGGAGGTAGCGGGCGCTGGCCACGGTCTCCTCCCGGTAGAGGGGAAGCCTCTCCATCACCCCCTCTCCCAGGCCCTCGAGGCCCTCCCCGAAAAGCCGCAAGAGGAGAATGGTCCTTTGGGTCTGGACCCCGAAGCTGGTTTCAAACCGGAACCTCAGGGGTAGCTCCAGAACCCGCAGCTCCGCCGCCTCTAGGCGCATGGCTCCAGCACCTCCTTGCCCAGGTAGGGGACCAGGGCCTTAGGCACCCGCACCCGACCGTCTTCAAGCTGGTGGTTTTCCAAAAGCATCACCAGGATCCGCGGGGTGGCCAGGGCGGTGTTGTTGAGGGTGTAGGCGTAACGCACCTTGCCCTCCCCATCCCGGTAGCGAAGGTCTGCCCTCCGGGCCTGCCAGTCCAAGAGGGCCGAGCAGGAGTGGGTCTCCCGGTAGCGGCCCTCGGAGGGCACCCAGACCTCCAGGTCCACCTGCCGCCACTTTCCCGGGCCCATGTCCCCAGTGGAAACCTCCAGGAGGCGGTAGGGAAGTTCTAGAAGCCCCAGGATCTCCTCGGCGTTTTGTAAGAGTTCCTGGAAGGCTTGATCTGAGGCCTCGAGGCTCGCCTCGGTCAGCACGTACTGCTCCACCTTGTGGAACTGGTGCACCCGCATGAGGCCCCGCACGTCCTTGCCAAAGCTTCCCGCCTCCGAGCGGAAGGCGGGGGCGTAGCCGGCGTAGCGCTTGGGAAGCTCCTCGAGCCTCAGGATCTCCCCGCTATGGAGGGCGTTCAGAACCACCTCGGCGGTACCCGTAAGGTAAAGGTCCGTGCCGGCAATGGGCCAGACCTGGTCCCGGGCGGCCGGGAAGTGGCCGGTGCCGACAAAGGCCTTTTCCCTGGCGTAGGAGGGTAGGGTCAAGGGGGTATAGCCCTTTCGCACCATAAAGTCCATGGCAAAGCGGATCAGGGCCAGCTCATACAGGGCTAGGTCCCCCCTTAAGGCGTAGGTGCGGCTTCCCGAAACCTGGCTGATCCGAGGTTCCCACCAACCGTTTTTCTCCAGCAGGCTCACGTGGTCCAGGGGAGGGAAGGAGAAGTCCGGAGGGTTCCCCACCCGTCGGATCTCCACGTTGGCGGAGTCGTCAGGCCCCACGGGAGCCCCCGGCCAAGGGGGTAGGGGTACTTGCAGGAGAAGCTCCCCAAGCCTTGCCTCCTTTTCCCGCAAGGCCTCCTCCACCCCCTTGGCCTCTTCCGCCAGGGCCTTGCCCTGGGCGATGAGGGCGGGTCTGGCCTCAGGGGCGGCTTTGGGCACCTCCTTGGCGATGCGGTTGCGCTGGGTCTGGAGGTCCTGGAGCCGGGCCTTTAGGCCCTGGATCTCAGCGTCTA
This sequence comes from Thermus altitudinis, assembly GCF_022760835.1. Taxonomy (GTDB): domain Bacteria; phylum Deinococcota; class Deinococci; order Deinococcales; family Thermaceae; genus Thermus; species Thermus altitudinis. The sequence goes on from NZ_JAKTNQ010000009.1 coordinate 44,900, forward strand.
AAGCCAAAAGCGCATCCAGGTCCAGGGCTACCCCTTTGAGGCGGATGGCTTCCCGATAGACCTCCGGGTTGCGGCGCAGATGCCTTAGGTCCACCATGGCTACTCCAACACCTTGGGTACGCGGAAAAGCCCTTCCTCCGCCTCCGGGGCCACCTGCAAGGCCTCTTCCTGGCCAAGGGAAGGAAGGGGCTCATCCTCCCTCAGGCGGCCTTGGGCCTCCTCCTCCCCGGCTTCCTCCACTTGGGGAAGCGCGTCCACGAACTCCAGGATGCCCTTGAGGTCCGCTAGCAGCAAGGCCTCCTCCTCAGGGGAAAGCCGGATTTTGGCCAAGGCTTCCAGTTTGCGAAGAAGCTCGGGGGATAGCTCCATGTCCCGCATTTTACCTTGGGGAAGCCCTACGAAAGCCACTCGGCTAAGGCCCAGACCAAAGGGGCCAGGAGAAGGGCCGGGAGGAAGGAGCCCACCCGCACCTTGGTGAGGCCCAGGAGGTTGATCCCCACCCCCAGGACCATGAGCCCCCCCACCCCCGTCACCAGGAGGACCCGGGGGTCTTGGGCAGGGTCTGGGAGGACCTGGCTTAGGGTACCCGCCAGCAGGGCGATCCCTCCCTGGTAGCCCAGGATCACCAGGACACTAAACCCCACGCCGATGCCGAAGGAGCTGGTGAGGGCGATGGCGGAAAGCCCGTCCAAGGTGGCCTTTAGGAGAAGAAGGCTGGGGTCACCGGTAAGGCCATTTTGGAGGGAGCCGAGGAGGGTCATGGGCCCCACGCAGAAGAGAAGGCTTGCGGCCACGAAACCCTCGGTGAAGCTTCCGCCTCCCCGTACCGCCTGCTTGATCTTCTCCCCGATGCCCTCCAAAGCTTCTTCCAACCGCCACCACTCTCCCAAAAGCCCCCCCAGGACCAGGGCGATGAGCCCCAGGACAACCCCGTCCACGGCCCCACCCTTGGCTTTTCCCAGGGCGCCCGCCATGGAGAACCCGATGAAAAGGGTGGTGAGACCCACCCCCTGGACCATGATGCGGGCCATGCGCTCGGGTAGCCGGCCCCGTAATAAAAGACCCAACCCCGTGCCCAGGGTCACCGTGGCGGCGTTGGCCAGGGTCCCCGAGAGCTTGTCCAGAAGGGTGAGCTCCATGGGGGCTATTCTACGGGTGTGGAGCCCATCCTCACCCAGGACGGCACCCCTACCCTCTTCCATCCGGGGTACAGGGAGGCCTACCATCCCCGGCAAGGGGCCCTGCTCCAGGCCCGGCGGCTTTACCTGGAGAAGACCCTCACCCACCTGCACCCGGCGCCCAGGGTCCTCGAGGTGGGCCTGGGGCTTTTGGTAAACTTTCGCACCACCCTGGAAAGTGCCTTGGAAAGAGGGGTTTACCTCCGCTATCTGGCCGTGGAACGGGAACCCGTGCCCCGGGACCTTTTAGCCCAGGTGCGCCTTCCCCTCCCCCGGGCGGAGGAGGTGTTTGCCGAGGTCCTTAAGGGTTGGCCGGAGGCCTGTTTCCGGGGGCCTTGGGGCGAGCTTCGCATTCTCTTTGGGGAGGTGGAGGCGCTGGAACTTCCCCGGGATTGGGCCACGGCGGTCTACCTGGATCCTTTTAGCCCTCGGGCAAATCCCGGGCCCTGGTCTTTCCCTGTTCTGAGGAAGCTGCACCGGGCTTTGCGGCGTGGTGGGAGGCTGGCCACCTACTCCGCCCAAGGGGCCTTCCGCTGGAACCTTAAGGCGGCGGGGTTTGCCCTTCACCGGGTGCCGGCTTTGGGGAAGCGGGAGTGGACGGTGGGAATCGCCTTAAAAGCTCCTCCCGGGTGAGGTAGGTGAGCTCTACCCGGGCCTGTTTAGGGTTGGGGAGCTCCCCACGGTAGAGCCAGTGGAACCAGGTGCTGCTCAAGGTGGCCACAAAATGGGACCAGGGGGGTAGGGGATGGGTGTTAAAACCAAAGAGCCTACTCCCCTGGGCCAGGTGGCTGTAGCCATAGACTAGGCGCACCTCCGGGTCCTCGGCTACGAGGAAGGCCGCTTTTCTTAAGCTCTCCCGCATGTAGCGGATGGCCTCCAAGGGAGTGAGCTCCATGGCCCGCTGGCTTTCCAGATGGAGTTCAAAGGCGGGTGTTCCCCGGGAAAGGCCTGGGAGGTCGGGGCCGGGAAAGGGCTTTCGCTCCAGCCGAAGGAGGTCAAAGGGGCCGTACCCTGCCCGTACCACCCGATGCCTGGTGTTGTACCGTTCCTCAAACCCCTGCAGGCTACGGATGAGGGCCAGCCTGGGGGTGAGGGGCCTGGGGGCAAGCCCGTCCAAGGTGACCGGCTCGTATCCAAGGTGGAGGATCTGGGGCAGCACCCATTCCAGGAGCTTAAGCGTGCGCTCCGGGCCATCGTGGAAAAGCACGATGGATCCGGGGCGCAGGTAGTAAAGCAGGCGTTCTGCCAGGGCCTCAGGGAAGTGGTTTAACCAGTCCTTGCTTTCCAGGTCCCACAGGGCTACGCGCTTGCCCAGTAACCGGGCAAAAATGCGGGTAAAAGGGGTATGGAGGCCATGGGGTGGCCGGTAATAGCGGCCCGGATTCCGGCGCATGTGTTCCCATTCCAGCCAGGGTAGGAAAAGTTTCCAAGCTTGGTGCCATTCCCCGTGGTCCTCTATCTGGTGTCCTTCCCGCCTTATGGCCTCCACCAGGTCTGGCCGGGCCCGGGCCTTTTCCCCGGTGAGGAAAAAGGTGGCCTTAACCCCATGCCTGCGGAGTACCTCAAGCAGGGCCTCGGTCCTTTCGGAGGGGCCATCGTCAAAGGTGAGGGCGATCTTGGGGGTGCGCCTCGAGGCGTGGGCATAGGCCCCGAGGCCCAGGAAGCGAAAGAGCAAATCGGAAAGGCCGTACAGGAGAAGGACTAGGCCAAGGGCTAGTTCCATCGCACCCTCCAAAAGAGAAAGGCGTAAAGGAGGCTAAGCAGGAAGAAGACGGCACTTCCGGCCAGCAAGGGAGCCTTGATCCCAAAGGACTCCCAAAGCACACCCCCCACGGCAGGTCCCAGGGCGATGCCCAATCCCTCTGCGGTCATCAAGCCTCCCCAGATAGCGGCCCGGTTTTCCTGGGGGAGGTTCTTGGCCAGGAATCCGTTCCAACCGGGAAGGAACAGGCTGTAGCCCACCCCTGCCAGGCTTACCAAGATCACAAGCTCTAGGAAGCTGGGAGCAAAGGCAAGCCGGAGCATGACGAGGCCGAGGAGGAGGAGTCCCCCCACCAGGGCCAAACGGTAGCCCTTGCGGTCCACCTGCCTTCCCGTTACGGGGAGGAGGCCAAAGGCCAGGGCTCCCCCATAGAGGAGAAGTCCTCCCAAGGCGATGGGCTCTAGGGCAAGTTCCTCCTTGGCAAGACGAAGGATGAATAGGGAAACCAAGGCAGGGGCGAAGGTTTGGCCAAAGGCTGCGGGCAGGAAGAGCAAGAGGCGCCGGAAGGGGTATGGCTCCCGCACGGCTTGGGGAAGCGGGATGCTAAAGGGGAAGAGGCTTAAGGCAAGGAGGAGGACCACGCCTTGGGTGGCTAGGAGCAGGGTGAGCGCAGCCTCGGGTTCCTTCTGGGCCACCTGCCCCACCCCCACCAAGCCGATGCCCACCCAAGGCATCACCAAGGTTAGGGTAAAGGAAAGAGCCCTGGCTTCCCGGCCAGGCACGGCGATGCGGCTGGCTAGGGTCATAAGTCCGGGGTATAGGGTGGACAGGCTAAGCCCCCAGAGGATGACCAGTCCCCATAGGAGCCAACCCGTTTGCGCCAGGGGGGTAAGGAGGAGGGTCAGGAAGCCGGTAAGGGCGGCCAGGCTTACGGTGCGCCCAAAGCCCACCCTTTCCGCCAGGAGTCCACCAAAGGTTTTGGACAGGTTTTCCGAGAGTTGGTGGAAGGTGAAGGCAAGGGTAAAGGTGGCAGGGCCAAGCCCCAGGTGCTCGGGCGCATAAAAGGGGAGGAGGCCGGCAAAGTAGCCGCTACGCACCCCCTCCATAAGGCCTACGGCAAGGACCAGGCGCAGGAATACGGGAAGCCCCTCCCTGGCCCACGGCAGATAACGAAACACGCTAAAGTATACCCGTGCGCATCAGCGTGGTGATCCCGGCCCACAACGAAGAGACCCTATTGCCAGGAGCCTTGCAAGCGGTTTTGCAGCAAACCTTGCCTCCTTTTGAGGTGATCGTGGTGGACAATGCCTCCACCGACCGCACGCGGGAGGTGGCGGAGGCGCTTGGGGTGCGGGTGGTGTACTGTGCCAGGAAAGGTGTGGCCTATGCCCGCCAGGCGGGACTTCTGGCGGCCCGGGGGGAATGGGTGGCCATGACCGATGCCGATTCCCTGCCCCTTCCCACGTGGCTTCAGAGCCTGGCCCGCCATGCGGAAGGCGCGGTGGCTCTCTACGGACCCTTGCGCTTTTATGGGGTTTCGCCTTGGGCGGCCGTGGTTTCCGAGTGGGGCTACCGGGCCTTCCTGAACCTGATGGCCTTCCTGGGAAGACCCAATCTGGCCGGGGCCAACATGATGTTCCTGAAGGAGGCCGCCTTGAGGGTGGGAGGGTTCCCGGAGGTGGAGGCTAGGGAGGATGTGCTTTTAGGCTGGAGGCTTCGCCAAATAGGGAACGTGCGGTATGTGCCCCAAGCCTTGGTCCTAACCTCTCCTAGAAGGTTAAAGGGGGGTTGGGGAAGGTTTTTGGCCCAACAGCTTAGAAATCTCTTGGGTGATCCTCGAGGGTACTTCGGGGAAGACGGGGGAAGGGAAAGATAAGCCTCTGGGGTTCCACCCGCAGAATCTCATTGGCTTCGTCATACACGGCGACAATCCTCTCGGCGATTCGCTCCGCAGACCGCTCCATAGCCCAGGCCCGTGCTTGTAAGCTGAAATGCCGGCGTTTGTCCTCATCCCGCAGGAGATCCAAGGCCTTTTCCGCCAGGGCCCGGTAGTCACCCGGAGGCACCAGGTACCCGGTTTTCCCGTCCACCACGCCCTCCAGCACTCCCTCGGCGCCCACGGCCACCACGGGTACCCCCATGGCCTGGGCCTCCCAGATGACCAGCCCCTGGGTTTCGGTCTCGCTGGCGAACAGAAAGACCTCCGCCATCCGATAGTACCCGCCGATATATCGGTAGGGCACGGTGCCCAAGAAGCGCACCCGGTCTTCTATGCCCAACTGGACCGCCAGGCGCTTCAGGCTTTCCAGTTCCGGCCCCTCGCCTATGTGCGCCAGGAGAACATCCTCTTCCCGGGCCATCTCAGCTACAGCTTTGAGTACCACATCAAAGGATTTTTCCTTGCCTAGCCGGCCCACGGTGATGAGCCGCCTTTTGCCCTCCGGCCAGGGGGAGGGTGAGGGAAGGGGCGCTTCCTCCAGAATGCGGTTGTCAATCCCTGTGGGAATGACCCGGATGGGCCTTTGGATGCCGTAGCCCTCCGCCAAGCGCTTGACTGGCTCCGTGGGGGCGATGACCACCTCCACCCGGTTGTAAAAGGCCTTGGCGAGCCTCGGGATGATGCCCGTGTATTTGTCCAGTATGGCTAGCCCGGGAACGTAATGGGCGTACTTCTCGTAGTGGGTGTGGAAGGTGGAAACATGGGGCAGGTTTTTGTTGCGGGCGATCCTTAGGCCCCATACTCCCAGGGTTAAGGGGGTGTGGGTGTGGATGAGCTCAAACTCCGTGGGCAGGTGGCGCGAAGAGGGTAGGGCGATCTGCTGCCCCTCGTAAAAGGGGTAGGGCAGGGAGGGAACCCGGACCACGCCTTCTTCCCGTTCAGGGGCTTCCGGGTGATGGGGAGCCACCACCCAGGCCTCGTGCCCCATTCGCCGGAGCTCCCTAAGGAGAAGGTACACGCTGGTGGTCACCCCGTTGGGGTTGGGGAAGTAGACGTCGGTGAAAAGGCCTACGCGGTAGAGGCGCATGCAAAGCTAGTTTACCAGGGAGGTGGTCGTAGACCGTCGCGCAGGCCTTGGACTAAGGGTTTCCATCCTCGCTTACCTTGTTTCAAAAGGAAAACAAACGCTTCAGCAGCAAAATGAAGTAGAAGTATGATTCGCCAAAGAAGAGATATATCCTTTGTTTGAAAAAGCCAAAGTCGGTTACGGGCCTGATAGTAATACCTACCATTGGTTGTGTCAGCTGGTGTGTAAAAGGCTTTGGTTTTATGCACCACTATACTGCGTCGAGCTACAAAGACGTCTCCGATGCGGAGAAAGAACTCCCAATCATCATTCCAAACAAAAAGCTCCTTTCTTGGCAGCCCTTTTCTGCTGATGGCTTCCCGATTTACCAATACAGACACAAAGCTCGTTAAAAAAACTCCCTGGGTAGCACAACCACGTAGATTAAGGAAGGGGTTGACCCAAGGAATGTTCATGGGGTGAAGCCGGCCATCCGTCCAAACCACTGTACTTCCGATGGCATTGCAGGGGAGCTTTGCCTTTTGCAGGCAGGTGTACGCTTCTAGTAACTCTTCCAGTCCTTTGGGCGTGGGAATGGTATCATCGTCCATCACCCATATCCAGTCATACCCGGCCTCGTAGGCCCGCTTCATCCCCTCATGGAAGCCCCCTGCTCCTCCCTGGTTCTCTGGCAGGGCCAGGACCTCCACCTGGGGGAACTCTTCCCTCAGCATCTCCCGGGTCCCATCGGTGCTGGCGTTGTCCACCACCAGCACGTGGTCCGGGGGGCGGGTCTGGGACAGCACCGCCCTTAGGCACTCCCGCAAGAGCTCCTTGCGGTTGTAGGTCACAATCACCGCACACACCCTATCCACGGGCCACCTCCTCAAAAAGCTTCAAGGCCCTGGCCACCGCCTGGTCCATATTGTAGTAGCGGTAGTCGCCAAGCCTCCCGGCGAAGAGGACGGTCTTCAACTTGGCCGCCTCCTCCTGGTAAAGCCTAAGCCGCTCCTCGTTCTCCTCCCGGGGCACGGGGTAGTAGGGCTCGTTCTCCCCCGGGGTGTAGGCCTCCGGGTACTCATAGGCCACCGTGGTGTGGGGCAAGAGGTCCTGCCCGGTCAGGTGCTTGAACTCGGTGATGCGGGTGAAGGGGTGTTCGCCGGGATAGTTCACCGTGCCCACCTCCTGGAACCAGGGCTGGGGGTGGTGCTCCAGCCGGAAGCGCAGGGAGCGGTAGGGCAGGGGTCCGTGCAGGTAGCCGAAGAACTCGTCCATGGGGCCGGTGAAGATGAGGCGGTGGAAGCGCACCTCCCCCTCCACCTCCTTCCAGTCCGCCCCCAGGAGGACCTTGATGTTGGGATGGTCCAGCATCCTCCGGAAAAGGGCCGTGTACCCCTCCTTGGGCATGGCCTGGTAGGGGTCTTGGAAGTAGCGCTCGTCGTAGCTCACCAGGATGGGGACCCGCCCCGTCACCGAAGGGGAAAGCTCTTCTGGTCGCAAGCCCCACTGCTTCAGGGTGTACCCCTCAAAGACGTTCTTGTACACGTACTCGGCCAGGAAGCGAAGGTCGGGGTCCTGGGCCTCCTTGAGCCTCAGGATAGGCACCCGGCTGCCGTAACCGAAGTGGGTGAGGAGCTTCTCCTCCAACCGGTCCGCCAGCCTCTCCGAGAAGAGGCGTCTCAGGGAGGCCAGGCTGAAGGGGAGGGGAACCGCCTTCCCCTCCACCATCGCCCGCACCCGGTGGTAGTAGGGGCGCCACTCCGTGAACCGGGAGAGGTAGTCCCACACCTTCTTGCTTTGGGTGTGGAAGATGTGGGGGCCGTAGCGGTGGACCAGGACCCCGGAGGGGTCGTACTCGTCGTAGGCGTTCCCCCCGATATGATTCCTCCGGTCCACCACCAAAACCCTCTTGCCCAGCTCCCTGGCGATGCGCTCCGCCAGGGTGGCCCCGGTGAAGCCGGCACCTAGGATAAGGTAGTCTACCTTCACGTTTCCTCCAAAATGGTAAAGAGGCGCTTGGCGCTAGCCTCGAGGGTATGGTGAGTCTGGATGAAGGCGCGCGCTTTGGCTCCCAGGTCCCCAGGTAACCGTTTCAAGGCGGCGGCGATAGCGGAAGGACGGGGCGGCACCAGGAGGCTGGTCTCTCCGTGCTTTACTAACTCTTCCTGGGCTGGAATGGGTGTGGTTACTACGGGAAGGCCCGAGGCCATGGCCTCGAGGGTGGCCAGGCTTTGATTCTCTCCTAAAGTGGGCAGGAGCATGGCATCCACAGCCCGATAAAGCTCGGGGATGTCGCTCCGGCGCCCAAGGAAGTGCACGTTTCTCAGGTTGATGAGGCGAGTGGTGTGCTGCCACAGTTTCATGAGTTCTCCCGTCCCTACCAGGAGAAAGTCTACCTCGGGGAGAAGTCTTGCGGTTAGGAGAACCGCAAGGTGGTTCTTTTCCGGACTCATCCGGGCGGGGACGATGACGGAGAATCTCTTTAAGCCATAGCGTTCTCGGAGAGCCTCTTTTTCCCCAGGTACGGGCGGCCGGAACCGTTCCGTATCTACTCCGTTGGGCACGGAATAGACCCGTTTGACCCCGTGCACCTCCTGCAACCAGCGTGCAGCCCAGCGGGAAACGGTGATCACCGCCTCGGCCCGGACCAGGTTGGGTACTTGCAGTAAGCGGTAGCCTAGGCGGTAGAGGCGCATGCCAATCTAGCTTACCTCAGGGTTCTCCAGTTGGTTACGTATGTGTTGAGCAGTGCCGGTGATTCCGCCTGGGGGTCCGATGCGACATTTGCCTTCTTGGCTAGCCCGAACATAGGCTTCCTGAGCGTTGAGTAGGAAAAGGACTTCTGCGGCTATCCTATGTGGGTCAGCTTCGGTCAGGCGAAGAGCTGGCCCTAAGAGCCTCTTTTGTCGGCGGGCGAAGGCCCGGGTGTACTGGGGTCCGGGTGTGGGGAAACCTACGATGGGAATGCCCAAGCCTGCAGCTTGCTCGCTAGCGGTTCCCGCGGTGGATAGGGCGAGGACGCTGCGGTGGAGGATGGTGGAGAAGGCCCCCCGAAGAACCCAGGCGGCCTTACCCGCCTTGGTGAGACGGAGGGTGGAGGCGTCTTCTTCCTGGGCCTGCCAACCGGGTAAGGGAGGAAGGGCGTTCCATGCCTTAGCCCAGGCCACCACAGGGGTTAAGGGAACGCGTAGGCTGGCTTCCAGCATAAGGGGTAGACTGAAAGTTTCATCTCCTCGAGTCCCCGGGATAAGGGCCATAACTGGAGCCTCGCCCACCAAAGGGTCGAGGTCACGCTCAGGGGGAGGCAGAAGGTCCATGGCGAAGCTACCGTACCAGTACGCATGATGGATCCCTAGGCGCTGAAGGCGTTCCAGGCTTTTTAGGTCACGCACGAAAACAGCCTTCACCGAGCGATGAAGAAGCCGTTCGTAGGGGGTGAAGTCGCTTCCTCCCCACTCTAGTGCCAACTCCAGGAAGGACGCGTTTTCCAAGTAGTATGCAGAAACAAGGGGATTGACGTGAAAGACGGGAGCGCCCTTTGCCGCCAAGAGGCCTACGGTTAAGGCGTACGCATCTCCTACTACTATCACCGCATCAACCAAAAGGGAGCGCGCTGTCCGCCACTGAGCAAGGGTCATGGAGATAAAGCCTGCCTTGAGGTCTGCTAGGAGGTTTTGCCAACTACCGAAGATGAAGCCACCCGAAGGCATTGATTTACGTGGCCCGAGGATTGCCTGGGCTATTCCCACGTATGCGTTCCCCTGACCCACTAGGGGTAAGGCTAGGATTTCCTTTCCTGAACCTAGATGTTGGGCTATGCGGGCTCCGATGGCATCCTCGGTGGGACCGTTGGAGACAAAAACTATTTTCATACGGAGTTCACCTCGGTGTGGCTTGATCTACTGAGGATCAGGGACCGCGTAGCGTTCTCCGTGGCAGGAACCAACACGTTGCCATTTTAGGTCGGGCATTGCCTTTGACTTAGTATAAAATGGCTCACATGGAACTAGGTCTGGTGACCGATACCGCTGCGGACCTTTCCCCTAGGATCCTGGAGGAGGAGGCCGTGGGCTTGGTGCCCATCTATGTCCACCTGGCGGGCAGAAGGTACAAGGACTGGCAGGAACTTACCCCAGATGCCCTCTACCAAGCCATGCGGGCGGGGGCCGAGCCTGTGACTGAGCCCCCGGGGGTGGAGGATTTCGCCGAGGTTTACGAGCGTTATCTTCAGGTATACGACCGCATCCTTTCCCTCCACGTTTCGGGGGAACTTTCCAAAACTGTGGATAGGGCGCGGGAAGCAGCCCTCAAGGTAGCCCCCACCCGCATCCGGGTAGTGGACTCGGGGATGGTGTCCGGAGGGCTTGGGGCCATGGTGCTCAGGGCGGTGGAAATGCTGAGGAAGGGGGCGGAGGAGGAGGCGGTGGTACGGGAGTGGGAGAGGCTTAAGCGTGCCAGCCTCTACTTCAGCGTGGCCGACTTATCCCACTTGGCCCGGAATGGCCGTCTTCCCCGCTTCGGGGAGGTGGTGGGCAACCTCCTCGGCCTTCGTCCCATCTTGCGGATTGAGAAGGGGCACATACGCTTCCTCAAGGTGGCCAAGGAGGGTTCGGTGCCCGAGGTTCTTGCCCGCCTCGTCCTCGAGGAGCTCAAAGGACGGCCGGCACGCATCACCATCGCCCATACCGACGCCAGAACCGAGTGGATCGAGGGCTTAAAGAAAAGCCTGGAGGGGGCTTTGCGCCTGGAAAAGGGGCGTATCACGCGAAGCGGGGCCACCATCGCCGCCAACGTGGGCCTCGGGGCTATAGCCATCCACGCCTACTCGCTAGAATAGGCAAAGGGTGCCCCTCCGGCCCCGGGGCCAGGGGGGCAGGGGTTTCTTGCCCATGGAGATCGCCCTGGAACGGGAACGCTACTACGGCCACCGCCTGGCTCTGCCTCATGTGGTGGCGGCCTTGCTCTTTTCCCGTGAGAGGCCTCCGGCCGTTCTCTTGGCCCCGGAGGAGCGGTTGAGGCGCTATCGGGACCTTGGGGCCTTGGGGGGGCCCGTTTATGTGAACCCTGGCCTCGAGGCCTGGGAGGAGCGGGCTCTCTTCGTGTTTAGCTACGAGGAGGCCTTGGCTCCCTTTCCCCAGGACCCTTCTGCCTGGCGCCTGGTGCTGGAGGTGGGCCGGAGTTATCCCCGAGGGGAACTTTTGCACCGTCTCCTGCGGATGGGGTACGCCCGGGATGAGGATTACCGGGTGTTGGGGGAGGTTTTGGAGCTGGGCGAGGTGCGCTTGGAGTTCTTCGGGGATGAGCTGGAGCGCCTCCGGGTGGCCGGAGAGGAAAGGAGGCGACACGTCCTATTGCCCAAACCGGGAAAGGCGGAAGGGTTCCCCTCCAGGAAGCTCCTTCACTTTCCCGGTCCCGTCTACCTGGACACCCCGGCCCTGGCCCCAAAGGAGCTTTGGCCCCTTTTGGAGGGGCGTCAGGTGGTGGCCCTAGGGGGTGGGGTGGAGCTTCCCCTCTGGGACTTGGGGGTGAAGCCCCTGGTTCCTTACCGGGGGAGCCTTAAGGCCTTGGAAAGGGACTTGGCCCGCTGGCTCGAGGAGGGGAGGCGGGTTAGCCTCTTCGTGGCCCACGAGCGTACCCTGGACTACCTGAAAAGGCGCCTTGCCCTCTTCCAACCCCAGGTGCTCCAGCGCTTTCCCGGACCCAAGGGCCAGCTTTCCCTGTTCTGGGGAGCCTTTGAGGGGGGAGCGGAGTGGGGGGAGGAGGTTCTGCTTACCGAGGCCTTGGTCTTTGCCACCGGAGCGGTGCGGGCTAGGGTGCGGGTGGGGGAGGGTCTTGCCGACCCCGGGGCCCTTTCGCCTGGGGATTTCCTCATCCACCCTGAGCACGGCGTGGGCCAGTACCTGGGGCTGGAAACCCGGGAGGTTTTGGGGGTTAGGCGGGACTACCTGGTCCTCCGCTACCAGGGGGAGGGAAAGCTCTACCTGCCGGTGGAGCACCTCCCCCTTCTCAAGCGCCATCCCGGCACCACGGATGACCCTCCGGAGCTCTCCTCCCTGGGTAAAGGGGAGTGGCAGCGGCTCAAGGAAAAGGCCAGGAAGGATGTGGAGGAGCTGGCGGCAAGGCTCCTCGTGCTTCAGGCCAAGCGCAAGGCTACTCCGGGCCGGGCCTTCGCCCCCTTGCCGGAGTGGGATCCGCTGATAGAAAGGGGTTTTCCCCACCAGCTGACCCCGGATCAGAAGCAGGCCTTGGAGGAGGTCTTGCGAGACCTCGAGGCCCCTTTCCCCATGGACCGGCTCATCTCCGGTGACGTGGGCTTTGGCAAGACGGAGATCGCCCTAAGGGCCGCCCACCGGGTGGTGGGGCACGGGGCCCAGGTGGCCTTTTTGGTGCCCACCACCCTCTTGGCAGAACAGCACGGCAAGACCTTCCGGGAGCGCTTCGCTGGCCTTCCTGTGCGCATTGGCGTCCTCTCCCGCTTCACCCCGGCCAAGGAGGAGGAGGCCATCCTCAAGGGCCTCGAGGCGGGCACGGTGGACGTGGTCATCGGTACCCACCGCCTCCTCCAGCCCGACGTTCGCTTTAAGGACCTGGGGCTTCTCATCGTGGACGAGGAGCACCGCTTCGGCGTGGCCCAGAAGGAGCGGATCCGCGAGCTGAAGGCCGAGGTGGATACCCTTTACCTTTCCGCTACCCCCATTCCCCGCACCCTTTACTCCGCCTTGGTGGGCTTGAAGGATCTTTCCAGCATCAAGACCCCTCCTCCGGGCCGGAGGCCTATCCGCACCTTCCTCGCTCCCTTTGATCCCCTATTGGTACGGGAGGCCATCCTCCTGGAACTGGAAAGGGGAGGCAAGGTCTTTTACGTGCACGACCGGGTGGCCTCCATTGAGGCCAGGAGGCGCTACCTGGAAAATCTGGTGCCCGAGGCCCGCATCGGTGTGGTGCACGGCAAGATGCCGGAGGGACTAGTGGAGGAGACCATGCTCCTCTTTGCCGAGGGGGCCTACGATGTCCTTTTGGCCACCACCATTATTGAGTCGGGCCTGGATGTGGCCGAGGCCAATACCATCCTCATTGAGCGGGCCGATCGCCTGGGCCTGGCCACCTTGTACCAGCTTCGGGGCCGGGTGGGGCGGCGGGAGCAGGAGGCCTACGCCTACCTCTTCCATCCACCAAGGCTTACGGAGGCAGCAGAAAAGCGCCTCAATGCCATCGCGGACCTCTCCGACCTGGGAAGCGGCCACCTCCTGGCGGAAAAGGACATGGAGATCCGGGGGGTGGGAAATCTCCTGGGTCCGGAACAACATGGGCATATCCGGGCCCTTTCTCTGGAGGTCTACAGCGAACTATTGGAGGAAGCCATTCGCAAACTGAAGGGGGAGGTCAAGGAGGAGAAGCGGCACGTGACCCTGGACCTGGGCCTTTCCGCACGGCTTCCTGCGGAGTATGTGGCGAGCCTCGAGGCCCGTAGCCGCTACTATAGCCGCTTGGCGGAGGCCAGGACCTTAGCGGAGGTTTCCCGCATCGCCAAGGAACTCAAGGAACGCTACGGCCCCCTTCCCGAAGAGGCGGAGAGCTTTTTGGCCTTGGCAAGGCTTCGCCTGGTGGCGGAGCGAAAAGGGGTGGTCTCCATCACCGAGGACCTCACCCATCTTCAGGTGACCTTCCCCCGCTGGCCCCTGGACTACGATGCCCGGGCCCTGAGGCAGCTTCCCTTCCGGGTGGAGCTCACCCAGTACCCCCCGGGCTTCCGCCTGGAGAAAAAAGGGCTAAAGCCCCGGGATTACCCCGAGGCTTTGCTGCAAACCCTTTACCTTTTTGCCGATGGCTAGGGGTTGGGGATCAGGTTGAAAAGCTTAAGCCTTAACACCACCTCAGCTTGGGTCAGGGTGTACTGGACCTTGTCCCCAGTTAGACCTAACCTGGCGCCAATGCGAAACCGGCCGCTTTGGATAAGGTCATGCGTTGGCGTGCCCGGTTGGATGTCTAGCTGGAGGGTGACGGTTTGCTCCTCCCCGGGGTTGAGGGTGACGGTTTGCCGGAGGGCAGCAAAATCTCCTCCCTGGCCGTCATAGAGGTTGGTATCGTTCCCGGGGCCTAGGCGGACCTCGAGGTTCAGGTTGCAGGGGAGGTTGCCCGTGTTCTTCAAGTCCACCTGGAGGCTTAGTTTTCCGTCCACCAAAGCCTCGCTCCCAGGCACCTCTACCCCTTGGCCCGCAGGGTCAGAGGGGAAGAACACCTCGGTAGTGATAAGGTTGAGCTCCCCCTGGCGTTGGTTTTGGGGGATAAAGCTTAGAAGATCCACTTCAAAGCGGTGGATGGTGTGGCCGCTACAGGCGGCCAGGGCCAGGGACACCAACAAAAGGGATACGCGTTTCACGGCTTGACCTCCTTAGAAACGCACCGCCATGGCGATGCCGTACACGGTTCCGCCCACCAAGGGGGCCTCGTGGGTGGTAAGGGCCAGGTCCAGGCTAAGGGCTTCCAGGTTAAAGCCGGCCCCCAGGCCAAAGCGCAAGCCACCCTCCAGCCCCACGCCCGTCCGGATGGCAACCCCACCCAGGTTGTATTCCGCACCTAGGTGGAGGGTGGGCGTGGTGGCGCCGAAACGGGTGTCCGCCGCCAGGAGCAACTCCCCTACTTCCAAAGGTAGGCGGTAGGCTCCGTTAAGGGTGAATATGGGTGCCGAGAAATCCCCTCTTTTGGTGGTGGCCGTGCGGCTAGTTTCCGTTCCGTCCACCACCGTTACCTCTACGCCGCTCCATTGGGTAAAGCCCAGGAGGTTCTGTACCCCTAGGCCAAAGGCCCAGTTTCCTCCGTCCACGGCCACACCCACATCCCCGCGGAGGCCGTAGCCAACCCCGCTACCCCCTTGACCCAGGGAGGCCTCCAAGAAGGAGGGATAACTTAGGAAGTAGCGGCTTTCGTAGCTAACGCCGCTTACGTTACCGTCCTGGTCAAAGGTGGGCCGGGCCTTAGCGGAGGCTTCCGCGTACCCTAGGCCGTAGAAGCCCTCGCCGCGCACGCCTGCATAGACCCGCCCCAGGCCAGGGATATCCGGAAGCGGGGTGGAGAACCCCAGGGCCAAACTTATTCCGGAGATGAAGGAGCCTTGGGCCTCGAGGGCACACGGGGAGGGCGTGCTGGCCTGGCAGCGGTGCAGGGAGCCCTCCTTCAAGGCCATCGCCAGATCCTGGTTGGGCGCCACTCGCACCCCTTGGGTGCCCGCAAAGGGGCCTACGGAGAGATAGGTTCCCGGCCCCAGGTCAAAGGAGAGGGGAAGGAACGGTTGGGGGATAGAGGCCGTGGGCCTCTCGGCCACCACACCCGCTTGGAAGGACGGCATGAGGCTTCTCCCTTGCCCATCGGTGATGGACACCCCGCTAGCGCTTACCCGGAACACCACCTCGTCGGGGCTCCGGGCGGGGTTTATGAGGAAGCTCCCCAAGTGGCTAGCCTGATCGTAGGCGCTGAGAAGGTCAAACTGGTTGCGGAAGGCGTTGGGGTCCGTGAAGTAGGAGAAGGGGCTCGTGTCGGGAAACAGGGGTAGAAGGCGTAGGAGGCCTATGGGAAGCTGGAAGCCCTCCTGGTCCCACTTCCCGGGAAAGGCGGCATAGGCGGGGTTGGCCCCTTGTCCGCTGGGTCCTGGAAGGAGGACCCCACCCATACCTAAGCTCCGCACCCCCTGGGCCAGGCTTAGGCCTAGGAGGCTTGCTATAAGGAAGGCGGCGGTTCTTTTCATAACGACGACATTGTAACAGAGCAGTCTCTTGGGTCAAGAGACCCCTTTGACAAGTCCTCTATGCTGACGTAAACTTTGACTGAGTATAAGGAGGTGGACATGATCAAGAAGGTAGGCGTGGTGGGCGCGGGGACCATGGGGAGCGGGATCGCCGCCTTAGTGGTGAGCGCCGGCATCCCGGTGGTCCTTTTGGACATTCCGGGCCAAGAGGACCGGAACGAGGTGGCAAAAAGGGGGCTGGAGCGAGCCTTAAAAGCCAAGCCGGCCGCCTTTATGGACGCGGACTTGGCCCGCTATGTGGAGATCGGCAACACCGAGGACGACTTGGGGAAGCTGGCCGACTGCGACTGGGTGGTGGAGGCCATTATTGAGAAGCCCGAGCCTAAGCGGGCCCTTTATGAACGCCTCGAGGGCCTTCTCAAACCCACCGCCATCATCAGCTCCAACACCAGCGGCATCCCCATGCGGGTACTTCTTGAAGGCCGGTCCGAGGGTTTTCGCCGCCGCTTCTTGGGCACCCACTTCTTTAACCCGCCCCGCTATCTGCATCTGTTGGAACTGATCCCCACCCCTGAGACCGATCCTGGGGTGCTTGGGGAAATCCGCCGCTTTGGCGAGCGCATCCTGGGGAAGGGGACGGTGCTGGCCAAAGATTCGCCGGGCTTTATCGCCAACCGATTAGGGGTTTACGGCATGGTGCAGGCGGTGCGCCTCATGGAGAAGCACGGCCTTACCATCGACGAGGTGGATGCCCTCACCGGCCCCTTGCTGGGTCGCCCCAACTCCGCCACCTTCCGCACGGCTGACCTTACGGGTTTGGATGTACTGAGGCTGGTCACCGAGGAACTCGCCCAGGCCACAGGGGAGGACTTTGCTCTGCCGGAGTGGGTCTTGCGCCTGGTGGAGGAAGGGCGGCTTGGGGAAAAGACAGGGGCCGGGTTCTACAAGAGGGTGAACGGGGAGATCCACACCCTGGACTACCGCACCCTGGAGTACGCCCCCCGGGCCCAGGTGGAACTGCCCGAGCTTAGGGCCTTGCGGGACCTACCCTTGGCGGAGAGGCTTCCCAAGGTTCTGGAGCTTCCCGGCAAATACGGGGCTTTCATGAGGGAGCTTTTCGCGCGTACGGCCCACTATACCCTGGAGAAGGCTCCCGAGATCGCCTACGACCTGGTGTCCGTGGACCAGGCCCTGGAGTGGGGGTTTGGCTGGGAAGAGGGGCCCTTTAAGAACATGGATGCCCTGGGCCTCGAGGGGCTAAGGCACCTTTTTGCTGAACATGCCCTTCCCGAGCCGGAGCTTCTTGGGAAGGCCCAGGGGAGCTTTTACCGTAGCGGCACCTACCTGGGCTTTGATGGAACCTACCACCCCCTGCCCAAGCGAGAGGGGGTTATTTCCCTAAAAGCCCTCAGGTCCGAGGGTAAGACCCTGCTGGAAAGCAAGGAAGCCGCCCTTTTGGACCTGGGGGACGGGGTCGCCCTTTTGGAGTTCCGCACCAAGATGAACGCCATCGGGGAGGGCGTGATCCGCATGCTCCAGAAGAGCCTGGAGTACGTGGAGGAGAAGGGCTATGTGGGCCTGGTGATGGGCAACGAAGACCCTAGGGCCTTCTCCGCCGGGGCCAACCTGGCCTTGATCCTCTCCTTGGCCCAGGAGGGGGACTGGGACGAGCTCTCCCTGGCGGTGCGGCAGTTCCAGAAGGCTTCCATGTCCTTGCGCTATAGCCCTTTCCCCGTGGTGGTGGCGCCCTTTGGCCTCACCTTGGGCGGCGGGGCGGAGTTCACCTTGCATGCCGATAGCGTGCAGGCCCATGCCGAGCTGTACATGGGCTTGGTGGAGGCTGGGGTGGGGCTCCTGCCTGCGGGGGGCGGCACCAAGGAGATGCTCCTCCGCTTCACCCAGGAGCTTGCCCCCTACGAGGAGGCCGATCCCTTTGAGGGGGTGAAGCGGGCCTTCAACCTCATCGCCTTGGCCAAGACCTCCACCAGTGCCCTCGAGGCCCGCAAAATGGGCTTCCTGAGGGACCGGGACCGGATCAGCATGAACCGGGACTTCCTCATCGCCGATGCCAAGAGGCGGGTCTTGGAGCTGGCCACGGACTACCGTCCCCCCCTGCCTCCCAGGATCCGGGTTTTGGGGAGCGAGGCCTTGGGCAACCTGCGCTATGCGGTCTGGGCCTTCCGGGAGGCAGGGGAGATCTCCGACCATGACCTGAAGATCGGCCTGGAGATCGCTAAGGTGCTTTCGGGTGGGGAGGGTCCTGCGAGGGAGATTTCCGAATGGGACCTTCTGGACCTGGAGCGGGAGGCCTTCTTGAACCTCCTCGGGACCCGCAAAACCCAGGAGCGGATCGCCTACACCCTTAAGACGGGTAAACCCCTGAGGAATTGAAGAGGTGAAACCATGCGGGAAGCGGTGATTGTAAGCGCAGTGCGGAGCCCCGTGGCCCGGGGCAAGAAGGACGGGGCCTTGGCCACCCTGCACCCCGTGGACCTGTCCGCCCAGGTGATGCGCTCGGCCCTGGAGCGGGTGGGGCTGGATCCCAAGGAGCTGGAGGATGTCCTCTGGGGTTGCGCCATGCCCGAGGCGGCCCAGGGGTTGAACGTTGCTCGGCTGGCCCTCCTAAGGGCGGGCTTTCCCGTGGAGGTGGCGGGGGCTACGATCAACCGCTTTTGCTCCAGCGGTCTGCAGACCATCGCCATGGCCGCCCAGGCGGTGATGACCGGAATGGCGGATGCGGTACTGGCCGGGGGCGTGGAGATGATGAGCCAGGTGCCCATGTCGGGCTACCACACCCGCCTGCACCCCGACCTCACCCCCACGGAGTGGACCCCCGAGGGCTACTCCACCTATATCGGCATGGGCTTTACCGCCGAGAGGGTGGCGGAGCGCTTTGGCATCAGCCGGGAGGACCAGGACCGCTGGGCGTTGCGTAGCCACCAAAGGGCGGCCCAGGCCTGGGCGGAGGGGCGGTTTACCGAGGTGGTGCCCATCCGCGTACCCCGGGTGCGCTACCAAGGCACCAAGAAGGTGGTGGAGGAAACCCTCTTTGAGCGGGACGAGACCGTGCGGCCCGAGACCTCCCTGGAGGCCTTGGCCAAGTTGCGGCCTGCCTTCAAGAAGGGTGGCACCGTGACCGCGGGCAATGCCAGCCCCTATTCCGACGGGGCCGCGGCGGTGGTGGTCATGAGCCGGGAGAAGGCGGAGGACTTGGGCCTCAAGCCCCTGGCCCGTTTCCTCAGCTTTGCCGTAGCCGGGGTGGAGCCCGATGTGATGGGGATAGGCCCCATCAAGGCGGTGCCCAAGGCCCTGAAGCGGGCGGGCCTTTCCCTGGACCAGATTCACCTCATTGAGTTCAACGAGGCCTTTGCCGCCCAGGTGCTGGCGGTGATGCGCACCCTGGAAATGCCAGAGGAGAGGACCAACGTGAACGGCGGGGCCATCGCCCTGGGCCACCCCTTAGGGGCCACCGGGGCCAAGCTCACCGCCCAGCTCATCGCCGAGCTGGGGAAGCGGGGCGGAGGGTATGGCCTGGTGACCATGTGCATTGGCGGTGGCATGGGAGCCGCTGGGGTCTTTGAAGTCTATCCTGCTTAGGAGGGAGCCATGACCGAGGAGAGGAAGCTGTGGCAAAGGGGTGGGGGTTGGCTCTTGGAGACTCCGGAGCGCCTTTACACCCCCGAGGACTTTGACGAGAGCGTGAAGGAGATCGCCCGCACCACCCGCACCTTCGTGGAAAGGGAGGTGCTGCCCCTTCTGGAGCGCATGGAGCACGGGGAGCTTTCCCTCAACGTGCCCCTTATGCGCAAGGCGGGCGAGCTGGGGCTTCTAGGCATTGAGGTGCCCGAGGAGTACGGGGGGCTGGACCTGCCCAAGGTGATCTCCACGGTGGTGGCGGAGGAGCTTTCGGGAAGCGGGGGCTTTTCCGTCACCTACGGGGCCCATACCTCCATCGGTACCCTGCCCCTGGTCTACTTCGGCACCGAGGAGCAGAAGCGGAAATACCTTCCCAAGCTGGCAAGTGGGGAGTGGATCGCCGCCTACTGCCTTACGGAGCCGGGCTCGGGCTCCGACGCCTTGGCCGCCAAGACCCGGGCCACCCTTTCCCAGGATGGCAAGTACTACCTCCTGAACGGGGTGAAGCAGTGGATCTCCAACGCGGGCTTCGCCCAGCTCTTCACCGTCTTCGCCAAGGTGGACGGGGAGCACTTCACCGCCTTCTTGGTGGAGCGGGATACCCCGGGGCTTTCCTTCGGGCCCGAAGAGAAGAAGATGGGCATCAAGGCCTCCAGCACCCGGCAGGTGATCCTCGAGGACGCCAAGGTCCCGGTGGAAAACGTCCTGGGGGAGATCGGCAAGGGCCATAAGATCGCCTTCAACGTCCTCAACGTGGGCCGCTACAAGCTGGGGGCCGGGGCGGTGGGTGGGGCCAAGAGGGCCCTGGAGCTTTCCGCCAAATACGCTAAGGAACGGCACCAGTTTGGCCGGCCCATCGGGAGCTTTGGCCTGATCCAGGCGAAGCTTGGGGAGATGGCCAGCCGCATTTACGCCGCCGAAAGCGCCGTTTACCGCACCGTGGGCCTCATTGACGAGGCTCTCCTGGGCAAGAAGGGGGCGGAGGCGGTGATGGCCGGGATAGAGGAATATGCGGTGGAGGCCAGCATCATCAAGGTTCTGGGCTCCGAGGTGCTGGACTACGTGGTGGACGAGGGGGTGCAGATCCACGGCGGCTACGGGTACTCCCAGGAGTACCCCATTGAGAGGGCCTACCGCGACGCCCGCATCAACCGCATCTTTGAGGGTACCAACGAGATCAACCGCCTCCTCATTCCCGGCATGCTCCTGAGAAGGGCCCTTAAGGGGCAGCTCCCCCTCTTCCAGGCGGCCATGAGGCTGCAGAAGGAGCTTCTTGAGCCCAGCTTTGCGGAGCCTGAGGATCCGGAACTTCACCAGGTGGCAGGGCTTAAGAAGCTGGCCCTCATGGTGGCGGGTTTGGCGGCCCAGAAGTACGGAGAGAAGTTGGAGGAGGAGCAGGAGGTCTTGGGGACGGTAGCCGACGTCCTCATTGATGCCTATGCGGCAGAAAGCGCCCTCCTGAGGGCCCGTCGGCTTGGGGGCATCGCCGTGACCATGGCCCAGCTCTACCTCCTCCAGGCCCTGGACCGGGCCCAGGCGGGGGCGCTTTCCGTCCTGCCCCGGCTGGTGGAGGGGGACGAGGCCCGCGTGGTCTACTCCGCGGCCCGTAGGCTTACCAAGCACGAGCCCGTGGACCTGGTGGCCCTGCGGCGGGAGGTGGCGGGGAGGGTCCTCGAGGCCGAAGGTTACCCCATCCCCCGTTAGGGGCAAAGGGCCTTTCCCTGCCGGGGTCTAGCCCCGGCAGGGGACCTTATTGGGCTTGTCTAAGTTAAGGGCATGCCGGTCCAGGTGACCGTCCACCAGGCCAAAACGTACCTTTCCCGCCTTTTAGCCTTGGTGGAGGCGGGGGGAGAGGTGGTCCTCATGCGGAGGGCAAGCCCGTGGCCCCAGGGGGGCCAGCCGGGCACCGCCAAGGGCACGGTCTGGCTAGCGGAGGACTTTGATGCCCCTTTGCCGGAGGAGCCCCTGCTCGCCTTTGAAAGGCGAGGTTTCTACTGGATACCCATGCGTTTCTCCACTGGGCCCTTGGAGACCCTGGGCTTTCACCGCTGGCCGAAGCCTCCGTCAAAGACATTTGGTGAGCTATTCCAGGGCCAGCCGCCACTTGGGGCCCTCCTTGGTGTCCTCCACGACCACCCCGAGGGCTTTGAGCCTTTCCCGGATCAGGTCGCTTTTGGCGTAATCCTTGGCCCGCCGGGCCTCCTCCCTTAGCTCCAGAAGCAGGGCGATGAGGCCTTCCAGTAGGGGACCTGATACCTTCTCCTCCAGAACCCTTTCGGGGAAGAGGCCCAAGATGCCTTCTCCCAGGGTATGGAAGACCTGGGCGGTGTGCCTTAAGGTGTCCCCTTTGGCCTCCGGGAGGAGCCTATGCAGCTCAGGGAGGAAGGTGAAAAAGGCGGCCAGGGCCTCCGGGGTGCCGAGGTCGTCCTCTATGGCGGCGAGAAAATCCTTCTCCAGGGCGTCAAGGGCCCTTTCCAGCTCCGGGGTGGCGCCGGGGGCCGCCGTGGGGACCCTGGACCGCACCTCGCGGTAGGCGTGGAGGAGGCGGGCATAGCCCCGCTTGGCCGCCTCGAGGCCCTCAAAGGTGAAGTCCATGGGGCTACGGTAGTGGGTCTGCAGGAGGTAAAAGCGCAAGGCCATGGGCTCGTGGGCCTTTAAGAGGTCATGGAGGAGGACCAGGTTCCCGGTGCTCTTGGCCATCTTTTCCCCTTCCAGGAGCACGTGGTTGTGGTGCATCCAGTGGCGGGCGAAACGGTAGCCCGCCGCCTCCGCCTGGGCGATCTCGCACTCGTGGTGGGGAAACTGCAGGTCTATGCCCCCCGCGTGGATGTCAAACCCCTCCCCCAGGTACTTGAGGCTCATGGCGGTGCACTCTATGTGCCAGCCAGGGTACCCTTCCCCCCAGGGGCTTTTCCAGCGCATCAGGTGGCCGGGTTCGGCGGCCTTCCAAAGGGCGAAGTCTAGGGGATCCTCCTTCTCCTCCCGCACCTCCACCCTCGCCCCTGCCCGGAGTTCTTCCAGGCGCTTTCCCGATAGTTTCCCATACTGGGGGAAGGCCCTTACCCGGAAGTAGACGCTTCCTTTACGTTCGTAGGCGAAGCCAAGGTGCAAAAGCCTTTCCGTAAGCTCAATCTGTTCCGGTATGTGGCCACTGGCCCGGGGGGCGATGGAAGGCCGCAGGACATTAAGGGCGGCCATGGCGTCAAAGTAGCTCCAGGTGTATTTCTCCGCCACCTCCATGGGCTCAAGCCGCTCCAGCTTGGCCCGGCGCACAATCTTGTCCTCTCCTTGGTCGGCGTCGTCGGTGAGGTGGCCCACGTCGGTGATGTTGGAGACGAAGCGCACCTTGTAGCCCTGATGGAGAAGATAGCGACGGAGCACATCGTAGACGATGGGGCCTCGAGCATGGCCCAAGTGGGGGTCCGAGTACACGGTGGGGCCGCACACGTAGATGCCCACGTGCCCCGGGACGGCGGGGGTGAAGTCCACCTTGGCCCGTTGCAAGGTGTCGTAGATGCGAAGGCCCATGTGGGCCATTATAGGCCCGTGGCATAATGGCGGGGTATGGGACGGATTCTGAGGGGGTTGGCAGGGGAGGGGCAGCTTAGGGTGGTGGCGGCGGACACGGGGGACGTGGTGGAGGAGGCCCGGCGCCGCCATGGGCTTTCCCCCACCGCCACCGCCGCCTTAGGGCGGGCCCTCACGGGGGCCTTGCTCTTGGCCCAGCTTCTCCTCAAAACCCCCAAGGAAAGGCTTACCTTGCGCATAGAGGGCACGGGGCCCTTGGGCGGGCTTCTGGCGGAGGCGGACGCCTTTGGGCAGGTGCGGGGCTACGTCAAGAACCCCCAGGCGGAGGTGCCCTTGCGGGAGGACGGCAAGCTGAACGTGGGGGAGCTGGTGGGCGCCGGGGTCTTGCGGGTGGACCGGAGCCTGCCCAATGGGGAGGTCTACACCAGCACGGTGCCCTTGGTTTCTGGGGAGATCGCCGAGGACCTGGCCCACTACCTCTGGCAGTCGGAGCAGATTCCCTCGGCCATCCTCCTGGGGGTGCGGGTTAAGGGGGAGGGGGAGGTGGAGGTGGCGGGGGGTGTGGCCATCCAGGTGATGCCGGACACCCCCGAGGAGGTGCTATCCCGCCTCGAGGCCAACCTCTCAGGCATCAAGGGCATCACGCCCCTCTTGCAGGAGGGCCTGGAGGCCGCCTTGGAAAGGCTCCTTTCGGGCTTGGGGTTTGCCCGCACGGACCTTAGGGCCCTGGGCTACCCCTTAAATGAGATCCCCGCCCGCTTCCAGTGCCGCTGCAGCCGGGAGAAGGCCCTGGAGGCCCTGGTCTTCTTCACCCCGGAGGAGCGGGAGGACATGATCGTGAAGGACGGGGGAGCGGAGGTGGTCTGCCACTGGTGCGGGGAGGTCTACCGCTTTTCCCCCGAGGAGATCCGCTCCCTGGTGGCGGAGGTACGCTGCCCCGATTGCGGCACCCTTTGGCTGTATCCCAAGGCGGACGGTACCCTGTTCCGGATTGAGGGGGACACCTGCCGTTGCGGCCGCAAGGTGGAGATTCCTTCGGAAAAAAGGGCCCAGGCTTGATAAGCTTAGGGCATGTTCAAGACCATCCTCTTGGCCTACGACGGCTCGGACCATGCCCGGCGGGCGGCGGAGGTGGCTAAGGCGGAGGCCCAGGCCCACGGGGCCAGGCTGGTGGTGGTGCACGTGTATGAACCCGTGCCCGACTACCTGGGCGAGCCCTTTTTTGAGGAGGCCTTGAAAAGGCGCCTGGAGCGGGCGGAAAAAGTCTTGGCCGAAGCCTTGGAGCTAACCGGTGTGCCCAGGGAGGATGCCCTTCTCCTGGAGGGCCGGCCGGCGGAGGCCATCCTGGAGGCCGCCATGGGGGAGAAGGCCGACCTCATCGTCATGGGTACCCGGGGCCTGGGGGCCATCGGGAGCCTCTTCCTGGGTAGCCAAAGCCAGAAGGTGGTGGCGGAGGCTCCTTGCCCCGTGCTCCTGGTGCGTTAGCCCGGGGTGGGGGAGGTTTGGCCACGCCAGCGAAGGAGCTTGGCCTCGAGGCGGTTAAAGAGGAAGAAGAGGAGGAGCACGAAGGCCACGATGAGCGCGATCAGGGCTAGGCTGAGCCTAGCGTTATAGGTGCTCTGGGCGAAGGAGAGGAGATAGCCCAGGCCCCGGCTTGCCGCCACGAACTCCCCTACCACCGCCCCGGTAAAGGCAAAACCCACGGCCACTTTTAAGGAGGAGAGGACCCAGGCGGTGATGGAGGGGAGGTAGACCTCTCTTAGGAGCCAGTAGCGGCCTCCTCCCAGCGTGCGGATCCTCTCCACCAGCCTGGGGTCCACCTGCTTCACCCCGCTGTAGACCGCGAAGAAGATGAGGACGGCCACCAAGACCAGGCTGAGGGCTACTTTGGAGGCCAGGCCAATGCCCAGCCAAATGACGAAGAGGGGGGCGAGGATGACCCGGGGTATGGCATTGAGGAGGAGCATCACCGGCTCCAAGAGATCCGCGACCAGGGGGCTGAAGGCGGCCAAAAGGCCCAGGATTCCCCCGAGGAGGATGCCGGTTCCCAGACCCAATAGGGCTGCGGTGAAGGTGGCTTGGAGGTGGGGCCAGATCTCCCCTTCCCGGAAAAGGCCCATGAGGGTCAGGAGCACCTGGGAAGGAGGAGGGGCGTAAAGGGGGTTAAGGAGGCCAAGGGCCGAGAGGGCTTCCCACAGGATGAGAAGGGCCATTAGGCCTAGGTTACGGCGCATCGCGAAGCCTCCTTGAGCTCCTGCCAAAGGCTTTGCAGGTAGAGGCCAAACCGGGGGTCGGCCTTCACCCTCACCGGGTCCCGGGGACGGGAAAAGGGGATGCGGTGCTCTTGGATGATCCTAGCCCTAGGCCCTTGGGAAAGGAGGCAGACCCGATCGGCCAGGCTGATGGCCTCTTCCAGGTCGTGGGTCACCAGGAGCACAGCGATGCCCTCTTCCTCCACCAGGCTGAGGAGGTCCTGGGTCACCTGGGTGCGCAAAATGGCATCCAGGCTGGCGAAGGGCTCGTCCATGAGAAGCAGCCTAGGCTTCAGGGCAAGCACCTGGGCCAGGGCCACCCGTTTGCGCTGCCCTCCCGAAAGCTGGTGGGGGAACCGGTGGCCTAACCCGCTTAGGCCAAGGCGCTCCAGCCAGGCCTCGGCCTCCTTCCGGGCCCTCTCCCTGGGCCAGCCCCGGATTCTCAAGCCCAGGGCTACGTTATCCAGGGCGGTGCGCCAAGGGAGAAGGGCATCCTCCTGGAAGAGGAAGCCTACCTCTTCCTGGGGGCAGGCTCTTTGGATCCCTCCCCTTTGCGGGGTGAGGAGGCCAGCAATGGCCCGGAGCAGGGTGCTTTTGCCACTCCCTGAAGGTCCCACTAGGCTTACGAACTCCCCCTCCTCCACCTGAAGGTCCACCCCTTCCAGGACGGGGATGGGTCCGTAACCCAGATGGAGCCCTTGTACCTCAAGCACCACCCAGGACCTCCAGGTCCAGAAGCCTTTCCACTTGGAAACCGGGTGGGAGGAGGCCGGCTTCCATCTGGCTCTCCGCCACCCGGCGGGCGGCCTCGAGGTCTATGCGCACCCCTAAGGGATAGAGGTCCTTGCGGTAGCGCTCAATGATGGCCTTGAACCGTACCTCGTCCCCACCGGCGATGAGGGCTTTGGGCAAGGTGTCGGCGATGAGGCGGGCCTCCGCTGCCCGGATGAAGCGCAGAGCTTTTTCTAGGGCCCTGGCCATGGCCCGCATCTCCTCGAGGCGGGCTGGCCTTTCCTCCCGCCGGATAGCCACCCCCATGAACTCGTAGGGGCCTCCCAGGAAGGCGGTGGCCTGCTTCAGGTCCATGAGGTTCACCAGCTCGCGCCCTCCCGCCTCCTTGAGTAGGGAAAGGGCCGGTTCTTGGATCATCCCGGCCTCCACGTGGCCGGCCTTTAAGGCCTCATAGAGGTTGGGGCCCAGGGTGGCGTACTGCACCCGCTTGGGGTCCAGCCCAGCTTTTTTCAACAGGTAGACCAGGAGCACATGGTCCGCGTTGCCCAGGGCGGACACCCCCACGGTGCGCCCCTCCAGGTCTTTGATCCCCCGGATGCCCGGTGCCTTGGGGCTCGAGGCCAGGGCGAACAGGGGTAACCTCCCCGTGGAGGCGAAGCGCAGGATGGGGGCACCTTGCTGGTAGGCCTGGAGGGCGGCATCCAGGCTGGTGGCGGCATAGTCCACGGCCCGGCCTACCAGAAACTGGAGGGCCTGGCTTCCCCCCCGGGCGTAGACCAGCTCCACCTCGAGGCCCTCTTCTTGGAAGTACCCCCTTCTGGCAGCCACCTCATAAGGGATGATGCAGAGGAGCTGGGAGCAAAAGGCCAGCTTAATCCGCTTCCTGCCCCTCTGTCCCATACCGGAGCCCAGGAGGGCCAAGCCGGAAAGGCCCTTGACCACCTTTCGGCGATCCACGCAGCAGCTCATGCCCTTTATGGTGCGGTATGAGTTTCATCATGTCAAGGGTATAAGGCACGGCCTTGGGTGAGGGCCCACCGGCAGATCCTTCCCCAGGGCTATACGGGGGTTTATCTAGCCCCGGAATCGGTAAGCCTTGGGGTTTACGTATACTGGGGAAAGGGAGGGGCTTATGGCCCTCCTTTTTCGTATAGGGGGTTTCTGGTGCCCGGCGTTTTGCTTTTGGCCTACTTTTCCGGGGTGCTCTTGGTGCGCCTGGGGTTGCCCGCGTTTTTGGGCTACCTGGGTGTAGGGATGGCTTTGAGGCTTTTGGGCGTGGCCGGTGATCCCCTTTTGGACTTTTTTGCAGACCTTGGAGTCTACCTCTTGCTTTTCACCGTGGGTCTCGGCCTGCGCTTAGAACGCCTGGTGCGCCGGGAAGTTTGGGTCACCGGGGTTTTTCAGCTCCTCTTGCTTCCGGTTTTCCTGGCCGCCCTCTACATCCTGGGTCTGGCGCAGAACCTCTTGTCCCTACTGGTGTTGGCCGTGGCCCTTCTCAATCCCAGCACCGTGCTTCTGGCCCGGGTGCTTCAGGGCAAGGGGGAGCTTTCCGCCTTGCACGGGCAGCTGGCCCTGGGGATCTCGGTTTTTTTGGATGTGGTATCGCTGGCCCTCCTCATCCTTGCGGGGTTCCAAGGGGTAGGGCCGTTGGGGTTTTCCGTCTTGGCCCTTCCTTTGTTGCGACCGCTACTGGTCCGCTTGTTTCACCTGGCCCAAAACGCTGAGCTTAAGCTCCTTCTGGGTGTGGGGCTGGCCCTTTTGGGGGCGGAGCTGGCCCGTTTCCTTCAGGCCCCGGAGGCTTTGGGGGCTCTTTTTATGGGCTTGGGGTTGTCCCGCTACCCGGGGGTAGGGGAGGTGGTGGAAAGGCTCTGGGCGCTGAGGGAGACATTTTTGGTGGCCTTCTTCCTTAGGGCGGGAATGGCGGTAGGTCCCGATGGGGTTTTTGTGGGGCTTTTGCTTTTGCTCCTCCTATTGCTCAAGCCGGTTTTTCTCTTCCTACCCCTGGTCCGCCAAGGCTTTAGGGCCCGCACGGCTTTTCTGGTGGGGGTAGGCCTGGGCACCTACTCGGAGTTTGGCCTGGTGGTGGCGGGGGTGCTGCAAGGGCTAGGGCAGATGACGCCCCAGGGCGTAGGGGCCGTGGCCCTAGCCGTGGGGGGCTCTTTCCTCTTGGGAGCCCCGATGGTCCAGAAAGCCCACCTCCTTTATGAAAGGTGGAAGCCTTGGCTTAAAGGGTGGGAACGGCCCGGGCTACACCCTGACGAGGAGCCGCAAGGGGCCTTGGGGGCCAGGTGGCTGGTGGTGGGCATGGGGCGGACGGGGACAGCGGCCTACCGCTTCCTGGCGGAGAAAGGGGAGAGGGTCTTGGGTTTGGATAGCGACCCGGCCAAGGTGGAGTACCACAGTTCCAAGGGCCGGCGGGTGCTCTATGGGGATGCCGAGGACCAGGCCCTTTGGGAGGGGCTGGACCTGAGGGGGGTTAAGGGGGTCGTGCTAGCGCTCCCCGACCTCGAGGCCCGCCTCCAGGCCACCAGGGCCCTGCGGGCCAAAGGCTTTGCGGGCGTGGTGGGGGCGGTGAGTTACGCCAAGGAGGAGGACGCCCGGCTTTTGCAGGCGGGGGTGGATGTGGTGTTCCATCCGCTTCTGGAGGCCGGGGAGCGACTTGCCGAAAGGGTTTTACAAGCCAGCGAAGCCTAGGGAAAGGCTAAACTTAGGGGCATGAACTACGACACCTTGGCGGTGCTCGCGGGGCTACCCGAGGACCCCCATGGAGCGGTGGGGCTTCCCATCTACGCCGTGGCCGCCTACGGCTTTAGGACCCTGGAGGAGGGGGCAAAGCGCTTTGCCACTGGGGAGGGCTACGTTTATGCCCGGCAGAAGGACCCCACGGCTAAGGCCTTGGAGGATAGGCTTAAGGCCCTTGAGGGAGCCATGGAGGCGGTGGTTTTTGCCTCGGGGCAGGCGGCCACCTTCGCTGCCCTAATGGCGCTGCTCCGCCCAGGGGATGAAGTGGTGGCGGCCAAGGGGCTTTTCGGCCAGACCATCGGCCTTTTCCAGCAGGTTTTGGCCCCTTGGGGGATACGGGTGCGTTACGTGGAGCCCGAGCCCCACCGGGTTCGCGAGGCCCTTACCGAGGGTACCCGGGCCATCTTCGTGGAGACCATGGCCAATCCTGCCCTGATGGTGCCGGACCTCGAGGGCCTGGCCTCCGTGGCCGAGGAGAAGGGGATCGCCTTGGTGGTGGACAACACCTTCGGGGCCGCGGGGGCGCTGGCCAAGCCCCTAAGGTGGGGGGCCCACGTGGTGGTACAAAGCCTCACCAAGTGGGCGAGCGGCCACGGCTCGGTGCTGGGGGGGGCGGTTTTGGTGCGGGAGACGGGGATCTGGCAGCACTACCCCCAGTTTCTAGAGCCCGATGCCCGGGGCCAGGTGCCCTGGGAGGCGTTGGGGCCTAGGTGCTACCCGGAAAGGGTGCGCACCCTGGGGCTTTCCCTTATGGGTATGGCCCTATCCCCCTTCAACGCCTACCTTCTCTTCCAGGGCCTGGAGACCGTAGCCCTCAGGGTAAAGCGGATGAGCGAAACGGCCCTGTATCTGGCGGAGGCTCTTAGGGGCCATCCCAAGATCCAAGCCCTTCGTTACCCTGGCTTGCCCCAAGACCCAGCCTACCCCATGGCCCGGAAGTACCTGGCCTCGGGGGGGCCCATGCTCACCCTGGACCTGGGAAGCCAGGAGGCGGCAGGCCGCTTTTTAGGGGCCATTCCCTTGCCCAAGGCCGCTAACCTGGGGGATGCCCGCACCCTTCTGGTTCACCCGTGGACCACCACCCATAGCCGCCTGTCCGAGGAGGGCCGGCTACAGGCGGGGGTTACGCCGGGCCTGGTAAGGGTTTCCGTGGGGTTGGAGGGTGCGGAGGACCTGGTGGGCTGGTTTAGGGAGGCCTTGTCCTTTGTTTAGAGGGGAGGAAAAGCACAAGCGACTTGTATCGTGAAGAAACGCACATAAAGTGCGCTGGAAAAGAGGGCTAGAGCCTCTCCCACCAGGTCAACCCGCCCTAGACCACCCAAAGCCCTTTGCGCATCAGGGGAATGCGGGTACCATCCTCTAGGAGCCCATCCACGTCCATCTCCTCCGAGCCGATCATCCAGTCAATGTGCACCAGGCTTTGGTTACCCCCGCGCCTAAGGAGTTCCTCCCCTGTGGGGCGGCCCTCCAGGTTCTCGGCATAGGCTTGGCCAAAAGCAATGTGGCTGGCGGCGTTTTCGTCAAAGAGGGTGTCAAAGAAAACCAGGCCCGTTCTGGCGATGGGGTTGTCGGCGGCCACCAGGGCCACTTCTCCCAGGCGCCGGGCGCCTTCATCGGTGGAGAGGGCCTTAAGGAGAACCTCCTGTCCCTTTTCCGCCCCCACTTCTACGGCATACCCCCCCTCAAAGCGGGCCCAGATGCCCTCCACCAGCTGCCCTCCCAAGGCCAAGGGGCGGCTGGCCCGCACGACCCCTTCCACCCGTTCCCGGTGGGGTGCGGTGAAGACCTCCTCCGTGGGTAGGTTGGGATTGCAGAGAAGCCCCTTCTGGGTGGGGGTGGCCCCTCCTTGCCAGAGGTGCCCTTCCGCCAAGCCCACCACCAAGTCGGTTCCTGGGCCTCGGAAGTGGATAGCGGAGAAACGCCTTTCGTTCAGGTAAGCCACCTTCTGGTGCAAGGAGCGGTTATGGGCTTCCCAGGCGGCCACGGGGTCTGGGGTATCCGCGCGGGTGGCCTGGAAGATGGCCTGCCAAAGTTGGGCGACCGCCTCCTCCTCGGGTAGCTGGCGAAAGACCGCCTTGGCCCAGCCAGGGTGAGCGAAGGGCACGATGGTCCAGTTGGTGACGAACTCGCTTATGGCCTCGAGGGCCGGCTTGTAGGCCCGGCTTTGCGCCTGCTGGGCCCGGCCTATGCGCTCTGGGGGAAGGCCTTCGAGGGCCTTGGGGTCGTTGCCGGAAACCGCCAGCCGGGCAGCCCCCTTGCGGAAGGCCTTGGCCATGCCCTCATAGAGCCAACCCGGGGCCGTGTCCAAGCCTTCCTCTGGCGCCAGGGAAAGGCGCTTGCGGGAAAGCACGTTGTCCCCGTAGATGACCGTGAAGAGGCTTGCTCCGTGCTGGTAAGCTTTTTCCGCCAAGAGGCGGACAAAATCCACGGCCTCAATGGGGGCGGTGGCGATAACCTCCTGCCCCGGCTGAAGGTTCAGCCCTACCCGGACCGCCAGATGGGCCAACTTTTCTAGGTTTTCCTCAAAGGCACTCACGCCCTCAAGTCTTTCCTCCCGAAGGGGTTCCGTCAAGGCCGGGGGCAGCTTTTGGGCCTGCCAAGAAGGAGGGCCAGCCCAGAAAGCAGCAAAAATAGGGGCCGGTAGGCTTCCAAAAGTAAGGCGGCCAGGAGGAAGAGAGCCACCAAGGCATACCGGATGGGCATGCTCCTAGGGTACACCGGGAGGGGTGGGACATTCCTCACCCCAAGGGGCGCTATGGTGGGGAAGAGGTGGAGCCTATGCGTCCCATTACCGTGGACGGGAACGAGGCGGTGGCCCGGGTAGCCTACCGTTTGAGCGAGGTGATCGCCATTTACCCCATCACCCCGGCAAGCCCCATGGCGGAGCTTTGCGACGAGTGGGCAGCCAAGGGGGAACCTAACCTATTTGGGCTCGTGCCCCGGGTGGTGGAGATGCAGTCCGAGGGCGGGGCGGCAGGGGCCCTTCACGGGGCCCTGCAGCAAGGGGTTTTGGCCACCACCTTCACCGCCAGCCAGGGCTTGCTCCTCATGATTCCCGACATGTACAAGATCGCCGGGCAGGCCCTTCCCGGCGTCATCCATGTGGCCGCCCGGGCCCTGGCCACCCATGCCCTTTCCATCTTTGGCGACCACCAGGACGTGTATGCGGTAAGGGCCACGGGGTGGCCCATGTTGATTTCGGATTCCGTCCAGGCGGCCCAGGACCTGGCGGCCATGGCCCACATCACCGCCCTGAAGGCAAGCCTCCCGGTACTTCACGCCATGGATGGTTTCCGCACCTCCCATGAGGTGCAGAAGATCCTGCCCCTTTCCGACCGGGAGCTTAAGGCCCTTTTCCCCTTTGGGGCCCTCGAGGCCTACCGCCAACGGGCCCTCACCCCGGAGAATCCCGTGATCCGGGGTACCGCGCAAAACCCCGACCACTACTTCCAAAACCGGGAAGCCATCAACCGCTACTACCTGCGCCTGCCCCAGGTGGTGGCCGAAACCATGGAGCATTTTGCCCAGGTTACCGGGCGCCGCTATGCCCCTTACGAGTACGTGGGCCACCCGGAGGCCGAGCGGGTGGTGGTGGTCATGGGCTCGGCCTCCCTGGCGGTGGAAGAGGCGGTGGAGCACCTGCTGAAGCAAGGGGAAAGGGTGGGGATGGTGCGGGTGCGCCTTTACCGCCCTTTCCATACGGAGGCTTTCCTTGCGGCCTTTCCTAAAACTGTGCGCAAGGTGGCGGTCCTGGACCGGGGCAAGGAGCCCGGGGCTGTGGGGGAGCCCCTTTTCCAGGAAGTGGCGGCGGCCTTTGCCCTACGGGGTGGGGAGGTTCCTCTGCTGGTGGGAGGGAGGTACGGACTTTCCTCCAAGGAGTTCACCCCGGCCATGGCCCTGGGGGTTTTTGAGGAGCTGAAGAGGGAGAGGCCCCGGCACGGCTTCACCGTGGGGATCGTGGACGACCTTACGGGCACGAGCCTTTCCTACCCCGAGGTGGACTTTGAGGACCCAGCCTCGGTGCGGGCGGTCTTCTTCGCCCTGGGGGCCGACGGGACCGTGAGCGCCAACAAGAACACCATCAAGATCATCGGGGAGGAGACCCCCCTTTACGCCCAGGGGTACTTCGTCTACGACTCCAAAAAGTCCGGCTCCCGCACCGTAAGCCACCTGCGCTTTGGCCCAAACCCCTTGAACAAGCCTTACCTGGTGCAGAGGGCTAACTTTGTGGGCATTCACCAATGGAGCTTCTTGGAGCGCCTTCCCATGCTGGGGGTGGCAGAGGAGGGGGCCACGGTTCTCATCAACAGCCCCTACCCCAAGGAAGAGGTCTGGGACCGTCTGCCCAGGCCTGTCCAGGAGGAGATCCTCAGGAAGAACCTCAAGGTCTATGTGGTCAACGCCTACGAGCTGGCCAGGCGGGTGGGCCTTCCTGGGCGCATCAACACCATCATGCAGGCCGCCTTCTTTAGGCTTTCCGGGGTTTTGCCCGAGGAGGAGGCCAAGGCCCGCATCAAGAGGGGCATAGAAAAGAGCTACGGGAAGCGGGGCAGGTCGGTGCTGGAGCGGAACTTCCAGGCGGTGGAGCTGGGCTTTGCGGCGGTGGAGCCCCTCCCTGTTCCCGGCAGGGTTACCTCGGAAAAGGACCTGGTGCCGCCTATGGTGGACCACCCTCCTGCCTTTGTGCGGGATGTCCTGGGGCCCATCGCCTTGGGACTCGGCGACGCCTTGCCGGTTTCCGTCTTTCCTGCGGACGGCACTTACCCCACGGGGACGGCCCGGTATGAGAAGCGGGGGATCGCCGAGTTCATTCCCATTTGGGATCCCCAGGTGTGCGTGCAGTGTGGCAAATGTGTCCTGGTCTGCCCCCATGCGGTGATCCGGGCCAAGGTGGTGCCGGAGATGGCCTTGGCCCTGGCCCCCGAAGGATTCCCCCACCGCAAGGCCATGTGGAAGGAACTTGGCGGCGAGTTTACCCTGGCCACCAGCCCTGACGACTGCACCGGGTGTTCCCTTTGCGTGGAGGTCTGCCCCGCCAAGGATAAGCAAAACCCAAGCCGCAAGGCCTTGAACCTGGCTCCCCGCTTGGAGGTGCGGGAGGCTATGAACCGGCACTGGGACTTCTTCCTTTCCTTGCCGGAAACCCCCAGGGCTAGCCTTAAGCTCCACACCGTAAAGGATGTGCAGCTTCTGGAGCCCTTGTTTGAGTTCCCTGGGGCTTGCGCAGGGTGCGGGGAAACCCCCTACCTTAGGCTTCTTTCCCAGCTTTTTGGCGACCGCCTCATTGTCGCCAACGCCACCGGATGCAGTTCCATTTACGGGGGGAACCTTCCCACCACCCCCTGGAGTAAAAACCGGGAAGGCCGGGGCCCGGCCTGGGCCAACTCCCTCTTTGAGGACAATGCGGAGTTTGGGCTTGGCATGCGCCTGGCCCTAGACAAGAAGGCGGAATACGCTAGGGAACTTCTTGTGGGTTTCCGGCAAGTTTTGGGCCAGGAGTTGGTGGAGAGGCTTCTTGCGGAAGTGGGGCCGGAGGAGGTGGAAAAGAGGCGGCAGGATGTGGCGCTTCTGCGGGAAAAGCTCAAGGCCCTGGATGATCCCAAGGCCCAGGACCTCTTGGCCGTGGCAGACGCCCTAATCCCCCACTCGGTCTGGATCGTGGGTGGGGATGGCTGGGCCTACGATATCGGTTACGGGGGCCTGGACCACGTGCTGGCCAGTGGGGCCAACGTGAAGGTCCTGGTTCTGGACACCGAGGTCTACTCCAACACCGGGGGACAGGCTTCCAAGGCTACGGGCCTGGGGGCGGTGGCCAAGTTCGCCGCTGCCGGCAAGCCCACCCCCAAGAAGGACCTGGCCTTCATGGCCATGAGCTACGGTCACGTGTACGTGGCCCAGATCGCCATGGGGGCGAACGATGCCCATACGGTGAAGGCCTTCCTCGAGGCCGAGGCCCATAAGGGACCGGCCCTTCTCATCGCCTACAGCCACTGCATCGCCCACGGTATTGACATGGCCAAGGGTATGGAGCACCAGAGGCTGGCCGAGCGCACCGGGTACTGGCCGCTTTTCCGCTACATTCCCGGACAGGGATTGGTCCTGGATTCCAAGCCTCCCACCCTACCCTTGCGGGAATACCTCTATGCGGAAAACCGTTACCGGCTCCTCCTGCAAACCCACCCCGAGGGAGCGGAAGCCTTTTTAAGGCTAGCGGAGGAGGCGGTGCGGGAAAGGTGGGAGAGGCTTTCCCGCATGGCGGCGAAGGAGGTTGTGCCAAACTGAGGGTGTTTTCCCGTCAGGGAAACACGTGAAGGAGGAGGGGTATGGATCTGAGCACCACCTACCTGGGGCTAGAGCTGGAGCACCCTTTGGTGGCTTCCGCCTCGCCCCTCACGGAAAAGCTGGATGGGTTCTTGCGCCTGGAGGATGGAGGGGCGGCGGCCATCGTGATGCACTCCCTGTTCGAGGAGCAGGTGACCCTCGAGGAGGAGATGCTGGACCATTATCTCCACTACGGCCACGAAAGCTATGCCGAGGCCCTCTCCTATTTCCCCAAGGCCCACGAGTACCGCCTAACCCCAGAGCGCTATCTGGATCTCCTCTCCCGGGCCAAGGAACGGGTTTCCGTCCCCATCATCGCCAGCTTGAACGGCATCAGCCGGGGGGGATGGGTGGAGTACGCCAAGCTCCTGGAGGAGGCCGGGGCCAACGCCCTAGAGCTCAACCTGTACTACATCCCCACCGACCCTGGCCTTTCCGCCTCCGAGGTGGAGGCCATGTACCTGGATACCATCCGCGCCGTGGTGGAAAGCGTGCGGATCCCCGTGGCGGTCAAGGTGGGGCATGCCTTCAGCGCCTTCGCCCATTTTGCCAAAAGGGTGGAGGGTACAGGGGCCAAGGCCTTGGTCCTCTTCAACCGGTTCTACCAGCCGGATATAGACCTGGCTACCCTTTCCGTGGTGCCTACCCTGACCCTCTCCCGCCCCTATGAGGCCTTGCTGCGCATCCACTGGATTGCGCTTCTATACGGCCGGGTGGGGTTAGAGCTGGCCTTGACGGGGGGTGTGCATTCGGGGACGGAGGCGGCGAAGGGGCTTTTGGCCGGTGCCCAGGTGGTGATGATGACCTCG
Organism: Thermus altitudinis; assembly: GCF_022760835.1. Lineage (GTDB taxonomy): Bacteria > Deinococcota > Deinococci > Deinococcales > Thermaceae > Thermus > Thermus altitudinis. The sequence goes on from NZ_JAKTNQ010000009.1 coordinate 80,547, forward strand.
GCCATCCTGGAAAAGGGCCCCCATCACTTCCGCACCGTGCTGGAGGAGCTGAAGGCCTTCATGGAGGAGAAGGAGTACGCGAGCGTGGCGGAGATGCGGGGGGTGATGAGCTACCAGAAGGTGGCGGAGCCGGCAGCCTTTGAGCGGGCCAACTACCTTAAGGTTCTGGGCTCGTATCGCCTTCTTCCGTGACGACTCCCCGCTCCGAAGAGCAGGGCTTCGCGGTTCTAGGTTAGAGCACCTATCCCCGCAGGCTCCGTCCGAGCC